>NZ_JACHZO010000001.1:0-828498 GCF_014193575.1 Rhizobium sp. BK289
TGCCATCATCCACCTCTTTGCTGTGGATGTTGAATCAGCTTCGCCGCGCCGCGTCACTTCACAATCGATTCATCGATCGCAGGACCTGCTCTAGCTTGGTTTGTAGCTGTGACGCGAAAAGAAGCGGTCAAGCTCCCGCTGCTGCGGAGTCTGTCCGGTATAGATCGCGATATATTCCGGAATTCGCTTCATGCGCACGGCAATGTCTTCCTTGGACTGCATCGAGATATAGCCGATCTGCACAAGGTAGGTCGTCCGCGCGCGGACATCGGCGGAAACGGCGTCATAGCCGAAGCGGGTGAACATTCGCGAGAGCGCCTCCATGCGCAAGTGGTCGGCGCGGCGAACCTCCTCGAGAATATCCGGGGACTGCAAGGCCCAGCTGCGCACGGCGAACTCGAACTGAGAATCGAACAAGTCCTTATCGAGCCAGCAGTCGAAGACATTGAGCATCGCCTCCGCAACCGACTCCGCATAAGCCTCTGACTGCTTGACCAAATTCCCGGTATTCTTGTCCCGCCATCTGCCGACCAGGGCGCTCAGAAGCTCTTCGCGATCCTTGAAAAACCAATAGAAGCTCGTGCGCGAGAGCTTGAGCTTCTTCGCCAGCGGCTGGATCTTTACGGAATCCACTCCGGAATCGATCAGGGACGAATAGGCCGCCTCCAACCAACCCTCCTGAGACCCCCGCCATCCGCTGTCGCTTACACTCTGGTCCATGGCTCTTCTCCTATCAAATTACTGTGGTCTCGACAATGAAAATGTACATTAGTGTCTCAGAAAAAGACGCTTATGTTTTCTTCGTTGACATAGGTGTACATTTTCATTTAGCGTCATGCGATGTTTCCAGCCCGGAGCACGACGCATGTCGAACGATCCTCTTCTTCAGCCTTATAAATTAAAGCATCTGACGCTGCGCAACCGCATCATCGTGACCTCTCACGAACCGGCCTACCCCGAAGACGGCATGCCGAAGGAGCGGTATCGCGCCTACACGGTTGAACGGGCCAAGGGAGGTGTCGCGCTGACGATGACGGCCGGCTCGGCCGCCGTCTCGCGAGACAGTCCTCCGGTTTTCAACAACCTGCTCGCCTATAAGGACGAGATTGTTCCGTGGATCCGCGAGATGACCGACGCGGTTCACGAACACGGCTCGGCGATCATGATCCAGCTTACACATCTCGGCCGCCGCACGCGCTGGGACAAGGGCGATTGGCTGCCCATCGTATCGCCGTCCCACCATCGCGAAGCCTCGCACAGGGCCTTTCCGAAGAAGATCGAAGACTGGGATATCGAGCGCATCATCAAGGATTTCGCCGACGCTGCCGAACGCATGAAGGCCGGTGGCATGGACGGCATCGAATTGGAGGCCTACGGACATCTCATAGACCAGTTCGTTTCGCCGCTGACCAACGAACTCGATGGGCCGTATGGCGGCTCGCTCGAGAACCGCATGCGCTTCTGTCTTGACGTCTTCAAGGCGATGCGAAAGCGGGTAGGGGACGATTTTATTCTCGGCGTCCGATACACTGCGGACGAACGCCTTCCCGGCGGTACCGGGAAAGAGGAAGGCATCGAGATTTCGAAGCGGCTGCGCGACAGCGGCCTGATTGACTATCTCAACGTCATTCGCGGCCATATCGACACCGATCCGGGTCTCACCGATGTCATTCCCATCCAGGGCATGGCAAACTCTCCGCATCTCGATTTCGCCGGCGATATCCGCGCCGCGACGAACTTTCCGACATTCCACGCGGCCAAGATCCCGGACGTGGCGACCGCCCGCCATGCCATCGCGGCAGGCAAGGTCGACATGGTGGGCATGACGCGCGCCCACATGACGGACCCGCATATCGTTCGCAAGATCATCGAGAAGCGCGAAGAGGATATTCGTCCCTGCGTCGGCGCCAACTACTGTCTTGACCGCATCTACCAGGGCGGCCTTGCCTTCTGTATTCACAACGCGGCGACCGGGCGCGAGCAGACGATGCCGCACATCGTGGAGAAGGCCGAACTCCGCAAGAAGGTCGTTATCGTAGGGGCGGGACCGGCGGGGCTCGAGGCGGCGCGCGTGTCCGCCGAGCGCGGTCACGATGTCGTCGTCTTCGAGGCCGCGAATAACGCCGGCGGTCAGATCCGTCTGACGGCGCAGAGCGAGCGGCGCCGCGAGATGATCAGCATCATCGACTGGCGGATGAGCCAATGCGAGAAGCTTGGCGTCACCTTCCACTTCAACACCTGGGCGGAAGCCGAGACCATCACCGCCGAAAAACCTGATGTCGTCATCATCGCGACCGGTGGTCTGCCGCATACCGACGTTCTCACGAAGGGCAACGAACTCGTGGTATCGTCCTGGGACATCATCTCGGGCGACGTGAAGCCGGGCAGTCACGTTCTCGTCTTCGACGACGCCGGCGACCATGCCGGTCTGCAGGCAGCCGAATTCCTCGCGAAAGCAGGTGCAAAGGTAGAGATCATGACGCCGGACCGATCCTTTGCTCCGGAGGTGATGGCGATGAACCTTGTTCCCTACATGCGCTCGCTGCAGACGCTGGACGTCACGTTCACGGTGACGTTCCGGCTGGAATCGGCGGAAAAGAGCGGCAACCAGATCATCGCGACGGTCGGGAGCGACTATGGTGGCGTCGCCAAGGAAAGGGTCGTTGACCAGATCGTGGTCAATCATGGCACGATCCCGCTCGATGAACTGTACTTCGAACTCAAGCCGCACTCCCGGAACCTGGGTGAGATCTCGTACGATCAGCTTCTTGCGGGAGAGCCGCAGTCCGTCGTCCGCAACAAGGACGGCCAGTTCCAACTCTTCCGGATCGGCGATGCGGTCGCCGCGCGCAATACCCACGCCGCGATCTACGACGGCCTCAGGATCGCGAAGGACCTTTAACGTCTCGGCCGGCCAAATCGGTCGGCCGATCTTCATATAAGGACGAGTCCCTACATCGCGACCTTGCGGCGGAGAAAAGCGGTGTCCTGCCCATGAAAATGCGAAGGCGACGCCATTCGATGGAAACCGTCCTGACGCCGCTCTAGTTTAAGGGGTGTATGCAGCGAGACAGCGGGGAGCCGATGCACATAGATGGAAGATGTCATTGCGGGTTTGTTTCGTACAAGGCGGAAATCGACCCCGAGCAGGTGTCAATCTGCCACTGCACAGACTGCCAGCGGCTGACGGGAACGGCCTATAGGGTTACCGTGTCTGCGCGACGCGAGGCATTTGAGATCACGGGTGGAGAGCCGAAACTCTACGTGAAATTCGGCGATAATGGCCGTCGCCGGCTGCAGTACTTCTGCCCGAATTGTGGGTCACCGATCTACACAACTGGAGAGCTTGAAGATGCTGACGAGGTCGGCATTCGCCTGGGGACGATAAACCAGCGATACAAGCTCCGGCCCAGATCGCAGGGCTGGTGCTCCTCTCGGCTGCCTTGGATCGACACCATAGGGGATCTTCCCGGGCGGCCAGGCGATTAATACGGTATTGGGGCTCCTGCCGCTTCGCGCCTTGAAAGCCTCTGCACCGATCGCGGCATCGCCGACACATCTCCTGGTCAGCGATCGATGACCAGATTGCTCAGAGGTTTCGAACAGCAGGGCAGGAACATCCCGGCGTCGATTTCCCGCTGCCTGATGCCGCCATTGTGGTTCATCTCAACCGAGCCCGAGACGAGCTTGGATTTACAGGTTCCGCACATGCCATTGGAGCAGGATGATGGGAGCCTGATGCTGCCTTTCTTCGCGGCTGCCAGCACGGTCTGATCGGCGGAGACTTCGAGCATCCGCTTCTGCTTCGAGAATTCTACCTGATAGATCTTGCCCGCAGGCTGTGCCTCGACGTCGAGGCCGGGTTCGTCGATGACAGCGGCATCGAAGCTCTCCTCGATGTAGTTCGACGCCGGAACGCCAAGCGCTGCCGTGATCGAGCGGGCCGCCGCCATGAATGGCGCCGGACCGCAACACATGACGACCCGCTCGGCGATGTCAGGAACCGCAAGCTTCAGGTATTCGGGCGATATCCGACCGGTCAGTCCGGACCAGGCTGGCTCGCCGGTCACCGTTTCCGGCAGGAAGTGGAGCCGCAGACCTTTCATCCGTGTCGCGAGGCCGGACAGATCCTGGCGGAAGATGAGGTCGCAAGGCGTGCGCGCTGCGTGAAGGAAAACGATGTCCGAAGGTTCGTATCGATCCGCCAGATCGCGGGTGATCGACATGACAGGGGTGATGCCCGAGCCGCCGGATAGCAGCAGGAGCTTCGTTTTCTCGCCTTTTGGACGAATGAAGTGACCGAGTGGCCCTTGGCCTTTGACCGTCATGCCCGGAGCCATGTGATCGTGGAGCCAGTTCGAGACCTTGCCGCCGGGCACACGTTTGACCGTCACGGTGAACGCATTACCGCGATAGGGTGACGACGAGATGCTGTAACAGCGAGCCTCGCCTTCCGAACCTGTCGGGAAATCGAACAAGAAGTACTGTCCGGCCTCGAAGTTGAAGCGCTTGCCTTCCGGAGATGCGAACGTGAAGCTTTTCACATCATGCGTCTCCTGATGAACGTCGAGGCAGACGAGCGTCTCGTCCCGCTCGGGATTCCAGATGGCGGCCTCGCTGCGCGAAATTTGTTGGAACTCAATACCCATGAGCGCGCATCCGATCGATGTACCAGGTCGCGAATTTGTCGAGATTGGTTTCCGAGAACCGGGAATAGGGGCCTGGTTGATAGGCCGGGTCGAGTGCGCCGGCGTGCGAGCGGGCGACGAGATCCGCGTCCTGGTCGGTCGTTGCGATCCAGACATCGGTCAGCTTGTCGAAATCATAGTCCCTGCCTTCGACGGCGTCCTTGTGCACGAGCCACTTGGTTCTGACCAGTGTCTTGCCGGCGGAGAGTGGAATGACGATCGCGACGACGGCATGGTCGCCCATGAAGTGGTTCCAGCTATTGTGACCCCAAAGATGCGTATCGCCGAGGTCCTTACGGGTCATTTGACCGAGGAGCTTCGACGATGCCGCCGTGGCATCATGCGTCTGAGATTCGCCGGCACCGGCGATGATCAGGCGCTGGGTCCGGAAGTTTGTCGCGCAGTCGACGAGCTGCTCGACGGCGGCCGACGGAAAGCCATCGGCTTCCCAGGCCCTCGTCCGCTCGTCGTAGAGGCGGAAGTGCTCCTCCGCCTGTTCGCGATCCTCCGGGCTCAACGTCTCCGGGTCGAAGCCGAAGTCGAGATCGACGAAAGAGACGCAGAGTTCCGGATGGTTGGCGGAACAGTGATAGCACTCGCGATTGTTCTCCATCGTGAGCTTCCAGTTGCCGTCCTCGATGACATCGGTCTGATGCGCGACCTTGGCGTTGCGGATGTCATATGGCGCGAGGCGCTCGATCATGGTCTGCTCGAGGTTCGCAATGTCCTCCGGAGGATTGTCGGAAAGGCAGACGTAGACGAGGCCGGCGATCGATTTGAAATTGACCGGTTTCAGGCTGTGACACTGCTTGTCGAAGTCCTGGCCCATATGGGGCGCGTAGGCGAGTTCGCCGGTCAGCTCGTAGGTCCAGGTATGGTAGGGACAGACAAGTTTCGAGACGATGGTCTTTCCGGCATCGAGCAGGCGCGACCCGCGATGGCGACAGACGTTGTGAAGCACGCGGAGCTCGCCGTCATCGTCGCGAAGGAGGATCAGGCTGGTCTTGCCGATATCGACGACGGTCGCATCGCCCGGCTCCGGAACGTCGCAGTCAAGGCCGATGCAGATCCAGTGCTTATGGAAGAAGACATCGATGTCGGCCTCGAAGACGTCCTCGCGCGTATAAAGGCCGGCCGGCAGGGAATGACCATCGGCGCGAGCTTCAAGAAGGGCGGAGATATCGGATGGAAGCCTGTTTAGCATGATAACTCCTCATGGTTCGATGGCCGGCAGTTTGCTCTTGCATCCCATAGGCTTCAACGGCAATAATTTTCAGCAATCCATAACCTTATGTAATGCTGGGGATGCTTGAATGAACTTTCGGCGTCGTATCCCATCTCTGACGGCATTGATGACGCTTGAAGCCGTTCTGCGGCACCGAAGCTTCACCGCGGCCGCGATTGAGTTGGGCGTCACTCAGGCAGCAGTCAGCCGCCAGATCGCGGCATTGGAAGAGGAACTGGGATTGCCGATGTTCGTGCGCAAACACCGCGCCATCGAACCGACCGCGGAATGCCTCACCCTCGGAACGACGCTCGCTCAGAGCTTTGCGAACATCGCGGACACCGTCGACGCGGTCAGATCCTCCCAGCAGGACGTCGTGACCATCGGCGCGACGGTCGCCTTCTCCTCGTTCTGGCTTCTTCCCCGGCTGGCGGAGTTCCGGCGCGAGAATTCGGGCGTCCAGATCAGGGTCGTTTCGCAGGATGCCAGGATCGATCTCGATGCAGGCGGCATCGATATAGCCATTCGTTATGGAAGACCGCCATTCGCCGACGCGAAGGTGGTTGCCTCTCAGGAGGACTTTGTCGTCCCCGTATGTTCGCCCGACTACCTCCGGCGGCGTCCGCCCGGTGAGCTCAGCGAAATCGACGAATTCATCGAGACGGACGTGCATGACAGATCATGGCTGTCATGGCCGCAATGGGCGCAGGAGACGGGTCGTGCTTTGCGGATCAAGCCGCATCTTCGCTTCAACCATTATACCGAGGCGATCGCGGCCGCGCGCGCCGGACAGGGGATCGCACTGGGTTGGCGCCTTCTTGTCCAGACCTTTCTGGATGACGGCACGCTCGTCGCCCTGGACGTAGCCGAGATGCCCACCGAGGACCGGTATCATGTTCTGCTCCCAGCCAGAGCACGCCGCAAACCTGCGGCGGAGCATGCGGCGAATTGGCTGGCGAACGCGCTCACTCGTTGAAGACGCGAAAGATCCCCTTGAAGCCTGAGATTGGCAGCCGAGCGCCGTGCACAGTCATCCGAGATCGATGAAAGTCATACCGCCGGCTGCGATAAGGCTTTGATTTCAGAGGGCCGCCAGCCAGGCCTTGACGCCTGAGAGGCTGTGGAAATCATCGACTGCGCGCACCTTGACTGCTGGCAGGGCGGTGGCAGCCATTTCCGCCAGAGCACGGCCAGGCCCAAGTTCGAGGATCGCGGTCACGCCACGTTCACCCAAGGCTTCAAGCACATCAGCCCAATCGATCCTCTCGGCCACTTGCCGTGCCAGACCCATCCGAGCGCGAAGCGGGTCGGCAACGAGAGTGGCACCACTGGCGGTCATGAGACGCAGGGTCGGGCGGCTCATGGCCACCGAGGCGAGCGCACTGTCAAACGGTGCGACCGCACCGGCGAGCCGCGGCGTATGGGAGGCGACGCGCACCGTCATCGGGGCGGCACGCGCTGCACCTTCCTCCAGCGCAGCCGCGCAGAGCGCATCGATTGAAGGTCGATCGCCGCCGACGATGAACAGAAGATCCGGGTTCACAATGGCAATTGCGCAGCCGAACCGGCTGGCGAGCTGTTCCACGGCCGCCTGCGGCAAGCCGCGCACATAGCCGAGCCCATCATCCGGTCCGCCTGCGGCATCCATTGCCCGTGCCCGCTGATCGACCAGTTTCAAACTATCCATGAGCGACCAGACGCCGGCCACCCCCCATGCCGCCATTTCACCGACGCTGTAACCGGCCACCATCGTTTCGCTTGGTGCGCCCACCGGGAAAAGGGCGCGGGCAATCGCAAGCGCACGCGCCACGCACAGGATCTGCCCCTCGCGGTTTGCATGCAAGGCGGCTTCGGGTGCAGTCCGGCAGAAGTCCGTCGGGTTGGTGCCAAGCACGGCGGTCGCGGCCTCGAAAACGGGTTGTGCCGCGGGTTCCGTCGCGAAGAGCCCGAACATCTCCCGATTCTGATGACCTTGGCCCGAGCAGAGCAGCGCGAGGGTCACAATTCCATCACCTCTGTAAACAGCGCCATCGCAAGCAGATCGGCACAGCCGCCGGGGCTGAGGTTGCGCGCGACGAATGCCTCGTGAATGGCTTTGGCATCCCACCGCCAGTTCGCCCGTCCGACCCCACCATCCGCCAGAAAGGCGCGGGCCTTCTCACGCGCGAAATTCAACCCTTCCGGGCCGGCACGATAAAGCAGATTGCTGTCGTCGACCACGGCGATGAGCGCCATGCAGGCATGGACCCTTGCGGCTTCCTCATTGCCCATGGCCAGGCGCCGTCCTTCGGCAAGCGCCGGACGGGCGATATCGTAGACGGATGGCATGCCGGCGGCAGCCTCGGCCCGCGCGCCTCCGACCTGGTAGCGCCGCGCCACCACGCTGCCGTGACTGTCATGCTCCGGCGCCTTGTCGAGGATGTCGCGTCCCCAACGCTGTGCGACAAGGGTGCCGAGCGGCGCCCGCCAATCGCAGGTCGCCGCCAGGCCGGCCGCCGCCGCAAGAAGGCCAAGGCCGAAGATGGCGCCGCGATGGGTATTCACTCCGCCGGTCGCATCCCGCATTGCCTTTTCCGCTTCCATGCCGATTTGCCGCAGGCGATCCATGCCGGCGTTCATCGCGCCCGTCTTGGCAAGCGCGATGAAGAACGGCTCCAGTGTCCGAGCGCTCAGGCGCAGAAGATCTGCGTCCATGTCGGCGTGAGCGCCGTTGTCGATGTGGCTGACCAATCCTGGCTTGGGCCAGGTTTCCACCTCCAGGATGAGCGCTCGGGCGGCATGCCGCCCGATCAGCGCGGGATCGCAATGCTTGACGGCGACGGGGTGTGGTTTGGCCAGCAACGGAAACGTCATGCGAACAGCGCCTCCCGCGCAATAAGGGCCGATCCGGTATGGGATTTAACCAGGAGCTCCGGATTTCCCGACAGCCATTCCCGCCATTGCACGGCTGTACCGCACGGCGTGATCAATTCGGCGTCGATACGCATCGGCGCGCGTTCGGCAACATCGGTCAGTAAAGCCGTCACTCGCCTTGCATCTGCGTCCGAGCCACACTCGACCAGAAGATCGAGATCGGAAGTATCGGCCAGATAGGAAAGGCCGGTCAGGTATTGCCAAGCCAGACTTCCGAAACAGCGACAAGAGGGGGCTGACTCCAGAAGGGTGCCAATGGCCTGACACCATCGCGCCGGCGCCGCGGCCAGCGCATCCCTTAATAGAGGAGGAGGTGTCGTCCGTATCACGGCAGCGGGCGGGCAGGCGAGAGCAAGCCGTTTGCGTCCCATATTTGGAGGAAGGGGAAGCCCCAAGGATATGATATCCGCCGCGTCGCTGCATGTCCGACGACGGAAGATTGCCGGTCGTCCCAACGCCGCCCATGCCAGCACATCGGGCTCCATTTCGCCCTGGACTTGCCCACGCAGCAAGCCCGGCCACGCTTCGGAGCGCACATAGACAAGATCGTGGCGGCGGAGGGCGGCGACATCAGTCATGGAGCAAAGCCAGCCGCTCTACCTCGGCCGCGATCATCGCAGCCTTCGGCCGGCCGCCGCGATCGGCGCCCAATTGCGCGCGCAGATCACGCGAAACAGGCCGGGCAAGAAGTGCGGCAAGCTGGGCGTTCAACGAGGCCGCCGGATCCCAGACTTCCGCTACGGCGCCGGTGGCAAGAAGATTATCGAGGCCGGGCGCGAAGACGGGCGTTGTCTCGGCCTTTTCCTTCAGGATGGCAAGCGGCAGCTTGGTTACTCGAGCCATGGATGGCAGGTCCATGACTTCGGGCCAGGCGGTGGGCAAGGCTGCCAGCGATCCGCAGGCCAGCGCGGTGGCAATGAAGGCGCCGGCAGCGCTGCCCCCGTAGAGGAGGCCGACCGTGCGGTGTCCCGCATGCTCCGCCTGCCACAGCGCCTTTGCCAAATGCGCCAGTGCCTCGCTAAGCCCCAGCAGTTCGTCACGCCGGCTCATCCGCTGGCTGCCGGAATCGACCAGGAACAACAGGGGCGAGCTGTCCGGCCGTCGCGCGACGGAAAGGATATGCCCGGCCAGCGCTATCGCCTCGTCGACGCCGGGATAGGTCTTGTCGGCAATGCCGATCAGATCGATCCGGTTCTGCTGGTCCAACCGGCCCCAGCCGGTAACGAGCCCGCCCGCCTGCGCCACTTCATGGCCGGCCGGAAAGAGTGAGGACAGGATATCAGCGAGCTGCATCGGCGCTCTCCCGATGGATATTGGCGGTGGTGAGGAAAGTCCCGATGTCCCGCTCCGGTATTTGCCCGGGGTCCTCAATATGCAGCCGCGCCCATATCTCGGTGGCATCACGGGCATCGCCAAAATGGCGCAATCTATGTTCGAGCCGCGTCTGTTCTGCTTGCAGCACCGTCGGGTCTAAAGTGGCCGGCCGTTGCAGCGCGGCAATCGCGCCGGTGCGGAAGGCGGCGATATCGTCCTCGACGAAGATATCGGCTCCGCCAATCAGGTAGCGATGCTTGCCGCCCATGGTTCGCCAGACGAGCGCCCGATCGCGGGAGTCGAATTCTTCCACGCCTTTGTTCGTTTCGATGACCTCCGGACCGGAGACGGATAGGCGACCCTGCTCGGAAATGACGAGTGCCGAACAGCAGCCGGCAATCAGGCTGCCGCCACCGTAGCAGCCCGCCCGGCCGCCAAGAAGACCGATGACGCGCGCACCCTCGGATCGCGCCTCCAGCACGGCGCGCATGATCTCGGAAATCGCCAGCTCACCGGCATTGGCTTCCTGGAGGCGCACGCCGCCTGTGTCGAAGAGAATGACGATATCCCGCCGCATCTTAGCCGCGGCATGCAGCAGGCCCGTCAGCTTGGCGCCGTGCACCTCGCCGATGGCACCGCCCATGAAGCGCCCTTCCTGGGCGGCCACCAGCACGGGACGGCCGTCAATGCGGCCGGCTCCGACGATGATGCCATCGTCGAACTGCCGGGGTAAATCGAAAAGTGCAAGGTGAGGGCTCGTCTCCCGCCGTTCCGGGCCCAGGAATTCGGTGAAGCTGTCGGCGTCGAGCAGATGCAGCAGCCGACCGCGGGTGGACTCTTCATACCAGCTTCGGCGCGGCGTGCGAGGATCGGTCATTCTGGCTTCTCCATCAGCCGCACACCCTGGGCCAGGCGCAGCGCCACCATATCCGGCCGGGCGCCGCCGTCATTAATCGTGATGCGCAGACCGCCGGCGGCAGAGCGTGCCGCGAAATCTTCGGTAACCGCTGCCCACAGCTCGGCGAAACCATGGGCCGGCGTTGCGATCTCGATAACGCAACGGTCCGGCGCCTCCCGCCGTTCAAGCAATATTTCGAGGTTGCCCGACGCGACGACGCCCACCAGGGCGAGGGCGCGGGTCCCGCCGGTCTGTGCCGATTTCAATTTGTAAAGCAGATTTTCCATGGCGGTGGCCTACCAATTGCGAAACCGGGAAGGCGGCCTGTAGAGGCCGCCAGAGGCGAGCATCAGATCCTTGATGGAATGCGCAGCCAGCAGACTGCGATCGGCATCCAGGGGATCAATTCCAAGGTCTTCGGGACGCTGGATGACCTTGCGCTGACGTAGGTGCTCCACCATCTTGCGGTCTCGGGCGCGACCGACTTCGGTGTAACCGGCCACGCCGCGGATCGCCTGTTCCCGCTCGTCCCTGTCCCGGCACAACAGCAGATTGGCGATCCCCTCTTCCGTCACGATATGGGTCACGTCGTCACCGTAAACCATCACGGGAGCCAGATCGAGCCGTAGCTTGTCGGCCAGATCCAGGGCGCCCAGACGCTCGACGAACATCGGCACCATGCCATCGCCGAAGGTTTCGCCGATCTGGACGACCAGCTTGCGTCCTCGGCGCAGGGCGGGGGTGGCGGCAGAGGGGTCGGCTTCCCGGCCGGCGCGCAGCCAGGCGTCGCTCGGATGGCGCCGACCCCGCGCGTCCGATCCCATATTGGGGGCGCCGCCGAAACCGGCGACCCTGTTGCCGGTCACGGTCGAACTGTTGCCGGCAAGGTCGATCTGCAAGGTCGAGCCGATGAACATGTCGCAGGCATACAGTCCGGCGGTCTGGCAGAAGGCGCGGTTGGAACGCAACGAGCCGTCAGGTCCGGTGAAAAAAATGTCGGGGCGAGCCCGCATATAGTCTTCCATGCCCACTTCGGAGCCGAAGGAATGGATCTGCTCCACCCATCCGGCCTCGATGGCGGGGATCAGGGTGGGATGAGGGTTCAGCGCCCAATGCGTGCAGACCTTGCCCTTCAATCCCAGCCGTTCACCGTAAGTCGGCAGCAGCAGCTCTATGGCCGCGGTATTGAAGCCGATGCCATGGTTCAGGCGGCGCACGCCATAGGGCATATAGAGCCCCTTGATCGCCAGCATTGCCGTCAGGATTTGCGTTTCGGTAATCGCCGCCGGATCGCGCGTGAACAGCGGCTCCACATAAAAGGGTCGCTTGGCATCCACGACGAAATGAACCTGGTCGGCAGGAATGTCGACGCGCGGCACGCGATCGACGATCTCGCCCACCTGCGCGACGACCAGCCCCTTACCGAAGCTCGTCGCCTCCACGACCGTTGGCGTGTCTTCCGTATTCGGCCCGGTGTAGAGGTTTCCCTCTCTGTCCGCGCTGACCGCGGCGATAAGCGCCACCTGTGGCGTCAGATCGATAAAATAGCGGGCGAAGAGCTCCAGATAGGTGTGAACGGCACCCACTTCGATCTGGCCCCCGAACATCATGCGAGCGATGCGGGCCGATTGCGGGCCGGAATAGGAAAAATCGAGCCGCCGGGCGATGCCGCTTTCGAAAATATCGAGATGCTCCGGCAGGACCACACCCGACTGCACCATATGCAGGTCGTGTATTTTGGCAACATCGACTTCAGACAGCGCCTTGGCCAGCAGGTCGGCCTGCTTCTGGTTGTCGCCCTCAAGGCAAACACGATCCCCGGGCTTCAGGATCGCTTCCAGGAAAGCGACGAGGCGCTGCGGGTCGACAAGCTTGCCGGCAGCGAGGCGCTGGCCGGCTTCCAGACGTGCCAGCCTGTCGCGGCCCTTTGTATTCCAATCAAGCATTTGATTGCCCTTTGTATGCGCAAGAGCGTGTTTCTAGAAATATAATGTACACACAATTGCGAAAAACCGCAACAACGTGTATTTTAAAATCGTCATGCGGTTTATCTGTATGCATTGGAGGAGGAAAAATGGTGGCCTTGTATTTCTATCGAAGCGCGTGCGGGGAGGATCGCTCATGATGATCTCCGGTGTCGCTATGCTTGCCCTTTGCACCCTCTTGGGGAGCGTCCTCGGGGATCTCCTGGGGGTGGCGCTTGGCGTGAAGGCGAATGTCGGCGGTGTCGGCATTGCCATGATCCTGCTCATTGCCACGCGGCTGTGGCTGAGCAGACGGGGCTTGCTGACGCTTCCGCTCAAACTCGGCGTCGAGTTCTGGGGCGCTCTCTATATTCCGATCGTCGTTGCCATGGCGGCTCAGCAGAACGTGCTGGTGGCTGCACGCAGCGGTCCGCTGGTGTTGATTGCCGGGATCGTGACGGTTTTCGTTTGCTTCGCGACCGTCGCGCTGATGAGCCGTATCGGCGAGAGAGGCGAAACGATGGATGAAATCGAAGCGAAGGCCAGGGGCGAGCTTGCCACCTCCGGCAACGCGGCCTGAGGGAGGCTTCCATGGAGATCCTGAAACACAGCCTGACCGCCAACAGCCTGCTCACCGCGTTTGCGATCGTTGGATTGGTGATGTGGCTGTCGAATGCCATCTCGAAACATGTCCTGTTCGGCCGCGTCCACGGCTCGGCCATCGCAATCGTCCTGGGGCTTGCCGCCGCCTTTGCGGCTGGTCTGTGGACCGGAGGCGAGAAAGGAGTGGTGGATATTCCCATCCTCAGCGGCATCGGCCTGATGGGCGGAGCCATGCTGCGCGATTTCGCCATCGTCGCCACGGCCTTCGAGGTTGATGTCAGCCAGGCACGCAAGGCCGGCGCTGTCGGTGCGCTTGCCCTTGGCCTCGGCACGGTTCTTCCGTTCATTGTCGGCTCGTTACTCGCCGTCGCCTTCGGCTATACGGATGCCGTATCCATAACGACGATCGGCGCCGGTGCCGTTACCTACATCGTGGGACCAGTGACGGGAGCCGCTTTGGGCGCAAGCTCGGCCGTGATCGCGCTGTCCATCGCCACCGGTGTTTTCAAGGCTGTCCTTGTCATGGTCGGAACACCGATTGTCGCCAAGGCGATCGGTCTCGACAATCCCCGCAGCGCCATGGTGTTCGGCGGCCTGATGGGAACCGTCAGCGGCGTGTCGGGCGGCCTGGCGGCGACCGATCGTCGGCTCGTTCCCTATGGCGCATTGACGGCGACGTTTCATACGGGGCTGGGCTGCCTTGTTGCACCTTCGATCCTTTATCTCGCCGTCAGGGCGATTGCAGGGGGCTGAGGGTGCGATGAACATGCAGCACGCGGCTTGATATTGCATGGTGATTGCTATCTGTCGAATTGGATGGTGTAAAACTGAATGGTTTCCCGCCAAATCGGAAGCAAGGTTTGAAATGACGGAATTTGACGAAGCTGGATCGATCGGTCAGCGCATTAAACTCGTGCTGATGGATGAGATTTCCTCCGGTGCCATAAGGCCTGGCACGAGTTTGGACGAAGCAACGCTGAGCAGCCGCTTTGGCGCTTCCCGCACGCCGGTGAGGGAGGCTCTGCGCCAGCTGGAGGCGATCGGCCTGGTTGAGATTCGCCCGCGACGCGGCGCAACGGTTCTGCCATTGACCTTGCCGCGGCTGATGGAGATGTTCGAAGTAACCGCCGAGATGGAATGCATGTGCGTCCGTCTGGCAACGCATCGGATAACGGGTATGGAACGCGCGGTTCTGGCGGACATTCACGAGCGCTCCGAACTCGCAGCGAAGGCGGACGACTTCGAGCAATATGACAAGCTCAATTTGTCCTTCCACGAAGCTTTGTATCGCAGTGCGCATAACGAGTTTCTGTTCGATGAACTGATGCGGCTTCGTGCAAGGCTCCTGCCATTCCGCAGAACGCAGCTGCGTCAACCGCAGCGATTGTCAGCTTCATTTCATGAGCACGAGGCGATCCTGCGCGCGATGATGCGCGGCGATGCGGCGGAAGCGGCCTTGATCATGCGCGAGCACATGCTGAATGCGGCTTTGGCATTGGCGCGCTACATGGAAATCGGTGAGGAAGCCGCATAAAGGCGGCATCCGGCAAGCGCGCACAATAAGCGGCTTGGAACGTCACAGCACTATCCTGATGTGTTGAATAGTGCTGTGTATCACTTTGTCAGAGCGGTCTGACGTTTTCCGCCTTCGACTTGCCGGTCTTACGATCCTGGCCGAGATCATAGGAAACGGATTGGCCCTCTTTGAGCACATCGCCATATTGCAGGGCGGAGACATGCACGAATACGTCAGCTCCTCCCGATTCCGGCGCGATGAAGCCGAAGCCCTTGTCGGTGTTGAAAAACTTAACTTTACCAGTCGGCATGCCATTCCCCCGTGTCTGTACAGTTTGATTGCGACGGCAACCTAGCGGTCAGTCGGCGCCAGATCAAGCGGGTCGGATGCAACAAGGTTCAGCTGGCCGTGAGCTGCCGACGAAAGCCGGCATGAGCAGGCTTCCTGTCGATTGAAGCGATGTCGGGCGGCCTGATGCCGGAACCCGTGTCTGCAACAGTGACCAAGCCGCTCAGCATCGTCCGCGCGATGTCGGGCGCAATGTGATGCGGCATGTGGCCGACATCGTTCAGCAGCTTGATGATAGGGGCGGGATGTTTTCTCCGGATCCATTCCAGGTGCCAGGCGGGATCGATAATCCTATCGGCGAGCCCGAACAGGACCGATATCGGCAAGTCCGCGGGGAGCATCGTCAGACGCTGCATATCGCTATTGAATGCCCGAAGCTCGTCCGCCATGGACCGGATCGAAATCGGGTTGAGCAGATGATGTGCAGGCAAATTTGCAAGCGTGGCAGGGACGGGGTTCGGATAGGACGAGGCTTGAAGTCCCCGTTCGACAAAATATCCGGGCCAGCGGCTGATCACCTGCTGGTAAAATAAAGCGCCGATCATCGGAGCTGAGGCGGCTCTGAGCGTGATCAGCGGCTTGAACGGAACCGGCCGGCAGCAGGGAGAGATCAGCAGCAGGCCACTCACTAGGTCTCGCCTTCGCGCGGCAAGATGGAGAGCAGGCGCGCATCCTATCGAATGCGCCACTATGATGACGTTTCTAATGTCGAGGAACTCGAGGAGACGCTCGAGCCAGACCGATTGCCCGAACCCTCCGCGCTCGCCCTCCGGCAAGGGAGTGCTATGGCCATAACCAGGGCGGTCGACCGCAATCAGCCGATATGCGCTGTTCTCAAAGGGAAGAAGAACTTCCTGGGCGAGACTGCCGCATCCGTGCAAAACGACGACGGGACGCCCCGCGACATCGCCACTTTCCAAGATGTGGACTTGAGCGGAGTCGAATTGAAGAATTTTACCAGTACGAACAATGGCGTGCTGCGTTTTCATTTGCCTCAAACGTAACGTCTCCGAAATTGTTCCACCCTCCGTTTTCGACCCTGGTAACTTCGCCGAAATATCGCGCATTGGCCAGAAAGTAGGTTTTCCGTCAAACAAGATGGAAGATACAACCGGCATGGAAGCTTCACCGATGATGACGGTGGTAGAACCTGTCTGTTTCGGTGGGATTCAACCCGATAATAAATCGGCCTGCGCCGTTTATACTCAAAAAGGATGATGCGACATTTGAAGGTATTCTATGGTAAAACATAGATATGCCTGGAGGGTGCGATGTCGTATCTACGTCACGCCGCAACCATCGCGTTGAGCGTCATGCTGCTCGCGCCATTGTCTTCGAGAGGCGCCGAGAAGGTCGGTCAGGCGGTGCTGATTAAAACCGAAGTTACGGGCGAAGGCGGTCCGCTTGCGGTCGACGATCCCGTGCATCGGGATGAGCGAATTCGCACCTCCCTTTCGGGTCTTGGACAGTTCACCTTTCAAGATGGCACGAAGCTGGCTGTGGGAGCCGGCTCCTCTGTTGTCATCGATAAATTCGTCTACGACGACTCAGGCTCCGTCAAAAAGCTGACCGTCAATGCGGCCAAGGGCACTTTTCGCTGGATGAGTGGAAATTCGAACCACGCGGCCTACCAGATCGTAACTCCGGCCGGGACGATCGGCGTGCGCGGCACGGTATTCGATTTCTATGTCGGGGCCAATGGCACCACGGCGGTCGTTCTGTTGAGCGGCGCCGCGCAATTCTGCGGTGCCGGCGGATGCAGGCAGTTGAAGCAGCAATGCGACTGCGTCGTTGCAAAACGCAACGGTCAGATCAGCGATCCGCGCCGGGTCAACCGCGATATCCTCAAAACCCTGGGCAACCAGAAAGCTTTGCCGTTCCTGTCCGGCGATCAGCAACTTTCGGGACGAATGGGCTTTGCCGGCGGCGGCTGCGGTCTGTCGACGGCGATGAGAGATCGGCCTAATGGCATATCTCCACGCAGCGCTCCGGCGAATAATCCTGCACCGGCACCGCACGATACGCCTAGCCCACCCAGCCCCCAGGAATCGCCGCACGCCGAGGCGCCCGCAGCACCGCACGAAACTCCCAGCACGCCGGATATCTCAAATCCGCCAAGCCCGCCCGATAAATCAGGCAAACCGCATGAGCACGATGACGACGAAGGCGAGCATCACGATCACCATGAACATCACAACCATCATGGCAGAGGTGACCACGGATGGGGTGATCACGACGGAGACGATCAGGACAGCCAAGGAGATGACGGCCATCATGGCGGTCACGGTAACGGGCATCACCATCGATAGTGCTGTACGTGGCGGAGGATGGCTATCAGTCAGCTAGATGTCGGCCGCCTTGTCTGCGGTTTCATCGGCGAAATGTCCGGCTCGGCGCGAAATCTGGCCGTAAAAACCCTGCAATAGTCCTGCTGCTACGGCCCGCGCCTTGAGTTTCGTCGTGCTGATGAGTTTGCGGCTGCTCGTCGACCGTGTTCGGAGAGCGGCGACAAGCTGCCTGTGCGTGGACTGAAGTTCGGCAAATTCGGTGGATCTTTTCAGGCGCGCATCGCCGACCACAGCAAAGAGTTTGGTTCTCATACTCTTACCCTTCAGCGTCAGCGCGCCGGCCTCGAGCAGAGCGCAATCGGGCAGCAGGCTTGCGGTCGGTTCGGATACCAGAATGTCGAAATTGATGTCCTTGCAGGCGGATTCGATACGTGCGGCAATGTTCACGGCGTCCCCGACCGCGGAGTAATTGAACCGTGTCTCGGCCCCCATATTGCCGACGCATGCGAGCCCCGTATGTATGCCGATCCCTATCCCGACCCGCCGCTCGTCTCCGAAACCGAATGCATCGATCTTGTTGAGGCGGGCGAGCGTTTCCCGCATGCCGAGAGCCGCGCGGATCGCCTTGCCGGCATGATCGGAGACATCGACGGGAGCGTTCCAGAAGGCCATGATCGAGTCGCCGATGAACTTGTCGAGCGTGCCGTCATTGGCGATGACATGGTAGCTCAGTGCATCGAGCAGCGTGTTCAGAAACGCAACGACGGCGCTCGGGGTCATCTCCTCGCTGATCTGGGTGAAGTTTCGCACATCGACGAACATGACCGTCAGCTCGCGTTCATCTCCTCCGAGGCGCAGGGCATTGCGCGTATGCTCGATGCGATGGAGCAGGGACGGCGAGAGATAGTGGCCGAAAGCCCGCCGCACGTCGCGACGTTCCCGATCGGTCACGAGAAAGCGGAATGCCGTCGCGGCGAAATGCGTGATCGATCCGGCGACGATCGGTGCCAGCGGGTCGAAGAGGAAGCCCCCATACAAGAAGGCAAGCCAGGAGGCCACAAGAGCAAGGAAGGTAATCAGCAGGCCGCAGGCAAGCGCGACGGCCGGATTGACGAAAGTGGTGAGGATTACCAGAAGGCTGCCCAAGATGGCGATGGACAGGATTTCCAGACCGTCCGCCCAATCCGGCCGGGACAAGAAGCGGCCCGAAAGAACCTGCTCAACGATCTGAGCATGGATGGAGACGCCGGGCACGTTCTCGCCAAGGGCCGTCGTGCGGACATCCTGGAGACCTGAGGCAGAGGTTCCGACGAAAACGATGCTGCCTTCGATGGCAGTTTTGATATCGGTAGAGACGTTTCCGGGCGAAAGTACCTTTGCTGCCGAAATATACCGCTCCGTAGTGTCGGGGCTGACATAGAGCCAGAGCTCTCCCGCTGCCGTTACCGGCACGACGAAATCCCCGATTTTCACACGAGCTAGCGTGTTGGGCGTGTTCGGCGCTGCGTCGAGCACGTAGGTGGAGGCCCCTTGTGCGACGCGGAGCGCTTCGAGCGCAAGGCTGGGGTAAAGCTGTTTGCCGTCGCTGAGGAACAGCGGAACCGCGCGCACCACCGCCGATGATGCGCCCGGATTGAGGCTGATATGGCCGAGGCCTGCGGCATTGGCCTGCAATTGCGGCTGCAGCGGCGTCGCGGCCTTGATCGCCGGCGGCGCACTGAAGGGGCTTTCGCCGGTATAGGCAAATCCCGCCTTGATCGGCGGCAGATAGTTCCCTTCGTTGGAGAGGCCGAAGCCCAGAACCACCGGTCTTCCCGATAGCGACTGGGAAAAAATCTCATCATTGTCCGGCAGCTTGCCGAGCAGCGAAGGGTCGATCCCGGTGACATCGCGAACGACATTGCGCGGCGACAGGCGATCGGGCTCAGCGAAAAGGACATCGAAGGCGATGGCGGACGCGCCCATATCGGAAAGCCTGTCCACAAGAGCGGCAATCCGGTTTCGCGGCCAAGGCCATTGACCGAACTCGCGCAAGGACGCCTCGTCTATGTCGACGACGCGGACGGGCTGGTTCTCGAAGGTCCTGGGCACCAGGCGCTGATACTGGTCAAAGGTCAAATCGCGGGCAAGCCTTAGTAACTGAGGATCGCTTGCCCGAAGGATCGTCAGCGCCGTGACGATGGTCAGGCCGATAACGACGCCAATTTGCTGCGCACGCGTCACCATTGCGGCGTCGGTCCCTTTGCCCCGTATTTCCCGGCAATAGTAGCACTTCGGAGAAATGCAAAAATCTATTGTTCTGCTGCTGTGTCGGGAAAGAATATGCTGCCTTGTTCTCGGGAGCGATGCAATGATCAAAGTATCGAGGAGACATGGGGCCGTGCTTTCACGCGGTTGTACGCAGTTCAAGTCTCGCCAAGATTGAGCCGACTCGATTTACTCTTCATCGGGAATATGAGAATCGATGGCGATCGTCTCGAGATTGTTTCGTACGCTCACGACGCCAGGTATGGACAAAACGATAGTTTCCAGGTGGCGCAGCAGCGAAATCGTCTCGACGCGGCCTTCCAGTGTGACAACACCATCGGTGGCACGCACTTCGATGCTGTCGACGTCGACCTTGCCGATCTCTTCCAGTCGATCCGTGATCTGCGCTTCCAACTGGTCGTCGTCAATTCTGTTTGGCGGCAAAGGGGCGGTTGTATCGATCCGGTCCTCGCGTCCAGACGCATCGGCGGTATCCTTTGTAAACCCGGCGCTCGGATCTTCGTCGAAATTGGCCGGGGTGTCGCCATAGCCCGTGTCGTCGGGCCTGGGTTTTAGAGGATCGCCATCGGCATCGGAATATGGCCACCCCTCACGCAGGTCCCGGTCTTCATAGTCGCGATAGTCTTCTTCGCGGGATGACGGATTTGGTTTACGCGGCGCTGTCATGTCGATCTCCTTTCTTATCGGAGTCAAACATGTCTGAAATCAATTTGTTTCATCGCGCCCGCCGCCGCAGCTTG
Organism: Rhizobium sp. BK289; assembly: GCF_014193575.1. NCBI lineage: Bacteria > Pseudomonadati > Pseudomonadota > Alphaproteobacteria > Hyphomicrobiales > Rhizobiaceae > Rhizobium > Rhizobium sp. BK289. The sequence continues at coordinate 20,766 of NZ_JACHZO010000001.1, forward strand.
CCGGGCCTTAATCACGACGGGCAGAACGCGGTTCGAAGTTGGGTCGTGTTCATTGTCATGGTTTGTCCTGCGCGTGCCCGATCATCTCGGCCCTATCGATGAAGGCGAAGTTGGTCTAGGACGTTCCCACCCGCTCACGATATGGCGCGTTACTGATCGCTGAGAGGCAGCGAGGCGACCGATCCGCGCCGGATAAGGCTAGTTTTTATGGCGGTGCGCTCCGCGGGCATGCCCTTGCCGTTCAACCGCGAAATCAGCCGTTCGGCCGCCTTCTTGCCCATCTCGTAGACAGGCTGGTCGATAACGGTAATCGGCGGTGTCGTGACGGTCGTCCAGTCGGCATCCAGAAAGGAAATCATCGAGATGTCGCGTGGTATGGACAGCCCGAAGGTCTGCAGAGACTTGAAAACGCGAAGACCGACGAGGCTGTCCGAAGTGATGAGGGCGGTTGGCGGTGCCGCGTCCCGCAGCAGGCGCTCGACGACACCATCCGTCCTTGGCTGGTCGGTGGCGCCGAGCCGCACGTAATACCGAGCCTTCTTTATGCCGGCGTCGGCTTGTTCCTTCAGCACGCCTTCCACCCGTTCGCGCACCGCCGAATTGGAAATGCTGCTGATATCGCCAAGGAATTCATTCTCCGCATCCATGGCGGAGATATAGGCGATCCGACGATGTCCCATATCGAGAAGATGGCGGGTGGCCATCATGGCGGCGTCGAAATCATCGCCCGTGACGGCATCCACGCCGAGTTCCGGAATGCTTCGGTCAAAGAGAACGAGCGGCACGCCGACGCGATGTATGTCCCGAAGATGCTCCATCCGGTCGCAGCGCGCCGGGGTCACGATTAACCCATCGACGCGCTTGCCGATGAGCAGATCCACCGCCGACTTTTCCGCATCGAGCTCCTCGCCGGAATTGGCAATGATCACATTGAAGCCGGCCATGCGCGCGACGTCGCTAATACCCCTGACAGCCAGGCTGAAGAAGGCATTCTCGATATCGCCCACCAAAACGCCGATGATGCCGGATTTGCCTGTCGTCATGCTGCGGGCAAGTTCGTTCGGCCGGTATTCGAGTGCGGCGGCAGCGGCAAGCACCTGCTCGCGAACCTTGTCGCTGACGATGCCATAGCCGCCGAGCACGCGCGCGGCGGTGGCCTTCGAGACATTCGCTGCCCTGGCAACGTCGGCGACGGTCACGGAGCGTTTCGAGGTAAGGGGCTCTTCCATTCAATGACGACTACAAGAGTTGTTGACGGGCGGTCAATCTCAAGTTAACAAATATCACTGAGACCGGTCTCTTTATATATGAGACCGGTCTCTTGTCCAGATAATCTCTCGCCAACCCCGGGCGGGGATGAGGACGCGCATGCATGAGTGCCGATAAGAGCATCCTTCAGAGCGGAGAACGAACATGAACATATCCGGTATATTCTCAGCCATTGCCGCGCCCTTGCGCGCCGGCGTGCTGGCCTATTTCGTTGCAGCAAGCGTCGGCCCGGCGGTCGCTGCCGACAACCCCTATCATCTGATCGATCCCGGCGTTATCAGCGTCGGCACGATGGGAGATTCCAAGCCCTACACCTTCACGACGGCCGATGGGCAATTCACCGGTTTCGATATCGAACTCTTTTTGAACGTCGTCTCCCGCATGGGCTTTCCCAAGGACAAGGTGACGTTTACCGGCCAGGAGTTCTCAGCCTTGCTGCCGTCGGTCGCCAACCAGCGTTTCGACGTCGCCGTCGCGGCGATCGGCACCACCGAGGCACGCAAGAAGACGGTCGATTTCTCGGATGGTTACCTCGCCGGCTATCTCTCGGTTCTGTCCTCCGATGCCTCGATCAAGGATGCGAGCGGTCTCAAGGGCAAGCGCCTCGGCGTCGTACAGGGTACGCTGCAGGAAGTTTATGCCACGAAGAACTTCACTGGCACGGATCTCGTCAAATTCCCGGACAACAATTCGGCCGTGGCGGCATTGAACAACGGTACCATCGACGCACATTTCCTCGATTATGAGGCGGCCAAGCAATATGGCGAGCGTTATCCCACATTGAAGATTGCGGTAAACATTCCGTCTTTCGACGCACCTGCAGGCTTCGTCGTCCACAAGGGCAATGACGCCTTCCGCCTGGCGCTCAACAAGGCGCTGCACGAAGCGATGCAGGACGGCACCTGGAAGACGTTCTATGAGAAGTGGTTCCCCGGCTCGCCGATGCCCGACCAATATCTTCCTAAAAAGTAAGGCCGTGCCGCCGTCCGGCTTGCCGGACGGCGGCATTGAACCGCCTGACGAATTTCATGGGGAATTGAATGGATTGGCTTGAAAATCTCCGTCGCAGCTTCCTCGATTGGGATGCGATGGCAGAAGTCCTGCCGAGTATGATCACGGTCGGACTGAAGAACACACTGATTCTGGCGGCAGCCTCCACCGTGCTCGGCGTCATCATCGGCATGGTGCTGGCCGTTATGGGCATTTCGCAGTCACGTTGGCTGCGCCTGCCGGCGCGCATCTATACCGATATCTTTCGCGGCCTGCCGGCGATCGTGACGATCCTCATCATCGGCCAAGGCTTCGCCCGCATCGGCCGCGAGATCTTCGGTCCGTCGCCGTTTCCGCTTGGCATCATCGCGCTGAGCCTGATCGCCGGCGCCTATATCGGCGAGATCTTTCGATCCGGCATTCAAAGCGTCGAGCGGGGGCAGATGGAAGCCTGCCGCGCGCTCAGCATGAGCTACGGACAGGGCATGCGGCTGATCGTCATTCCGCAGGGCGTGCGGCGTGTCCTGCCGGCCCTCGTCAACCAGTTCATCGGCAACGTCAAGGATTCGAGCCTCGTCTACTTTTTGGGGCTGCTGGCCTCCGAGCGCGAAATTTTTCGCGTCGGCCAGGATCAGGCCGTCGTCACGGGCAATCTCTCGCCTCTGCTGCTCGCTGGCGTCTTCTATCTGGTCATCACCGTTCCGCTGACGCACCTCGTCAACTATATCGACGCGCGTCTGCGTCTCGGGCGTCAGGGCCACAGTTCCGGCGTCACCAGCGGCCTCGTCGAGGTCGGCGAACTGGAAGCGGCATCGGGTACCACGGCGCCTTCCGACGCCGCTGCTCCGCGTTTCAAGGGTGGCGCCGTTCAAATCCGCGATCTCAGCATGTCCTATGGCGATCTCGAAGTGCTGAAGGGCATCGATCTCGATATTGCGAGAGGCACGGTGACCTGCATCATCGGGCCTTCCGGCTCCGGCAAGTCGACACTGCTCCGGTGCCTCAACCGGCTCGTTGAGCCGAAGCGCGGCGATATCGCGCTCGATGGCGAAAGCATTCTGGCGATGAAGCCGGAAAACCTGCGGCGCCGCGTCGGCATGGTGTTCCAGCACTTCAATCTCTTTCCGGATCATACCGCGCTCGAAAACGTCATGCTGTCGCTGACGAAGATCAAGAGGATGCCGAAGGGCGAGGCGCGCCGAATTGCCGAGACCCGCCTTGCGGAAGTCGGCCTTGCCGGGCGTAAGGATCATCGGCCCGCTGGCCTGTCCGGCGGCCAGCAGCAGCGCGTTGCCATTGCCCGCGCGCTCGCCATGGATCCGGAGGTCGTTCTCTTCGACGAGGTCACGAGCGCGCTCGATCCGGAATTGGTGAAGGGGGTGCTCGACCTGATGGCCAATCTCGGGCGCCAGGGGATGACCATGGCGGTCGTCACGCACGAGATGGGATTTGCCCGCAAGGTCGCCGATCAGGTCGTGTTCATGGATGAAGGCCGTATCGTCGAAGCGGGCCCGCCGGAGCAGATCTTCGACATTCCGCAAAGCGAACGGCTGAAGCGTTTCCTCGCCGAGGTTCTTTGACAACAGGGTCGGCGGCGGCTTCCGCCGGCTTCTTGATCGCAACACCCACCACTGACAAGGTTTTCCAACATGCATGCTCCCACTCGTCCTTCGAAAGTTATTGTCGTCGGCGGCGGTATCTTCGGGGTCTCCACGGCCGTTCATCTTGCGCGGCTCGGCATTCAAACAACACTTATCAATGATGGCCTGTTGGCGAATGGCGCATCCGGCCGCTCGCTCGCCTGGCTCAATTCGGCCCGGCGTCGTTCCGACGCCTATCATCGACTACGCCTGGCCGGCATCGACCGCTATCGCACGTTAGCAGCCAAATATCCGGATGCGGCCTGGCTGCGCTTCGATGGCGGCCTGACCTGGGATGCGGATGATGCCGGCAATGATATTGCCGCGGTTTTCGATTACGAGCGTGACCTTGGCTATCATGCGCAACTGCTGATGCCGGATCAGGTTGCCAGGATTACGCCCGGCGTTGATGCCCGCTCGGTGACCAGACAGGGAGCGATCTTCAATCCGGGCGAGGGCTGGGTCGATCTGCCGTCCCTGATCGGGATTCTTGCCGAAGAATTCCGCGCATTGGGCGGCAAAATCGTCACTGATGCCGGCCGGGCGACGGTCGATGTACACGAAGGCCGTGCCCGTGGCGTCAGGACAGCGAACGGCGCCCATTGGTCGGCCGATGCCGTGCTGCTGGCCACCGGTGGCGACGTGCCGACGATCGTTGCCGAGGCCGGCCAGCATATCGGCGATGATACGCCGATCGCACTTCTCGTCAGGACGAAGCCGATCAAGCACCCGCTGAAGGCGGTGCTGAACACGCCGCGCGTCGCCATTCGTCCAACTCCGGACGGCGCCTTCGCCCTGGATTCGGCATGGTCGGAAGAGGAGGTCGTCGTGAAGGGCGACGGCAGTTATGAGATCAGTCCCTCGACTCTTGAAGGCTTGTTGATGGAGGCTTCAAAGGTGCTGGAAGGCAACCCGACCCTCGAGATCGGCGACTACGGCATCGGCCCCAAACCAATCCCGGGCGATGGCGAGCCCGTTTTCGGCGAATTGCAGGCGATACCGGGCTATTTCGTCGCCTTCAGCCATAGCGGCGCCACGCTCGGCCTGATCGCGGGCGAGCTGCTTGCCGACGAGATCGCCACCGGCAGACGGCACCCCCTTCTGGCTTCCTTCCGGCCGGAACGCTTTGCCAGATAGCTTGATAAGAGACGATGCGGACCTCGCTTCGAAAAGCGAGGTTCGCCATTCGGTGCGTGTGACAGGATGATCCTGTCCCTGTCCGGCTAATTGACTTCGTCGGCGATGAAGCCGCCGATCTGTTGTTTCCATAGCCGCGCAAACAGGCCATCCTGCTGCACCAATTCCTCCGGTTTGCCTTCTTCCACAATCCTCCCGCCATCGAGCACGACGATCCGGTCCATCCTAGCGATGGTCGAAAGGCGATGCGCAATGGCGATGACGGTTTTTCCCTCCATTACCAGGGCGAGCTTTTCCTGTATGGCGGCCTCGGATTCGCTATCGAGAGCCGAGGTCGCTTCGTCCAGCACCAGGATCGGTGCATCCTTCAACAGGACGCGCGCGATTGCGACGCGCTGGCGTTGACCGCCTGATAGCTTGATGCCGCGGTCGCCGACGAAAGCATCGAAGCCCTTGCGGCCTTCGCTATCGGCAAGATCGGCGATGAAGCCATCGGCGCTCGCCAACTTCGTCACCCTTTCGACCTCTTCCTGCGCCGCCTCCGGCCGGCCGTAGCGGATATTGTCACCGACGGAACGATGCAGCAGCGCGACATCCTGGGCTATGACTCCGATCGCGCGGCGAAGGCTTGCCTGCGTCACCGCCCGGATATCCTGCCCGTCGATCCGGATCGCGCCGTCCTTGATATCGTAGAAGCGCAGGAGCAGGTTGGCGAGCGTCGTCTTGCCGGCACCCGATAGACCGACCAGTCCGACCTTCTCGCCCGGCCGAACCGTCAGCGACAGATCGTTGATAACAGGTTTGCCGGACTTGTAGGCGAAACGGACGTTTTCAAAGCGGATCTCGCCCCGATCGACCACCAGCTCCGCCGCGTCGGGCTGGTCGATGATGGTCGGAGGCGTCGTCATGACCGGCATCGCGTCCTTGATGGTACCGATCGCCTGGAAGATCTGCTGGCCCATCTGCAGGAACGTGAATGTGTGTCCGGAGAAGCGGTTGAGAACATAAACGGCGGCGGTGAATTCGCCGATTGTGACGAAGCCATCCACGAGCCCGGTAAAGCCGATCGACAGGATTGCCAGCCAGTGCATCATGTTGAGAACGACGACGATGACCTCAGCGGTACGGTAGATGCGTTGTTCGCTCTGCTGAGCTTCGATCGCCTTGCCGATTATGCCTCTGATCGCACCGGCCTCGCTGTCTTCCGCGGCAAATTGCTTGACCATTTGCATATTGGCATAGAGATCGGTGATGGCGCCGGATATCAGGCTGCGACGCTTGGCCGAGCGGCGTGAGCGCTCGGTGAAGACGGGCGCCAGCCTGACGGCGAGAAGCACGTTGAGCGTGATCCAAACGATGGACGGAAGGGCGAGCTGCCAGGAGAGCGCGCCCAGAAGGATGACGGAGCCGGCCATCTGCATGATAAAGCGCGGGATGGATTGGAAGGCCGAAATGACCTGTTGCTGCACGGCTGACGCTACCTGCTGCAGGCGCGAGGCGACCTGGCCGGCATAGAGATCGTGGAAGAAGGCGAGGTCCTGCCGCTCCACCGCCCTATGGCCCTGCCATTGAATGGCGGCCGGCATGCCGATGCCAAGCGTATGCGAGGTCAGCGTATTGACGAGGAAAGAGCCGATCGGGATGCAAGGAAAAAGCATTAGACCGAGGAAGGTCAGCAGCATCCGGTCGTTCTGCAGGAAAGCGGCAGCACCCTGCTGCGTGACGCCATCAACAATGACGGACAAGCCCCAAACGATGGTCAAGCTCATGACTTCAATCGCCATGGTGCAGAGGACGAGCGCGATCAGCACGCCGCGGAACATCGAGATGAAATGCCAGAGAACGGCAATAGGCCCTTTCGACGGCAGGGGCCGATAGGGGATGTCGAGCGGCTGGATCAGCCTTTCGAAGGGACGGTAGATCGTATCTGAAATAGACATGCGCCGCTCGCGTGATGGAATCAGGAAGGCGAGAAAGAAGTCAGATATGCGGGGCGGCATAGGATCACCATCCAGCTGCAATCTCAACTAGAAATCCCAAAATCGCGCCGATCTGTTATCGTTGGCGACCGGCTTGCATGCCGTAGCCCCTGAGGCTCTCAGTTCGCTCCACCCCGGTTCGACACCTCAAGCTCTCGCAGGAGTGGCTGGATAAGTTCGCCATCACCCGAAACCGATATCGCTGTACCCCTTTCCTCGAGGGAATTCCGCAATAGGTATTGTAGAGCGCAATCAGCGGGATTCGATATGGACGAAATGGGCGAACAGCTTCTGCACCTTTGTGCTACCAGCTCGACACTCATCGCAGCCTATGATGCTGAGGACCGGCTGCGCTACGCGAACCATGCCTTCCGCTCGGCCTATTTCATCGATCCCGGTGAGGCGCCGCTTTGGCCGGATCTGATGCGGCGCAACTTCGAACTCGGGCGCGGCACGGTCATTCGTACGGCCGATTTCGATGGGTGGCTACGGTCGACGCAGTCGCGGCGCGGCAAGATCGGCTATCGAGCTTTCGAGACCGATTTGGCCGACGGCCGCTGGCTTTGGATGACCGAGACCGTGCAGAAGAATGGCTGGATGCTGTGCGTTGCAAGCGACATCACGACATTGCGCGCCGAAAGCCGGAGTGTCCGCCAAGATCGCGACCAAGCGATCAAGGCTTCACAAACCGACGAGCTGACAGGCATCGCCAACCGCCGTTTCGTCATGGCGCGCATAGACGACATGCTGATTGGTGCGCGGAATGGTAGCATCGGATGCCTTGCCTTGTTCGATATCGACAATTTCAAATCGATCAACGATAGGCTCGGTCATCACGCCGGAGATCTTGTTTTGCGGGATTTTGCTCATCGGCTTCACCAGCATGTGCGACGCACCGATTGTTTCGGGCGGGTCGGAGGCGAGGAGTTCGCGCTCGTCATGCCGGGGACGGAGTTGCAGGATGCAATCGAGTGCATAGAGCGGATGTTGACGACGATCCGGTTTTCCCGGCCGCTTATCGACTCTCCTGATTTCGGCTACACCTGTTCGGCCGGCATTGCTGCCTGCTTTGAAACAGAGAGCGCGCCGGATCTGTACCGTCGCGCCGACCAGGCTCTCTATTCGGCCAAGCTCAGCGGCCGCGATCGCGTTCGCGCGGCCTGAAACCTTGGGCACACGCCGGCCACATTGCCTTCGACCAGATGACCGGGGCTGTTTTTGCGTGCTGTGCAGAAGCTGAACCGCTTTGAAGGATGGGCATGTGCGACTATGTTAAAAGCCGAGGCTTCTGTCGGCATTGCTAATCTTCCGGCCTCGCTCCTCAGCGAGCGTCCCGGTAAGGCAACAACTTGGAGCGACCGGCTCATCTTGGTTTCCATCATGGGGTGACCGGCCCATATGGTGAAGCCAGCTATTCGTGATCGCCAAGGCGAGCTTCAATGGCATTCATCTGCTCGATTTCCCGGCGCTGGCCTTGCGAGATTTCGGAACAGAGCCTGACAAGTTCCGAATCTTCGAGAGATGCCTCCCTGCACATGAGGATCGCACCGGAATGATGCGGTACCATGGAGGCGATGAACTGGCGATCGCCTATAAGGGCCTGGGTGCGAGTGCCGGCGAAGGCGGCTACGAACAGGATCACGAGTAGGACGTGAATTCCGATGTTCAGCCTCTTGTTCTTGTACATGCTTCCCATAGTCGCGAGCATGATGATGCCCATTGGAGCCACCATTGTCAGCGCCATGTAGAGCATGTTGAAATTGTTCCGGAAATCGTTCCAGCCGTCGATCATCGAGAACATGACGAAATACATGACGATCAGGCTGAGAAGCATATTGACGGCGAACATGGCATAGGGATGCCTGTTCATCCCGACATGTCCCGCATGGTCGTGATCGCGCATTGTGGCCTTCCTTCGGATCTCGGGCACGGCCGGGATGTAGCGAGTTTTCGGGGTCGGCGGTGCCAATCTTTTTGGGAGCGTATCCCGCCTTAACATTGTTTGGCCTGTTTGGTTCCTGATATCGCCGAATTGCAGAAGCAGGGCACCACCTGGTAGCCTGCCAGCCCTGACGTCACCCCAATTGCGCGAGTGATGTGATCGGTGGCCGCGCCACGCTCGGCTGGTGCCCGGGAACAATTCGGCATGCGGTGAAGTTCTGACGCATGCCAAAGATTCAAACACAGCATCTCTGCATCGGCTACGAGATCTGGCGCCGTGCCGCCATCTCGAAGCAAGCACGGGATTGACCGATGCCGACAGATCCTCCCATTCGTATGGTGGCCACCGATCTCCTCGAAATTGGTTTCGGGGAAAGCGGGCCTCAAGGCGGGCCGGTGATCTTGCTGCTGCACGGCTGGCCCGACGATCCACTGAGCTGGGCGGGGGTAGCGAAGCATCTGAACGCCGCCGGATTTAGGACTGTTGCACCCTGGCTCAGGGGTTTCGGCCCGACCTGCTTCCGCATCGCAGAGACAATTCGTGACGGCAGCGCCGAGGCCATGGCTCAGGACGCTCTCGATCTGATGGACCGTCTCGGGGCAGATCGCTTCGCTGTAGCCGGTCACGACTGGGGCGCCCGCATCGGCTACGCATTGGCCGCGCTCGTCCCGGACCGCCTGCAAGCGCTCGTCGCGCTGTCGCTACCCTATTCGCCCAAGGGCGCCTTTCCGATACCGCCTTTCCGGCAATCCCGAGCCTGGTGGTATCAGTGGTTCATGGCCGTCGATCGAGGCGCCGAGGCGGTCGCCCGCGATCCCAAGGGCTTCGCCCGCCTTCAATGGGAGACCTGGAGCCCGCCGGGATGGTTCGACGAGGCCGAGTTCGAAGCGACGGCAGGAAGCTTCGACAATCCCGATTGGCTCGCCATCACCCTGAATAGCTACCGCAGCCGCTGGCGCGATGAACCGCGCGATCCGCGCTACGACGATCTGCGCAAGCGGATCGCCGAGGTGGAGAGACTGAGCGTCCCGACGCTGATGATCCAGGGTGAAGCCGACGGAACGGTGCTGATGGAAAGCTCCGAAGGCAAGGACCGCTACTTCGGCGGCGGCTACCATCGTGTCGTCCTAAATGGAGTGGGGCATTTTCCTACCCGAGAGGCACCTGCCAAGGTGGCCGCTGCGATCATCTCCCATCTAAAGCAGGTCGAAACTGGGGGATCTGAGCCGGGTTTCTAGCGTGGGTAGTGGCGCCCTCGTCGGCGATAAAAACATCGAGTAACTCTCCTGCGGACAGGAGGAGAGCGGTAATGACAGGTGGTCTGGCATGCGGTGCGAGGCTCCCCCGTCGAGCCATCTGCGGTGGGATTTAACTCAGGCGAGTCTCGATCGCCAAGCGGCAACACATTCGTTTGACGGCTTGCATGACGATATTGATCGCGGCGCCCGACGGCGCCAAACGACAGGAGCTTATGCGATGCGTTCCTCCTTGGCAGCTACTGCCATTATCCTTGCGGCACTCTTCGTCCCCGCCTTCGCACAAGAGCAGCAGCCCGCGATCTCTGTCGAAACGACGCGGCACGTGGGTTTGCCGCAGGGCTTCGAAACGCAGTTCTCGCATCACTATGCCGATGCGAACGGCGTTCGGCTTCGCTATGTCATGGGCGGCGCAGCAAATGGTCCGCTCGTGGTACTGCTGCATGGCTGGCCGCAGACCTGGTATACATGGCGGAACATCATGCCGTCGCTGGCAAAGGCCGGCTACCGCGTTGTCGCTGTGGACTATCGTGGTGCGGGTGAATCCGAAAAACCGCTCGCCGGTTATGATAAGGCGACTATGGCCGCCGATATTCGCGCTCTGATCGACGGGCTCGGCGCAACGAAAGTCCATCTGGTCGGGCGCGATATCGGCGTTATGGTCGCCTATGCATACGCGGCGCAGTGGCCGGACGAGGTTGCCAGCATCACGATGCTCGACGTGCCTATTCCGGCCACCGCCGCCTGGAATGAAGCGAAGCACAAGCCCGACCCGGAGCTTTGGCATTTCGGGCTCTTCCAGCAGCGCGACATCGCAGAAATGGTGGTTGCCGGCCATGAATACGCATTCATCCGGGATTTTTATCTGAAGCGTGCCTACAGGCAGGTCGCCGACGAGGACATTGCTGTTTACGCCAAGGCCTATGCCGCTCCCGGAGGGCTCCGTGCCGGCTTCGAGCTCTACCGCGCCTTTCCCGAAGACGAACGCCGTTTCGCCGAATTCGAGAAACGGAAACTGCCGATGCCGATCCTGGCGCTTGCTGGCGACAAGAGCAACGGTTTGACGGAACTTTCCATGGCGAAGGAGCTCGGCACCGACGTGCATGGCGGCGTCGCGCCAGACACCGGCCATTGGCTGCCCGACGAGAATCCGGAATTCCTCACCCAGCAACTGATCGCTTTCTTCGAGCAAATCGGTCGCCGAGCGAAATAGGACTGCTCGGGCCGGCATCCGAAAAGGAGCCGTCGGCTTGCTGCGTGGAACCCAAAACAAAAGGGCCCCGAAGGGCCCTCATAACTGGATAAGCGAAAAGATCAGCGCTGGAGATTGACCAGGACATCCAGCAGGTCGGAGCCCGTCTGGAAGACCTTGGAGTTGGCGGTATAGCTCTTTTGCGCCTGGATCATGTCGGTGAGCTGGCCCGCCAGGTCGACGTTCGAGGCTTCCAGCGAGTTCGACTGGATGTAGCCGAGGCCGTTGCTGTTGGCGAAGCTCGTGACGGTAACGCCGGATTCGGCATTGGCCTGATAGACGTTGCCGCTCATGAGGGTCAGCTTGTCGGGGCTTGCAACGGTTGCCAGTGGGATCTGATAGATCGCCTTCGGATCGCCTTTTGCGTAATTCGCGTAGACGACGCCGTTCTTATCGATGGTGACGCCCGTGACCGCGGCTGCCGCCTGTCCGTTGGTCGAGCCGGTGGAGGCGAAGGCCGCGGCTTTCTGGGTCATCTTGCTCAGATCCATCGCGATCGACCCGGCGGTCTTTGGATCGGTGATGGTGAAGGTGCCGCCGGATGTCATATTTCCGCTTGTATCGAACGTCAGCGTGCTGGTCGCAACGGGGCCAGATGAGTAGGGGAAGGATGAACCGGTACCCGTCGCCGCGTCGGCATTGCGGTAGACGGCGACTTCCCATGTCCCTGACGTCGCCGGAGTTGGCGGGGTGGTGGTGGGATCGGCAGGCTTGGCATCCGCCGTCTTGGTATAATAGATATCATACATGACGGTGTTGCCGAGCTTGTCATAGGCAACGACCGAGCTCTTCTGGGTATTGGTGGTAACGGGCGGCGTACTGCCGGTACCACCAGTCCCCGTGTAGCCGGTGCTCGGCAAGGCCACGGTCGCGCTGGCCGTAACAACCGTAGCACCCGAATTGAGGTTACCGGTAAAGCTGCCCGAGGTTGAGGGGGAGTTCGCAAGACCGTTCTGATTGACGTTGATCGGCACCAGACCGTCGAAACCGTTGACGACGACGGCGGGGGCTCCCGAAGCGTAGGAATAACCCATCAGGGTGTAGCCGGCGGAATTGACGAGATTGCCATTGGCATCCGGCTTAAAGTCGCCTGCGCGCGTCAGAACCGTCGAGCCATCGGCGCCCTGCACGACAAAGAAGCCGGCGCCCCGGATCGACAGGTCGGTGCCCGAAGAGGTCGAAATGGCGTCGCCCTGCTGCGAAACCGAATAGCTGACATTCGTCTCGACGCTACCGGAATTGTAGTTGCCGCCGCCCGAAGGCAGGATCAACGACGAAAAGCTGGCCGTTGCCGACTTGTAGGCCGTCGTGTTGACGTTCGCGATGTTGTCCGACACGGTGCTAAGCTTATTCGCCTGCGCATTCATGCCTGAAACGGACGTTTTCATGCTACCAAAGATGCTCATTGGTTCCTCGCACGTTGCTGATGCCGGTACGATAACCAGAATGACTTGTGTGAAACTGGCTTTTTGCCTGTGCCGCGCGGTTGAAACAACCTCTCCGCGCTATCGGTGGCGCGCTATGCATGGCGTCCTTTTCCGGCAATGGACCGGAGGAAGCCTATTGCGAAGGCAGATGCGGAGCCGGAAAATCGAATACGCGGCTGGTATAGCTTTCGACAAGGGCGCTGAACGGCGTCCCGTTCGGCAGCTTCAGCACGGCGTGATGTTCGAGCAGGAATGGCGGCGGGACAAGAGGCGCTGTTCCGGAGGCCGGCAGCTCGGCACCCGTCTCCCATCCCTCCGGCAGCGGAGACCAAAGCAATTTCGCGGACAGGTTCGTACGGGTGAAATGGAGCGCCTGAACGGCACGGCCGAAGGCGATATCGCTCGTGTTGAGCGCCTTGTTCATCTCGGCCGTCAGTCTCGACGGCACATACCAGTTGTCTGCCTCGGACAGGATGCGGTCACCGCAGGCCAGGCGCACGCGCCGGTAGGCGATGGGTTCATCGGGACCGACGGCAAGCAGTTCCCGGATGGGAGCATCGGCTGGCTTGTCCTGTCCGAGCACCCGCTGAGCGACGATCTTGGAACCCTCCGGTGCGAGCTTGTGAGCGGCGCACCAGCGATCGAGCGTCAGCGTAGCGCTGGCATTGCTGAGGAGATCGGCATTCAAGGTCTCAAGGATTGCCAATGCTTCCAGGCGCGAGGTCGGCGTATCCGGCCATCGAGCCGGGCTGGACATCTCCTGCGCCGCCGCGGTCTGTATGCCGAACGCGATGGCGGCTGAGCCGCCAAAGGCAAGGATGCGAAGCAATGACGAGGATCGGAAAGACATGAGAGGAAAATCCTTGAAACCAACAATGAGACTAACAAATTCCAACAATCGGAGCGCGCGCGTTACAGCTTCGCCGAGGCATAGATGGCAGGAGCATTGCGATTGGCAAGGCCTGACAATGCGCAAGACCTGACAATATGATTGCGGAAGCATGCGGCGTCGGTCTCAAGCCAGGCAATCCGCCGGTATCGGCGCATTGCGGTATGCTTGCGATCCGATCGCGCCGAGGCTCGGAATAGACCCGGCTCGTCTAATCCGCGTTACGGCTGATGTGAATGCTGTAGACGCTTGCCCATTCCTGCGCGACGAAATCGGTCAGCGCGGCGGGGATTTCGACAAGGGCGCTGTGTCGCGCCAGCACGTGAAATCCTCTTGGAAGGGAGCTCGCAATGCGATCGATAATCTTTTCATAATCAACGATCAGCATCTCCCGCCCCACCATGAGGTCAAATAGTGCCGGATTGGTGATCACATGCTCGTTCTCACAGAACCAATAGGAGGAGATCGTCAGATCGGGAAGATAGCCGATCTGCGCCGGCAGGTTTCGTCGCTCGAACCGATAGCGCCCCGGCAGCGCCGCCGCCGACATGAGCTCCTCGCCAAGCAGAAGCTGGGTTTCCGAGGCATCCAAGCCGTGAAGCTCGAGGTTGGGATTATCGGCGAGATAGGCAAAGGCAAGGCTGAAGGCACCGGAGCCGCAGCCGAGATCGCATACCCTTTCATATCCGCGTATCGCCGGTCCGAGATTGGCGAGTGCCCGCAGGCATTTCAGAGAGTTTCGTATTCCGAAAGCGCGGGTGAATGCATCGGCGGAGCGGCTATAGTCAAATATCTCGATCTGTTGCCTGCTTTTGACAGCATTGAGCAAGGCAATGGAGTCGTTGCTTGGACGATATAGATGGTTGCATCTCAGCAGAGTTTCGGAAAAACCTTCGAGATGTTGCGCCTTTACGTCCACATATACCATGCAAGCTTATCCTCGCTAAGGATGTATTCTTTCGTATGATTGGAAGAGAGCATACCCTGAAAGCAATTCCTTCACTCGTCCTCAGTTCTTGATAGCCCACGCTAGTCACAGCTTTATGCACAGACGCCTTTATGCACGAGCGCCCGAACGGCGCCGTTGGCGTTTTGGGCAGGACGACAGGTTTCATCGTCATCGCGTGCCGTCGCCGTGCCAGTTCTGCGAGAGCGGCACCGGAAATCCCTCAAAGGTCTTGAGCGTATCGAGAACGATGGAGGTCTTCACATGCTGCACCGACTCGTGCGGCAAGAGCACGTCGTTGACGAACCGGGAAAGGCCGGCAAGCCCGCGGGTCGCGACCTTCAGGTGATAGTCCATTTCCCCTGTCAGCGCGTAGGCTTCCAGCACTTCCGGCAGCCCGTTGATCAGCTGCGAAAACCGGCGGGCATTGTCCCGGTTATGCGTGGCAAGCGTCACCGAAATCACCACCAGCATGTCCAGGCCCAGCTTCTGGCGATCGAGGTTGGCGTGATAGCTGCGAATATAGCCTTCCGCCTCCAATCTCGTGCGCCGTCGCGAGCACTGCGAGGGCGAAAGTGCGATGCGTTCGCCGAGCTCGTTGTTCGTCAATCTACCGTCTTTCTGCAGTTCGTCGAGAAGGCGGAGGTCCAATTTGTCGAGGGGCTCATCCATTGCGCAAAGCTTTCAAAATACTCACGGATCGTGTATAATATTTTCATTCCGCACTGAGAATGCAAGCACTTTGCGCGCGTTTTGGGCCATACTTTGCATAGTCAAAGTACTGTCTCTGAGGAGGAGAAAATGGGTCCTTTTCCGCATGATGCGCCGCCGTCCGAAATCAGCGCCGACAATCCGGCCGGCACTGACGGCTTCGAATTCGTCGAATTCGCTCACCCCGAGCCGGAGAAACTGCGCGAGCTCTTCACGCGCATGGGCTATGTCGCGGTCGCCAGGCACAAGACAAAGGATATCACCGTCTGGCGCCAGGGTGACATCAACTACATCCTGAATGCTGAGCCCGGCAGCCACGCCGCCCGCTTCATCGCCGATCATGGCCCGGCGGCGCCGTCCATGGCGTGGCGCGTTGTCGACGCCAGGCACGCTTTCGACCATGCCGTCTCCAAGGGTGCTGTTCCCTATGAGGGGAATGACAAGGCGCTCGATGTTCCCGCAATCGTCGGCATAGGCGGCTCGCTGCTCTATTTCGTCGAGACCTACGGCAAGAAGGGATCGGCCTACGATGCCGAATTCGATTGGCTCGGCGAGCGCGATCCGAATCCCGAAGGCGTCGGCTTTTATTACCTCGACCATCTGACCCACAACGTCTTCCGCGGCAACATGGACAAATGGTGGGACTTCTACCGCGATCTGTTCAATTTCAAGCAGATCCACTTCTTCGATATCGACGGGCGCATCACCGGTCTGGTGAGCCGGGCCATCACCTCGCCCTGCGGCAAGATCCGCATTCCGCTGAATGAATCGAAGGACGATACCAGCCAGATCGAGGAGTTCCTGAAGAAATACAAGGGCGAGGGCATCCAGCACATCGCGGTCGGAACGGATGATATCTATCGGGCGACCGACACGCTTGCCGACAACGGCCTGCGTTTCATGCCCGGCCCGCCGGAAACCTATTACGATATGTCCTATGCGCGCGTGAACGGTCACGAAGAACCGATCGAGCGCATGAAGAAACATGGTATCCTCATCGACGGCGAAGGCGTGGTGAATGGCGGCGTGACGAAGATCCTGCTGCAGATCTTCTCCAAGACCGTCATCGGGCCGATCTTCTTCGAGTTCATCCAGCGCAAGGGTGACGAAGGTTTCGGCGAAGGCAACTTCCGCGCGCTGTTCGAGTCGATCGAAGCCGATCAGATCAAACGCGGCGTCATCGGCACGGCCGCCGAGTAATTCTTTCGGGCGGCCTCCGACAAAGCGTGAGGCCGCCTTCAGCTCTCGGGAGGAGTGGAGCGATGGACCAGACGATATCCCAGGCTTCCGACCATCAGGCGACGGCAGCGGAAGCGCTGCAATATATGCCGGGCTTCGGCAATGACTTCGAAACGGAGGCACTTCCCGGTGCTCTGCCGCAGGGACAGAACAGCCCGCAGAAGTGCAATTACGGTCTTTATGCCGAGCAGCTTTCGGGCTCGCCCTTCACGGCGCCGCGCGGAACGAACGAACGGTCGTGGCTCTATCGCATCCGTCCGAGCGTGCGCCACACTCGCCGCTTTTCCAACGCCTCCTATCCGTTCTGGAAATCAGCGCCCTGTCTGGATGATCATTCGCTTCCGCTTGGCCAGCTTCGCTGGGATCCGCTTCCGGCGCCGACCGAGCGGCTGAATTTTCTCGAAGGAATCCGCACGATCACCACCGGTGGCGATGTCCTGACCCAGACCGGCATGGCCGCCCACGCCTATGTCTTCAACGAGGATATGGTCGACGATTACTTCTTCGATGCCGATGGCGAGCTGCTGGTCGTTCCCCAGGTCGGCGCCATCAGGGTATTTACCGAGATGGGCATCATGGATATCGAGCCCCTGGAAATATGCGTCATCCCGCGCGGGATGATGTTCAAGGTGACGCGCAAGGGCGACGAACAGGTCTGGCGCGGCTATATCTGCGAGAATTACGGCGCGAAATTCACGCTGCCGGAGCGCGGGCCGATCGGTGCCAACTGCCTCGCCAATCCGCGAGATTTCAAGACGCCCGCTGCCGCCTTCGAAGACAAGGAAACCCCTTGCCGCGTGCATGTCAAATGGTGCGGCAAGTTCTATGTCACGGAGATCGGTCATTCGCCCCTCGATGTGGTTGCCTGGCATGGCAACTACATCCCCTACAAATACGATCTGCGGACGTTCTCCCCCGTCGGCGCCATCCTGTTCGATCATCCCGATCCGTCGATCTTCACGGTGCTGACCGCACCGACCGAAAGTGCCGGTACCGCAAACGTCGATTTCGTCATCTTCCCGCCGCGCTGGCTGGTTGCCGAACATACGTTCCGCCCACCCTGGTATCATCGCAATATCATGAGTGAATTCATGGGTCTCATCCACGGCCAGTATGATGCGAAGGAAAAGGGCTTCGTGCCCGGAGGTATCAGCCTGCACAATATGATGCTGCCGCATGGGCCGGATGCCTCCGGCTTCGAAAAGGCGTCGAATTCCGAGCTGAAACCCGTGAAACTGGATCACACCATGGCCTTCATGTTCGAAACCCGTTTCCCGCAGCAACTGACGAAATACGCCGCCGAGCTCGAGACGCTGCAGGATGATTACCTGGAGTGCTGGGATGGCCTAGAGCGCCGGTTCGACGGAACACCCGGCATCAAGTGATGACCGGCCGCATATTTTCTGACATCGGAGCCACGATATGAAGCTTGCGACTTTGAAGGACTCCACCAGGGACGGCAGACTTGTCGTCGTCTCGCGTGATCTCACCCGTTGTTCCGAAGTCGGTCACATTGCCCGCAGCCTGCAGGCGGCTCTCGATGATTGGGAGCATGTAGCACCCAGGCTCGCCCTGATCGCGGAGGGTATCGAGACGGGTGCGCAACCGACCATGCGGTTTCACGAACATGATGCCGCCTCGCCGTTGCCGCGCGCCTATCAATGGGCCGACGGCTCGGCCTACGTCAACCATGTGGAACTGGTGCGAAAGGCGCGGGGCGCCGAAATGCCGGCAAGCTTCTGGGTCGATCCGCTGATGTATCAAGGCGGCTCAGACGGCTTTCTGGCGCCGCGCGATCCGATCCTTGCGGCCGATGAAGCCTATGGCGTCGATATGGAGGGCGAGGTTGCCGTCGTCGTCGACGACGTTCGCATGGGCGCCAGTCCGGAGACGGCGCTGCAAGCCATCCGGCTGGTGATGCTCGTCAACGACGTGTCGCTGCGCGGCCTGATCCCGCAGGAGCTGGCAAAGGGTTTCGGGTTCTTCCAGTCCAAACCGGCATCGGCATTTTCGCCGGTCGCCGTCACGCCGGATGAGCTTGGGGAGGCATGGGACGGCGGCAAGCTGCATCTGCCGCTGCTGGTCGCCGTGAACGGCAAGCCTTTCGGCAAGGCAAATGCCGGCATCGACATGACCTTCGACTTCGGCGAGCTGATCGCTCACGCGGCCAAGACCCGCAGCCTTGTCGCCGGCACGATCATCGGTTCGGGAACGGTGTCCAACAAACTCGATGGCGGGCCGGGCAAGCCGATCGAGAATGGCGGCAATGGCTACTCCTGCATTGCCGAGCTTCGCATGATCGAGACGATCGAAACCGGAGCGCCGAAGACGCAGTTCCTGCGGTTCGGCGATCAGGTTCGCATCGAGATGCAGGATCGTACCGGGCACTCGATCTTCGGGGCGATCGAGCAGACCGTCGAAAAATACCTGGGGGCAGAACCGTGATGAGCGACGTCGTGCTTTACGATTACTGGCGCTCGTCCGCCAGCTATCGCGTTCGCATTGCGCTCAACATGCTCGGCATCGGTTACAAGCGTGTGCCCATCGATCTGCTGGAAGGCGAACAGAATAGCGTCGATTACCTGGCACTCAATCCGCAAGGATTCGTGCCGACGCTCACGATCGACGGAGAAATTCTGACGCAGTCGCTTGCGATCATCGAATATCTGGCCGAACTTCGGCCTGAGAGCGGCTTGATGCCGTCTGACAGCGCGAGCCGCCAGCACGTGCGGGCGCTTGCCTATGCGATCGCCATGGATATCCATCCGATCTGCAACACGCATGTTGCCGCCCATGTCATGGCCATCACGGATAGAGCCGATGCCCGCGAGGAATGGATGAGGCATTTCATTGCCGGTGGCCTTCGCAAGCTCGAGATGATGTTGAGCAAATTTGAAGGTAGCTTCAGTTTTGGCGACACGCCGACCATGGCGGATATCTGCCTTGTGCCGCAGGTCTACAACGCCCGCCGCTGGGGCGTGGACCTGACCGATCTCAAGCGCATCGTCGAAATCGATGCCAGGTGCACGAATTTGCCGGCCTTTCAGGCGGCGCATCCCGATCGTGCAAGGCCGTAGTGGATCATGTGCGCTTCGCGGTGATAGTCTTGGCATTCAGGCTATTCGGCGGGTCTTTTAGATGCGGCGCATACAATCAGCCTTCCTTAGCGATTTGCGCTTCGGAATTTCCAGTTGCAGAAAGTCGACTCCTTTTTACATGATTGTCATCTGGTTTTTATAAGTGGGAAGAGGGAAGCAACCACGACGCAGGGGGTATAAATGCGTAAACTTGTTCTCTCCATGATGGCCGCGACCGTATTGTCCGGTGCGGCTCACGCGGCGACGGTCTATCCGTTGGACCGGGCGACGGTACTCGCCGGCTCGCCATTCGATTTCAAGGTGGAATTCAGCAAGGTCGTCAAGCCGGAAGACGTCAAGGTGACGGTCAACGGCGAAAGCTATGAGACCGTCTTCGGCAAGGCCGCCGATTTTGTCGCGGAAGAAAAGGGTGCCGAGGACAAAGTTCTCGGATCGGCCCTGATCCTGCGTGGCGTCAAGCTTGCAAAGACCGGCCAGTACAAGGTCGAAGTATCGGCCGGCGACGAGAAGAAGTCCGTCAATTGGGATGTCTACGGCACCTCCGCCACGCCGAAGGCCAAGAACATCATCTTCCTGCTCGGTGACGGCCTTTCCGTTGCACATCGCACCGGTGCCCGCATCATGTCCAAGGGCATGACCGAAGGCAAGGCCAATGGCCGTCTTGCCATGGATGACGTTCCGCCAGTTGCTTTCATCGGCACGTCCTCGACCTCGGCGATTGCGACCGACAGCGCCAATACGATGTCGGCCTATATGACCGGCCACAAGTCGGCCGTGAACGCGCTCGGCGTCTATGCCGACCGTACGCCGGCAAGCCTGGACGACCCCAAGGTCGAAACCATGGGTGAAGCCCTGCGCCGCACCGGCAAGAAGTCGCTCGGCATCGTCACTACGGCCGAAGTCGAAGACGCGACGCCGGCGGCGCTCGTCTCCCATACCCGTAAGCGCGGCGACAAGGCCGACATCGTCGGCATGATGTATGACGTCAAGCCGGATGTCCTGCTCGGCGGCGGCTCGGCCTATTTCCTGGCGAAAAGCGTGCCGGGCTCCAAACGCAAGGACGACAAGGACTATGTCGCGCTCTTCAAGGATGCCGGCTACGCCGTTGCCACCGACAAGAACGAACTGGCGACGGCTGCCGGCTTCAACCAGGACAAGCTGCTCGGCCTGTTCCACACCGGTAACCTCGACGTCACGCTCGACCGCGAATTCCTCAAGAAGGGCACGGTCGACAAGTTCCCGAACCAGCCCGGCCTGGTCGACATGACCAAGGTCGCGCTCGACAAGCTTTCCAAAAATCCGGAAGGCTTCTTCCTGATGGTCGAGGGTGCCTCCATCGACAAGATGAGCCATCCGCTGGACTGGGATCGCGCTCTGATCGAAACGATCGAGTTCGACAAGGCCGTCGCCGTTGCCCGCGAATTCCAGGCCAGGAATCCGGATACGCTTGTTGTCGTCACCGGCGATCACACCCATGGCGTTTCGATCATCGGTACGGTCGACGATGACAAGCCGGGCACGGAAATGCGCGAGAAGGTCGGTACCTATGCGGCCGCCGGCTTCCCGAACTATGAAGATAAGGATGGCGACGGCTATCCGGACCGCGTCGACGTTACGCGTCGCCTGTTCATGGCAGCCAACAACGGCCCGGACCACTACGAGACCTTCCGTCCGAAGCTCGACGGTCCTTTCGTTCCGGCTGTTCAAAACGAGAAGAAGGAATATGTTGCCAACGAAGCCTATAAGGACGTGCCCGGTGCCGTCTTCGTACAGGGCAATCTCCCGAAGGACGAAGATAGCGGCGTTCACGCCGTCGACGACGTCGTGCTGCAGGCGGCTGGTCCGGGTGCCGAAGGTTTCCATGGCTATATGGAACAAAGCGACGTCTACCATGTGCTGGTCGATGCTTTCGCTCTTGGCTCCGAAAAGATGTAAAACCTGTTCATATCCGTGAGCTGGGACAGGCGGCTTCTGGTCGCCTGTCCCTTCATTTTTCATGAGGGTTCTCATGCCTCGGAACCAGACCATTGTCATCAACCGCCGGGCGTTGCTCGCCGCCGCCGCCACACTGCCGATGATGGGCGTTGCCATGCGCGCGAACGCTGCGGAAAAGCTCGGCTTTGATCAGCTTTACAAGAGCTTCGGTCCACTCGGTCTCGAATTTTCCGACAGGGTGAAGCAGCTGAGCGGCAAGGATGTCGCCATCAACGGCTTCATGGCGCCGCCCCTGAAGGCGGAGGCAGCCTTTTTCGTCCTTACCGAAATTCCGATGTCGCTTTGCCCGTTCTGCTCTTCCGATGCCGATTGGCCTGACAATATCGTGGTGGTCTATCTCTCGTCCAAGCAGACATTCGTGCAGTACAATGCGCCGATCATGGCGCGCGGCGTGCTGGAATTCGGCTCATGGACGGATCCGGAAACAGGTTTCATCAGCCAATTGCGTCTCCGGGACGCCTCGTTCAGGACGATCTGATCCCATGCTTGCCCTTGATGTCTCCAGTCTCGAAATGCAGTTTCCGGGCCTGGCTGCGCCGGTACTCGCCATTGAGCGCTTCCATCTGCCGGCAGGCGGCAGGCTCGCGATCACCGGTGCCTCCGGCTCCGGCAAAAGCACCTTTGTCAACGCCATTACCGGTCTGGAGAAAGTCACGCGCGGCAGCATTTCCTGGAGCGGCACCGAGATTACCCATCTTTCCTCCGGCCGGCGCGATGCGTTTCGCGCGCGCAATATCGGCCTTGTCATGCAGGACTTCCATCTGTTTCCCGGCCTGTCCGCCTTCGACAACGTCGTGCTTCCGGTCAAGCTGGCGCGGCGTCTCACGCCTGGGGAGCGGGAGCGTGCGCTGAAACTCCTGTCTGCGACAGGCATCGCCCGCCCGCAGCAGAAGATCGAAACCTTGTCGCGCGGCGAGATGCAGCGTGTTGCCGTTGCCCGTGCGCTGCTCTCGCGCCCCGGTGTCGTCGTCGCCGACGAGCCGACCGCCAGCCTCGACCGGCAGGCGGGCAAGGAGGTTGCGGAGCTTCTGATGCAGCTTTCAGCCGAAGAGGGGACGACACTTATCGTGGTAACGCATGATGCGGCGCTTGCCGCGCGTCTCGGCCGCCGCATCAACCTGGCAAGCGGCCGTATCGAGGAAGACAGCCAGGAGGTCGCCGCGCAATGATCGCTTTCATTCTTGCCGACCTCAGGCGTTTCTGGAGTGGGGCGTTGGCCGTCGTGGTGCTGATTGCTTTGTCGGTCGCCTTGAGCGTAACGGTGACGCTGCAGGAGCGGGCCGTCCGGCTCGGCAGCGCGCGCGCCGCGGAGAAATTTGATCTGCTTGTCGGTGCTGCCGGCAGTGAGACGCAGCTGGCACTTTCGGCCGTCTTCCTGCAGCCGGCGCCGCTGCCGCTGATGGAGGGCGCCGTCCTTTCCCGCCTAGCCAGTGATCCACGTGTCGAACTGGCGGCCCCCGTCGGCTTCGGCGACTCCGCCTATGGACATCCGATCGTCGGCACGACGACCGGCCTTATATCCTCCCTTTCGCCATCGCTTGCACAGGGCGCGATGTTCTCGCGCCTCGGCGAGGCGGTGGTTGGTTCCGATGTCGCCTTGTCCACAGGTGCCGAGATCAAGCCGATGCATGGCACGGCCGAGACCGGCGGCGAAACCCATACCGCGATTGCCTATAAAGTCACCGGCCGCATGGCGCCGACGGGCACGGCCTGGGACCGCGCGATCCTCGTGCCGATCCGCGCCGTCTGGCAATTGCACGGCATGCATGGCGAGGAAGACCATCACGATCATGATGGTGAGGAAGCGGATGCGCATGGCGGGGAGCCGCGCGAGCATGCTGAAAGCCATGAACACGAGCATGGCCATGTCGATGCCGATGCGCCGCTGGATGAACATTTCGACGCGCAGACACCCGGCGTTCCGGCCGTTCTCGTCAAGCCGAAGACGATTGCCGATGCCTACCGGCTGCGGCAGGAATACCGTACCGGAACGACGCTCGGTGTCTTCCCGGCGGAGGTGCTGACGAAGCTCTATGCAACGCTCGGCGATGCCCGCAGTCTGCTCTTGGCGATCACGCTTGGCACGCAGGCGATCGTGATTGCCGCGATCGTGATGGTCACCATCATGCATGTCGGTTCGCGGCGCCGGCAGATCGGCGCCTTGCGGGCGCTCGGCACCCCTGTCCGCTCGATCGTCGCGCTCGTCTGGGGCGAGCTCTTCGCCCTCTTTGCCGCCGGTATCCTGCTTGGCATAACGCTCGGCTACATCGCAGCATTGGTGATCTCCGCCAGACTTGCCGCTTCGACCGCCGTCCATCTGCCGGTCGGCTTTGCTCCCGACGATCTGTGGCTTGTCGGCGGTTTTGCAGCCGTTGCGGCGCTCATCTCCATCGTGCCCGCCTTCAGCGCCATGCGCTCCAGCCCGGCTGCAGCACTGCGAGCGTAACAACGGTTTGTAGGCTGCAGCGGCATCATCCAGGCTTGAATATCGCCTTGTGTCATTTCAACGCTATCTTGTTCTGAGTGTTCACTGGCACTTTGGGAGGGGCACTTGGCATTTTTCGATGATAGCGAATTGAGCGAACTCAAGATCGAAAGGATGATCTTCCACCTTGTCGGACCCAAAAGCGGTCTGATCAAGCTGGAGGAAGTCGATCCCGGGGAATTCGAAAGCTTCTTCGTCGATCGCATCCGGTCGGTGAATGGCGGCTTGCCCTATGCTTTTTCCGATGCGTCTTCGACGCGTGAGCGTCTCAGCCGCATCGCCTCGAATGCGAGCGTTTTCCAGGAGGAAAGCGAAAAGCTGGCCGAGGATTTCCAAGCCCATCATGGCGGAACCGCCGCCGAGGGGGCGATCCTGTTGTTTGCTCTGAAGGCGAAGGCAACGCGATCGTTCGCGCTTCTGAAATATGATGACGAAACAGTCATCGCCTACGACCTGAAGGATGACGGCGGCGGCCGGAAGAAGGTCAGCCTCGAAGCGCTTCAGAGAACCTTCGTCCAGAACAAGGCGGCGCTGCAAAAGGCAGCCCTTATCAAACTGTCCGAAAAGGGCGGTGAGCTGACCGTGCTGGACAGGCGTAACCAGCAGAAGGTCGCACAATATTTCGAGGCGTTTCTGGGTGCGCGACAGACATTGAGCAATGCCGAATTGACGAAGAAATTGGTCGATGTCACGCGCAAGGTGATCGGTGACAATCCTGACCTGGTGGACGGCGAAGTGGTGCGCGAACTCACCAAGCGGACCTACGATGCCGCCTCCGGAGGCGGCGAAATCGACAGCGACGACCATCGCGCCTTTCTCGAGACAGTCATCGGGCACAAGCTCGCGGACGATAGCCCTCTGCTGAGCAAGTTCAATCGCGGCCTCGCCACAGAGCGGATCTCCGGAGTGCCGATGGCGCTCGTTCCCGATCAGGTGAAGGGACCGAAGACACTCTATTTCAAGACCGAAAATGGCATCGAGATCCGCGTGCCAAACGAATTCCGCGCTCTGATCGAAAAGACCGAAGACGGCATGATCATCATCCACGACAAGCTGGCGATTGAGACCGATGACCCCAACTGAGATCCTCGATCTTATCGCACGAACGCAGCCGACGAAGCCAGTCGAAGAACATGCGGAACTGATCATCGTCAGAGCGAAGCTTGATGACGCAGCTCTTAGAACGGAATGGCTGGCCCTGCGCGCCAGTATTCCAGCCTTTCTCGAATCCGTCACGATCCGGCGTGACGGCACCGACATCGCCCTTGACGACGGTGACGTGCCGGCACCGAGCACGGTTTTTGCCATTACGCTCAACAAGGTCTCGCAGAAGGCCGTTCTTCGGCTCTTCTACGGAAAATCTCTGATAGGCCTGTCAAGAGCCCTGGATAGCAGCCTGGTTGTCTGCGTTGCCGAACTGACCGCGGATCAGGCATTCACATCCTATGGCGCCAGATTCCAGCCTTGGACGCAGCAACCTCCCGCCCCGTTCGAGCGGATGCCGGAACTTCCCAATCCTCGAAGCATAAGCCATGACGCCAGCAATGCGGGGCTTGTGCCGGCAGACATACGGCCATGGCTGCTGCAGCATCATCCGGCGCAATCGTCGCAGACATTCGAGGCTTGGCGCTCACTGGCGGCTCCCAGGTTGATGGCGGCACTTTCCGATCAGGTCTATGGCGCCGCGCCGAATGTGATCTATCAGTTCTCCGGCCCGCCGAGCCGCAAGGTCGGCCTCTCGCTTCTCGAACTGCTCGCCATATTCGACCGCCTCAACGAAGGTGTGTTTTGGGCATTTGCCGGCGGCGAGCGCGACACGGAGACCCGTCACGTCCTGCTGGCGGCGGAATGGGCGCGCAGCTATCGCCAGGGAAACCTCGCGGAATTCGGAGACGGCAGCCTTGAATCCGCGAAGGCCGCCTATGCCGCCTATGTCAAGGCCGGCAGCAAGGAGACGCTGAAGGCTCTTGCCGATTTGCGCAAGACGGTCGTGGACGAGGCGCAAAAGGCGACCCAGCGAGCCCAGGATATGACGGGCGCCTTGTGGAAGGATCTGGCTGTCGCCACCACGCCCTTCGTGATCAAGA
Source organism: Rhizobium sp. BK289 (assembly GCF_014193575.1). Lineage (NCBI taxonomy): Bacteria > Pseudomonadati > Pseudomonadota > Alphaproteobacteria > Hyphomicrobiales > Rhizobiaceae > Rhizobium > Rhizobium sp. BK289. The sequence continues at coordinate 47,108 of NZ_JACHZO010000001.1, forward strand.
TCCTCTCCGATGCCGCAAAGACGCCCAATACATGGATCGCAGGGCTGTTCGCCATCGGCGCGGCGGCGTTTCTGATCCTGTCTTTTCGCGTTCAGACCTTCATCAATGCCGGTTATTTTTCCGGCCAGGACCGTGCCCGCGCCATATGGGCCTTGCGATTGAATCAAGTACTGAGCGCGGCCGAGATCGAGGAGTTCAGCGAAACGCCGATCCGCAACAGCGTGTCCGACTATGATCGCGTCCGGAAGACGGTTCGTAACGTCTATGGCACACTGGTCGCTATCCTCATCATCTTTGCCGGTTACCAGTTCTACACCGCGGCAACCGCGAAAGTTCCGCCGGCCAATAGCGGGACTGTCGGCAGGCAGGGGCAGTCGCAATCTCCGGCATCCGGATCACCGCTGCCGGGGCCTGCGGCCAGCAATAGGCCCGAGCCCGCCGCTCTCCAGAAGGCGGCCCCGGTTCCTGGCACGCCGGCAACCAAGCCACCTTGACGCTTTATAGTTTCTCTAATGCTGAAAATGGCCATTGCGCTTGATTGTGGAAAGAATATCGTGGATCCAATTTCAGGTAGCGATGGATCAAGACGGCAGCCAGGGGAGGAGCGAATGGCGCCAGTCAAGATATTGGTCGCGCGTCATGCCGAACGACTTGGGAGATCGCAACCTGTCGCCCAGCGGCGAAGCGGGCAATGGCGACAATCTCGTCATGATCGAAGATCAGCGGTTCTGTGCGACGGGTTCGCAGGCGGCAAAGGACCGGCTTGGAGATTTCCGGTGCCGACAATGAGGCATGGTCATGAGTGAGATCGATGCGATACCTCTATCCACGGAAAGCGAGGTCATAGCGGCCTCCGATTTCCGTTGGGACGGCAACGGTTTCGAGGCGGGTATCGGCATTGCCGCGTCCGGCGGCGGATTTCGGGCCATGCTCTTTCACGTCGGTGCCTTCCTCCGCCTGGCAGAGCTTGGGCTTCTGCAGCGGGCAAAGCGCATCTCCAGCGTTTCCGGCGGTTCGATCACCACCGGCTGGCTCGCCAGCGTTTGGCCCGATCTCGTCAAGGCTGATTTTGCCAATATGAACGATGTCTTCGTCAGTCCGATGCTTGCTTTTGCCCGGGCAAGGATCGACATCATGGATGCAGTGATCGGGCTCCTGCCCGGAACGTCCGCCGCGCGGCAAGTGGCGAAATCCTACGACAAGCATCTGTTCCAGGGCCGCAGCCTTCAGGATCTGCCCGACCAGCCGCAGTTCATATTCTGTGCGACGAATTTGCAGACCGGCGTACTCTGGCGCTTTGGCAAGGCCTATGCCGGCGACTACATCGTCGGGCGGCTCGACCGGCCGGATTTTCCGTTGGCGCAGGCTGTGGCCGCCTCTTCGGCCTTTCCGCCCATTCTGTCACCGCTGGTGCTCAAGTTCGCGGACGGCAGTTTTCAGGATTGGCCGACGGCGCCGTCCAAGCCGATCCCGGCGATCCGCGATTTTCGCAGGACCGTCATTCTCACCGACGGAGGCGTCTACGACAATCACGGGGTCGAACCGCTGGTAAAGCGCTTCGCAACTCTTTTTGTCAGCGATGGCGGTGCGCCCTTTGCCCGAAATTCCGGCCTTTGCCGCAATTGGGTCAGCCAGCTTCGCCGGATTCTGGATGTCACCGACAACCAGGTGAGGGCATTGCGTCGTCGTGATCTCATCGGCCGCTTCAAGGCGGCCGCGCCGCTGAGCGACGAGGCATCGCTGGTCGCCGCACAGGGATACGGCCGTTTCGGCGCCTATTGGGGAATCGATACGGACCCGTCGAAACTTGCGCCCGAAGCGGCGCTGCCATGTTCACCGAAGGAGGTCGCGGTCCTTTCTGGCGCACCGACCCGGCTCAGCAATCTCGGCGACGAGGTATCGGAAAAGCTGGTGAATTGGGGATATGCGATCTGCGATCGAAGCGTTCGCGCAAACTATCATGGGCCGATGCGACAGGTCGCTCCGGCCTGGCCCTTCCCGAAAAGACCGTTGGCATGATCATGATCGGCATCGCGCTCACCATCGTTACAGTGCAGGTCTTGCATCGATCGGCTGCAGCTTAAAGCGGAAAATTGCTGGTCGCACTTGACCGCTTCACTTTGCGTGCCAGATAGCGCGTGTCATCCATACGTTCTTCAAAAATGATCCACCAAAATCCGCAAATGCGCCACTGTTCGGATTGCGATGCCGGACACCGTGGCATCGATACGCATCAATTTCGAAGTTCTGTTACGACAATGATCATCATTTACGATCCTGACCCCATCCCCTGTCCCGCCCCACGCGACGTCCTGTCGCAGAGGTTCGGTAAACCATTTTATAGAGATCGCATGGTATCGCGCGCCGACTTCGAGTATGGCCGGCGCATGCCATTGATGAGGCTCCTCGCAAGGATGGGGGATAGCTATGGGAATTGAAATCCATTTGCCGTCCCTGGCACGCGTCCTGGGGCAGGTGGCCATCATCGTCTATGCCTATTCCTGGGTTATCCGGATCATCGATCGCGGCGTTTTGAAATCGGTTGCGGTCGGATTGCTGTTCGGCGTGGTCGGCATCCTGTCGATGGCTGATCCGATCCAATGGATGCCCGGCGTCATTCAGGATGGCCGCTCCATCCTCCTCGTCCTTACGCCCGTCTATGGCGGCCTGTTGGGGACCATTGTTGCAGCGATGATGATGGGTCTGTTCCGCTTCATGATCGGCGGCTTGGGCGCGGTCGGCGGCATTGCCGGGATCCTCATCGTCGCGATCGCGGGCTATGTGCTCAGCCTCCTGCCGCGGCACTGGATCGGCACGGGATGGAAGCGATCGGCATTGTTCGGCCTGGCGACCTGTACGTCGCTCGTGGTTCTCGTCTTTCTGCCGTGGCCGGTCGCGCGCGAACTTCTGCTCTCGGCAACGCTTCCGGTCACGATCGTCAATATAATCGGTGTCTTTCTCCTCTCGGATCTGCTGGGGCGGGAGCAATATCGCATCGGCATCCAACGCGCGCTTGAGAGCGAAGCAAGCCTCGATCCGCTGACGAGACTTCCCAATCGCCGTGTCCTGCAGCGGGAAGGGGACCGCTGCAGCAAGGAAGCCGGCATCAGGCGCATCCCGTTTTCGATCATCATGCTTGATATCGATTACTTCAAGAAGATCAACGATAGCTGGGGCCATTCCTTCGGCGACACGGTTCTGGCGCGGGTCGCGGACGTGATCCGGCAGACCGTCCGAAGGACCGACATTGCCGCCCGCTATGGCGGAGAGGAAATCGTCGTTCTGCTTCCGAACACCGATATCAGGGCCGCTACCGCTATCGCGGAGAAAATCCGCAAGGATATCGAAGCGACAATCCTGATGTTCGAGCAGGAGAGCATCCGCGTCACGGTCAGCATCGGCATTGCCTGCTCCCACGAACCGACCGCCGACTTCAAGCATGTGCTCGAGGCTGCCGACAAGGCGCTCTATCGCGCCAAGGCGGGCGGGCGAAATCGCGTGGAATTGGCTGACGCCGCCTAATCCTGCCGCACGGATGTCGGATCTGACAGCTGCGCGCTCGCTTTATCGCATCTAAGCGTCCTTGACGGGAAGGTGCCATCCGGCATAACTGGACGCGACGGTTCCCCAAGGAAGACTCCGCGGGGATTAATAGGGAACACGGTGAGGGCGACCCAAGAGGGACCTAGGCCGTGGCTGCCCCCGCAACTGTAAGCGGATTGCCGATCATCCGGGAGCGACCAGCCCGCTGGTTTCCTTCCAGGGCCTTGAGCCATGCCACTGCAAGCATGCTTGCGGGAAGGTAGATGATCGTCAGATATCCGCAAGCCAGGAGACCTGCCGTCGATCGCGATCCAATCAGCCGGGCGGGGATGCCCGGAAGGGACAGAGAAAATGATTGACCTGAGCCTTCGACACTTTCAGACATCCATCGGTCTTGATTGGGATCCCCGCAGCCGTCGGCGCTCTTCTTGAGCGCGATCGCGCTGACGCCGTCCAGTTTCCTTCCTATCGAGATCTCTCATGCGCCATTTTTTGACGACGATTACTTTTGCATTCGGCCTGACTGGTTTTGCTGCTTCTGGTTTGGCCGCGACCCAATATCCTCTCACCATCAGCAATTGCGGCCAGAAGGTCACCTTCCAGAAGGCTCCGGCCAAGATCGTTTCGATCGGGCAGGGCATGACCGAGATTCTCTTCTCGCTCGGCCTTGCCGACAAGATCGCCGGAACGGCGGTCTGGGTCGGACCCGTCCTGCCGCAATACGCCGAAGCCAACGCCAGGATTCCGCGGCTTGCCGACAATGATCCGAGTTTCGAATCCGTTGTCGGCAAGGAGCCGGATCTGGTGGCAGCCGAATTCGAATGGCATGTCGGCCCGCAGGGCTCCGTCGGCAAGCGCGAGCAGTTTTCCGAGCTCGGCATCAACACCTATATCGCGCCGACCGATTGCGTCGCCAAGGTCAATGCCGATGGCGGCGATGGCGTGCGCAAGGAACTGTTCACGATGGACCTGATCTACCAGGAGATCGGTGAACTTGCTGAGATTTTCGATGTCGAGGATCGCGGCGATGCCCTGATCGCCGACCTGAAGAAGCGCGAAGCGGATGCGGTCGCCTCGATTTCAGCCGCAAAGTCCAAGGACCTTCCGATCGTGTTCTGGTTCTCCAGCAAGGAGGTTGGCGGCGATGCCTTTATCGCGGGCAAGAACAGCGCTCCGGCCTATATCCTGAAGACGATCGGTGCCAGGAATGTCGTCACGACCGAGGAAGAATGGCCGCTGGTCGGATGGGAGACCATCGCGCAGGCCAATCCGGCCGTGATCGTCATCGCTACCATGGACCGCCGCCGCTATGCGGCTGACGACCCGAAGGTCAAGCTCGAATTCCTCGAGAAGGATCCGGTCACCAGCCAGCTCGACGCTGTCAGGAACAAGCATTTCGTTCTGATGGATGCTCAGTCGATGAACCCGACGATCCGGACCATCGACGGCATCGAAATCCTGGCCAAAGGCATTAGATCCTTCGGTCTGGCGCGGTGACGATGCGTCTTACCGCGGAACGACGGCCATGGTGGACGCTGCTGGTGCTTGCCCTGGCTGCCTTCATACTTCTGGCCTTCATGATCAGCCTTGCGGTGTCGATCGGCGAGATTTCCATCCCGCTGTCGACCACTGCAAAGGCCGTATCGAACCGGCTGTTCGGAACAGGTTTCGAGCTCAGCCGGATCCATCAGGGCATCGTCTGGGATTATCGCCTGAGCCGGGCGCTCGTCGCCGCCAGCGCCGGCGCCTCGCTGGCATTGAGCGGCGTGATCCTGCAGGCCCTGTTGCGCAATCCGCTTGCCGAACCTTATGTGCTCGGCATTTCAGCGGGCGCCTCGACCGGGGCGGTCTGCATCATGATCCTCGGGCTCGGCTATGGCATTCTCGGCCTTTCCGGCGGCGCCTTTCTGGGTGCGATCGTCGCTTTCCTGTTCGTCGGCCTGCTTGCTACGGGTGTTGGCGGCACGAGCGAGCGCATTATCCTGTGCGGCGTCGCCGGTTCGCAGCTTTTCAACGCGCTGACCTCCTATATCGTCACCACGTCGGCCAATGCCGAGCAGGCGAGGGGCGTCATGTTCTGGCTGCTCGGTTCGCTGAGCGGCGTGCGCTGGCCGGATGTCTATCTTTCCGGACCGGTCGCCATTCTCGGTTTTGCCATCTGCATGGCGCATGTCCGCGTGCTCGACGCGTTCATCTTCGGCACGGATGCGGCCGCTTCGCTGGGGATTGCGGTGCGGCGCGCGCAGATCGTGCTGCTCGGCGTGACTGCCTTCATGACGGCAGCCGTCGTCAGCATCGTCGGCTCCATCGGTTTCGTCGGCCTCGTCATCCCGCATGCCGCCCGCTTCATGGTGGGGCCAAGCCATGATCGGCTGCTGCCGGCAGCAGCACTTGCCGGCGCCATCTTCATGGTCGGTGCCGATATCGTCTCGAGGATCATCATTCCCCAGCAGATCCTGCCGATCGGCGTGGTCACCGCCCTGTTCGGGGCGCCCGCCTTCGCCATCATTCTCTATCGCGCCCGGAGGACGGCATGAGCATCGCGGTCGACACAGTCACTTTTGCCGCCGGCAATACGTTGATCGTCAACGGCGTCAGTCTGGCGGTGGAAAAGGGCAGGGTCCTCGGCCTTCTGGGCCCGAACGGCTCGGGCAAGTCCAGCCTGCTGCGGCTGATCTGCCGCTTGAGGAAGGTCAAGAGCGGCGTCATCCGGCTCGGCGGCAGCGATATCGCCTCGATTTCACGCGGCGATATCGCCCGCCGCATCGCGCTCGTCGAACAGCAGGCGACGACCGATACCCAGGTGACGGTTATGGACGTCGTGCGTCTCGGCCGCACGCCGCATCGCGGGCCTCTCTCGTCCTGGAGCGCACATGACGATGCGGCGGTTGTGGATGCGCTTGCGCGCGTCGGCATGCAGGGCCGCGCCGGTCAGCTGTGGCAGACACTCTCCGGCGGCGAGCGGCAGCGCGTCCATATCGCGAGAGCGCTCGCCCAGACGCCGAGCGAACTGCTGCTCGATGAACCGACGAACCATCTCGATATCCAGCATCAGCTCGATATTCTCGGCCTTATCTCCAAGCTCGACGTCACCTCGATCGTCGCGCTGCACGATCTCAATCTCGCGGCCATGTTCTGCGACAGCCTGGCCGTGCTCCAAAATGGCGAGGTTGTCGCCGCCGGCCCGCCGGAACAGGTGCTGACGCAGGAATTGATCGAAAGGGTTTTCGGTGTCCGGGCGCATGTCCAGAAATCCTCGGTCCATGGCCGCTGCAACATCCAGTATATGGCGGGTTGACCTCGTTTAAGCGGAAGCATTGATCTCTCGCTCGCATCGAGCCGTTTCAATCCGCGCGTAAAAATAGTTTAGGTTTAAACTTGTTTTTTCCGACCGATGGATCGACAGTGCTGGCCCAAGGGGAACAAGGCTCATCTCTCCGTCCGGCAACGACGGTTGGAACAGATGGAGGCAATGCGTTCCGCCCGCAGAAGGAGGAACAGCATGATCAAGCCGCATCCGCTGAAAGGTCCCAGCAAATTGAAACTCGGCGTCTTTTCCGCCAATGCGGACGGGGGGCTTGCCATTACCGACGTGCCGGAGCGCTGGCAGGCTCGCTGGGAGGACAATCTGAACGCCGCACAGATCGCTGATCGTGGCGGGCTGGATTTCTTCCTTCCGATCGCGCGCTGGAAGGGCTTCGGCGGCAAGAATCGAGTACGCGAATGGTCCTTCGAAACCTTTACCTGGGCGGCGGGCCTTGCCTCCGTCACGGAACGGATCGGCCTTTTTATGACCGTTCACGTGCCACTCGTGCATCCGCTCTATGCGGCGAAGGCGCTCGCGACCGTCGATCATATCAGCGGCGGCCGCGCGGGCCTGAATATCGTTTGCGGCTGGAACCCGAAGGAGTTCGGCATGTTCGGGGTGCCGCTGGTCGAGAAAGGGTATGACCAGGCGGATGAATGGCTTGATATCATGGAACGGGCCTATACGTCGGATGCACCGTTCGACTACGATGGCACCTATTACAGACTGAAGGATGTGGTGAGCCGACCGACCAGCCTGCAATCGCCGCGGCCGGTCACCATGAACGCGGCTTTCGGCGCGCCTGGTCGGGATTTCGCGGCGAAGAAGTGCGATTACCTCTTCACCACCTTCACCGAGCTTTCCGAAGCCGGCAAGCATGTCGAGGATATCAAGGGGCGGGCCGAGAAGCTCGGCCGCGATATCGGCGCCTATACCGTCTGCCATGTCGTCTGCCGCGAAAGCCAGCAGGAGGCAGAGGACTATTACGAACGCTATGCCGTGACGCTTGCCGACCATGAGGCGGTCGACGCCCATATGGCCGGCAAGAAGGAATTCTCGCAGTCGCATGACACGCAAGCCTACGATCGCTATCGCAAGCGGTTTGCAGGCGGCGCGGGTGGCTATCCGCTGGTCGGTACGCCGGAAAGAATTGTCGAAGACATGATAGCCATTGCCGAACGGGGCTATTCCGGGATTGCCATGTCCTTCGTCAACTACACCTATGAGCTGCCCTTCTTCTGCGACCGGGTCACGCCACTCCTGAAGAAGGCGGGGTTGCGGGTCGAATAACGGCGGATATCGTCCACGCCGAGGTCGACGCACCACACGGTGTGCCTTCCTGGAGTTGCGCTAGTTCAACCGGTGACGAAACATCCAGGCGGCAATCGGCATGGTCACCGCGGCGATCACGACCAGCGCCAGCATGTCGGGAAAAAGCGCGTCGAGCCCGGCACCTTCTAGATAGACGCCGCGCGTGATGCTGATCGCATATTTCAGCGGATTGATCATCGTCGCATATTGCAGAACCTTCGGCATGTTGTCGGTCGGCGACATCAGGCCGGACAGCAGCATGAAAGGCATCAGGAAGACGAAGCCGAGGATCATTGCCTGCTGCATATTGCCGGCAACCGAGGACAGAAACAGTCCGAAGCCGATGGCCGCCGCGAGGAAGAGGCTGAGCCCAAGGTAAAGCGTCAGGAATGAGCCGGCAAACGGGATGCGGAACCAGAACAAGGCCACCAGCAGGATCGTCGATGCCTGGGTGATGCCGACGATCATCGAGGGGACGGCCTTGCCGATCATGATCTCGGTCGGCGTGAAGGGCGCCACGAGCAACTGGTCGAAGGTTCCTTCCTCGCGCTCGCGCGCGACGGACATGGCGGTCAGCATCATCGTCATCAGCATGGTGATCGTGCCGATGAGCGATGGGACCATGCTCCAGCGCGTTTCCAGCTGCGGATTGTACCAGGCGCGCGTCGTTACCTGAACGGCTTTGCCGGAACCGCCCTTCTGTGCAAGCCAATCGGAGGTGAAGTCGCCGACGATCGTGTTGGCATAGCCCTGCGCAATGCCGCTCGTATTGGAATTCCGGCCGTCGGCGATGACCTGTACCGCGCCGGGGGCGCCGCCTTCCAATTGCCTCTCGAAATCACGCTCGACAACGATGATCAGCACGGCCTGCTTGGCATCGAGCAGCCTGACGGCCTGGCCCGCCTGCGCCAACGTCGCCACCCTTTCGAAGATGCCGGATCCCTCGATCTTTGCGATGAGATTTCTCGATGCCGTCGTCCTGTCCTGGTCGACGAGCGCATAGGGAACCGTGTTGAGGTCGTAGGTGGCGGCATAGCCGAAGATCAGACATTGGAGGATGGGCGGGACGATGATGCTTGCCCGGCTTCTCGGGTCCTTCAGGATGACGAGGAGTTCCTTGCGGATCAGGGTAGCGATGCGCAGAAGCGATGCAATGAACATGGCTAGCCGATCCTTTTGCGGGTCATGCGCACGGCAAGCGCCAGGAGCGCCGTGGCCATGCCGGCCAGCACGGCGGCATTGGGCAGGATGACGCTCCAGATATTGCCGGCCAGAAACAAGGTCTGCAGCAGGGTGACGAAGTAGCGGCCCGGGAAGATATAGGTGATGATCTGCACGGCCCAAGGCATGCTTCGCGGATCGAACATGAAGCCCGAGAGCATCATTGCCGGCAGGAAGGTGGCGAGAACGGTCACCTGGCTGGCGATGAACTGGTTCTTCGTGACGGAGGATATGGCAAGACCGAGACCGAGCGCCACCAGAAGATAGAGCATGGAGACGACGGTCAGGATCAACAGCGACCCTCGAAGGGGCACGCCGAAGAGCAGGCGGCTGCCGACGACACAGAGCGCAAGCCCGGCAAGCCCCAGAAGAAAGTAAGGGACTGTCTTGCCGAGCAGGATTTCGCTCGAACGGACGGGTGTGACGAACAGCGCCTCGAAAGTGCCGCGTTCCCATTCCCGCGCCATGACGAGCGCGGTCAGGAGCGCGCCGATCAGCGTCATGACGAGGACGACGAGGCCTGGGACGAGGAAATAGCTGCTGTCATTGGCTTCGTTGAACCAAAGCCGGGACTCGATCGTCACACCGCTGCCGGTAGCCGCCCCTTTGCGGGACACTTCCTTGGCGTTCCAGACGCCGACGGCAGCTTCGGCGTAGCTCAGCGAAATGCGGGCGGTGTTGGCATCGCTGCCGTTGACGACCACCTGTACTTCGCCGTTGCCCAAGGCCATTTTACGCGCTAAATCCAATGGAATGCGCAGGATTACCCTTACCTCCGATGACAGAAGCATCTTTTCGGCTTCGGCCATCGTCTTGACCGGTTTCGGCGAAAAATAGCTGGAAAGCTCGAAGGCCGAGGCCAGCCCGCGCGCCTCGGCCGAGTTCTCTTCCATGACGATCGCAACGGGAACGTTCTTGACGTCCAGATTGATGCCGTATCCGAACAGGATCAGCAGCGCCACCGGCATGATAATGCCGATCGCGATGCTGCTCGGGTCGCGCAGGAGCTGCCATGTCTCCTTGCGGATGAGCGCACGGACGCGGCGCAGGGCTGCGCGCAATCCGTGGCCAGGCCTGTCTGCGGGTTCGCTCATGCCGCCTTCTCCGCCTGTTTGTGACGCTCCTGCTCGACGATCGCGATAAAGGCCTCCTCCATCGTTGCCGCCGTCTCGCCGCGTGCCCCGGCATGGGCGCGGATTTCGACCGGCGTTCCCTCAGCCAGGTTCTTGCCGGCATCCAGGATGATGATCCGGTCGCAATATTCGGCTTCTTCCATGAAATGCGTCGTCACGATGACGGTCACGCCCTGCTCGGACAGGGCAGTGATCCGGCCCCAGAATTGCCGCCGGGCCAGCGGATCGGCACCGCTGGTCGCTTCGTCGAGGAAGAGAATATCCGGCTCGTGCAGCAGGGCCGCGGCAAGCGCCAGCCGCTGCTTGAAGCCTCCGGGCAGCTGGCCGCTGGGCAGCCTGGAGAACTGGTCGAGTTCGAACTGGTTCTTCAAAGCGGCGATCCTGTCTCTCCTGTGTTTGCCGCGCAGCCCATAGGCGCTTGCGAAAAACTCCAGATTCTCGTCGACACTCAACTGGCCGTAGAGCGAAAACTTCTGCGCGACATAGCCCAGCCGCTCTCGGGCCTTGGCACCCGCTCTGCGCAGATCGGAGCCGGCGACCATCAACGTGCCGCCACTTGCGGGGAGCAGGCCGCAAAGCATGCGGAATGTCGTGCTTTTTCCTGCTCCGTTCGGGCCAAGAAGACCGTAGACCTCTCCCTTGCGCACGCTGAAGCTGACATGGTCGACGGCCGTGAAATCTCCGAACTTCCGGACGAGGTCGTGAACCTCGACGACGGTTTCATCGCCGTCGCTATGGTCGGATGGCTGGCCGGTGCGCATCTGGCGCTCGGCGTTGCCGACGACGGCGGAAAATAGCATCATGAAGGCGTCTTCGAACCGGGGCTCGACGCTTTCGGTATCGAGCTTGGTTTCATCCAGCCGTAGCGGCTCGTCCTTCTGCTCCGGCCTGCGCACGATCCTGACCCGGCCGGCTTCCGGGACGGCATCGATAATATCAGGCAGGGCGAAAAGACGGGCCTGCAGCGATCTTGCCGGCATGTTCTCCGGTGTGGGAACCATGAAGCAGCAGCCGTCAGCCTTCTTCGTTATGTCGGCAGGCGGTCCCTGATCGAGGATCTTGCCTGCATGCATGAGCACGGCGTGTTCGCAGCGTTCGGCCTCGTCGAGATAGGAGGTCGCCACGATCACCGAGAGCCCGTCCTCCTTGACGAGCTTGAAGACGATTTCCCAGAGCTCGCGCCGCGACAGCGGATCGACGCCGACGGTGGGCTCGTCGAGCAGCAGCAGTTCGGGTGCTCGCACGAGGGTGCAGGCAAGGCCGAGCTTCTGCTTCATACCGCCAGACAATTTTCCCGCCGGCCGTTCCTTGAAGCGCCCGAGCTGCGTCATCTCGAAGAGGCGCGGATAGGTTTCGTCGCGCTTCGATTGCGTCACGCCATGCAGATCGGCGTAGAGATCAAGGTTCTCCTGAACGCTCAGATCCTCATAGAGGCCGAATTTCTGCGGCATATAGCCGATCCGGTCCTGAACATGCTGCGGCTCCGTGGCGATATCGAAGCCGATCACTCGCAGACTGCCGCTATCGGGTGCGATGAGGCCACATGCCAGGCGCAGCAACGTCGTCTTGCCGGCGCCATCGGGGCCGACGAGCGCCGTCAGCGCGCCTTTGCGGACATCGAGCGAGACATCGGCAAGCGCGTCGACCGTTTCTCCGGTGTCCCGATGAAACGACTTGCAAAGCTTGCTTGCTGTCACCGAGAGATCGCCGGCGCTCATGGCATCCTCGTTCTATTGCCGCTGCGCGGTTGGCGGAGCCGACTGTTCGCCCGGAAGCGGCCGGACGGTTGCCGGCATGCCGAGCCGCAGCATATTGTCGGGATCGTCGACGAAGACCCTGACCTCGTAGACGAGGCTCGTGCGCAATTCCTCCGTCTGCACCGATTTCGGCGTGAACTCGGCAACGGAGGAAATGAAGCCGATCCATCCCCCGATCGTCCGCCCTGGCAGCGAGTCCACGGTGACGGAGGCTTTCATGCCGGGACGGAGCATCCCAAGCTGGGTTTCCGAGATATAGGCACGCACCCATTTCGGGCTGATGGTCGCAAGCGAAAAGGCAGCCCGCGTGGGAGACGCCATCTCGCCGGGTTCGATCAGCCTGGACTGTACGATAGCGTCGACGGGCACTCTCAATTCGGCGTCGGCAAGCTGTTGATGGAGGAGCGCGACATTGGCCTCAGCCGCATTCAGCTGCGCTTCGGCCTCCTCGATATCCTCCACGCGCGAGCCGGCAACGAGCAGATCCAACGCCTTCTGGTTTGCGATGACCTTGGCGTCGGCGACGGCGGCGGCCGAACGGGCTTCATCCAGGGCCTGCTGGCTGACGGCTGCCTTGGGAGCGAGCGCGTTCTGACGCTCGAACTGGGCGCGGGCATTGACGGCCTCTGCCTTGGCGGATTCGACATTGGCACGGGACTGGGCGATCTCTTCGGGGCGGCTGCCGTTTTTGAGGCGGGTGAGATTGGCGCGTTGGCTGGCAGCCTGCGCTTCCGCCTGGGCGACCTGCGGCCGGAGCCGGCTGGTATCCAGTCTGGCGACGATCTGGTCTTTCTTGACTTGCGCTCCCTCTTCGACAAGGACTTCAGCCACACGTTCGCTGCCATTGAAGGCGAGAGTGAGTTGTCTGAAGTCGATATTTCCATAGAGAACGAGATCGTTCGCGCCGTTATCCCGATGGAGATACCACCAGGCACCGCCCGCGACTGCAATCAACAGGACCAGGATGACGATGACACGCTGCATGCTTTGTTGAACTCCGAACGAGCGGTCGGCTCTGGTGAAACGAATTGTGACCGAGATTGATCCGCAGCAGATTATAACACTTGTCAAATTCAAATTTCAAATTAATATTTGAATTAATGGAAGGCAAAGACAATGGCCAGAGGCATAAGACGAACGGCGCGGTCACGAGATCGGCAGGACGGGGCGGCCACGCGCACGAGCCTGCTCGAAGCCGGCGGCGCCGTTTTCGCCGAATTCGGCTTCGACCGCGCGACCGCAAAGGAAATCGCCTTGCGCGCCGGGACGAATGCGGCCGCGGTGAATTATCATTTCGGCGGCATCGAGGCTTTGTACGAAGATGTTCTTGCCGAGGCCCATCATCGCCTGATGAGTTACGATGTGCTTGCCCGCATGATCAATGCGGACATCGACCCGAAGGAGAAGCTGCGCCGGTTCATCGGTTTGCTGGTCACGGTCGTCAGGACAGGAAATGAGAGTTCATGGCCGGCCAAGGTGATCGTGCGCGAACTGATCGCGCCCACGCCTCATATCGACAAGCTCCGCCGCGAGGAGATCGAGCCGAAGAAAGCTTTGCTGTTTGGTGTCATCGCCCAGATCCTTGGCGTGCCACCGGACCATCCGCTCGTCGCTCAGGCAGCGCTTTCGACGATGGCGCCCTGCTTCATGCTTCTGGTGGCCGAAAAACGCGTCTCCGAGATCATTCCTGCGCTTGGGCGGGATGCGACTACGGACGAGGAGCTGGCGGACCGGCTGGTTCGCTTTACGCTTGGCGGCCTCGCGCATCTTTCCTTGTCGGAGCACGCGGACCGACCATCGGATGCATCGAACTGATTTGCCAATGGAGCGGGGCGAAGGCGGCCTCAGCCTTCGAAGCCGAACCGCTCGACATCGAAGTCGTCACCCTCATAGGCGGCTCCGTCCTGAATGTCGGCCATATCCTCATGCATCGGTATTGGCGCACTGACGAGGCTCGGGAGCGTCATGTCGACTGCCGTGCCCGGCGGCTGCAACGCCCAGGCGACGATGGCCCCCGTCGACATGGCTCCGACGCCGCCGGATACGTGCTGCGCGGCGGAGCTTGGCACCTGCGCTATTGGCTGCATCTTTGCCATGGCGTTGTCGTCCGTATTCTTCGTGTTGTCCGACATGACGAGTTTTCCAGCCTCGTTGCGTCCCACTACCAGGCTTGCCAGCACAACAGGAGCGGCTGGTCTTTCAGGCGCGGCCGTCGGGATGACGACGATACTGCTGGTTGGCCGCCATGCCGGCAGCGGAATGGCATAGGCGGCCAGATCGGCGAAGGGCTGCTCCTTGCTTTCCTCGGCCACGCGCTTGCCGAGCTGAGCCTCCAGCCCGTTCACGGCTCGATTCCTAGGCGTCGGCAGCATGCTGGTCATAAGGCTGCTGTCGGGCATGCCGCTGCGAGATGCAGCCGACAATCCGGCATCATCATCGTCCTCCACCGCGGTCGCGATCCTGCTGCTCACCTGGGATGGCCGCTTCCTGGATTGCGCGACCGCCACCTCATAGCCCGGCAGCGGTCTGCCGTCCGCCGGCACATGCAGCGTCTGCCCGTTCGGGAAAAGCCGTGCCAGTTCCTGGCGTGACATTCTCGGCCAGGCTCGTACCCTGCCGACATCCAGATGCACGAAGGGCGAGCCGGAGTTGGGATAGAAGCCGACGCCGCCGATCTGCATCTGCATGGCGATGGCGCGCAAGCTCGCAAGCTTGACGCCGGGAATATAGAAATCCATCGCCTTGCCGAGCGTGTGCTGGCTGTGCTTTGCGACGCCGGAGCTACGCGAGCGGTTGCGCAACATGCTGTTGGTGGAGGGAGAGCGGTAGGCCGAGACGACGTGTATGGATTCCCTGGCGCCGCTGCGTTGATAGACTTCCCAGACCAGATCAAGCAATTCCGGAGCGATCCGGGTCGGTTCGTTCTTTCGCCAGTCGCGCAAGAAGCGGTTGATCTGAGCAAGGCCCCTCGGATCATATTTACCACCGCGCTTGAAGACGATGGTCGCCCTTTCTCCGGTATGGGTGAAGAAGAGTTTGAGTGCCCGGTCTTCGGCCGCAGCCGAGCCGGCAAAGGCGCCAAGCATCAGCATCGCGATCAGCGCCAGCCGGCAAGCGACGAAGGAAGAGGCGATGGCGAAAGTTGTCGCCGGAATGGAAAAGATCGCGTGATGCACGGATACGACTTTCGCCTTGCTAACAGATACAGAACTCAGAGGCGCCGCGCCTGCGGCATCGCTATACCTCCAATTATGGTCAACAAATCCCTAACGGACCGTTTATAGTCGCAACCGGCAAAATTTTGTGCTCTCCGGCATGTCGACAGGGGATGCTGGCCGGCTTTCGTCTCGATCGATCCCGCTTCGAGGGTCTCACGCTTTTCGTTGCAGTGGCGAGAAAAATCAACTATTGCATGTAGGCGTAGTCTTCTGAACGATCGAGATTAACCGGCTTTGCAAACGTTTTCGCGCGGGTTGCAAACTGCTTGCCAAGACAGCATCATCCGGCCCCATGAGTGGACAGAATCGATTTGCTCCCCCGTCCAGCGGGCAGCAAACTATTAGACGCAGCGACCTGTTGCGGCAGCTCCGGCGCGCCGGGCTGCGTCGTTTGACGACCATCGTCGCGCCGGCCGGTTACGGCAAGACGTCGCTCGCCGTCCAATGGTACGAGTTGTTGAAGGAAGATCGGGTCAAGCTGTGCTGGGTGTCGCTCGATGCCGAGCATACGAGCCAGGAAGCTTTCCTGCTCGCTCTGATCGATGCCCTGCAGACGCTCTCGAACGAGGACGGTGCGGATGCCGGCAATCTGCCGGCTACAGCGCTTCTTTCCGTGCTCGGGACGCGCCTGCGCAAGATCGAAGAGCCGCTCGTCATCTTCCTCGACGACTATCACTTTGCTCAGACGGATGCGACCGAGGCCCTGATGGCAAAGATCCTTGCCGATCTTTCGCTCGAGCATGTCAAGCTGGTGCTGGTCAGCCGCAGTCCGCCGCGCTTTCCTCTGTCGGCATTGCGGCTGCGTGGCGAATTCAAGCAGTTCGGCGTGGCCGAACTCGGTTTTTCCGATGCCGAGGCGCGGGAATTATTTGAGGGCAAGGGCGCGCATCTGACCGAAGAGCAGGTCGGCTCCTTCAATCGCCGCACGGAGGGCTGGGCGGTCGCGTTGCAGATGGTGAGCCTTCTGGTTGCGGAATCCGAGGAAAGCGATACCATTCTCGCCTCCTTCGACGGAGGCGGCGCGGATATGGGCTCTTATCTCTCGGAGCAGGTGTTTGAGCATCTGCCCGAGGATATCCGCTTGTTTCTGATCGAGACTGCGGCCTTGCCGGCCTTCAATCGGCCGCTTCTCGAGGCAGTGCTGGAAACCGGCGAGGACGCGGGCCTGATCGAGCGGCTGAATGAGTACGCCCTTCCGGTGACGCTGCTTGCCGGGCCGGGCAACTGGATGCGGTTCCACCCGGTCTTCAACGAGTTTCTCAAGAGAACCGCCGGCCGCAGGGGTATCGATGCCAACCGTGCGCTGAACCGTGCAGCACACTGGTTCGAGGCTCATGGCGATATAGACCGCGCCGTCCATCACGCGCTTTTGGCGGATAACGCCAATCTTGCAGCGCGTATCGTCGAAACCGCCGGCGGATGGAGGCGTGTCTATGCCACCACGCGGGGCGGCGCAACGCTTTTCCAGGCCTTGAGCGGACATGCCTCGGAGATCGATCTGGTCCGCTTTCCCCTCGCGACGCTAGGACTTTCGATTTTTCATGCCAAAGCGGCACAGCTTGCCGCAGCCAATCACTATCTCGCCACGGCCGAGCGTGCCGCCTCCGGTGATCCGATCCTTGCGAAAGACCTGCGCGTCGTGCGCATTCTCCTTGCGCTTTATACGGATCACTGGGCGAGCACGGCCGATCTCTCGGCATTGGAAGATGATTTGCAGCAGCCGGATGGCATGGAACTCATCCATCGCGCGCTGGCGCTCAATATGCTGTCCTACAATTTCCTGATCCGAGGCGAACTTGATCGGGCGCTGCATTACGGTCATCTCGCCATTCGCGCCTTTCGCGACGGCGGTGCCGATTTCGGTGCGATGCATCTCTACACGCATATCGGCCAGGCCTTCTTTCTGTCGGGCGATTGCGCGAGCGCGCTTGCCTCTTACGACGAATTGATCTGCGAAGCACAAGCCAATATCGGTCCCGGCAGCGATCTCGACGCGGTCGGCCAGGTTCTGAAGGCGGAAGTGCTATCGATGGGGGGCGAGGCAGAGGCCGCGGCCGGCATGCTGGAATGGGCGCTGCCGCATCTCGAGCGCCACGATACATGGTTTGATCTTCTCGCAGCGGGTTTCATGGCCGAACAACGGGTCTTGCGCATGCATGAGGATTTCCTGGCGGCTCACGCCGCCATGGATCGCATCCGTGCGGCGGCGCGGCGGCGCGGCTTCGATCGGCTCAGCCGCCTGATCGATGGCGAGCGTGCCATGCTTCTCATGGCATCGGGTGATCTTGACCAGGCGATCCGGCACGCCGAGGCCAACGGTTTCGGCATACAGGCTATCGTTGCGGATCGCGCCAATCTGCTTTCCATTCATCTGCGCGGCGCGACCCCGGCAATTTTCTGGACGCGCGCTTATCTGGCGCTCGGCGAAGTTTCCAAGGCGCGCGAGGTCTTCGATCAGTTCAGAACGCGTCAATCCCAGCGCCTGCATATTCCGCGCGCGATCGAGCTTGCTCTCATCGACATAGGGATTCTGCTCGCTGAGGACCGTGCCGATGTCGCCGCCGCCCGCCTTTCCGATCTTGTGCTGACGATGCCGCTCGACGACTATCGCGCCTTGCTGCATCTTGATCATGTAGCGGGCCTTGGTGAGCTTCGCTCACTTGCCACTCATCCGACAGTGGCAAACGTGACCCGCAAGCGTCTCCAGTCTCTGCTCGTGGCTGCCGAGACGATGCAGGAGCCGGCCATTGCCGACGTCGGATCCGCCTTTACCGGCCGGGAACATATGGTGCTGGAGTTGCTGAGCTCCGGGCTTTCCAACAAGGAAATCGGCCGGATGCTGGCGCTTTCCGACAACACGATCAAATTCCATCTGCGCAACATCTTCGCCAAGCTCAACGTCTCGACGCGGACGGCAGCCGTCACCGCAGCGCGTCAAAAGGGCATGCTCAATAGGTGACCTACCCGAACGGGTAGGTTTCAGCATGTGTGCCCACCCATCGGGAAGGCTTTCGATGGGCGAAAAAACACCTAATCTGCACTCGTGCGAATATTATAATGCGAGGTAGATTCGTGGTCGTCGTCGATCCGGTGACGCAGGAGATTATCGAGGGCAAGCTGGCAGCCACCGTCGACGAGATGGGTGTGGTCATGGCCAGAACCTCGATGAGCCCGGTCATCTATGAGGTGCTTGATTTTGCCTGCGGTCTCCTGACGCCCGAAGGGGAGCTCGTGGCGCAGATGAACGGCATCACGCTCTTCACCGGCACTTTCGGCACGCAGGTCAAGTCATTGATCGCTCTCTATGGTGAAGATCTGGAAGATGGCGACATTCTCCTGACGAACGATCCCTATTCCGGCGGTACGCATGCCTGCGATTTCGCCATCGTCAAGCCGATCTTCTTCGAAGGGCGGATTCTGGCCTATGCCATCAACGTTGCTCATTATCTTGACGTCGGCGGCTCGGTTCCCGGCTCGCTTGCGCCGAATGCCGTCTCCGTCTTTCAGGAAGGATTGCGGTTGCCGGGTGTGAAAGTCGTGCGCAGCGATCGCTTTTCGGGAGAAGTTCTGCGGATCATCCGCGAGAATGTCCGTTTGCCTGACGTTGCGATCGGCGATCTCACCGCACAGGTGGCGACCGTTCGCGTTGCCGCCCGTCGCATGGCCGAATTGGCCGGCAAATACGGAACCGACGTCGTGAAGACCGCATTCGATCACCTACTGACCGTGAGCGAGAGGCAGGCGCGCGCCGCCATCGCCGCGCTGCCCGACGGGGTCTACGAAGCGACTGACGTTATCGATGGCGACGGCGTCACCACCGATCCTATCAGGGTGCAGGTGGCGGTCACGATCGCCGGTGATCGGCTGACGGCGGATTTCACCGGCTGCCCGCCCGCGGTCGCGGGGCCGATCAATTGTGCGGCAGGTGCGCTGCAATCGGCCGTTCGCACCATCTTCAAGGCGCTGGTGGCGCCGGAGGCGCCGTCCAACGAGGGCTGGTTCCGGCCGCTCACCGTCATCGCGCCGAAAGGTTCGGTTTTCACGGCGGAAAAGCCTTCGCCTACGGGCTGGTATTACGAAGGCTCGGTGCATGCCTCCGAACTCGTCTGGAAGGCGCTCGCCAAACTCATGCCCGAGCGCTTCTCCGCCGGTTCCTATACGAGCCTTTGCGTCGTCTATATCGCTGGCAGGGATGGGACGGGGCAGCCGTTCATCCATATCGAGCCGCAGCATGGCGGCTGGGGCGCGAGCAAGGACGGCGACGGCGCCAATGCGCTGATCGCGCTCACCGATGGCGACACCTACAATTATTCCGTCGAGGTGATCGAAGCGCGCTTTCCCCTGCTCGTGCGCCGCTATGCGCTGAACGTCGAGGGAGGATCGGGCGCCGGTCGCCGCCGCGGCGGTTTCGGCGTCATCCGCGATTACGAGATTCTTGGAGACGATGTATCAGCCTATTGCAGCTTCGGGCGAACGGACACGCCGCCCTGGGGCATCGAGGGAGGCAAGCCCGGCAGCATCAATCTCCTGCAGGTGGAGGATGGCGGCAAGGTCAGCAATTTCGGCCGCGAGCCGCATATCGGGCTGAACCGCGGCGATCTCGTGCGCATCATCACCGGCGGCGGCGGCGGCTGGGGCGAGCCTCACGCACGCGAGCCGGAATATATCCGTCGCGACATCGAAGACGGCTACATCACCCGCGAGGCGGCCCGCAGCCAATATGGATATGAAGAAAGGGTGGCGGGATGATCAGACTGGCGACGGATGTAGGCGGTACTTTTACCGACCTCGTCGGTTATGATGAGCGCACGGGTGAGATCTTCACTGCCAAGAGCCTGACGACTGTTCACGATCAATCCGAAGGCGTCCTTGCGGCGATCGCACTTGCCGAGAAGAAGGACGGGCTTTCGACGCGCGACGTGATCTTCTTCGCCCATGGCGGAACGACCGTCATCAACGCGATCACCGAACGCAAGGGTGTCAGGACGGCGCTGGTGACCACCGCCGGTTTTCGCGACGTATTGGAAATCGGCCGCGGCAATCGCCCCGATCTCTATAATCTCCGGTTCAAAAGCCCGGAGCCCTTCGTACCCCGCAGCCTGCGCTTCGAGGTGCGCGAGCGCATGGATGCCAAGGGCCAGGTGCTGACACCCATCGAGCTTGGCGATGTCGAGGCGATCATCCGCGAGTGCCGCGCCCGCAAGGTCGAGGCGGTGGCCGTGATCTTCCTCCATAGCTACGTCAATCCCGAGCACGAAATCGCCTGCGCCAAGGCGATTGCCGAGGCGTTGCCGGATGTGACTGTCTGCGCCAGCCACGAGGTCTCCCGTCAATGGCGGGAATATGAGCGCTCCAATACGGCGGTGCTCAACGCCTATGTGCAGCCGATCATCAAGCGCTATTTCGCCCGGCTCGAAAGCGCGCTGATGGAGCGCGACCTCACCTGCCCCTACTATGCGATGCAGTCCAATGGCGGCATCTCCACTTTCGATCAGGCCCAGATGAGCCCGCTGACGCTTGTCGAATCCGGGCCCGCGGGTGGTGTTGCGGGTGCCGCACGCATCGGTGCTGTAATGGCTGAATCGGAAGTGCTGTCGCTCGATGTCGGCGGCACGACTGCAAAATGTTCCTTGATTCACGACAGCCGGCCGACGCTCGACAGTGAATACAAGCTCGAGCATACCCGCATCGCGCCCGGCTACCCGGTGCAGGTGCCGGTGGTCGATATCGTCGAGATCGGCGCCGGCGGCGGATCAATCGCTCGCATCGACGAGCGCGGCGCGCTCTGCGTGGGGCCGGAAAGCGCCGGCTCGATACCTGGCCCGGCCTGCTATGGAAGAGGCGGAGACAAACCGACTCTTTCCGACGCCTTGCTGACGCTCGGCATCTTCGATCCGGCGAGCTTTGCCGGCGGGCAGATGCAGCTCGACAAGTCCAAGGCCGCCGCCGCGATTGCGACGATTGCCAAGCCGATGGGCCTGTCGGTCGAGGATGCGGCGCTTGCCATCGTCGAGATCGCCCATGCGTCGATGATCAACGCGCTGAAGCTCGTGACGGTTCAGCGCGGGCACGATCCGCGCGACGCCGCTTTTGTCATTTCCGGCGGCGCCGGTCCTGCGCTTGCCGCAGGTCTCGGGCGTGATCTCGGTGTGAAGGTGACGGTCGTGCCGCCGCATCCCGGCATCTTTTCCGCCTGGGGTATGCTGGCAGCCGAGCCGCGCGCAGATTTCCGCAGCACCTGGTTTGCGCCCCTCGCATCGGAGGCCGTCGGCAATCTCAAGCGCCGGTTCGACGAGTTGAAACGGGATGCGGTCAGATATTTCTCCAAGGGAGATGCGGCCGAGATCCGCTACGTCTGCCGCGTCGAGGCCCGCTATCGCGGCCAGGAACACGGCGTCTTCGCCCTGTTCGAAATGGACGACGACGCCGAAAGCTTTGCGGAACGTTTCCATGCAGCGCATGAGCGCGCCTATACGTTCCGACTGCCCGGCTCCCCGGTCGAAATCACCATGATCCATCTGGAGGCGGTGCTTCACGGTCCGGTCATCGCCATCCCGAAACTCGATCGCGCCGGCCGTTCGCTGGATGCGGCCTTCAAGGGTCATCGCAAGGTCTACTTCGGCGGCACGGTTGGTTGGGTATCCTGCCCCGTCTACGAACGCACGAAACTGCCCGCTTCCGAGAAGATCGCCGGCCCGCTTCTCATCGAGGAGGCGACTGCCACCTCGCTGGTGGCTGCCGGACAGGAGCTTGAAGTGAGCAGGGAGGGGCTGCTGCTCATCCGCGAATGCGATGGGAGAAGCGTCTGATATGGCGATTGCGATCGGTCTCGACCATATCGTCAGGAGTTTCGGGCCGATGCGGGCCGTCGACGACGTGACGCTCGATATCAGGGCAGGGGAGTTCTTTACGCTGCTCGGCTCGTCCGGTTGCGGCAAGAGCTCGCTTTTGAAGCTGATCGGCGGTTTCGACAGGCCGACGTCGGGCCGCGTTCTTTTCGATGGGAAAGATATGGCCGGCGTTCCGGCCAATCGCCGCCCGGTCAATACCGTGTTTCAGTCGCTCGGGCTCTTCCCGCATATGAATGTCGCGCAGAATGTCGGTTATGGGCTGAAGTTGCGTGGACTTGCCGGTGCCGGGCTGAAGGCCAAGGTCGAGAATGCCTTGGATCTCGTCGAACTTTCCGGCTTTGCCGATCGCGACGTCAATCTGCTTTCGGGCGGCCAGCGCCAGCGCGTGGCGCTCGCCCGCGCGCTCGTCATGGAGCCGGGCATCCTCCTCCTCGACGAACCGCTGACCGGACTTGACGAGCGGTTGCGCCAGCAGATGCGCGACGAATTCGGGCGGCTGCACAAGCGTACCGGCGCGACGTTCATTCTCGTTACCCACAATCAGGACGAGGCGCTCAGCCTTTCCGATCGCATGGCGGTCATGCACAAGGGACGCATCGAGCAGACCGATGTGCCGTCCCGCTTTTTCGAGGCGCCGGCCAATGCTTTCGTTGCGCGCTTTGTCGGTATCGATACGCTTCTGAAGCCCGAAAATATTACGGTTTCCGGCGAAAAGGCCGTTGCCACGATTGCCGGCCAACGGCTGAGCGCAAGTTTTTCCGGAGCGCCGCCGCCGTCTGATGCTCTGGTTGCAATCCGTCCAGACCGAATTGAGCTTGTCCCGGCTGCCGCGATAGCGGCCGAAACAATTGAACTTAAGGTTGTCGAAAGTATCTATCGCGGACTCAGCCATGACGTTACGCTCGCTTTCGCCGACAGCCAGCGCGTGGTGCTAACGACCAGCGCGGATGAGACACCGCCCTTGCCGGGCGAAAGCGTGCGTGTGCATCTGAAGCCGGGTGCTGCGCTCTTGATTGATCGTTCCGGAATACCGGCCCTGGCTTCAGGCGATGAGTAGGACCCGAATGGCTGAAACAAGCGAAAAATAAGGGAAGGGAATGACACGATGAACAAAGATAGAGATCTTGCCTCCTCCGCCTTGAGGAGCAACATGCAGCGCCGTGACATGCTCAAACTGATGGGTGCGGGTGCGGCCGCGCTTTCCTTTGGTGGGTTGACCGCGACGCGGGCCATGGCCGATGACGCGACGGTTGCATTCTGGGCCACGGCGACGCTCGACATCGGCGACAAATGGCAGGAATTTGCGCGCCAGAGCGGCGTTTCGCCCGAATTCACCGATAACGGCAATGATGTCGGCCCGGTCGTCGCGCGCCTTGCCGCCGGCAATGCCAATGATCTTTTCGATGTCGGCGGCTTTCAGGGCGGCGCTGAAAGGGAGCTCGCCAAGCAAGGGCTGATTACGCCCTGGGACGTGTCCAAGATCCCGAATTTCGCAGGCATCTGGCAATGGGCCAAAGACATACCGACCTTGACCTATGAAGGCAAGCAATATGGTATCCCGACCGTCGTCAACGCCGACTCCATCATCTACCGCCCCGACAAGCTCGGGAAGGTCGACAGCTATGGCGTCATCTTCGATCCCAAGCTCAAAGGCCGGGTCGCGATGGAGGACGCCTGGATCAACAGCGCCATCTTCACGGCGATCTATCTCAAGGAAGCAGAAAACAAGCCAATCAAGGATCCGGGCAATCTGACGGAATCCGAGCTCGGCCTCGTGATGGAATTCCTGATCAAGCACAAGAAGGACGGGCAATTCCGGACCTTCTGGAATGGCTGGGAGCAGGGCGTGCAGCTGGTGGCGAACGAAGAGGTCGACGCCATGACCGGCTGGGAACCGATTGTCTATGAAGGCCGCAAGCGCGGGCTTCAGGTGGAATATGCCGCACCCGCCGAAGGCTATGAAGGCTGGGGCAACAATACGGTGTTGCTCAAGGGTGCCACGGAGCGTGGCAAGGCCGGGGCGGCCCATAAATTCGTCGATGCATTGCTTGCCGGCCTCTATGGCTGCGAACTGGGCAAGGCGCGCGGCTATCTCGTGCCGACCGACAACAACCTCGCCTATGCCAAGGCCCATCCCGACGAATACAAGGCCGACGACGTCGCCAAGCTCGCCGACCATGTGAAGGCCAAGTTCTCCGGGAAAGTCTACTGGCAGAATTGCCGGCCGGACAACTTCCAACTCTACGAAGAGTGGTGGCAGAGGCTGCGCAACGCCTGATGTAAGGCGATGGAGCGGGGCTGGCCCTTCTGTTCGAGGACAGGCCGGCCCCGAGCCGATGGGATCAACACCGAGAGAAGGAGGGTTAGACCATGAAGACACCGGTTCTATTGCTGGCCGCTCCGCTTGCGGCGATCCTCGTGCTCGGCCTTGCACCGCTGGTCCTGGTCGTGGTCTGGAGCTTCTGTGCCTGGGATTCCGCGACTTACTGGATCAAGCCGGAGTTCAGCCTCGCCGCCTACGGCGCGGTCCTGGAGGCCGGGCGCTGGAGCGTGTTTCTGTCGACCCTCGGCAAAGCATTTCTGACATCGGCTATCTGCCTCGTCATCGCCTATCCCACCGCCTATGCGATGTATTTCCTGGCCGGGCGCAGGCTGTCGGTTCTGCTCGCAGCCCTCCTTACCATCCCGTTTTTCACGTCCTATCTCATCCGCTCCTTTTCCTGGCGGCTGCTGCTTGGTCGTACCGGCGTCATCAACACGCTACTTCAGCACGCCGGGATTATCGACGCGCCGCTCGACTGGCTGCTGTTCAGCGACTTTGCCGTCATCGTCGGGCTGGTCGCCTCCTATCTGCCGTTCGCAACCTTCCCCATCCTGCTCTCCATGCGCCGCGTCGATCCTATCGCGCTGGCGGCATCGCGCGATCTCGGCGCCGGCTTCTGGACGATGGCACGCACCGTACTGTTGCCGCTGACCTATTCCGGTGTTTTTGCCGGGTTCCTGTTCGTCTTCGTCATGGTCGCGGGCTCGTCGACGGAGGTGCAGATGCTCGGCGGCGCCGGCGCATCGATCGTATCGGTGATGATCAATGACGTCATGCGTGTCGCCAATTTTCCGCTCGCCTTTGCGATTTCGACGCTGATGCTCGTGATCGTCTTCGGACTGGTGCTGATCGGAGACGCCATATTCGGCCTCTCCTCGCTGTTCGAGGAGCGCGGCCAATGATCGTCAGGGAGGGTACGACACCGCGCATCGTCATCTGGACGCTGACCATCATCGGTCTCGCCGTGATCTATGCGCCGCCGCTCTATTTGCTCGGCGTCTCCTTCAATCCGGCGCTTCAGCCCGGCCTGCCGCATTTTTCCGATGTTACGCTGAAATGGTATGTCGCGCTCGGGGCGGAAAGCGCGCTTGTCGCCGCGCTCGGCCAGTCGATCATGATAGCGCTGGCGACGGCTGTTATCGCGACCTTGCTGTCGCTCGGTGCGGCGCTCGCATATCGCGAGCTGCACCGCGGCCGCGGACTGTGGTTCCTGGCGGTGCTTCTGCCGATGTTCGTGCCGGGCGTCATCCAGGGACTGGCGCTATCGACCGTTATCAGCCGTGCCGGCGTGAAGGCTTCGGCCTTGACCGTCATTGCCGGCCATCTGCTGTGGGCGATGCCTTTTGCCTTCATCGTCATCCTGACAAGCTTTGCCGCCGTCAAGCGCACCTACCTGATGGCGGCAGACGATCTTGGTGCAAGCCGGCTCCGGCAGTTCCTGGATATTACGCTGCCGTTGATCCGCCCGGGTCTCGTCAGCGCCTTCATCTTTTCGCTCCTGCTGTCGCTCAACGAGTTTACGCGCGCCTTCTATCTGGCCGGTCGCCAAAACACGTTGCCGGTGGTGCTGTTCGGCAAGATGAATGCCGGCGCTTCGCCGACGATTTACGCCATGTCCGGCGCAATCTTTCTAATCTCCAGCGTTTGCGTGGTGGTCGTGGCACTGCGTTCGCTGCTCATGCAACGCCGAGCGGGTTGATCGATATGAAAAAACAACCGACGGACCACACACTCCGCCACCCCCTGATCCTCCATGAACGGGAATATAGAGGATGAAACAAGAGTCCAAGCTGATGGCGCTGATCCGCGCTGGAAAAAGACAGGAAGCGTTTGACATGGTCGAGCGGCTGAAAGCGGTCACGCAATCGCTGCCGACGTCGATCAAGGTGGATCGAACCGGTGCGGTGACCTATTACAAAGGAAACCGCCGTTTCGTAAGAAACTTGCAGGGCGGCTGGGAATTGGCGCCGAAGAAAAAGTAGATCGACGACATACGAGTTCTGGCGTCGTCCTCGCGACCCGATCAGGGTCGGAGAAATGACAGCTGTCCGTGATCGCAGTTGCGGCGGATGCCGTGATCGTAGCTTGCGAAAATGCGATATGACGATGGCTAATCGCGCAGCGATGATCAAGAAAGTAATGAGAGCTTTATCAAGTATCTAATATAATTAAGATGTAATAATATTAGAAAGTATCTTATTTAGAAATATAAAATTAACACCCAAAGCCTAATGTCTCCTCGACCGTCATCGCATAGATGGCGGCCGATTGAAGGAGACAGGAGCATGTATCGTGTTTCTCATTTCGGCAGGGACAAGAAGGGAGCTGCAGCGGTCGAATTCGCTTTAATCGCGCCGCTTTTTTTCCTATTGCTTCTCACATTGGTTGCCTTCGGCATCTATCTCGCCGCGGCCCATTCCCTACAGCAGCTGACCGCCGATGCCGCGCGAACCGCGATCGCGGGATTGTCGGCCACGGAGCGAAGCCAGCTGGTCCAGGATTTCGTCTCCCGCTCGACGATTAACGACGCCTTCATCAACAAGGACAAGCTGACGGTCACCGTCGCGACAGACCCGGCCAATGCCAACCAGTTCACCGTGAGCGCCGCCTACGACGCATCCAATCTTCCGATCTGGAATCTCTATACTTTCGCCATGCCGGATTCGACCATCCGCCGTTATTCGACCATTCGGCTGGGAGGTCTCTGATGAAGAGGCTTCTCGGTCGGCTCGCCTCCTTGACGGACAGGCGGGGAAACGTCGCGGTGACCACTGCGCTTGCCTCCCCCTTGATCCTTTACTGCCTTGGCCTCGGCATCGATTACGGCATGATGACGCTGCAGCAGCGGCGCCTGCAGCAATTGAGCGACATTGGCGCAATCACGGCTGCCGCCGATATCGCAAATGCGCAGAGCGCGCTCCTGGCCAATCTTCAAAGCAACGGCACGACGGCCGCAGTGGCATCGGGCAGCAGCTACATGACCGCAAACGGGCAGATCACGACGGCGGCGGCCACGTCGGGTCAATATGAAACCTTGGGCAATATGGTTCTAGGGTCCTATAAGGCAGACACATCCGTGGCGCCTCAAAACCGCTTCACGCCGGGGACTTCCCTCTCCGATTCCGTAAGGGTCACGCTGACGCAGAAGGCGGTGATGCCTTTTGCCTCCGCCTTTGCCGACCCGCCGACCTTGAGCGCCACGGGTACCGCTTCCAGCGAGCGTTTGGCAGCTTTTTCTATCGGCTCCCGGTTGGCGAGCCTCAATGGCGGCATTCTAAACCAGCTTCTGGGCTCTCTTCTTGGGACGCAGGTCTCTCTCAATCTCGTCGACTATCAGGCGCTCATCAGCGCGAAGGTAAACCTTTTAAGCTTCCTCAATCTGTTGGCGACGGATCTCAAGCTGACAGGGGTAAGCTACGATCAGCTCCTGGCGACCGATGTCACCTATGACAAGATTCTTGGCGCGCTTGGCAAATCGTCCAATCTTTCCCCGGCAGTCGTCACCATCATCAACAATCTGGGCAAGACGCTGGGAACCACGAAGCTCACCGTCAAGCTGCAGGATATCGTGAACCTCGGTCCTCTCGGTACGGATGTCGTGGGAACCGCGCCCAACCTGACTTCCACGATCAGCGTTATGGACCTGATCTCCGCAACCGCGATGGCCGCCAATCAGCAAAGGCAGATCGCGCTCGATCTTGGGGCTAACGTGCCGGGTCTTGCAGCGACGAAGATGACGCTGGCGATCGGGGAGATCGCACAACAAGCACCGGCGGCCGCCGTGGGCGCGCCGGGCACTATCGTTCGCACGCCGCAAGTGCGCGCGGCAATCGAAGTTTCGGTCACCGGCCTGTCCCTGATTGCAGGCTTGAAGATCAGGGTGCCGCTTTATGTTGAGATCGCGCCTGCCGAGGCCAAGCTTGCCTCGATAAGCTGTGTCGGCGGCAGCATGCCGAACGCCGTCGTCGGGATCGACGCCGTACCCGGCGTGGCGGAGATTGCGCTTGGGGACGTCGATACTTCGGCTTTCGTGAATTTCGGCTCCAAGCCACGCGTTACTCCAGCAGCCATCATCGATTCCCTGCTTCTGAAGGTGATCGCAAGCGCGCAGGTCGATATCGCCAATATGAGCCCGACACGCGTGACCTTTCAGCCCTCGGAAATTTCTGCCGGCACAGTCAAGACCGTTTCAACCAGCACTATCCTGACCTCGGCCGTCCAGTCACTTCTGAAAAATGCCAATATCAGCATTCAGGTGCTCATTCTGACCCTTGGCACGCCGAGCGCGGTGCTGGGAGCCGTCGCCGATACGCTGTCTGCCGTCACCGCTCCGGTCGACCAGCTCCTCTACAATCTGCTTGGCGTCCTTGGCGTCGGTGTCGGCCAGGCCGACATAAAGGTGACCGATGCGCGCTGCATGCAGCCCGTACTCGTTCAGTGAGGCTTGAGCATCGCGGTCGATCACCGGCAAGGACCGCTCAGGCTCATCTTCAAACCAGGTAGGGGCCGATGCATTCGGCCACGGACGCGACGTCCTCGACCCGCATGCCCGCAACATTGATCCTTCCGGAGTCCGGCATGTAGATGCCGTGTTCGGCCCGGAGCTTCAGGACGTTTTCGGAAGAGATCGGCAGCAGGGAGAACATGCCCTCCTGGGTGCTCATATGGGCGAGTTCCGGAAGAAATCGACCAAAGGCTTCTCCGGCCGCACGGCGGATTTCCGTTATGCGGAGGCGCATGTCGTTCAGTTCATCCACCCAGAGCTGACGGCGGAACGGCTCCTGGAGGATTGCCGCAACGATGGCTGCTCCGTGCGCGGGCGGCATGGAGTAGCTTGCGCGCGCGTAACCCGCGAGATTACCAATGCCCTTGTTCAACGACGCCTGCTGATCCGCAAACAGATAGACAGCGCCGGTGCGCTCTCGATAGAGCGAGAAAGACTTGGAGCAGGAGACAGCGACCATGGCTTCGCCGACCGCTTCGATGACATCAATCATGCCGGCCGCATCTTCGACCCGGCCGCGCCCGAGGCCCTGATAGGCGTTGTCGAAGAGAGGGAGCAATTCCTTGGCAGCGACGACGTCGGCAATATCTCGCCAATTCTGCGATGAGAGAGCTGCGCCCGTGGGATTGTGGCAGCTCGTTTGCAGCAGCACCGCGTCACCGGGCGCGGCGTTCCGTAGGGCCGTCAGCATGTCGTCGATCAGAACGGCCTGCTTGCCGATATCGAAGAAACGATAGGTTCCGACCTGAAGGCCGACCGCGGCAAAGATCGGCTGGTGATTGACCCATGTCGGTGTGCCGATCCAGATCTTCCGTCGCTTGTCGAGGGCAAGCAGTTCCGCAGCCAGGCGCAGAGCGCCTGTGCCGCCAGGGGTCTGAATTCCGGCGAGCCGCCTGCCGCCGTGGCGCTCGCCGAAAACCTCGAGAGCCATCGCCCGCAGGAAGGCGGGATCTCCCTCCGGGCCGATATAGGATTTGGATTTTTGCGTTTCCCAGAGATGATGCTCGGCCGCCTTGACGGCTCTCATGACAGGGGTGCGGCCCGCTTCATCGCGATAGACGCCGACGCCAAGATCGATCTTTCCGGCTCTCGGATCGGCGGCGAACTTGGCGATCAATTCCAGCAGGGGATCGGGCTTCTGCTCCGCCAGACTATCGAAAAACGCCGTTTTCTTCATGGGCACCTCCCTCCACTTATTGAGGCCAATTCTGCAGAACCCGCACGAATTCCGTCAGCCATGCATTCGTCTGGTGGCCGTCCAGGGAGCGGTGGTCGATCGTCAGGGAGACATAGGCCATTGGGCGGATCTGGATCGTATCGACCCCATCGACCTCCCGAACGACGACACGCTTTTCCAGCTTGCCTATGCCGAGTATCGCCGATTGCGGTTGGTTGATGATAATGGGGGAGGCCACCAGCGAGCCGGAGACGCCGTGATTGGAGATCGTGAAGGTTCCGCCCTTCAGCTCGTCGGCTTTAAGCGTATTGGATCGTGCCCTGTTCGTCAGATCCTGAAGGCGGGCGGCAATGGTCTCCAGCGGAAGATCCTGCGCCTGCCGGAGCACCGGTGCGACCAGGCCTTTGTCGCCCAATGCGATGCCGACCGCAATGTTGACGTCCTCGAATATTTCAAGACTATCGTCGTGCCACTGGCTGTTGACCTCCGGTACGATCTTCATGGCGGCGACGGACGCCGCCACGAAATAGGCGGTGTAGGAGAGGTTGATGCCCTCCGCCCTCATACGGTCCTTGTGGCTTTCGCGATGGCGCATGATCGCCGTGAAATCCGCCTCGAAGACCGCAGTGACCTGAGGTGCGGTCGCAAGGGATTCGGCCATGTGCCTTGCGATCGCAAGCCGCATGGCTGAATGGGGTACGGTTCGGGATTTGACGTCAATCGGATTTGCCGAGAAAGGCTGCTCGGTCGTGGCCTGCTGCGATACCGGAACGGCTGGATGGGATTTGCTGGCTTCCAGCGCATGATCCATATCGGCGCGCGTGACCCGCCCGCCCTTGCCACTGCCTTTCAGCGAAGCGGGATCGATCGCGTATTCCTTGGCGGCGCTACGAACGGCAGGTGAATAATAGCTGGAGGCGGTCACCGTCGAGGCGTGATGCATTGGCGGCGGAGCGGCGGTCGCTTCTGTTGCAATGCCGATCGCTTCGACGCTCATTCGTCCCAGGATCGCCCCGGGTGCGGCGTCATCGCCATCCGTCATGGAGATTTCGCTCAGGATACCATCGCAGGGCGCCGATATCTCCTGCGTTACCTTGTCGGTTTCCAATTCGACGAGGGCGTCGCCTTCGCGGACATGATCGCCAATTTGCTTCAGCCAATTGCGGACGACTGCCTTCGTGCCTTCCTGTTCGATCGGGGCCGTGATCTCGACAGTGTTCGTCATTCCCTAGAACTCCAGGATCTCGGTGATGCGCTTGGTAATCCGTTCCGTCGAGGGCACGGCCCATTCCAGCAGGACGGGATTATGCGGGCTCGGAATATCGGGCATGGTGAGCCGGGAGACCGGCGCATCGAGATCCGTGAAGGCCTTGTCTGCAATGACCGCAGCAATCTCGGCACCGAAGCCCGCGGCTTCGAGATCTTCGTGGACGATGAGGCAGCGATGCGTCTTGGCGACCGATGTGAGTACGGCCTCCTGATCCCAGGGCATCAGCGTGCGAAGATCGATGATATCGGCCGAGATGCCCTCGGCAGCCTCCTCGCAACGGTGAACCATGGCGCCCCAGGTGACGATGGTGATGTCGTTGCCGGTCCGTGTCCGCTTCGCCTTGCCGAAGGGCAGCGCGAAATCGTCGCCGGGATAGGGGCGGCGTGCCCACGGGTGATCGAGCATGGCCCTGTGTTCGAAGAAGATGACCGGGTCGTTGCCGCGCATCGAGGTGCGCAGCAGGCCGACCGCATCTTCGGCGTTCGAGGGAACAGCAACCTTCCAGCCTGGTTGATGGACAAAGGCAACTTCGTTGGTCTGGCTGTGCCAGGGATCGCCGCATTTGAAGAAGCCGCCGGGCATGCGCACCACGATGGGGGCGGCGAAACGGTTATTGGTGCGCCAGCGGATCGTGCCGCAGTCGTTGAGCTGTTCGGTGGCCGGTTCGGCATATTTCCGGAACTGGATTTCGGGGATGGGTACGAGGCCGGCCAGCGCCATGCCCACGGCACGGCCGATGATCCCCTCCTCGGATAGGGAGGTATCGAAAACCCGTTCGTTGCCGAATTTTTCCTGCATTCCAAGGGTGACGGCGTGAACCCCGCCCTTGGGGCCGATATCCTCGCCGAACATGAGGACGCGCTCATTGATCGACATTTCATGTTCGAGCGTTCTACGGATGGCGGTGACCATGTTGATGCGCGGGCCGGCGGTCTCGGGCTTATCCGTTGTCGCCGGAGGCACATATCCGGATGGATGCTGCCCACCCATCGTCTGCATGTCGCCATCGAAGAATACATGGCGTGTCACGGAGGAGGGATCGGCGACCGGCCGCTCCTCGGCGGCTGCGCGCGCTCTTTCGGCCCTATCGTGAGCCTCGATCTCGCAGGCGTTCCATTCCTCGATCGACATGACGGCGGGAATGAGGAATTCCTTCAGGCGCGGCAGTGGATCGCGTTCCCATTCGCGCCGAACGGTTTCCTCGCTCTTGTAGGCCTGCGTATCCTGAAAACTGTGGCCCTCAAGCCGAGGGACCGTCAGCCGCAAAAGGGCAGGCTTACGCTCTTCGCGGACGAAGAAGACGGCCTCCTGTACGAGACGTGCAGCCTCGGCGGGGTCGCAGCCGTCGCCATCGAATATTGCGAGATTTCTCCAACTTGCCAGATTGGCTGCGATATTTCCGCCTGGGGTCTGCACGGTTGAAGGGACCGAGATGCCGAAGCCATTGTCTTCGATGTAGAACAGCATCGGCAATGCTTGCGTCGTTGCGGCGCTCAGTGCGGCCCAGAAACCGTTCGAGGCGACCGAGCCGTCGCCCCCGAGGACGACGCCGATATCCCGCGCATATTCTTCGCGCCCCAAAGTGGTCGCGTAGTATTTCATCGCCTGCGCCCAGCCGGCCGTCGGCGTATATTGGGCGCCGACACCGCCGCACATGGGCAGCGCCGATGCGCCAGAGAGGTTCGGATAGTTGAAGACGACACCAATGTCGCGCCCGTCGGAATAACCGCCGGCGCGTCCCATGGCCGAACCGAGCGCATCGGCCGGGTCGACCCCGAGCGAAAGCAGAAACGGCCGCGATCGGTAATAGCCGCAGGTGGCATCGTGCAGGCCGGTCAGTTGCGTGCCGAGAAGGATCTGCGCCACATCGTGGCCGCGTGCGGAAAATTGATAAAGGACCTTCTTTTCCGGAACGAGACGCTTCTCTTCCAGCTCATCGAGGGCTCTTGAAAGGTGGACGAGGCGGGCAACCCTGCGCCAGTCAATGCGGTCGTCGGGCGCGTTGCGCTCATGCTTTCTTATCGCCAGTTGGGCCATTTGCTCCTCCTGCACGTGGTCGCATGATTCTAATTCAAAGTGGCCGCGTTATTCCTTTCAATCTCATAGGAATTACCCTAGTATTTGGTTGTTTTATTTCAGAATTGGCGTATTTTTGAATGGAAAATTTCAATCTTGATCACGTCGACAGGGCGATCCTTCGCGTGCTGCAGGAAGAGGGCGACATCAGCCAGGCGGCACTGGCCGAAAAAGTGGGCGCATCGCCTGCCTCCTGCTGGCGAAGGATCAAGGCGCTGGAGAGCGCTGGCGTGCTCGGCAGAACGGTCCGCCTTGTCGATCCCGACAAGATCGGCAAGGGCCTTAATGTCTTCTGCCAAGTCAAGATGAAGACCCACGATCCAGCAACCCGCCGCGATTTCGAACAATTCATCGCGAGCT
The DNA here is from genome assembly GCF_014193575.1 of Rhizobium sp. BK289. Taxonomy (NCBI): domain Bacteria; kingdom Pseudomonadati; phylum Pseudomonadota; class Alphaproteobacteria; order Hyphomicrobiales; family Rhizobiaceae; genus Rhizobium; species Rhizobium sp. BK289. Next base: position 81,159 of record NZ_JACHZO010000001.1, read on the forward strand.
ATCGCGAAGTGCTCGAATGCTATTCCATGTCGGGCGAATGGGATTATCTCATCCGTGCCGTCGTTGCCGATGTGCGGGAATATGAAGGGCTTTTGATGCGCGGTATCCTGACCCATGAAGCCGTGTTGAGCTCATCGTCGCACTTCTCGCTGAAATGCGTCAAATACACCACGGCGTTGCCGACGAATGTGTCACGATAAAGCCTTCTGTCCGTACTCGCCTTGAACAGTGCAAGCGTCTCACGCTAATAAACCCTGATAATTTCAGATGCGGAGCAGGGTTGGGAGTGTCGGCTGATAACATCAAACTCGGCCATGATTTGAGCGAAGCGGTCGCGGCGCTTCTCGCCGATCTGCCCATCAAGGCGGCGAGTTTCATCGTCACGATCTATGGCGATGTCATCGAGCCGCGGGGCGGCGTCGTGTGGATCGGCAACCTCATCGAGGCATGCAAGAGCGTCGGCATTACCGAAACGCTGGTGCGCACTGCCGTGTCGCGACTGGTGACCGCCGGCCAGCTTGCCGGAGAGCGGGAAGGGCGCCGCAGCTACTATCGGCTGACGGACGCGGCCCAAGCGGAATTCGCTGAGGCCGCCAGTCTCTTCTATGGGCCGGAGCCTGCCGTCCGATGGCAATTCGTCCTTATCAATGGACCCGCTCCGGAGGAGATCATGCAGGCATTGGAGCGGGACGGCTTCGCTAGGCTGAGCCCCCGTCTTGCGATGGGTACGCATCCCGCGCCACCGCTGCCGGGTCGCGTCGTTGTCTTCAACGCTGAGCTTGCGACCGAGAACGGCGCCTTGAAGGAGCTCGCGGAAGAGGCCTGGAACCTGCGGCACTTTGCGGAAGCTTACAGCGAATTTACTGCCCGCTTCGGCACATTTTCGCGAGGAGTCGGCGATTGTGTGGCCCTGTCACCGTTCGATTGTCTGATCGCGCGATTGCTTCTCGTCCATCAATATCGCCTGATCATGTTGCGCGAGCCGCATCTTCCCAAGTCCGCCCTGCCGGCCGATTGGCCCGGCGAGGAGGCGCGGCGCCTATTTGCCGAACTTTATTTGCGTCTGTCAAAAAAGGCTGACGCCTATGTCGGTCGCCGTTTCGTGAACGAGTCGGGCAAGCTTCAAGAAACAACGCCGGTAAGCCAGGCTCGGCTCGATCACCTCAAGTCCCGCTGAAAGATCAATCCACTCAGTCACATAGCGTGTGAGTTCTCTTCGCAGCACGCTTTCACGGCATTGAATGTCACAGAAATATCCAAAAATTTATTTGTGCTGTGACATATGGTATGCTAATACAATGACCGATCGGTCGGCTAATGCGCTCGCTGTCGGATCGATGTTTCGTGGAGGAGAGCGTGAAACAGGCCTATACTGGTGAAGCCATGAAGCGTCAGCTTGGCTCAGATCCTCAAGGCGTCCGCAGGCCTGCGATCACTCTTTAGCGCGCCGGACGTGCCAGGACGGAGGAAGATCAATGTATGCACAGATGGTGAAAACCGATGGCGCCCGCATCCGTTCCCTTGACGAGATGGATCCCCAGGAACGCGCCTTTCAAGAGCGTGTCGATGCCGGCCAGAAGATCGAGCCGAAGGAATGGATGCCGGAAGGCTACCGCAAGACGCTGATCCGCCAGATCAGCCAGCACGCGCATTCGGAAATCGTCGGCCAGCTTCCGGAGGGCAACTGGATTACCCGTGCTCCGACGCTGGAACGCAAGGCGATCCTGCTTGCCAAGGTGCAGGACGAAGCCGGCCACGGCCTCTATCTCTACTGCGCTGCCGAGACGCTCGGCATCAGCCGCGACGAGATGTATGAGCAGCTGCACTCCGGCAAGGCCAAATATTCCTCGATCTTCAACTATCCGACTCTGACCTGGGCCGATATCGGCGCGATCGGCTGGCTCGTCGATGGTGCTGCTATCATGAACCAGGTTCCGCTGCAGCGCTGTTCCTACGGTCCCTATTCGCGGGCCATGATCCGGATCTGCAAGGAGGAAAGCTTTCATCAGCGCCAGGGCTTCGACATCCTGATGAAAATGGTGAAGGGCACGCCGGCGCAGAAGCCCATGGTGCAGGATGCGCTGAACCGCTGGTGGTGGCCGTCGCTGATGATGTTCGGCCCTTCGGACGATGCCTCCGTGCATTCGGCCCAGTCGATGGCCTGGAAGATCAAGCAGAATTCCAATGACGAGCTGCGGCAGAAATTCGTCGACCAGACCGTGCCGCAGGCGGAGTACCTCGGCCTAACCGTCCCCGATCCCGATCTGAAGTGGAACGAGGAAAAGGGCGGCTACGATTTCGGCGAGCCGGACTGGGAAGAATTCTTCAACGTGATCGCCGGCAACGGCCCCTGCAATGCGGAGCGGCTGAATGCCCGCAAGCAGGCTTGGGAGGATGGCGCCTGGTTCCGCGATGGTCTGACGGCGCATGCCGAAAAGGTGGCCGAACGCCTCGCTGCCGCAAAGGTTGCCGCCGAATAGGCGTGCAGGATGACAAGGGAGTGAGAAGCATGTCCAGCGAATGGCCGCTTTGGGAGGTCTTCATCCGAGGTCAGCACGGCCTCAACCATCGCCATGTCGGCAGCTTGCACGCGCCCGATGCAGAGATGGCGATCAACAACGCACGCGATGTCTATACGCGCCGCAACGAGGGCGTCAGCATCTGGGTGGTGCGGTCTTCCGAGATCACCGCCAGCGCGCCTTCGGAAAAAGGTCCGCTCTTCGATCCCTCCAATTCGAAGGTCTATCGTCATCCGACCTTCTTCGACATCCCCGATGAAGTGGGGCACATGTGATGGCGACCGCTACCCTTGAGCCGGCGGTCGATCAGGCCGCCCTCGTCGAATTCCTCCTGCGCATCGGCGATGTCACGCTGATCTTAGGCCACCGCGTTTCCGAATGGTGCGGCCGAGGACCGGCGCTGGAGGAGGATATCGCGCTCGCCAACACGGCGCTCGATCTCATTGGCCAGACGCAGCTCTGGCTCGCTCTGGCGGGCGAGGTGGAAGGCAAGGGCCGTTCGGCCGACGATCTCGCCTATCTGCGCGATGGCTGCGAGTTTCGCAACATCCTCTTGGTCGAACGCCCCAATGGCGATTTCGGCAAGACGCTGATGCGGCAATTTCTCTTCGACGCCTGGCACTATCTGCTGCTGAAAGCGTTGAAAGGCTCGGCCGACCGGCGCATTGCTGAAATCGCCGAGAAGGCCTTCAAGGAAGTCTCCTATCACCTCGATCGCAGCCGCGACCTGATCATCCGCCTCGGCGACGGCACGGCGGAAAGCCATCGCCGCATGCAGGCGGCGCTGGACGAACTCTGGCCCTTCACCTGTGAAATGTTCGCCGGCGATGCTTCCGATGCGGCACTGGCACAGGCCGAGGTGATCCCGGAACCGCAAAGCCTCAAACCCGGTTGGGACGAGATCGTTTCCGATGCGCTTGCCAAGGCGACGCTTGAGCGCCCGGCAGATGGCTACATGCACAAGGGCGGCCGTCGCGGCGTTCACACCGAGCATCTCGGCTATCTCCTGGCCGAGATGCAATTCCTGCAGCGCGCCTATCCGGGCGCCACCTGGTAGGAGGCTGATATGGCGACCGCGCTGCATCCTTCGGTCGACGAGGTCTGGCACTGGCTGTCGGAAATGCCGGACCCCGAGATACCGGTGATCTCGCTGACCGATCTCGGCATCATCCGCGACGTCGGCTGGCGAGACGATACGCTCGTCGTCACGGTGACACCGACCTATTCGGGCTGTCCCGCCACGACGGTAATCAATCTCGATATCGAGCGGGCATTGGCTGAAAAGGGCATCGACCGGATACGCCTTGAGCGCCGGCTGTCGCCGGCCTGGACGACGGATTGGATCAGCGCCGAGGGACGTGAGAAGCTGCGCGCCTACGGCATTGCCCCACCGGTCGACGGTACGGCGGCCGATGGCATCTTGATGAAGCGCATCGATCGGCTTTCCGGGCGCTCCAATCTCACGATTGCCTGCCCGCGCTGCGGATCGACGAACACGGAAAAGATCAGCCAGTTCGGTTCGACGCCCTGCAAGGCGAGCTATCGCTGCACGGACTGTCTGGAACCGTTCGATTACTTCAAGTGCATTTGACCCCAAGAGGACGAGGCCCGCATCCATGCCACGTTTCCATCCGCTGATCGTCACCGATGTTCGCCGCGAGACGCGCGATGCGGTCGTCGTCACGCTTGCGCCAGCCGAGGAGGATCGGGCCATCTTCGACTTCACGCAGGGCCAATATCTGACCTTCCGCCGCAAGTTCGACGATGAGGAGCTGCGCCGCTCCTATTCGATCTGTGCCGGTAAGGACGAGGGCGTGCTGAAGGTCGGCGTCAAGCGCGTGGACGGCGGCTGCTTCTCCACATGGATCAATGAGAACCTGAAAGCCGGCGACACGTTGGAAGCCATGCCGCCGATGGGCGCTTTCTTCACAGCCATCGAACCCGATGTCGCAAGGCACTATCTAGGCTTTGCCGGCGGCAGCGGCATCACGCCGGTGCTCTCCATCATCAAGACGGTGCTCGCGCGCGAGCCGCGCTCGGTCTTCACGCTCGTCTATGCCAACCGGCAGATCAGCTCGATCATGTTCCGCGAAGAGCTCGACGACCTGAAGAACCTTTATCTCGGTCGCCTGTCGGTGCTGCATATTCTTGAAAGCGAGGCGCAGGAGATCGGCCTTTTCACCGGCCGGATAGACGCGGAGAAGTGCAAAGCGCTCTTCAAGAGCTGGATCGACATCAAGTCGGTTGCGACAGCCTTCATCTGCGGTCCGGAGCCGATGATGCTGGCGACCGCCGCGGCGCTGCGCGAGCACGGCATGCGCGACGACCAGATCAAGTTCGAGCTTTTCGCCTCCGCGCAGCCGGGCAAGGCCCGCCTGAAGGTGGAGAGCGCAGCTGCCGCTGATCATGAAAAGAGCTGCGAGGCAACCGTCACGCTCGACGGTGCGACGCGCATCTTCAAGTTTCCCAAGCATGGCCAATGCCTGCTCGATGCCGCGCTCGAAAACGCGATGGACGTGCCCTACGCCTGCAAGGCCGGCGTTTGCTCCACCTGTCGCGCCAAGGTTCTGCAGGGCGAGGTCGAGATGGAGGTCAACCACGCACTCGAGGATTACGAGGTGCGCCAGGGCTATGTGCTGACCTGCCAGTGCTACCCGCTCACCGACCGTATCGTCGTCAGTTACGACCAATAGGATCGCATCGAAGGGAGGAATGTGATGTCCGAGACGATGCCGATCGAGCAATATCTGCAGGAGGGTGGGATGCTCTCCTCGCCGGACAATGTGCCTCCGCGCTATCGCGGCGAACTCCTGCGTCTGATGGCGAGCTTCGTCGATAGCGAGCTGGCCGGTTCCGCCGGCTTTGCCGATATCATCAACGATGCCCCAGGCATTCAGGAGCGCATTTCTGCGGCACGCATTGTGCTGGAAAAGACCGATCATGCCGGCCAGGTCCTGAAGATCATGGAGACTTTCGGCGTCGATGGCGAGCGCTATGCGGTCCACCATCCATGGGCGGCGCGGCTCGCTCGCGATGCCGATATCGGCGCTGTCAGGCAGGGTGGTGACATGCGGCTCTCCGTGTTCCACTACCCGCTTGAAGGCTGGGTGGATGCGGTCGTCATGAACGTTCTGATGGGTGCTGCCAGCGTCGTACAGTTGAAGGAGCTGGTGCGTGTTTCCTACCAGCCGCTGGCCGAAACCTTCCGTGCCATCCTGCCGCGCGAAAGGCGGCATGCCGAACTCGGCGCCGCCGGTCTTGGCCGCATCGTCGCCGATGATGAGGGTCGGGCCAAGGCGCGGGCTTCGGCTGCCTACTGGTATCCCCGCGTTGCCGCGAGCTTCGGTCACGCCGGTTCGGCTCGCTTCGAGACATTGTCGCGTTTCGGCCTGCGCCATCAGCCCAACGAGACCCTGCTTGCCGAATGGCGTGCCGATGTCGATGCGCAGCTTTCTGCGCTTGGATTGAACTGAGAGGATAGTGAGATGAACATCATGGCAAACCAGCCGCGCCGGCTCGAAAGCTATGTCGGGGGTAGATGGGTCGCCGGCACGAAGGAAGGCGTGCCGCTGCTCGACGCATCGACCGGTACTCCCGTCGCGTCAATCGATTCCTCCGGCATCGATTTCAAGTGGACCCTAGCTTACGGCCGCGACAAGGGCGGACCGGCGCTCAGGCGCATGTCCTTCCATGAGCGCGCCGCGATGCTGAAGGCGCTTGGGCAGGCCCTGCTTGAGAGGAAGGAAGAGTTCTACGCGCTTTCGACGGCGACGGGTGCCACGCGTGCGGATAGTTGGGTCGATATCGAAGGCGGCATTGGCACCCTGCTGTCCTATGCCTCCAAAGGCCGGCGCGAGCTGCCGAATGCGCGCGTACTGCTCGATGGCGATGTGGAGCAGCTCTCCAAAGACCAGAGCTTTTCAGCCCAGCATATCCTAAGCCCACTGCAGGGCGTCGCGATTCACATCAATGCCTTCAATTTCCCCTGCTGGGGTATGCTGGAAAAACTCGCGCCGACCTTGCTTGCCGGCGTTCCCGCCATCGTGAAGCCGGCAAGCCAGACGGCCTATCTGACCGAACTCATGGTTCGCTGCATCATCGAAACCGGCCTCTTGCCGGAAGGCGCACTGCAGCTCGTTTGCGGCTCGGTCGGCGATCTCCTCGATCATGTCGAAGGCCAGGATGTGGTGACCTTTACCGGTTCCGCCGCGACCGGCCAGCGCCTGAAGACGCACAGGGCGATCATCGCGAATTCCGTGCGTTTCACCATGGAGGCAGACAGCCTCAATGCGGCCGTCCTCGGCCTCGATGCCGGCCCAGGCACCGAGGAGTTCGATCTCTTCGTCAAGGAAATCGCGCGCGAGATGACGGTCAAGGCCGGTCAGAAGTGCACGGCCATCCGCCGCGTCATTGCGCCCCGGACTTACAGTGAAGCCCTCATTGCCGCCTTGAACGATCGTCTCGGCAAGACAGCCATCGGCAATCCGGCCGATGAGACGGTTCGTATGGGACCGCTCGCGAGCCTCGGTCAGCGCGAGGAAGTCCGCGCTCGCATTCGGGATCTCGCCAGCGATGCCGAGATTGTTGGCGGCGATCCAGACAATCCGCGCGTCATGTCCGGCGATGCGAGCGCCGGCGCCTTCCTCAATCCGGTTCTGCTTTATTGTGACAAGCCGGGCTCGGCGCGTGCCATTCACGATGTCGAGGCCTTCGGTCCCGTCAGCACCGTCATGCCCTACGATATGGCGGAAGAGGCCGTCGATCTGGCGCGGCGCGGCAAGGGCAGCCTCGTCGCCTCCGTCTTCACCAACGATCCGCATTTCGCCGCGGAAGTGGTTCTAGGCCTTGCACCATTCCACGGTCGCGTGATGATCGGCAATCGCTTGAGCGCCAAGAGCTCCACCGGTCATGGTTCACCGCTGCCGGGCCTCGTTCACGGCGGTCCCGGGCGTGCCGGCGGTGGCGAGGAGCTCGGCGGCATCCGCGGCGTCAAGCATTACATGCAGCGGACCGCCGTGCAGGGCACGCCGACAATGCTTTCGGCCGTCATCGGGCGATGGGTTCCCGGCGCCGAGGTGCGTTCGGGCAGCGAGCATCCGTTCCGCAAATCACTTGACGAGCTGAAGATCGGCGATCAGCTCGTCACCGCCACGCGCACGGTGACGCTTGACGATATCGAGCACTTCGCCCGTTTCACCGGCGACACGTTCTATGCTCATATGGACGAGGAGGCGGCCAAGGCCAATCCGTTCTTCGAGGGGCGTGTGGCGCATGGCTATCTTATCGTCTCTTTCGCGGCAGGCCTTTTCGTCGATCCGGCTCCAGGTCCGGTTCTTGCAAATTATGGGGTCGACAATCTCCGCTTCCTGACACCGGTCAATCCGGGTGATACGCTCCAGGTGCAGTTGACCTGCAAGGAAATCAATCCCCGCATCAATGCCGAGCATGGCGAGGTGCGCTGGGATTGCAAGGTAATCAACCAGCTGGATGCCGTCGTCGCGCAATATGACGTTCTGACGATGGTGGCGAAAACGAGAGAGTGAGCGCATGACGACGACCGAGCAAGACCCGCATCGCCTGGAAATGACCGTACTGATGACGCCCGATATGGCGAATTTCAGCGGCAAAGTGCATGGCGGCGCCCTTCTGAACCTGCTCGATCGCGTCGCCTTCTCCTGTGCATCGCGCTATTCCAAGCAATATGCCGTGACGCTGTCGGTCGATCAGGTGCTGTTCAAGGAGCCGATCAATGTCGGCGAGCTCGTCACCTTCCGCGCCTCGATCAACGATACCGGACGTACTTCCATGGAAGTCGGCATAAGGGTGGAAGCGGAGAATATTCGTTCCGGCCAGCGCCGCCACACCAACTCCTGTTATTTCACCATGGTTGCCGTCGACGAGGCCGGTCGTCCGGTTCGAGTACCCGAGCTGGTGCCGGTGACATCAGTCGATATCAGGCGACACAAGGCTGCCCAGCTTCGCCGCACCTTGCGCCGCGAATTCGCGCAGCGGCTGGAAGCGGTGGCCGAAACCGGCCGCGACGTGGAAGGTTTGGGAGCCGACTGAATGGCGCAGATCTATTCCTACGACGGCGTGATCCCGGTCATCGATCCCTTGGCCTTCGTGCATCCGGCCGCAACCGTCATCGGGGATGTCATCATCGGCCCGGCCTGTTATGTCGGGCCGGGCGCCGTGCTGCGGGGTGATTTCGGACGCATCGTGCTCGAGCGAGGCTCGAACGTGCAGGAGACCTGCGTCGTCCATAGCTTCCCGAATCTGGAAGTTGTGATCTGCGAGGCGGGACATATCGGCCACGGTGCGGTGCTGCATGGCTGCCGCATCGGCGCCAACGCCATGGTCGGCATGAATGCCGTTATCATGGACGAAGCCGTCATCGGCGAAAACGCCATCGTCGCCGCCATGGCCTTCGTCAAGGCCGGCGCGGAAATTCAGGCAAACAGCCTGGCGGTCGGCTCACCGGCGCGTATCGTCCGCGAGCTGACTGCGGAAGAGATCGCGTGGAAGCGCCAGGGCACCGCCATCTACCAGCGCCTGGCGCTGGAGGCAAAAGAGAAGCTTGCGGCCGTCGAGCCGCTGACTGCACCGGAACCGGATCGCCGCCGCATCCGCGCGCCGGAATATGATCCGCTTATTCTTGAGCGGATGAAGCTCGGCGACTGAGGCACGATATCAACGAACGGCCTTGACCCCTTCCAGGATGAGGGTAGCGGCAATCTCGGCATATTCGTCGCGGCTGATCGGACCATTCGGCCGGAACCACATATAGACCCAGTTCATCATGCCAAAGAGCGACATGGTGACCGGCATCAGCAACGGCCTGTTCTTGTTGAGGTCCGGGTTGAGATCCTCGATGACGCTGGAAAAGCGCTTGACGATGCGTCTTTCGATCGTCCGCAATTCCGCCAGCTGTTCCTGCGATAGAGCATGCGTGCCGTTGAGCTGCACCTTGTGCTCGTTGTCGGCGCCCTCATAGTTCTTCAGCACGGCTTTCACCAGCAGGCGCAGCCGCTCCTGTGGCGTCACGTCTATCCGGTCCGCTGCGTCGATCGCGCCTTCCAGCTCCGTCAGATGCGTTTGCACGATGTCGAAGATCAGCGCGTCCTTGCCGGGATAGTAGTGGTAGAGCAGGGCTTTCGAGACATTACCGTGCGAAGCGATCATCGACATGGAGGCCTTCTCCATGCCTACCTCGGCGAAAACAGCCGCGGCACTTGCCAGGATGCCGCGCTGCTTTTCCTCGAAATCAACTGCGCGCGTGCGTGCCATGTGATCCTGCTCTGCTCATTTCCGGTTGACCTTAACCAAACCTCTCGGCCGATCCTCGCTATATACAATCAATTGCTTGTTACGCTATCCGACCAGCATTCCCATCATTCTTTCGGACGGTTGTCCACGATGCGTTTGGCCTTGCCCTCCGAGCGCGCGACTCCGCCCGGCGTATGCACGGTGACCTTCGTCGAGACACCGACCACGCTCTTGATGTGGTGGGTAAGCTCTCTTGCCGAAACGCTTCGCGCGGCTTCGTCCGCTGCCTCCAGCGTGCATTCGACATGAACGGTCATGTCGTCCATGCGGCCGGAGCGTGTCAGTTCGATCTGGAAGTGCGGTGCAAGCCCGCGGCATTTGAGGATCTGCTCTTCGATCTGGGTCGGAAAGACGTTGACGCCGCGCAGGATCATCATGTCGTCGGAGCGGCCGGTTACCTTTTCCATGCGCCGCATCGAGCGGGCGGTGCCGGGCAGCAGCCGCGTCAGGTCGCGCGTGCGATAGCGGATGATCGGCAGCCCTTCCTTCGTCAGTGTGGTGAGGACCAGCTCGCCGATCTCGCCGTCTGGCAATGCCGCGCCGGTAACCGGATCGATGATCTCTGGATAGAAATGATCTTCCCAGATGTGCAGCCCATCCTTGCTCTCGACGCATTCATTGGCAACACCCGGACCCATGACCTCCGAGAGGCCGTAAATGTCGACGGCGTGCATGTCGAAGGCATGCTCGATTTCCTCGCGCATGGCATTGGTCCACGGCTCGGCCCCGAAGATGCCGACGGCGAGCGAACTCTCTCTGGGGTCCAGGCCCTGGCGGCGGAATTCGTCGAGGATCGAGAGCATGTAGGAGGGCGTCACCATGATGACACGCGGCTTGAAATCCTGTATCAGCGCGACCTGCCGTTCCGTCATGCCGCCCGACACCGGGACCACGGTGCAGCCAAGTTTCTCCGCGCCGTAATGCGCGCCGAGGCCGCCGGTGAACAGGCCATAGCCGTAGGCGATATGCACCAGATCGCCCGCCCGTCCACCGGAGGCGCGGATCGAGCGGGCAACGAGGCTCGCCCAGGTGTCGACGTCCCTGGCAGTGTAGCCGACGACCGTCGGCTTGCCCGTCGTACCGGAGGACGCGTGGATACGGGCAAGCCTTTCGCGCGGCACGGCGAACATGCCGAAAGGATAGGTGTCGCGAAGATCCTTTTTGGTCGTGAAAGGAAATTTGGTGATATCAGACAAAGTCTTGAGATCGGAGGGATGCACGCCCAGCTCGTCGAAACGCTTGTTATAGAAGGGCGAGTTCTCATAGGCATGGGTGAGCGTCCATTTCGTGCGCTCGAGCTGCAGCGCGGAAATCTCGTCGCGGGAGGCGGTTTCGATTGCTTCAAGCTCACCTGCACGCGGCGAAAGGTTTTCCATCGATATCTCCTCCAAAAAGCCGGCGCTGCCGGCGCGCGGAACCTATTCCGGCAAAAGTGCGCCCTTGACCGTTCGCGAGTGGCCACGGAATTCCGCAATCTGCTCGCCCTTCTGATTGGTAATCGCGATATCGTAGATGCCGCCTCGTCCGCGCCGCGACACCTCCCGCGCCGCCGCCATCAGCCGGTCGCCCCTGAATGCCGGCGCGATGTAGGTCACGGAACAATGCTGAGCGACGGTGCGCTGATTGTAGGTGTTGCAGGCGAATGCGAAGGCGGAGTCGGCCAAAGTGAAGATGTAGCCGCCATGGCAGGTGCTATGGCCGTTCGTCATTGCCTCGGTGATCGTCATCGAAAGGCTCGCTTCGCCGGGGGCTACAGCAAGCAGTTCCATGCCGAGATGACGGCTGGCGTTGTCTTCGTCCCACATGGATCTTGCACAGGCTTCCGCCAGCGCCTGCGGCGAAAGGCTCTCTACCGTGCTCATTTTCCCCTGAACTCCGGCTTGCGCTTTTCGAGGAAGGCGCTGACGCCTTCGGCATAGTCGGCGCTGCGGCCTGCTTCGCGCTGAAGGTCGCGCTCAAGGTCGAGCTGCTGGTCCAGCGAATTCGTCGCTGCCGCCTGAATGGCGCGCTTCGTCAGGCCGAGGCCCTTGGTCGGACCGGCAGCGAGCCTGGTGGCAAGCGCCGTTGCCTCATCCATCAGCTTGTCATCGTCCACCACTCCCCAGATCAGGCCCCAGCCGGCGGCGGTTTCGGCATCGAGGGGTTCGGCCGTCAGCGCCAGTGCCTTGGCGCGTGCCTCGCCGATAAGCCGAGGCAAGTTCCAGGTGCCGCCGGAATCCGGCACCAGGCCGATCTTCGCAAAGGCCTGGATGAAGCGGGCCGAGCGGGCGGCAAGAGTGATGTCGCAGGCAAAGGCGATATTGGCACCGGCGCCGGCCGCTACCCCATTGACGGCGCAGACAACCGGCTTTTCCAGGCTGCGGATGAGGCGCAGCAGCGGATTGTAGAAGGTCTCGATCGTATGGCCGAGATCGGGTGTGCCCTTGCGCGGGTCGCGATCGCTGAGATCCTGGCCGGCGGAGAAGCCGCGGCCGGCTCCCGTCAGGAGAACCGCACGCACCTCCGCATCCTTGTGTGCACGCTCGAAACCGGCGCGCAGCGCCAGATGCATTTCCTCGTTGAAGGAATTGAGTTTGTCGGGTCGATTGAGCGTGAGGCTCAAAACGCCATCGGCCAGTGCCGACAGTACGGTGTCGGAATCGGGCATGTTTCCTCCCCATCGCCTTTCCCATGGCGACCGACAAGAACTCTTGCATAAACCGACCGGTCAGTCAATTATGAAGGTGGCGATTGGAGGAGACCAACAGTCACGCCCTGCACGAAAGAGCGATCGCTAGTGTCGGCATCGACAATCGGCTGGTCCCTCCGCATCTTCCTGATCTCGTCGACGAAGCGGGGGTCAGATTGTAACGAACTCCATTTCAGCCTAGTATCGGCTTGTGCCTTTTTGATGACTCTTGGGGGGGAGATCCTGCGGCATGGCGAAGCTTGTGTTCGCTTTGAACCAGTCCCTGGACGGCTATGTCGACCACATGAAATTTGCGCCCGACCGGGTGCTCTTTCGTCATTTCATCGACGACGTGCGCGGTCTCGCCGGCAGCGTTTATGGTCGCCGCATGTACGAGGTCATGCGCTATTGGGACGAAGATCATTCCGAGTGGGATGAGGAGCGACGTGACTATGCGGCGGCGTGGCGAAGCCAGCCGAAATGGGTCGTGTCGCGCTCGCTGAAGTCCGTCGGACCGAACGCCACTCTTGTCGCGGATGATTTCGAGGCGACGATACGCGGACTGAAGGCGCGACTGGATGGAGACATTGAGGTTTCCGGGCCTGAGTTGGCTCGCAGTCTGACCGACCTCGGTCTTGTGGACGAATATCGGCTATATCTTCATCCCGTCGTGCTGGGTCGCGGCAAGCCATTCTTCGCCGGCCCGCGGCCGCCGCTCCGCCTGGTGGCAAGCGATCGCATTGGCGAAGACGTGATCAGGTTGACATACGTTCCCGTATAGCTGCACGGCATAATAGCCCTTGGTTGCCGTGATCGTTCGCGGCTGCATGACCGGACGCGCAGGGGAAGTGTCCTACGAAGTGGGCAATCGTCCAGTATTGCTCTTTACAAATGACCGACGGTCAGTCATAATGTTTACTCCTATCGGAATCCAAAGAGGGTCGAATGATTGTCCTTGTTCATGGGTTGGAAGCGCCGGCGCGGACCGGCGCGGACCGGCGCCTGTCCTTTCTCATTCGCTTAGGAGAGACCCGTCATGATCCGTCACGATCTTAGCCAATGGCCGCTTGTGCTGTCGGCTGCCCGTGGTTCGATATCGCCCGAAGAACAGCTTGCTTTCCTCTCCGACTGGACGTCGTGGCTGGACCGTGGCGAACCCTTTTCGACCCTGCGCGTCCTGACGGATCTCGGCGCAACCAAGCACCCCGAAGGCGGTGCAACGGAAGCAAGGACCTGGTTTCAATCCAACGGCGGGCGGATCAAGCGGCTCGTGATTGGCATGGCGACCGTCGTGCCGATCGCTGCCGTGAAGGAGATGAGCTGGATGAACGCCGAAAGGCTGTATGACGTCCCCGCGCAGATCTTCGATGAGGTCAATGAAGCGACGATGTGGCTCGCCTCGGTCTCTGCGGCGCGCGGAAAGCCGGTGCACATGGGGCATGTGCTGCGGAGCCTGACCGATTTGTGTAGGCCGTCATGATGGTATTCGAAACGCTGCTCCCTGATTGCGACGAGACGCATTGGCCGCTGGCGATCCTGGTCGCGGAAGCAAGGCTGGACGCCGATGGGGTTAGATCGGGCCTCGACACAGTCGAGCGCTGGCTGGCGCAGGAAAAGCCGTTTGCGCTTCTGTTGATCTCGGCATACGAGCAGCCGCTCGTGAGCGATGCTGCCATACTGGCTATGGTGGCGCAGCGGATCGGGATTGCCCGCGAAGCCCTCCATCGGTTTCTTCTCGGCATTGCCGTCGTCGTTCCGGCGGCGACGGCTGACGGCGTGCGGCAAAGTCTTGCTCGTCTTCCGCTTCATATGCCGCTAGAAATCTTCAACAAGGCTCCGCCTGCTGTGGAATGGCTATGCCGTTCCATTCTCGCGCCGGCGGGCCTTGCCATTGATAGCCTGTAGATGAGGAAAAATCCGTGACCACCGCAGAACGCCCGCGCCCGCGCACCAAGCCTCCGGAAGTCCGCCGGGAGGAGCTGATGGATGCTGCGCAGCGGCTGTTTCTGGAGAAGGGCTTTGCCGCGACCAGTGTTGCGGAAATCGTCGAGGCCGCCGATGTCGCCAAGGGCACCTTCTATCTCTATTTCCAAACGAAGGAAGATGTTCTTGCCGCTCTGAAGACGCGCTTTATCGAGCGCTTTTGTGAAAAGATCGACGCTGCTGCCGCAGCGGCATCCTCCGGCAGCTGGATGCATCGGCTCGATGTCTGGATAGGATCATGCGTGGTCGGCTATCTCGATGAGGTCGCGCTGCACGATCTGGTTTTTCATGAATTCCACCCACCCAAACGAAGCATGAAACGCGCCAATTCGCTGGTAACCCGCCTGTCATCCTTCCTGCTCGAAGGACGGGAAGCCAAAGCCTTCTCCTTCATCGATGCCCGGCTCTCGGCCGTCATGCTTTTTAATGCCATGCACAGCGCCGTCGACGACTGCCTGGCCGAAGGATCGACCGTCGACCGGCAGAAACTGGTCGATGTCGTCACGGATTTCTGTCGGCGCTCCGTCTGCCCCTGAGCGACCTGCGCGGACAATCCGCAAGCCGGCCCATCAAAGACCGGCCGTCGCCACTTGATCTTCGTGGTATTTTGCTAAGTATCGCACCGTCGATGCACCGAGTGACAGGATGGGATTGATGGCAGGCGAAGCTGAAGGCAGGGCAGTTGATTTATCGGTCGATGATACGTTCTTCGACCTTCTGACGGACAGTTTTCGTCGCATAGTCGGCGTTGCTCTCGTCGATGGAGGATCCGGGCCGGATTGGCTCTATCGCGACGCGCCCTTCGTGGTCGTCGCCCACAATACGGACGCCGATCCCCGTTTCGTCTACGCCAACAAGACTGCGCAGAAGTGCTTCGAATATCCGTGGGATGAGTTCGTGACGCTTCCTTCGCGGCTTTCGGCGGAGCTTCCCGATCGTGCGGAGCGCCAACGACTGCTGGACGCAGTGACGCGCAATGGCTTTATTTCCGACTATCGCGGCCTGCGGATCGCAAAATCTGGACGTCGTTTCTGGATCGAAGACGGCATTGTCTGGCAGCTCGTGGATCGCGACGGGACTCTGCGCGGACAGGCCGCCACATTCTCCAAATGGAAGGATGCCTAGCGCGGTTAACGGGGAAAGCCCGATGTCGCTCCAAAATCGATAATGCTCTTCCGCGTCATGTTCCAAGTCCGCGAGGCGGAACAGGCTGCGGACCACCCTCGATGACGCTGAAGGAACGGACGCTCGGTCTCCGCCTTCAAAGCGTGTCTCATCTGCTCCGGCGCGGGTCGTCAAGCGGCTGTACGACGTGTATAGTAAGGTGAAATACTTCGGCATTGCCGGGTCAGGCGCATTGCGTGACGCCGTCCTGGTATCGTCGCGTTGATGAGACCGCATCGTTGAATATATGAACAAATAACACCAATGCACTGCCCGAAGTTTCTGGCCTGTGTCGTGGCCAAATTTCTTGCTTCATCGTGAAACTTCGAAGATCGTCGTTATGTCAAACCACTGGATATTGCCCGGCAATCCAATTTTTCCGGCTCGCACCCTTGAGGAAACACAGTATTTTTTGACGGAGCTCGAGGCCTGCACAACTCAGGAGGAGTTGGCCGAGGTCGTCATTCGATATGTGGAGCCGTTCGGCGCCACCAATGTTCTGGTCGGCACCATGCCTCAGATCGGCGCGACCAAACGCCAGCAGATAGGCCATGTCTTGATCAATGCCTGGCCGAATGATTGGTCGGCTCGCTATTTTTCTCAAAACTATGTCTTCAAGGATCCGACGATCACGCTGGTACGCGAAGGGCTTGAAAGCTTTTTCTGGAATGAGGACGAAGTCGTCGGAGTTCGGTCCGGCATGCGGGTCATGGGCGAAGCCAAGGAGTTCGGCCTTGCGGAAGGTTTCACCATGACGCTTCCGAGCCTGGGGCCTGAACATGTCGGCTTTTCGATCGCCGGCGAGCGGCTTGAACTCGCGCCCGAAAACAAGAAGAATCTGGCGCTTGTCGCGAATTTTGCTGTTTATCGCGCCTTGCAGATCCGGCGCACCCAGCAAAACAGCAGCGTCGTTAAATTGACGGCACGGGAGCGTGAGGTGCTTCAGCTGGCCGCCGAAGGCTGGAAGGAGCGGCAGATCGCCTCGCGCCTCGGAATCACCGATCATGCCATCGACAAGTACATGCGCTCCTGCCGCGAAAAGCTTGGTTCGCGTAATACCAATCACGCAATTGCCCTTGCTTTGCGAAAGGGTCTGATTTCGTGAGGTACGCTTTTCCGTACCTGTGGTGATCGTGAAACGGCTCGATGATCAGCTTGCCCAAACAGGAGAGCTGTAGAGATGCTTCATATTGTCACCGACCGGAACATGCACGACTATCAGGACGAGATGGATCAGGCATTTCGTCTGCGGCACCGCGTCTTCGTCGATGAGCGCGGATGGAATGATCTGACGCGTGCCGATGGTCGCGAGACCGACCAATTCGATACGGCCGACGCCGTGCATATGCTGTTTATCAATGAAGGCGAGGTTCTTGGATATCAGCGAATGCTGCCCTCCACCAAGCCCCATCTTCTGTCCGAGGTGCTGCCGCAGCTTTGCGAGCAGGAAAGGCCTATTGGCCGGCATATCTGGGAATGGACGCGCTATTGTGTCGAGCCGGCTTACAGGGAACATGGTCGTGCCCTGAGCGCGGTCTCCAACGCGCTGCTTTCGGGTTTTGTCGAATGGGGCTTGGAAAACGATATCAATACCGTGATCATCGAAATGCAGCCGCTTTGGATCCTCCGGCTGCTGCAGCTTCATTTCCGGGTCAGCGCGCTTGGATTGCCGCAGTCGATCTCGGGAGAGGATGTCGTGGCTGTCACCGCATCGTTCGATGAGCGTACATTGACGAAACTTCGTTCCCTGAAGACGGACCTGCGCCGTCGCGCGGCTTAGATGGAATGCCGTGAACTGTTTTGGCTGCAGGTGCAGATATGCAGCTTCATTGCTCCATAAAATCAGCGCTCCAGCACGGTTGCCCAGCTCCGTGCTGGAGCGCCTGACGCATCCACCGGTATCCTGCGGTGAATTCCTGCATGTTGGGAGGTATCGGAGGTAGGTTCCGGTCCTTTCAATTTCCTCTCTCTTGAGGCATTCATAATTAATGAGGAATGTTGAATATAAACAGTCCTTCCAGCTTTCGACTAGTCTGTGAGATCAGTATGAAGACGCATTCCTCGTCACCTTCCGCGGAAACGATGCCGGCGCATCTGCTTGAAGAAACGACTGCCTTGATAACCGCGATGGAGGCGGCGCAGACCGAGGCTGACATCCTGCGGTTGGTGCTCGTCTATATCAGCCGCTTCGGCGCGACAAATGTGCTGGCGGGCACAATGCCGCCGATCGGCGACACGAAGCGGCAGCAAGTCGGCCATATTCTTCTCAATGCGTGGCCGACCGATTGGATCTCTCGTTATTTCAGTAATGACTATCTGCGCCACGATCCGACGATAGACATGGTCAAGGAGCAGCATGCCCCGTTCTTCTGGCGGGATATAGAGGGTTGGAGACTGCAGAATACGAGGGCGCGCGATGTCATGGGGGAAGCCGGAGAGTTTGGTTTGCGCGAGGGTTTCACCATCGCCCTGCAGACTTTCGATGGAACCGTGATAGGCTTTTCCATCGGCGGTGAACATCTCGAAATCAAGGAGCAGGAGCGCGGCGGCCTGCAATTGCTGGCGACCTTTGCAGTGGACCGTGCCTTCCAGCTTAGGGACCTGGATCAGCTTCCGTTGCTGAAGGGGGTCACGCCAAGGGAAAGACGTGCGCTGCAATTGGCCGCGGATGGCTTGCGGGATCATGAGATCGCGGTGCGGATGGGCATCACCCATCACGGCGCCGAAAAGCATCTGCGCTCGGTTCGCGACAAGCTCGAAGCAAAAAATACAACCAATGCCATTGCGATCGCCATTCGGCTCGGCCTGATAAGGTAGGATCGGCTCTCTGCGACATTGACTGGGAGGCTTCGCCAGACTGCACGGAATAGTGATCGGGCGAGTTTGTTTCCGCCGGACGTTGATAGTTTCGGTACCATTATTGCCTTTATTCAGGACTCTACTAAATATGGTTCGGACATAGCAAATTGGCTATCGTAATTCGGATCGTAAAAACTCGTGCTGAATCAGAAGCAGAGGCGTGCGAATGACGTTTGACTGGTCTGTTTGCTGAGGACGGCCGACTTGGACGCCACCAGCTTCAATCATGATGAAGTCGATGCTGCATACGGCGGCCGAAAGATGTTGTTCGGCGGCTATCGACATAGATGTGCCGTATCCCGCGATCCAGCCAACCCCGATCAAGATCGCTTTCAAAGCTGGCGCCGATCGCAGGCGCCAGCAAGGATGCGACAACTTTGGCGTGGAAAGGCCTCTCGTGAGCCTCGCCAGAGCCGACGTCAGCAGAATTCTCAGCGACCCGTTCCCGAAAAATAGAGTTACCAGTCATGATAAAACGCATGGTGATCATGCTGATCGTCATAGGCCTGATCCTGGGCGGGATTTTCGGCTTCCAGGCATTCAAGAACCGTATGATCGCGGCGTATCTGGCTAATCTCAAGGCGCCACCGCAGACGGTCTCCACCATCACGGCGGCAACGAGCCCGTGGCAGACCACGCTGCAATCCATAGGCAGCTTCAATGCCGTCGAGGGTGCCAATCTCTCGGCGCAGGTCCAGGGCATCGTTCAGAAGATCGGGTTTCAGGACGGCCAGGATGTCAAGAAGGGCGATCTCATCGTCCAGCTGCTTGCCGACCAGCAGATCGCAACGCTGCAGCAATACCAGGCATCGGCGACAAATGCGCAGATCGCCTATGAGCGCGATTCCAAGCTGATCAAGGCAAATACCATTGCGCAGAGCCAAGTGGATAGCGATCTGGCCACATGGAAGGCTGCGCAGGCGCAGGTCGCCTCGCAACAGGCGCTGATCGATCAATATTCGATCCGTGCACCCTTCGATGGACACCTCGGTATCCGGCTGGTCAGCCTCGGCGAATATCTGGCGCCCGGAACCGCAGTCGTCACATTGCAATCGCTCGATCCGATCCAGTTCGATTTCTCGCTGCCGCAGCAAGCCCTATCGCAGTTGAAGGTCGGCCAAGCGGTGACGGCGACGGTCGACGCTTATGGCAACCAGACCTTCGATGGCAAGATCACGGCAATCAGCCCGTTGGTCGACACTCAGAGCCGTAACATCACCATCCGTGCAACGTTTCCTAATGCCGACCGTAAGCTCTTGCCCGGCATGTTCGGCAGTGTTTCTGTGGTGGTGGGTGAACCGAGAGAGTATATCGCTCTGCCGCAGACTGCCGTCACCGTCAATCCCTATGGCAACGTCGTTTATGTGGTGACCGATAAAGGCAAGATGCCGGATGGAAAGCCGCAGCTCGTCGCCAGTCAGAAGTTCGTCAGCACCGGGCAGGCGCGCGGCGATCAGATCGCGGTGATCAAAGGTATAAACGCGGGCGAAGTCGTGGTGACCTCCGGCCAATTGAAGCTCAATAACGGCTCGCCTGTCATCATCAACAATGATGTACAGCCGTCGAACGATCCCAACGCAAATCCGGCAAACCCCAACTGAGGTGTGGCGATGAATATCACCGATATCTTCATCCGGCGCCCTGTCCTTGCCCTCGTGGTGAGCGCGTTGATTGTCGTGATCGGCTACCAGTCGTTCCGTACGCTGACCGTCCGTCAATATCCGCAGACCCAGAATGCCGTCGTCACGGTGTCAACCACCTATCCCGGTGCGGCACCCGACGTCATCGCCGGCTTCATCACGACGCCGCTCGAAAACGCCATCGCCCAGGCGAACGGCATCGATTACATGACATCCTCAAGCACCAGCGGCACATCGACAATCACCGTCAACCTGCGCCTCAACTACAGTGCCGACGCGGCGATGACGGAAATCAATGCCAAGGTATCCTCGGTTCTCAACCAGCTGCCGAACGGCACGCAACAGCCCATCATGACGGTTTCCATCGGCACGTCGATCGATGCGATGTATATCGGCTTCCGCAGCGATGTTCTGGCCAGCAACCAGATCACCGACTATCTGACGCGCGTGGTTCAGCCTAAGCTGCAGGCGGTCAATGGCGTTCAGACAGCCGAAATCCTTGGCGCGCGAACCTTCGCCTTGAGAGCCTGGCTGAAGCCCGATAGGCTCGCTGCCTATGGATTAACGGCCGGGGATGTCGCGACGGCGCTCGCAAACAACAACTATATTTCCGGCGTTGGCACGACGCGCGGCCAGATGACTCAGACGGTGCTGACGGCACAGACCGATCTGCATTCGGCTGATGAATTCAGGGAGATGGTGGTCAGGCAGATCGGCAGCACGATCGTTCGCCTGAAGGATGTCGCTACCGTCGTGCTGGGGTCGCAAAATCCGGATGTTCAGATCCGGTTCGATGCACAGGATGGCGTGTTCATGGGCATCCAGATTACGCCGACGGCAAACCTGCTCGATGTGATCGCCGGTGTACGTGCCGTGTTTCCGAGTATCCAGGCGCAGCTGCCGCAGGGGCTCCAAGGCTATATCGTCTACGATTCCAGCACCTTCGTCACCACGTCGATCGATGAGGTGGTCAAGAGCCTGATCGAGGCTCTGGTGATCGTCATTTTCGTGGTGTTCGCCTTTCTCGGTTCACCGCGATCGGTTGCCATTCCGATCGTCGCCATACCGCTGTCGTTGGTCGGCACCTTCGCGATGATGCTGATCTTTGGCTTCTCGATCAACCTTCTGACGCTGCTTGCCCTGGTGCTGGCGATCGGCCTCGTGGTCGACGACGCCATCATCGTCGTGGAGAACGTCAACCGTCACATCGAGGAAGGGGCGCCGCCGATGCAAGCGGCGCTGGCCGCGGCGCACGAACTGGTGGGGCCGATCCTTGCAATGACCGTCGTGCTGGTCGCCGTCTATGTGCCGATCGGCTTCCAGGGCGGCCTGACCGGCGCTCTATTTACGGAATTTGCCTTTACGCTGGTCGGCGCTGTCACCGTTTCGATGATCATCGCGCTGACGCTGACGCCGATGATGTGTTCGCGCATCCTGAAGCCGCATTTGACCGATCGCAGCGGCTGGGAGGAGCGAATCTCCGATTTCATCGACCGTCGCTTCTCTGAAATCCACCGGCCCTATGTGCGCATGCTGCACGGCAGCCTGAACACTGTGCCGGTGGCGTTGGTCTTTGCCGCAATCGTCCTCGGCAGCATCTATTTCCTCTACACCAGCGCCAAGACCGAGCTGGCTCCCAACGAAGACCAGGGATTCCTCGCCGCGCAGATGACGAATGCCCCGAACGCGACGCTTGACCAAAAGCTGCTCAACTCCGATCAGGTCAACAAGATCTTCGCCAGCTTCCCCGAAACCGATCATACCCTGCAGGTCGAGGTGCCCGGCACCTCGTTCGAGGGCATGGTGTTGAAACCATGGGATCAGCGCACCAGAACGGCGGACCAGTTGCAGCCGTTGGTACAGGCTGACCTCGCAAAAATCGCCGGCGGACAGGCGGTGGTCTTCCAGATACCACCGCTGCCTGGCGCGAGTGGCTTGCCCGTGCAGTTCGCCATCGGCAGCACCGGCGATTTCAACCAGCTCAACGAAGTATCCAATACGTTCCTGCAGGAAGCGCAGAAATCCGGTGAATTCATCTTCCTGACCAAGGATCTCTACGTCGACAATCCGCAATATTCGATCCAGATCGACCGCAACAAGGCATCGGCTCTCGGCCTGTCGATGAACAATGTCGGTTCGGCGCTCGCAGCCATGCTGGGTGGCGGCTACGTCAACTATTTCAGCATCGACAACCGCTCCTATCAGGTCATACCGCAGGTGGAGCAGCGCTCGCGCCAGACCATCGATCAGATCATGAACTATCCAATCGCAACCGTGAACGGCGACAAGATTCCGCTTTCGGCGATCGCGACGGCGAAGCTTCAGGCGACGCCGCGTTCAGTTGCGCATTTCCAGCAGCTGAATTCGGCCACCATCTCGGGCGTGCCGGCCCCGGGCGTCGCCGTCGGCGATGCGCTGGAAACCCTCAAGTCGATCGCGGCGCGCACGCTGCCACAGGGGTACTCGGTCGATTACGGAGGCCAGTCACGCCAATATGTGCAGGAATCCAGCGGCATGGCTACCACCTTCGCCCTAGCCTTGATCATTGTGTTCTTGGCGCTGTCGGCGCAGTTCAAC
Source organism: Rhizobium sp. BK289 (assembly GCF_014193575.1). Taxonomy (NCBI): domain Bacteria; kingdom Pseudomonadati; phylum Pseudomonadota; class Alphaproteobacteria; order Hyphomicrobiales; family Rhizobiaceae; genus Rhizobium; species Rhizobium sp. BK289. Next base: position 103,895 of record NZ_JACHZO010000001.1, read on the forward strand.
AGTTTCCGCGACCCGCTGATCATTCTTGTGTCGGTGCCCATGTCGATTGCGGGCGCGCTCGCCTTCATCAGCCTCGGCATCGGCGGCGCGACGATGAACATCTATACGCAGGTCGGCTTGGTGACGCTGATGGGGCTGATCAGCAAGCACGGTATCCTGATCGTCGAGGTGGCGAATACGTTGCAGGCCTCCGGAAAGACCAAACGGGAGGCGATCGAGGGTGCCTGCGGCATTCGTCTGCGTCCGATCCTCATGACGACCGGCGCTATGGTTTTGGGCGTCGTGCCGCTGATCCTGGCGACCGGAGCCGGCGCATCCGCCCGCTTCAACATGGGCCTCGTGATCGCGGCGGGGCTTGCCATCGGGACATTGTTCACGCTTTTCGTGGTGCCTGCCGTCTACATGCTGCTTGCCGCCGATCACCATAAGCGGGCTGCATCCGAAGCGGAACCGGCGCCCGTGCATTGACCGGAACCGCCATCAGGCCTACGCGCCATAGTGGCCGGGCATTGTCTCGATCGAACTCAGCCGCGGCATCATCTTGCCGACCGTCTCTTTGCGAAAGACCGGTACGGTGGTCGCCGTCGTCTCGCGTGCCGTCGACGGAGGGCACGCGCTTCGGAATTCCTATCATCACCCCCGCGCGGCAGACAGGCTGGATTCGACGCCCGCATATTCGCGTGACTGATCTTTGCGAAGCAATCTTCGCGAGATTTCATCCGCTGGAACGGGCTTGCCGACCATATATCCTTGAAGCTGATCGCAGCCGGCGGCGCGTAATATCGCCGCTTGATTGGCGGTTTCGATCCCCTCCGCGGTCACCGGAATTCCGAGCGCCGTGGCAAGGGAGATTGTTGCGCGAAGAACGTCGACCCCATTTCCCTCGTCTTCCACGCTGGATACCAGCGAGCGGTCTATCTTCACGCGGTCAAACCCAAATTGCCGCAATGCGCCGATGCTTGCATAACCACACCCGAAATCGTCGAGCGCAAACCTGATGCCGATGCTCTTGAGCTGATTGATCGACCGCCGCGCCTGATCCGGATTGCTAATGAGAACACCCTCCGTAATTTCCAAGGTGAGACGGGTCGGATCGAAAGCGAACTCCTGCAGGACAGCGATCACCTGCGCACCGAAATCCGGATTGCACAGTTGGATGGGCGATACGTTGACCGATAGTGTCAGACCGCTCCAGTTCTTCGCGCAAGCGATGGAGGTTCGCAGCATATGGATGCCGAGAGCATCGATAAGGCCGGATTTTTCCGCAAGCGGGATGAATATTTCGGGGCTGATGCTTCCCGCCGGACTACGCCAGCGCGCCAGAGCTTCGAGACCGGTGGTCATGCCCGTTGCCGCGGAGACCAGGGGCTGGAAAACGGGTTCGATTGCGCCACTGTTGATGGCCTGTCTCAGCATGCCTTCCATTTCGGCGATCCGCTGACGATCCTGATCGAGGCCGGGATTGTATTCGACCGCATGCCCCTTGCCGTTTTCCTTGGCGCGATAAAGGGCCATGTCGGCTCTGCGCAGAAGTTCAAGAGGCGCCATGTTCCCCGCACAGATTGCCGCGCCGATACTGGCGTCTGCCTCGATCGTCCGCCCGTCGATCTTGAAGGGTTCCCCAAATACCGCGAGGATGGATTTCTCTACCTCACCGCATGTGGCATGCCCGACCTGCACCAACGCGAATTCATCGCCGCCAAGCCTTGCAGCGGCGAGAATTTCGGAATGGCACGTCGGTAGCGCCTGCGCGATCATGCGGATCAGATCATCCCCGACGGCATGCCCCCAGGCATCATTGACCGCTTTGAAGCCATCGAGATCGATCAGGTAGAGCGACAGCGGTGCTGCGGCCGATGCGTTCATGCTATCCAGCGCGTTCAGAAGCCCATGTCTGTTGAGTAAGCCGCTCAGACTATCATGACTGGCTTCAAAGTGGGCAGTCTGCGCGAGCTGACGCAGACGCCGCGCTTCGGACGTGCCGGCCAAAAGAACGCCGCCGAGGAAGAGGACAAGAATGACGACGGCCGTCGCGATATAAGGGGAAACCTTGGACAGCGCCGCGGTTCCCGGCGCTTTGCCGGGCCAGGCGAGATAAGCGATCGGGGCGCCATTCATATCCTTGATTGGCCAGTTGAGGAGGCCTTGTTCGGGCGCGAGCGTGAGGTGCAATCCTTCGAGTTCGTGTTCGTCCGATAGCGTGTCCAGGATCTCAGGCGTCAGGTCCTTGGTGAAGCTCAGCACACTTAGCTTCGGAAGCACGGCGGCGGGCGTGTACGGTTGGATGGCCTGTGACGCGACGAGAGTAATGCCGTTCTCCGTCTTCATGAAATTCACGATCGGATCCTGGCCCGGGCCGGCGGCGGCCACGATTTGGCGGTCGAACGGGTGGCCGAAAAGATCCCGGGGCTGGACCGGTTTGCCCTTGATGTAGGCGGAAAGTGTTGCGTCATCCGGTCCGATCACGATCGCGCCATCATATAGCGGATAGTTCGCGCTGACCTTTCCCCAGTTTGCATAGGCCCAGTCAGCGGCCGTCGCGGTGCCGATGGCGTTGTAGGCATCGTCCCATACGGCGTTATCTCTGATGGTGGCGCCTAGACGCGACACCAGCGCTGCAATTCCGGCCTCGGCCGCGCGGCCCGCCCGGGCATCGTCGATATCGTTCATCGAGCGCGTCATCGTGGCAACAACATGCGCCACCAGGCTTGTCAGCAAGAGAGCAACAGCAAGAAAGCAGGCAGTTACGGCAAATACGGAAGAGGTCTGAGCGCGCACATGCCCAGCCGCGAGATGAAGCGACATGAGAAGTCCGAGATGTGAATTGGAAAGACCATGTCAGAGGGGACTGCAGGAGACATCATGTCCGCAAGGCGCTGCATCACATGAATTATCACGTGATTGTGTAAGTGCGATTAAGGGGCGTGGTTAAAAACCTCCTGCCGGAATTTCCGATTCGTCCCGGGCGTACAGGTCTATCGAGTCTGAGAATGCTTCAACGTCGTCAGAGCTTCGGGGTCAACATATCGAAGCGGTCGTAAATGGTGGCGCAGGTATCAACTTCGGATCCCTCAAGAGCAAAACCACAGACGTCTCCCATGCGGGATGGCCCTCGCGCAATGGCTTCGCCAGTCGACCTGGGGTAAGATACGCCGCAGGGGCCATCGCGGTCGGCGGGGAGGGGCATGGAGCGCCGTCTTGCAGCAATTCTGATCGCTGACGTCGCAGGCTACAGCCGCCTGAGCCAGATCGACGAGGAAGCGACGCGCCGCAACTTCAAGGCAGATCTGGATGATGTCATCGAACCCAGAATAGCCGAACATCACGGCCGGCTGGTCAAGACGATGGGCGACGGGCTGCTCGTAGAATTTCATAGTGTCGTCGACGCCTTGCAATGCGCGATCGCCATTCAGCGGGAGAAGGCGAAGCGGAATTCGGCCACCGACGGCGCCATGACGCTGCGGTTCCGCATCGGGGTTAATCTCGGCGACATCATCGTCGAGGACGAGGATATTCACGGCGATGGAGTCAACATTGCCGATCGCATGCAGACGCTGGCCGAACCTGGCGGTATCGCAATCTCCGGCACGACCTATGATCAGGTGAAGACGAAGATCGATGTCGGCTTCATTTCGCTCGGGCGGCAGAAAGTCAAGAGCATTGCCGAGCCGATCCGGGTCTACAGAGTCGCTTTCGATCCGGCCGCGGCCCGCCGGTTTCCGCAATTGCCCAAGCGTGTGCGCCGCGGCGCGGTCCTGGCTATCGCACTGTCTCTGATTGTCGGCGGTGGCGCTTATCTCTGGTACAGGCTGGACATTGGTGAGACGCCGGCGTTCGTCCGCCGCTTCGCCTATCCTCTGCCAGACAAGCCGTCGGTCGCCGTCCTTCCTTTCATCAATGTCAGCGGCGATTCGGAGCAAGATCACCTGGCCGAAGGGCTGACGGACGATCTGATTACCGAACTTTCCAAAGTGTCGGGGCTTTTTGTCATTGCGAGGCATTCGGTCTTTGCGTTGAAGGGCGATACGAGCAAGACTAAGGACGTGGCGGCGGAACTCGGCGTGCATTACCTGCTCGAAGGCACGCTGCAGCGGGCGGGGCTGCAGTTGCGGATCAATGTGAAATTGATCGACGCTCTGACGGGACTCTCCATGTGGGGGGAACGCTACGACCGGCAATATGCCGATCTCTTTGCAATTCAAGACGATGTGACCGGCAAGATCATCTCGGCGCTGAAGGTGGAGCTCAACGAAGGCGAGCGCACGCAGATTGAGAAGATCCCGAGCGATAACCTCGAAGCCTACGACTATTACATGCGCGCAGAGCACGAAGGGCTGCTCTACAGCGATGTGGAGACCTATCGCCGGACGCTTTCCTATTACCAGAAGGCGATCGACCTCGATCCGAATTTTGCCGACGCGCACTCCGGGATCGCGCGCGTCGCAGTCGATGTTTGGCGCAACGATTACAATTTTCTCTGGTCGGCGGCGGTGGCGCGCAAGATCGCCTATGATGCGGCGGGACAGGCGCTGAAGCTTGACCCGAACAATGCGCGGGCCCATACCGTGCTCGCCCTGTTGCAACTGGTCGATGGGAGGGAAGTCGAAGCCCGGGAGTCGGCAAACCGGGCCGTGGCGGCCCAGCCGAACAGCGCTGAAGCTGCAGGTAACCTGGCGTTGATCCTGTCCCAAACGGGAAGCCATTACGAGGCGGTTGCCGAAATCGACAGGGCGCTCAGGCTTGATCCGGCGCCATCGCCGAGCTTCCAGCTGCTGGCGGGCATCGTTCTCTACACGGTGCGAGACAATAATCGTGCCATCCCTCTTATAGAAGCGGCGCGCGACGCGTTGCCGAACGCCGAACCGGCGCGCGAATATCTGACAGCGGCTTATGGCTTTGATGGCGACCGGGTGCGAAGCGTGGCGGAGAAGGCCAAGCTTCTGGAACTCTTCCCGGAAAGCAATCTCGCCTATTACGGGTATCTCTACGACTACTGGCGTCCACCGGAACTGGAGCATCACCTCGCCGGGCTGAAGGCCGCAGGTATTCCGGCATGGCCTTTCGGATTTGTCGGGAGCGATGCCGATCGGCTCGACGAGAAGGCGCTGCGCGATCTAATCGACGGAAAGACCTGGGCTGGAAAACACAAGAATGGAACGACCTTCGTCCAGTATTTTGATAAGGCAGGCAACACCGCCTACAGGAGCGCCAATACCAATATTACCGGCACGGTCGACGTGAAGGGAAATAGGCTGTGCGAGAGGTTTAGTGGCTATTTCCTGGACCGCATGGTCTGCGGGCAGGTCTATAGGAACAGGGATGCCGGACAGCCCGACGCCCAATACGTCCACGTGACCCCTCAGGCACTGATGTTCTTTTCACCGGCACCATGAAATCAGTCTGCCGGCGTGTGCTGCCAGTCCTTTTGCATTTTTTCGGAAATCAACGTGTTCTGAACTTCCGACCAATGTTTCTTGGAGTCGATGACCTTTGTCGGCTTTTTCTCGAAGCCGTCGGCGGCACCAGGATCGTAGCTCAGGTACAGCTTGCCATCGATGATGCGCCAGGCATTAGGGTCGATATTGGTGGTCACCGTGCCGAAGGAAACGCCGTCTGCGCAATAGCCGCCGTATTGCGGTGCGTATTTTCCGGGATCGGCGATGAACAGGTCACGATTCTTGGCGCTGGCGAAATGCCACTCGGCACCCAGCCAGCGATGCGAATAGGCCGAGGATCCCTGTACGGCCCTGTTTTCACTGAAATATGCCACCGTATCGTATCCCTTGATCGCGACATCACCGAAATAGCCGGTGTTGACCGGCTCCTCGGCGCAGACCGGCGCGGCAATGGCGATTGCCAAGCCTGCGAAGATCAGTGCGGCGGGTCCTGCCTGTTTGCGAGACATGTATCGGTCCTCCCTTTTCGGGCAGTTGAAGTGGTGCTATTGGCGCTTGGTGCATTCGGCAAAGAGCCAGTCGCCAACGAGATCAGCCTTTTGGCAGACCGCTCCAGCCTTCAGTAGCAGTCCAACGGTATCCCAGTGGGACCGCCATCCGGCCTGGGTCAACGGCGTGTAGCCGTTACGCTCTTTCGCTTCCAGGTCGGCCTTGTGCGCCACCAAGAAGGCTACCACATCGGCTTGCCCTTCCTCGGCAGCAGCATGCAGCGGTGACATGTGGTAGAAGTTCTGGTCGTCATTAACTTTCGCACCTTTCGACACCAGCAGCTCGACCACGTCGAGATGTCCGCCGTAGGCGGCGGCATGCAGCGCGGTAAGGCCGCCTTTGTTACGGCATTCGATATCGGCACCGTTTTCCAGCAATAGCGCGACTATATCCTTATGCCCGGCGAGCGCAGCAATGAGCAGGGGCGGTTCACCGGACTCGTTCGGGACGCCGATATCGATGCCGGCCGCGATCAATTGCGCGACGCGCTCTCGATCGCCGGTCTGGGCGGCGTCATGCAGTGGGTCTGCATAGACGAGCGGCGTCCAGAGTAAAAGGCATGCCATAAATCCGCTGACGACCCTCATCGCAAACCTCGTCCAACAAGACGACCTCACCGGTGCGAAAGAACATTTAACGTATCACGAATACGACGTCGTAATCAAGAAATCGCGCAGCAACGAGTTTAGATGGTGAGTGTTTAAAGGTGTCTTGGGTATCGCCACTCAATATGCGGTAAGAAGATCTGGCGTGAGGACACAGTCGAGCGCAGATTGCATTGCTAAAATAAAATAGCATTGGTTGTTATTACAATGGCGAGATTGCTGCATGGAAAAATGCTGGGGTGTTTAGACTGATTTTGAGCGACTTTCTCCGGCTCTTTGGTTCGACAAATCTGTTGCCCTGAGAAATCAAGATGACGGGCCGTCGGTTCGATTCCCATTGAGAACGGACATCGCGGTTCTCATGAAACCGCACTCTCTTGCCCCGTCTCGTCCATGCCGTCTTCCAAGCGGACAGCCAACTCCCGTCCTTTTTCAAGGTCTCAGATCAATCCTCGCCTGGCGAGGTTGCGCATCAGATGCGAAGTTCCGAACGTCCATGGCGCGCATTCGGTCGACAGCAGCACGCGGTTACGCAGCGCTCCAAGCTTGTCGTTGGAGATGGTAACGATGTCGCCGACCTTGTGGGTGAAGCCTTGGCCGGGCGTGTCGCGATCCTCGACGGGAGCAAATAGCGTTCCCATGAACAGCACGAAGCCGTCGGGATATTGGTGATGGCGACCGATGGTCTGGGAGACGAGATCCAGCGGATCGCGGCTGATTTCCTTCATCGAGGAGCGCCCATGCAGCACATAGCCGTCCTCGCCTTCGACCTTCAGGTCGAGATCGGCATAGCGCACGTCGTCCAGGCCGTAGGTTTCGTCGAACAGGCGGATGAAGGGGCCGATCGAACAAGAGGCGTTGTTGTCCTTCGCCTTGCCGAGCAATAGCGCGGACCGGCCCTCGACATCGCGCAGGTTGACGTCGTTGCCGAGGGTGGCGCCCTTGACTCGGCCCTGGCTGTCGACGGCGAGCACGATTTCCGGCTCTGGATTGTTCCATTTGGAGATCGGATGCAGGCCGACATCCGCACCCTGCCCGACGGAGGACATGACCTGCGATTTGGAAAAGACTTCGGCATCCGGTCCGATGCCGACTTCGAGATATTGCGACCACACACCCTCCTCGATCAGTGCGGCCTTGACCTTGGCGGCTTCCGGTGAACCGGCTTTCAAGTTGCGCAGGCTGTCGCCGATCAGCGCGGTCACCTTGCCGCGGATCGCTTCGGCAAGATCCGGATTTCCGGCGGCACGCTCCTCGATGACGCGCTCCAGCATCGAGCGGGCGAAAGTGACGCCGCAGGCCTTGATCGCCTGCAGATCGATGGGCGCGAGAAGATGGATGACCAAGTGGTTGGCCTTGGCGGTAAGCAGATCGTCGAGTTTGGCGATGGCTTCGCCTTTCTGTGCACGAATGAAAGCCACCGGATCATCTTTTTCCAGAAGGTCGCGCATGGTCGGCGCGTCCTTCGAGGTGATGTCGTATAGTGTGCCGTCCCGAACGGTGACGAGGGCAGGGCCTTCCACATCCGGGCGCCAGATGCGGCCGACGAATGTTCCGGTGGTGAATGTGTCTGAGCTCGTCATGTCGTTCGTCTCCTCCAAACTGCGTGTGTTTTCTAACCCAGGCAAATGTGCTTTGCCATCCGTTATCGATGCGGTATTCGCCCACGTTTTGGATTTTCACTTTCTTCAATTCGGTTAAAGACGTAAGGCCCCGCAGCAGCGCCGCGGGGCCTTTGGGCCGCAAGCCGGGAGAGAGAGGCTTCAGGCGGCCTGAACCTTGCGATTGCCGCGCGCCCATTCCGGCAGCCAGTCGCCGTGGGCTGTCAGCAGCTCGTCGACCAGCGACCAGATCTGGTCGAGATCGAGCTCGGCTGCCGTGTGCGGATCCATCATCGCAGCGTGATAGATGTGCTCGCGATTTTCAGTCATCAAGGCTTTGACCGTCAGCTCCTGCACATTGATGTTGGTGCGGATCAGGGCCGTCAGCTGCGGCGGCAGGTCGCCGACATGGGTCGGTTGGATGCCGGAGGCGTCGACCAGGCAGGCGACTTCCGCCGCGCAATTGAACGGCAGCGAGGTGATGCAGCCATTGTTGCGGACATTGCCGTAGATGACCGAAGGTTCGCCGGTCCAGACCGAATTGATGATCGACGAGGCATATTCCTTCGATTGCTTGACCTCTATCTTTTCCGCCGTGCGATATTCCTCCGCCTGGCTCTGCCAGCGCGCCACCTGCTCGATGCAGCGCTTCGGATATTCGTCGAGCGGGATGCCGAACTTCTCGATCAGGTCCTCGCGGCCTTCCTTGATGAAATAGGGCGTATATTCGGCGAAGTGCTCGGAGCTTTCGGTGACGAAATAGCCGAGACGGGTCAGCATCTCGTAGCGCACCTTGTTCGGGCAGCGGGGGTTCCAACCAGGCTTCGGCGCGCGTCCTTCGCGATAGGCGCGGACGAGATCGGGATAGAGATTGCGATAAGAACCATCCGGCTGACGATGCTCGAATTCGAGATAGAAGGCCATGTGGTTGATGCCGGCGGAACGATAGCGGATCTCGTCATAGGGAATATCGAGATCGTGGGCCAGTTCCATGGCCGTGCCCTGCACGGAATGGCAAAGGCCGACCTGCTTGATATTAGGGTACTTCTCGCCGATCGCCCAGGTGTTGATCGCCATGGGGTTGACATATTGCAGCATGATCGCATTCGGGCAGACGGCGAGCATGTCCTCGCAGATCTTCCAGAGATGCGGAACGGTGCGCAGACCGCGCATGATGCCGCCGACGCCGAGCGTGTCGGCGATCGTCTGGCGCAGGCCATACTTCTTCGGCACCTCGAAATCGGTAACGGTGCAGGGCTCGTAGCCGCCGATCTGGAAGGCGACGACCACGAAGTGCGCGCCGTCGAGCGCCTTGCGCTGGTCGGTGAAGGTCTCGACAGTGGCCGGAGCGCCAAGTGTCGAGGCAAGCTTGCGGGCAACGATGGCGCTTTCGTCCAGCCGCTGCGGATTGATGTCCATCAACGCGATTCTGGCGCCAGCCAGGGCAGGGCGCTGCAAGACGTCGCCGATGATATTCTTCATGAAGACGGTCGAACCGGCTCCGATGAATGTGATCTTGGGAGTGCCTGTCATGTCAAAATCTCCTGAATGCTATGAAGCCACCTCGAACGCCGCTCTGACAAGGCGTTCGGTGTAAGCCGTCTTGGGATGCGATAGAACCTGTTCGACCGGCCCTTCCTCCATGATCTTGCCGTGCTGCATGACAATGACGCGGTGGCAAAGGGCGCGGACGACCTTGAGGTCGTGGGAAATGAAGAGATAGCTCAGACCTTTCTCATCCTGCAGCTTTCGCAGGAGGTCGATGATCTGGGCCTGAACGGAAAGGTCGAGCGCCGAGGTCGGCTCGTCGAGAAGGATGAATTCCGGCTCGAGCGCGATGGCGCGGGCAATTGCGATGCGCTGGCGCTGGCCGCCGGAAAATTCATGCGGGAAGCGCGAGAGAATGTTGGCCGGCATGCCGGCGCTGACGAGCGCTTCCTTAACGCGCTCCAGGCGCTCGGCCTTGTTGGCGCCGAGATTGTTGACCACCAGCCCCTCGCAAATGATCTGGCCGATGGTCATGCGTGGATTGAGTGACGAGAAAGGATCCTGAAAGACGATCTGCATGCGCGAGCGTAAAGGCCGCATCTCGGCGCGAGACCGGCCATGGATCGGCTGCCTGTCGAAGAAAATCTCGCCGCCATCGGCATCGATCAGCCGCAGCAGCGCCTGGCCGAAGGTGGTCTTGCCCGAGCCGGATTCGCCGACAAGGCCGAGCGTCTCGTGGCGGCGCAGCTCGATATTGAGGCTGTCGACGGCGACGAGTTCGCGCATGTCGGGCTTGAAGAAGCTGCCGTGCCGCAGCATGAACGCCACCTTGACGGCCTTGCCTTCGAGAATCGTGTCGCAGTTCGGCGGCAGCGGCTTTGCCTGTCCGCGCGGCTCCGAAGTCAGCAGGTGCTGTGTATAGGGATGCTGCGGGCGCGCAAAGAGTGCCTCCGTCGTATTGTGCTCGCGCATTTCGCCATGCTGCATCACATAGACATAGTCGGAGAACTGGCGCACGACCGTCAGGTCGTGGGTGATCAGGATCACGGCCATGCCGAGCTGCTTCTGCAGGTTGCGGATGAGGTTCAGAATCTGCGCCTGCACGGTGACGTCGAGCGCCGTCGTCGGTTCGTCGGCAATCAGTACGTCCGGGTCGTTGGCGAGCGCCATGGCGATCATCACGCGCTGGCGCTGCCCACCCGAGAGTTGGTGCGGATATTGCTTCAGCCGCGCTTCCGGATCGGGGATCTGCACCTGCTTCAGGAGATCGAGTGCCCGCTTCTCGGCGTCGCGGCGGCTGACCTTGCGGTGGACTCGTATCGCTTCGACGATCTGGCTGCCGATGGTGTAGATCGGATTGAGTGAGCTCATCGGCTCCTGGAAGATCATCGAGATGCGGTCGCCGCGCAGTTGCCGGCGCGCACGCTCGGAGAATTTCAGCACGTTCTTGCCATCATAATGCACGGCGGACTTGTCGGAGACGACGGCGCGCTTGGTCAGCAGGCCCATGAGGGTGCGGGCGGTCACCGATTTTCCCGAGCCGGATTCGCCGACGATGGCGATGGTCTCGCCGCGATAAAGCTGGAAGGTGATGTCCTTGACAGCATCGACCATGCCGTCCTCGACCTTGAACTTGACGGCAATGTTGCGGGCGTCGATGACGGGCGCGGCTGTCTTGTTCGCGGCATCGAGCCGCGTGTCGGGAGCGAAGGAATTGACGAGTGCAAGAGCCATATCCATTCTCCTCTCAATAGGGATCGATCGCGTCGCGCAGGCCGTCGCCAAGGGCATTGAAGGCGAAGACGGTAACGAGAACGAAAGCGACGGGCGTGAGGATCCAGGGATAGGAGCCGATGACCGAATAGGTCGACGTATCCTGCAGCATCAGACCCCAGGAGATCAGCGGCGGTTTGACGGCAAAGCCGAGGAAGCCGAGGAAGGATTCCAGCAGCACGACACTCGGGATCGCGAGCGTCACGGTCACGATCACGTGGCTCATGACGTTCGGGAAAATATGCTGCAGGATGATGCGCCGATCGGTCGCGCCGACCGCCATGGCCGCCCGGACATAATCGATGCGCGCCAGAGCCAGCGTCTTGCCGCGCACCTCGCGCGACATCTGCGCCCAGCCGAGCGCCGACATGACGATGATGACGAAGGCGAGGAAGACGTTGGTCGGAGCCGTCACTGGGATCAGCGAGGTCAGTGCCAGGTAGAGCGGCAGCTGCGGGAAAGCCAGTACCACTTCGACGAAACGCTGGATCCAGGCATCGAGCGTGCCGCCGAAATAGCCGGATATCATGCCGACAGCAGTGCCGACGACGGTGACGATGGCAACCACCGTCAAGGCGATCATCAAGGAGATGCGCGAACCGTAAATGGCGCGGGACAGCACATCCCGGCCGAATTTGTCCGTGCCGAGGAAATGGACGGGGCCGCCATCGGTGGCGCCGAAGAGATGCCGGTCACCGGGGATAAGGCCGAAGAGATGGTAGGGGTCGCCCTTGACGAAGAGACCAAGCAGGCGAGGGTGATCGTAATCCGGTCCGACGATCGGCTGGAATGTGACCGGATCGAGATCGCTGGTCTCGGCAAGCGCGTAGACCCGAGGCTGGAGGACGAAGTTGCCATCCTTGTCGTGAAAGCTGATGACCTGCGGCGGCGCGAAGCCGGTATCGGTCGCCTTCGGGTCGAGCGGTGCGATGAATTCGGCGAAGATCGCCATCAGCAGGAGCAGGACGACGAGGGTAAGGCCGCCCATGCCGGTCCAGGAGCGCTTCAGGCGACGCCAGACCAGCGCGATGTAGCTCTCGTTGCCGCTCTTCTGCTTGATCTTCTCTTCGGGCGGCGGCGGGGCGTTGCTGAAGGCCAGCATCAGTGGATCCCTCCCTGTTGGCGCACACGTGGATCGAGCAGGGCAAGCAACACGTCGGCGATGATGTTGCCGACGATGAGGGTTGCCGAAAGCACCATCATGAAGGTTGCGGTCACGTAGACGTCGCCGACCGCCATCGAGCCGACGATCGCCGGCCCGACCGTCGGCAGCGTGAAGATGATCGCGGTCTCGATCTCGCCGGTCAGCATATAGGGCAGAACCACGCCCTGATACATGATCAGAGGATGCAGCGCATTCGGTACGGCATGGCGCATGACGACGGCGCCGCCGGAAAGGCCTTTGGCGCGCGCCGTCTCGACATATTGGGCATTCAGCGTATCGAGCAGGTTGCCGCGCATGATGCGCATATTGTAGGCGAGGCCGCCGAAGGTGGCGATCGCGACGACCGGCCAGACATGCTTGACGAGATCGACGAATTTGGCCCAGGACCAGGGCGCGCCGCCATATTGCGGCGAGAAGAAGCTGCCGATCTCCGAGACGTTGAGCTGGAAGACGAGGAGATAGACGATGATCAGCGCCATCAGGAAGCGCGGCACCGTCATGCCGAGGAAGGAGATGCCGGCAAGCAGATTGTCGATCCAGCTATATTGCCGCGTCGCCGCCCATATGCCGAAGCCGATGCCGAGAATCGATGCCAGGATGTGGCACACCAGCGCCAAGGCCAGGGTGCGCGGCAGGCGCTCGCCGACGACATCGGCCACCGGCTTGTTGTAGACCATGCTGTAGCCGAAATCGCCCCTGGTGACGATGCCGCCGATCCAGTTGAAATACTGGACGATCATCGGCTTGTCCAAGCCATGTTCCTTGCGATAGGCCTGCGCCTGGGCATCGGCCTGCTCGAAGGACGCACCGCCCTGGTTTATCAGTTGCGAGCGGATGTAATCGGCATAATCGCCCGGCGGGGCTTGGATGATGGCGAAGGTCACCACGCTCAGGATCAGGAGCACGGGAACGGCGGACGCTATGCGAACGAGCAGGAATCGTAACATCGGACGGTTCGCTTCTCTTGATGCTGTCGACAATCGCGATCCGGTGAGGACGATATGCGCCAGCGGTTCATGTTTGTCCGGCGATGCTGATCGCTGGAATGCTTCGGATTTCCACGACAGCCGGCGTCATGCCGGCTGCCATGGGGTCGTTTGGAACCTTATTTGATCGGGCCGGCGCCGCCCGGGGCGCCCGGCAGTTCCTCGGGGAACAGCTCGTATTTGCCCTGTTTGTCTGCCGCTACCCAGAGGCGTTCACGGATGATGGAATCTTCAGCCCAGTTGAACAGGAAGATCGGTGTGCCCGGAGGAACGTTGGAGAAGCGCTTGTTGATGATGAGAGCTCCCGGATATTCGGTCAGGCCGATATTGTAGAGATGCTCCGTCGAGATCTTCTGGAACTGCTTCATCAACGCCACGCGTTCGTCATTGTCCTTCGACGTGATGAACTTGTTGACGACATCGACCATGTCCTTTTCGAAGGGCATCAGATCCAGCTGTCCGCTTTCCGGGGCGCGGTGGTTCCAGCTTGTGCGCGGGCCGACCGGTGCCAGCTGCTCGGTGTTCTGCACGACCGAGGCAAGCTCCGTGGTGTTGCGACGCACCATCCAGTCGAAGCGGCCGCTGTAGTTGGCATCGTCGCGCTTAGGACCGACCAGCGCATTGATGATGACGCGTAGCCCGAGCTTTTCCATCTGGCTGACGACGCCCTCGGCAAGGCTCTTGTCGGTGGTGTAGTCGCTGCTGACCAGCAGGGTGATCTCCACATCCTTGCCGCCGTTGACGCCGGCCGGGAAGTTGACGATACCGTCGCCATCAGTATCCTTCAGTCCGGCCTTTGCCAGCTCGGCCTTCGCAGCAGCGAGATCGAACGGGTAATAGACGGTGGAATTGCGATCATAGAAGCTGCTGCCGGAGGATAGGCCACCCGGATAGATCGCCGTGAACGGTCCCTTGACCAGCGACTCCCCGAGCGCTTTGCGATCGAGCGCCATGGTGACGGCCTTGCGGAAATCCTCGTTGCGGTTCAAGTCACGTACCGCCTGTGCACGCGCGTCCGGATTGCCCCAGCCATTGGCGGAGAAATTCATCTGCAGGTTATAGCCGATGAGGCGGGGACCGAAGGCGAGACGGGCCGGAGCATCCGGCTGTGCGGCGCGCTTCAGAGAGGCGACGAAGTTTTCCGGCTGCTCGAGGTTCGACAGATCGCCGGAGCCGGCAACCGCCTGCACGTCGCGGTCTGCCCAGGTCGAGAGCTTGTAGTGCAACTCGTTGAGGTAAGGCAGCTGATTGCCCTTTTCGTCGACCTTCCAGTAATAGGGATTGCGGCGCATGACGATGATGTCGTCGGAACGATATTCGACCGGCACCCAGCCACCCATGACCGGCATGTTCATATATTCCGGCGGGAAGGCGTTCTTGAACTGGTCGTAGGTATTCTTGGAATATTTCGGGTGCTGCGGCTTGAGGATATGTGATGGGCCCGGGCAGAAGCTGGGGTAGGCCATCGTGTAGAGATACTGTTTCGGGAAGGCATCCTTGAAGGTCCACTCGATCGTGTAATCGTCGATTTTCTTCAGCGTCGTTCCCTCGCCGAACGCTTCCGGCGATGCGCCGCCGCCAAGCGGCGAGACATTCGGATCGATGACCTCGTCATCCCAGTAGAACATGATGTCGTCGGCGTTGAAGGGCGCGCCATCGGACCATTTCGCGCCCTCGATGAGGTGCATGGTGAGCTTATGGCCATCGGGGGACCATTCCCAGCTCTTGGCGAGGTTCGGTAGTGGTTCGGTATCCTTCGCCTCGACCTGAAACAGGGGAGCCGTGCGCGTCAGGCACTCCGAAAGGCCGATGTCGATGCCGCCCCAGCCCTGCGTCTGGCCGGCGCCGTAGTTCCAGCCCTCCGGCCGGCCGCCGATGACATGACGCAGCGTGTCGCCATAGACACCGATGCCGTCGGGCATGTTGCCGGTTTTGAACACGAGCGGCTCTTTCGGCAGACGATCCTTGACGGGCGGCAGTTTGCCGGTCTTGACGAACTTCTCCGTCACCCAGGCAGGCTCGTGATATTCCGGCAGCGCCTTGAACTCCAGAATGGAGTTGCGCTCGACATATTTGATCTTTCCTTCCGCCGGGAAGACCGGTGGAACGGGTGGCACAGTCGGTTCGGCCGCATGGGCGCTGATCGCGATTGCGGATGTGGCAATCGTCAACGCAGCCAGAAGGCCGATCGGTCGAAAATGTCTCATCTTTTCTCTCTCCCTAAATCGCGAGCGTTCCGTTCGAGACCTCGCTTTCCTCCTTTGAAACGAAAGATGGCTGGTTGAAGCGGGACATCCCCTTAAGATCCCGCCTCAACCTTCACCTTCCGGCCTGCCTGTTCGTCAGCCAGCCTGTTTCAAGGCTGCTTTCTCTGCGCGCAACTCCTCGATCGAGCGAACGTTGCGGCTCGCCGCGCCCTTCCAGTCGCGTGTCTTGACCTTGCCACGCGACAGGCGCTCCTTCGCGTCGTCCACGGCATGCGCATATTGCGGCAGCCAGCGCGCTTCCGCGACGACCATTTCGTCGACCATCTGCCAAACCTCCTCCGGTGTGGCGACGGCGCCCACCAGCGGGTCGTGCAATACGGCGAGTTTCAAGAGATCGATGTCGCCGCTGATGGCGGCATGGACCGACATGCGCTGAACGTTGATCGAAGAAATGCAGGTGGCAGCGCACGCCTCGGGCAGTGTTATGCCCGCCACCATGTTGATGCCGAAGCGATCGACGAAGCCGGGTGACTCGATGATGGCATCGGCGGGCAGGTTGGTGATGACGCCGTTGTTCTTGACGTTGAAATGGCCGCGATAGACGCGGTTGGTTTCCAGCGCTTCGAGAATATGGCTGGCATGCTCGTTGGAGCGCCGTGTCGGGTCGATCGGCTGCGAGGCGCTGTCGAGGATCTGCTGGAATTCCGTCTCGAACCAGTTGCGCGTTTCGGTGGAGTGACGCAGATAGCCGCCGGTCTCGCCATGGATCCAGTCCGACATGTCGATCCATTTGTTGATCTCGTCGGGGCGCTTGCGATACCAGGGCAGGTATTCCGACAGGTGTCCGTTGCTCTCCGTCGAATAGACGCCGAAACGCTTCAGCACATCGATACGCAGCTTTTCCTGCTGTGAATAGACCGGATGCGCCTCGAAGGCGGCGATCAGCTCGTCCTTGCCGATCTTGCGGCCGTTGAGGCGCAGGTCGACGAACCAGGTCTGGTGGTTGATGCCCGAGCAGATATAGTCGAGCTCGCGCTTGTCCTTGGCGCCGAGCACCTCGGCGATCTGTTCGGCGCCATGCTGGACGCCGTGGCAAAGGCCGATCGTATCGACCTTGCCGTATTCGATCGCCGCCCAGGTGTTCATCGCCATCGGGTTGGCATAGTTCAGGAATTTGGCGCCGCTCTCGGCGACCTCGCGGATATCCTTGCAGAAATCAAGGATGACCGGGATGTTGCGCTGGCCGTAAAGAATGCCGCCGGCGCAGATCGTGTCGCCGACGCACTGATCGATACCGTATTTCAGCGGAATACGGATATCTTCGGCGTAAGCCTCCAAGCCGCCGACCCGCACGCAGCTGATGACATAGCGTGCGCCTTCCAGCGCCTTGCGGCGATCCGTGGTGGCGGTGACGCGCGTCGGCAGCCTGTTGGATTCAACGATCCGGTCGAGGATCGCCTTGATCATCGTCAGATTGTGCTCACTCAGATCCGTCAGCGCGAACTCGACATCGCGGAATTCCGGCACGCAGAGAATGTCGGTGAACAGCTTTTTCGTGAAGCCGACGCTGCCGGCGCCGATAATAGCGATTTTGAAACTCATGATCCTCACCTTCAAGTCGATCGAACAAGCAGCGGCAGGGGAAATCGACAGCGTTTTTGTCCATTGTCGCATCGGTTGCGGAACGGGCCGAAATCGAGATTTTTCCTCCGATCGCCGTTCCTCGCCGGCGAGCATGCGCTGTTTTCTGGCGGGATTATGCCTATAATCGCCGAGGCGAACAGAGAACTATTATGCTTTTGAGGGTAATTTTGTGCTGCAGGAATTGATCGACAACGGACAGGTCATGCGGACGGTTTCACTGCCGCGTGGACGCCACCGATTGCACGCCATGCCAACCAGTGCGGGATATGAAGTGCGCTATGATGAACCCTATGATTGGGATGGACGGCGGCGCGGTCTGACACCGTTCACCGTGCTGCAGCACACGATCAGCGGCACCGGGCGCCTGCGTTATGAAAGCCGCAATTATCGTGTCAATGCCGGCGACACACTGCTCGTTCTCGTGCCGCATAATCACCGCTATTGGCTGGAGAAGGGGGAGCGTTGGGAATATTTCTGGATTTCCATGAACGGCGAGGAAGCGTTGCGCATCCATCGCCTGATTCTCGCCGCAGCCGGTCCGGTGTTGAAGCTACAGCAGGCGACGATCGATCATCTTGCCGATTGCAGCCTTCGGCTCGTAAAGGGCGCTACGACGCCGGCTTCGGCTTCGGCCATCGCCTATGAGGCGGCCATGGCGCTCTATGACGACGTCTTCGGCTCGCATGCCTTTGCCGCCGACCGCTCTGTCATGCAGATCGTCATCGATCATATCAATGCCAATCTCGACAAGCCGCTGCCAGTCGAAGAACTGGCGAAGGTGGGCGGTCTCAGCCGCGCGCATTTTTCGCGCGTCTTCGCCGAGAGCGAAGGCGTGCCGCCGGCGGAATTCGTTTTGCAGCAGCGCATGCAGCGCGCGGCGAAGCTGCTGACGAAGGCCGCCTTCATCCCCGTCAAGGAAGTCGCGATCATGTCGGGCTTCGACGATGCCAATTATTTCTCCAAGGTGTTTCGCCGCATCTACGGCATCAATCCGACGGAGTTTCGCACGACGGGCATGTATGCCGCGGTGCGCAGTCCGGTCGAGGAGACGAAGAATGCACGGAGCCGATAGATCCGTGATAGGTCGGCATCCTTGCCATCGCTTGCTTGTCTTGAAAATGGAAATCCGCCAACCGGTCGCATTGCGCAACGGCGGCGAGCCTGTATAGATATTGCCCCGCGGCGTCCCGCCTGCCTCGCCGCGCGCCTGACTTCCCAGCAACATCTGTTCGTCCCCGCCGCGACGGGCTTAATCGATAGGATTGAATATGCGTTCTGTTGTCGCCTTCAACGAATCCTGGACGTTTCGCGAAGGATTCTCGCCCAGGGATGTCGGCCGCCCGCAGGACGGACAGCAGGTCACTCTGCCGCATACGGCCGTCGAACTGCCTTTCAACTATTTCGACGAGAAATCCTATCAGCGCGCCTTCACCTATCAGAAAATAATGGAGTGGGACGACACATTCGCCGGGCGGGAGATATCGCTGATCTTTGATGCGGCCATGGCCGACGCCGTTGTTTATCTGAACGGCGAGGAGGTTGTTGCTCATAAAGATGGCTATACGCCGTTCGAGGCGCGCCTGACCGGCCGGCTGCGTCAGGGCGAAAACCTCATCACGGTCAAGATCGATGGCAGCGAGAACCCGGAGATACCGCCTTTCGGTGGCCGGATCGATTACCTGACCTATGCCGGCATCTATCGTGATGTCTGGTTGAAGCTGACCGATCCGGTCTCGGTTGCCAACATCAAGGTCGAAACCGCCGATGTCCTTTCCGACCGCAAATCCGCGACGGTGCGCTGCGACATCTCCAACCCGCAAAATCTCGCTTTTAAGGGGACGGTGACCGTTACTCTACGCTCCGTGGACGGAGCAACCATCGCTTCCGGTGAGGCTGACACATCCGGTGAAAGCGTGAAGCTCAGCTTTGCCGGCCTTTCCGGCCTTTCGCTTTGGGAACTCGACGATCCGGTTCTTTATTCGGCCGAAGTGGAGCTTGCGAGCGATCACGGCGCGGACCGTCATGCCGCGACCTTTGGCTTCCGCACGGCAGGCTTCACAGCGGAAGGCTTCCTGCTGAACGGCAAGAAGCTGAAGCTGCGCGGGCTCAACCGCCATCAGGCCTTTCCCTATGTCGGCTATGCGATGGGCCGCTCTGCCCAGGAGCGCGACGCTGAAATCATGAAGCGCACCCTGAAATGCAACATCGTGCGCACCTCGCACTATCCGCAATCGAAGTGGTTCCTCGATCATTGCGACCGCATCGGCCTGCTGGTCTTCGAGGAAATCCCCGGTTGGCAGCATATCGGCGATAAGGAATGGCAGCAGGAATCGATCCGCAACGTGCGCCGAATGATCGAACGCGACTGGAATCACCCATCGATCGTCATCTGGGGCGTACGCATCAACGAATCCCAGGATTCTCACGATTTCTATGCCGAGACGAACCGCCTGGCGCGCGAGCTCGATCCGACACGTCAGACCGGCGGCGTGCGTTACATCACCGAGAGCGAGATGCTCGAGGACGTCTACACCATGAATGATTTCATCCTCGGCAACGAGGAGCTGCCGGGTGCCAACCGGCCGCGCACGCCGCTGAGGCCGCAGCAGGAAAATACCGGCCTTTCCAAGGATGTGCCCTATCTGATCACCGAATTCGGCGGCCATATGTATCCGACGAAGATCTACGATCAGGAGCAGCGCCAGGCCGAGCATGTCCGCCGGCATCTGGAAGTGCTGAACGCCGCCTATGGCGACCCCTCGATATCAGGCGCCATTGGCTGGTGCATGTTCGACTACAATACCCATAGCGATTTCGGCTCGGGCGATCGCATCTGCTATCACGGCGTGATGGACATGTTCCGCGAGCCGAAATTCGCCGCTTATGTCTATGCCAGCCAGTGCGAGCCCGCCGAAGAGATCGTCATGAAGCCGGTGACGATCTGGGCGCGCGGCGAGCGCAATATCGGCGGCGCGCTGCCGCTGATCGTTCTGACCAATTGCGATGAGGTCGAGCTGCGTTACGGCTCGCTGACCAAGCGTCTCGGCCCGGACCGGGAGACTTTCCCGCACCTGCCGCATCCTCCCGTCGTCTTCGATCACCGTGCCTTCACTCCGGACGAGCTCGGCGTATGGGGGATGGAATGGGAAGACGTGCATTTCACCGGCTATATCGGCGGCAGAAAGGTTGTCGAGCAGCATATGGTCGCCAATCCGCTGCCGGCGTCGCTTCAGGTCGAAGCCGATGCCGATACCTTGCGCGCAGGCGAGCGCGATGCGGTGCGCGTCATCGTGCGTGCGCTCGATCAGGCCGGCTCGCGTCTGCCTTTCCTCAATGAGGCCGTCACGATCAAGGTCGAAGGTCCGGCGAAGGTTATCGGGCCGGAAACGGTGGCATTCCAGGGCGGGACCACAGGTTTCTGGCTGCAGGCAATCGGAGAAGCCGGTGCGATCAGGCTGGAAGTCTCGTCTCCGCGCTTTGCCAGCCAAAGCCTGAGCTTCACGGCGAAATAAGCGAACGGCCGGCTCCCGTCGTCACGCGGCGGAGCCGGCAATTTCTCCCGGAACCTGCGGGATCGACTGCAGCAGCGTCTGTCGTGCCGAAGCAAGATGCTGACGGCAGGCAGCGTCGATCCTCTGCTGGTCGCGCGATTGCAGCGCTTCGATATAGTCGAGATGCTCCACTATGGCGCGGGCATTGCGCTCGCGTGCGAAAGCCTTGTTCCACTGATAGTGATAGTGAAAAATGATGGCGATGACGTCGTAGAACTCGGTGATGAAGCGATTCTTCGAGGCGCGATGGATGAGAAGGTGAAATTTTTCGTCGAGGCGCGAGAAATCGCGGTAATGCGCGTCGAAATCTTTGAGCAGCTCGTGGTGTTCCTGCTCGATCGCCTTGAGATCCTCCCAGGCGTGATGATTGGCAGGCAAGCGGCCGAACTCGGCTGCGGAATGCAGCTCGAACATTTCCCGCACGTCAGCAAGTTCGAGCGCGAATTCGCTGGTGAAGCCCTTGAGAATCCAGTGGCTGTTCGGCCGTTTCTCGATCAGGCCGAAGCGGCTGAATCGGATGAGAAATTCACGAACGACCGACGTGCCAGTGCCGATTTCGCGCGCCAGTTCCAGCTCGTTGATCTGCATGCCGGGCTGGGCTTCATCGGACATGATGCGCACCATGAAGCTGCGCTCGATGATATCGTGCAGTGAATCGGTTTCCTCCTTGGGAAAGAAATCGGCCTCGGTCGGCTGGCGCAGTACAACCTTCTGCCGCTTGTTCCAGAGAATGATGCCGGCGTCGCTGAGACGCATCAGGATCGCCCGCGCCGTGCTGCGGCTGACGCCGAGCTCGGCTGCGATTTCAGGCTCGCTCGGCAGTTCGGTATCGAGCTTCAGGCGGGCTGCATAGCGATTGTAGGCTTCCTTGAAGAGCGTGTTTTGCCTTGCCATTTCCCCCTCGCGTATCGTCGCCGCTCTTTGCTGGCGGCGCTGTCTGAACCATGTTCCGATGGCAGTCAATTGCAGGAGTTATGTCGAAACCGCTGTTTCCGTCGTCTCCCGTGACGGTCCCTATGATTTCCTCGTTGACACCAAAATGTTTATTGTAGATAAAAAACAAAATCAATGGCGATGGACGCCGAGAGCGTCCGTTAACGCCACCGAAATTGAAATGATCGTCATCACAAGGGAGAGGTGATGCAGAGAAGAACAATCGGCAGGACGGGCCTTGAGGTCACGGAGATCAGCTTCGGCGCTGCGGCGCTGGGCGGCCTCTATCGTGCCTGCCCTCGCGATCAGGCGATGAAGACCTTGCAGGCGGCCTGGGATAGCGGCATCCGCTATTTCGACGTGGCACCCTGGTATGGCTTCGGCCTTGGCGAGCGCCATGTCGGCGATTTCCTGCGCGATCAGCCGGAAGACAGTTACGTGCTGTCGACCAAAGTCGGTCGCCTCATGCGGCCGGTGCCGAGCGACAAGGTGCCGAATTACGGCTATGTCGATCCCCTGCCTTTCGATGCCGACTACGATTATTCCTATGACGGCATCATGCGCTCGGTTGAATTCAGCTATGCACGCCTCGGTCTCAATCGCATCGATATTCTCTATGTCCACGATATCGGCGGCTATACCCACGGCAAGGCACTCAACGAACGTTACCTGGGGCAGCTTCTGGGATCCGGGTTAAAGGCTCTGGAGGAGCTGAAATCATCCGGCACGATCAAGGCCTATGGCCTTGGGGTCAATGAGGTGCCGGTCTGCCTGGACGTCATGCATGCGGCCGATATCGACTGCATTCTGCTCGCCGGTCGCTATACGCTGCTGGACCGCTCGGCGGTTGCCGAGCTGGTGCCGCTTTGCGAGAAGAAAGGAACATCGCTGGTCGTCGGCGGTGTCTTCAACTCCGGCATTCTGGCGACTGGTCCCGTGCCCGGCGCGCATTTCGATTATCTGCCGGCAACGCCGGATATCCTGGCCAAGGTTGGGGCTATGGAAGAGATCGCCCGCAAGCATAGTGTACCGCTTGCCCAGCCTGCGCTTCAGTTCCCGCTGCGCAGTCCCTGCGTGGCCTCGGTGTTGATCGGCACGGCGAAGCCGGAAAGTCTTGTCCGCAATATGCAGCTGGTGGAGCCCCGGCTCCCCGACAGTTTCTATGCGGAGTTCGAAGGGTTGACCCTCGTGGCGCCGCCGTTGGGAGACGAGGCGGTCCGGGTCTAGCAGATTGGAGCTTCGAGCCGTCGGAGAGATGGCTTCGTAGAGGAGGAAAGCCTGTTTTGGCGTCGGTGGCTTTTCCGCCGCGCGATGCGTGACGCCGCAAGGCGTCGCGATACCAGCCGTAAGCGTTCAGCGGCAGGTGTGCAGGAGAGAGAGCGCGTTGAGAGGAGAAGCAGATGAAAATTGCCAAGTCACTTTTGTCCCGCCGCAGCTTTGCCGGCCTCGCCGGTGCTGCCGTCATCGCCATGGCGATGCCCATGCAGTCCTTCGCGGCCGACGTGACCATCCCGATCATCGTCAAGGATACCACATCCTTCTACTGGCAGATCGTTCTTGCCGGCGCTCGCCAGGCAGGCAAGGATCTCGGTGTGAAGGTGCCGGAGCTCGGCGCTCAATCGGAATCCGACATTAACGGCCAGATCAGCATTCTAGAAAACGCCGTTGCCGGCAAGCCGGCTGCGGTGGTCATCTCGCCGACCGAGTTCAAGGCGCTCGGCAAGCCCGTGGATGAAGCCGCCAAGTCCGTGCCGGTCGTCGGCATCGACTCCGGCGCCGATTCCAAATCCTTCGTCTCGTTCCTGACCACCGACAACGTCCAGGGCGGCCGCATCGCCGCCGATGGTCTTGCCGCCGCAATCAAGGGCATGACCGGCAAGGAAGAGGGTGAGATCGCCATCATCACCAGCCTGCCGGGCGTCGGTTCCCTCGATCAGCGCCGCCAGGGGTTCCTGGAGGAGGTCAAGAGCAAATATCCGGGCCTCAAGGTCGTTGCTGACAAGTATGCCGATGGTCAGGCAACAACCGGCCTCAACATCATGACCGACCTGATCACGGCCAACCCGAAGCTCGTCGGCGTCTTCGCCTCCAACCTGATCATGGCTCAGGGCGTCGGCCAGGCCATCGCCGAAAACAAGCTCGGCGACAAGATCAAGGTGATCGGCTTCGACAATGACGACAAGACCGTCGGTTTCCTGAAATCGGGCGTTCTTGCCGGTCTCGTGGTGCAGGATCCCTATCGCATGGGTTATGACGGCATCAAGACGGCGCTCGCCGCTTCGAAGAAGGAAAAAGTTCCGGCCAACGTCGATACCGGCGCCAACCTCGTCACCAAGGCGAATATGAGCGATCCGAAAATCGATGCGCTCTTGAACCCGAAGGTCAAGTAAGACTTGAGGCCGCGCCCGAAGCATCGGGCGCGGCCTTTCGCCTGGCCGCGTCCCCCGAGGCGGCCGTGCGGAGATGTGAGAGGGAGGAGACGTCATGACGAGCCTTGAAGAAATCAGCCATCGGCACGATGACACTGTCAAAACGGAAGCAAACCGCATTCCGGCGGGCTCGCCCATTCTTGAGCTCAAGGGCCTGCAGAAGCGCTATGGCTTCGTCGAGGCGCTGAAACCTGCGACCGTCACGTTTCTGGCCGGCGAGATTCACGCGATCGTCGGCGAGAACGGTGCCGGCAAATCGACACTCATCAAGCTCTTGACCGGCGTCATCACCAGGACGGCGGGCGAAATCTTCTGGTGCGGCCATCCGGTTGCGCTCGCAACGCCCAATGAGGCGATCGCCCGCGGCATCAATGCCGTGCATCAGGAAGTGGTGCTCTGCCCGCACCTCACGGTGGCCGCCAATCTTTTCCTTGGCGACGAGGTCAATCGTTTCGGCCTGATGCGCAAGAAGCAGATGGTGGCCATGGCGCAGACCGTGCTCGACGATCTCGGCTTCGGGCTGCCGGCCGGCGAACTGTTGGGATCGCTCACGATCGGTCAGCAGCAGCTGGTCGCGACTGCGAGAGCCGCGATGCGCGGCACGCAGTTCCTGATTTTCGACGAGCCGACCGCCTATCTCACCCGCCAGGAATCGGCGCAGCTGTTCAAGCTGATCCGCCGCCTGCAGGGCGAGGGTGTGACGATCGTCTATATCAGCCATCGCATGGAAGAGGTGTTCGAACTCGCCGACCGGGTTTCTGTACTGCGCGACGGCACGCATGTCGGCACCCGCACGATCGCCGAAACCAACGAGGACGAGTTGATCAAGCTGATGATCAATCGTTCCATCGAACAGATCTATCACAAGGAAGAGGTTCCGATCGGCGATACCATCCTCGAGACGCGCGGTCTTTCCGGGCCCGGCTTCGAGAATGTTTCGCTGAGCGTTCGTGCCGGCGAGATCGTCGGCCTTTACGGACTGATCGGCGCCGGCCGCAGCGAATTCGCTCTCGGTCTTTACGGGCGTCAGCCGCTCTCTGCCGGGGAAATTTATTGGCAGGGCCGCAAGGTCGAAATCCGCAACGAACGTGACGCGATGGAACTCGGCATAGCGCTGGCGCCTGAAAGCCGGCGCGATCAGGGGCTTTGCCTCAACCTGCCGATTGGACTCAACATCAATCTGCCCGTATTCAAGCGGTTAAGCCGCGGCCCGATCATCGACAGGAAAGGCGAATCCACCAACGCCGACAAGCAGATCCGTGATCTCAGCATCAAGACGCCGAGCCGGCGGGTTCTGGTCTCCGCCATGTCCGGCGGCAACCAGCAGAAGGTGGTCATCGGCAAATGGTTGAGCCATGGTGCCAAGCTCTTTATTTTCGATGAGCCGACGGTCGGCGTCGATGTCGGGACAAAGGCTGAAATCTATCGGCTATTCGCCAAGCTGCTTCGCGACGGCGCCGGCATCATCGTCATCTCATCCTATCTGCCCGAGGTCTACGAGCTCGCCGATCGCCTGCACGTTTTCCGCCAAGGCCAGCTGGTCGCCAGCCATGATTTCCATGCGGCAACGCATGAGGAAGTCCTCGGCGAAGCGATCGGCGTCTGAACAACAAACAAGTCGAAAGAGGGAGAACAAGAAAATGGCCGCGAATACGACAGAAGGCCCAGCGGTTGCGCCGCGGCGCAAGATGAACATCCTCTTCAGCTTGACGCTGATCCTGCTGCTGCTGGCGCTCTGGATCCTCCTGGGCTTCTGGACCGACAAGTTCTGGACGCCGCTCAACATCACCAATCTGATGCGTCAGGGGTCGATGACCGCCATTCTTGCGCTCGGCCAGACCTTCGTCATCATCACGGCGGGTATCGACCTCTCCGTCGGCGCGATCGTCGGCTTTTGCACGGTCATCATCGCCTGGCTGCTTCAGGCTGGATTTCCAGTATGGGCCGCCATTCTCATCACCCTGCTGTTCGGGGTTCTGATCGGGGCGTTCCACGGCTTCGGCATCGTGCGCATGGGCTTGCCGCCCTTCATCATCACGCTGGCGACACTGACGTCGCTACGAGGCATCGGCCTGCTGATTACCAACGGCTCGACGATCAATATCGTCAATGATGATTTCACCAATTTCGCCGTTTCGGATTTCCTGGGGATTCCAAGCCTGTTCTGGATGGTGATACTGGTGGCAATTCCAGCCGTCATTTTCCTGCATCTGAGCCGGTGGGGCCGTTATCTCTTCGCCGTCGGCTCAAACCGCGAAGCAGCCCGGCTTTCCGGCGTCAACGTCAACTGGATGATCTATCTCGCCTACATCCTCTCGGGAACCTGCGCCGCCTTCGTCGGTATTCTGCTTGCCTCGCGCATCGCGATCGGCAATGCCACCCAGGCCGATGGCTGGGAGCTGCAGGCGATCGCCTCGTCGGTGATCGGCGGAACGAGCCTGTTCGGCGCGGTCGGCTCGGTCTACGGCCCGCTGATCGGCGCATTCATCCTGGCGACGATCAACAACGGTGCCAATCTCTTGAACCTGAATTCCTTCTGGCAACGCATCATCACCGGCGTACTGATCATCGTCATTGTCTATTTCGATCAGCTGCGTCGCCGGCGGCTTTAATCCGGTGCCGCCGATCCAGAGGCCGGTCCGCTATCAGGCTGGCGAGGGACGAGTCCTTCGCCAGCTGAAGTTTCGCAATAGGTTGCGCAGCGGCTTTTCGACCAGCTCATAGGCAAATATTCCGAGCACGGTGCCTGCAATAGCGCCGAGGAAGGCGACCACATCGGAAGGGATCTGTGTCGATGTCCCGAACTTTACCACGACCGAGATTGCCAGCGTATGCCACAGATAGATGGAGTAGGAGCCGTTGCCGAGGTAGGTGAGCGGCACAATCTGCGGCAGCCTGCCGCTGCGCTCGACCGAGACCATGCCCAGTACCAGCGCTATGGCGAGCGGGCCGCATGTTATCTCGTTGAATTCCAGGCCGAGAATTTCAATGGCAGCAAAACCGCCAATTGCCGCGACCATAAGCGCAAGGCCGAGGCCAAATCCCGGGATGTTTCCCTTCAGCCAGAGCTGGCCCAGAACCGCACCCGCCACGAATTCGAGAATGATCGGCCTCGTATAGGTAACAAGCAACGGCGATTGTGGATGGATGATCGCGCCGGCGATGACGAAGGCGACAAAGACGCCGATCAGGCTGCCGAGACGCAGGCGTTGCGGCAGGAACAGGCAGGCCGCGAAGATGACGTAGAAGAACATCTCGAAATTCAAGGTCCATCCCTGAACCAGGACCGGCCAGATCTCGTTGCTATCGTTTGGCGAGCGGAGCGGAATGAACAGCAGCGAACCAAGGATATGGCTTGCCGTCAGCTTCAGGTTCGGAAACAGGCCGACGATTGCTCCACCGATCATGATGGCCGTGACGATCCAATAGGACGGCACGATGCGCTGCAGCCGATCCAACACGAAGCGCAGCGGCGTGACGGGACGGCGTTCGCTCATGGTCCACATGATGAAGCCGCTGATAACGAAGAAGACGTCCACGCCGGCGGCCCCGATGCGAAAATGGCCGCCACTGCGCTCGGCAGCGTGAAAGAACACCACGGCGAGCGCAGCAAAGGCACGAAGATACTGAATGCCGTAGAGTGTCTTCATTGGCCCGTCCGCGGCTCCCAGTTCACAGGCGTCGCAAATTGTATCCGGTCATCGCTGGCGGGCAGTGATGCGTTTACGCGCGCTCGCGCTCGCATGGAGAGTTTTCCTGCCGTGAAATAGAACAGGAAGGAGCCGACGTGGTACGGATTTAGAATATCGATCTCCACGAAAGAGCGGATCAGCAGAAGGGTGGCAACGCCTAGAAGGATGTAGGATTCATCGTTTCTTATGTCGCTCAGGAAACGGCTGATATGGCCGATGAAGGCCGTCAACAGGATCGAGGCGAGCAGGAATACGCCGATGAGCCCGGTTTCCACCGCAGTTTCGATATAGGTATTATGGAAATGGAAACCGGCTCGGGAAGCGATGAAAAACTCATCCCATAGTCGCTCGGGCTCGGAGAAGCCCTGAACCCAGTAAGCCTGGTAGCCTACTCCGAAGAAGAGGTTCTGCTGCGCGGCGGCGATGCCCTGCTGCCAAAGATAGGTACGCCCGGTGAGCGTGGAATCCTTGCCGAAGGCGCCGAGCACAACGTCGACCGCGCCGCCATAGACGCCGGCAACTACGAGCACGACGCCGGAGACGGCCGCGGTCACAAACAGCCTTTTGCGCTGCTTGGGCGACAGGTAAAGGATGACGCGCAGGCTCGCGCATAGGACCACCACCAGCCCGGTCGTCAGCACCGAGGTCGCCGATTGCGAGGCAAGCAGGCAATAAGCGGATAGCAGGCCGGCAATTCCCGCGCCCAGCATCCAGATTCGCCGTTCGCCAAGAACGAAGACGGCGGTAAAGGCGAAATAGATGCCGATCGAGGCATAGAAGCCGAGCTGGTTCTTGGAGTCGAAGGCGCCGACGAAGCTGTAGGTTCCATCGATCGGATCATAGGCATAATAGCCGAACAATATCGAATAGATGAGCACGATGCCGGTGCCGGCGATCGCACCGCGTGCCAGTGTGCGGATATCGAGCGTGCGCATCGCGACCAGGGCGCAGAAGATATGCGTCATATATTGGATCGCCGCGCGCGCCGATACGGAGGGAACGACCGACCAGAAGATCGACAGGCAGGTGAAGACGCCGAAGGCGAAAAGCCAGAGCTGCTTCTGATAGCTGCCGAGCACATTGCGATAGTCGATCATGACCAGCGGGAACCAGAGCGCGTAGTAGAGCAGGATCGAAGGCTGGCCGAAACGCGAGGAGTAGGCGAAAACGAAGAAGGAGAGAGCAATCGCCACCGTGCCATAGGTGACGTTGCTGCCTGGACGGACAAAGATCGATTTGGCTATCCGCATCGACTTTCCTTATCGGATGGCAAGACCGGTGCTGACCTTGATGAGATCACCGGGCAATACCTGCGTATTCTCCTGGGCCTGGATCTCCTTCGACTGGCCGTTTTCGTCGCGGATGATCGTGTAGGTGACGCTCACACTCTGGCCGCTGGGATCGAGGTTGCTTGCATCCGAGGATTGGGCAAGTGCTTCCTGCATCAGCGACTGGCTGGTCGAGAGCTTCAGCTGCAGGGTTTCCAGCTGCGTATCGGTATCCTGCATATCCTTGGCCAGCGAGTTCTGCCAGTCGTTATGCACCGTATTCTCGTCCTGGGTGGCCTTGTTGATGTCCTGTTTGGCTTTCAGCGACGCCGTTTCCGTATCGAGAAGCGTGGCCTCCAGATCGGATGCGCGCTGTTCCGCGGAGATCCGGCGGGAGGCGAGCTCAAGCCCCCGTTCGGCCAG
This sequence comes from Rhizobium sp. BK289, assembly GCF_014193575.1. Lineage (NCBI taxonomy): Bacteria > Pseudomonadati > Pseudomonadota > Alphaproteobacteria > Hyphomicrobiales > Rhizobiaceae > Rhizobium > Rhizobium sp. BK289. Next base: position 133,605 of record NZ_JACHZO010000001.1, read on the forward strand.
GCTTTCGACCTTGTCGCGGTCGGCCTTTGCCAATTCCAGCTGGCGGCTCTGCGTCTCGTTCTTTTTCGAAAGGGCTTCGACTTCGTTCTGCAGAAGGGTTTTCAGATCTTCCAGCGACTGCAGCTGGTTCCTCATGCGCTCGCTGCGGGTCTGCATCAGCGCCCGCTCGCTTGCAAGCATACTTTCTGCTTGCGGCGTTTGCTTGAGTTCCGGGGGAACCTCGATTTCATCCTTGCCGGACAGTTCGGCCAGCAGGCGCGCCTTGCGCATCAGAAGACGGCCGCGTTCCGCCATGTAGACGACGGCGTCGCCCTTGGCATTGATGAAATCCCGTGCGAAACGCTGGCCGGCATCGGCGCGACGCATGCCGCCTCCCAGGCTGACGGCCTTGAGCACGGTAAGATTGGGCGCGAAAGGATATTCGCCCGGATTCTGCACCTCGCCTGAGAGATAGATCGGGCGGAACTGGGAGAGCTCGACTGAGGCCGAGGGGCGATCACGCAGGCCGAACTGCTTCTGCAGCCCGAGGCCGATGGCCTCTGCGATCTGGTCCGTGGTCTTGCCGAGCGCGGGCATGTCGCCGATGAAAGGAACGGAGATCGAGCCCGAAGGGCCGACTGTGTAGTCGCCGGAAATCGAGGACCAGTCGCGAACGGCGCCTTCTGCGGTCTGCCATTCGGCAACGCGTACATGCAGCTTGTCCATGACGCCCAGATGATATCCGGGCAGATTGTCGGCCGAAGCCGAGACGGACGCTGCGCAAAGGCTGAGAGCGACGAAAGCTGCGCATCGAAGAGATGTATTCACGCGAACAAGCCTCTTGAAAGGCCGAAATTCAATCATGCAGGATCTTCCCTGTTTGTGGTTGGCAGCCGCGCCGAGCGCGGGAAACCGCAGGGGGTGGCCCGCGGTATCTGCCGGTCATCATCAATAGCTGCCGCGCGAGAGGCAGACCGCAGGAATGGTTTTGGCGATGATCTTCATGTCGCTGCCGAGCGACCAGTTCTTCACATAATGCGTGTCGAAGGCGACACGGCTGGCATAGGAGACGTCGTTGCGGCCGCTGACCTGCCAAAGGCCCGTCAGGCCGGGGCGGGACTGCAGATAATAGATCGCAGCGGTCTCATAGAGCTCGAGCTCGTCCTCCACGACCGGTCGCGGGCCGACGATGCTCATTTCGCCGCGGATGATGTTGATCAGCTGCGGCAGTTCGTCGAGGCTGAGCTTGCGCAGCACCGCGCCGACGACGGTGACGCGAGGGTCGTTCTGCAGCTTGCGGGTTGCGCGCCATTCTTCCATTGCCTTCGGATTGGCTTGCAGATAGGCCTGAAGAACCTTGTCGCCGTTGACGACCATGGTGCGGAACTTCAGGCAGCGGAAGCTCTTGCCATTATGGCCGATGCGGCGATGGCCGTAAAAGGCGGGACCCTGATCCGTAAGTTTCACCAGCAGCATCAGCATCAGGAAGAGCGGGCTGATGAGAACCAGGGCAGTCATTGCGGCAGAGACGTCGAAGACGCGTTTCAATACTCCACCAGTTGGCGGAAAGACGTCGCTTTCCGCGGCGCTGAAAAAAGCCGATGTGGCCGATCTCGTCGCAGACTTCATAGAGAAAACTCCATTCATGTTGACGATTGGTCGGAAATTCTCGGACGCGTAATTAGAGCCGGGATGAACGGAGTGTAGGCTGGGAATTAGACTTTTTAAGCCAAACTTTTGTAGCGATATGGCATGGCGGTATATATTTACCGCATCAGTGGTGACTTGGTTTAAATCAGTGATCAGGAATGGATGAGTTGTACTGTATCAAACCTCGTATAATATCGGGGTTGATAGCTCTGTCGCCTCATAGTCGATAGTTTCTAAGGATATTATAGGCGGTGAACAGTAAGTTGTTCATTATCATTGGTTTCGAAAGCTTTCGGTCGTTCTAGCCTCAGCTATATGCTATCTTGACGCTACGCGCACTTCTTCAGAGGATATATTGCACTGCAGCAATATTTTGCGGTGCACATACTGAGGGCGGCTTTTCCAGGACTTTGTAATAAAAGTTGATTGAATTGACGAGGAAGCTACAGGTGCCTGGCGGGTCGCGCCTGTCTCCAGAGTTGCATATTGGTGCCGTATATCCATATAATTGCAATGAGAAAGATGAACAAATTCAATTGTAATTATAATCGAGGTGTAGTTTTAACAGGCGCAGCGTTAGGATCGTCTCAATTCGCAACGGAACACTGTGACTTGGTTGAATCTCAATGAATCATAAAATATATTTGACTTTCAGGTCTGATAAGGGAGGAAAGACCTTGATTGCTTTTTACATGATGGCTCAGCGGGCGAGGTAAGATTATGTACGCGCCGCGCGTTTTTATCAGCATGTTGGGCACGCTGATCGTATTTGCTACCGCAACATACTTTTTGACGAATTCTCTTTGGACCACGTTCGTCGAGACGATCATCTGTGCCGTCCTCCTGCAGACCGGCTATTTTCTGGGCGTGCTCTATCTCGTCTGGAAAGAGCGCAGGTCGCGCCCTGCCTTCCTGGCCGAAGACAAGGGGCTCACGCCGGGTCCGGAGGATACGAAGGTCGGCGGCCTCTCCACGTCCAATTTCAAGCGTTCCGAGCCGTTCAACCCTTAACTCCGGCCTTGAGTCGGCCCTAAGTTGGGATGGCCAGGCACATCTTTTGCCAGCCCGGCGGTTGCCGGATCGAAGCCATGTCCTAAGTCTCCGGCAGAACCATTGGAGGCTGACGTGACCGACAGTGCAGAAAAAGGCGTCTGCGTAATCATCGCCGCAAAAAATGCCAGCGACACCATTGGGCTGGCTGTTGCCTCGGCTCTTCGGGAGCCGGAAGTCGCAGAGGTCGTCGTCATCGACGACGGTTCGACGGACGGAACCGCCGCCGCCGCCGCCAGCGCCGATGATAACAGCGGCAGGCTGACCATCCGAAAGTTCGAGAAGAACCGCGGTCCGGCCGCCGCGCGCAATCACGCGATCGAGATATCCAAGGCCCCGCTAATCGGCATTCTCGATGCCGATGATTTCTTCTTTCCGGGGCGTTTCGCCTCGTTGCTTGCCGCCGACGATTGGGATTTCGTCGCCGACAATATCGCCTTCGTCAATGCCGACACGGTTCCGGACGCCCATGCAAGGCTCGATCACTTCGATGCGAAGCCGCGCTTTCTCGATCTCGTTGCCTTCGTCGAGGGCAATATTTCCAAGCGGGGTGTGCGCCGCGGCGAGATCGGTTTCCTCAAGCCCCTGATGCGGCGGTCTTTTCTGGATGCGCACGGCCTGCGCTATGACGAGACGCTACGCCTCGGCGAGGACTACGATCTCTATGTGCGCGCGCTGGCCAAAGCCGCGCGCTACAAGATCATCCATAGCTGCGGCTATGGCGCGGTCGTGCGCAGCGATTCCCTGAGCGGCCGGCACAGGACAGAGGATCTGCGGCGGCTCTATGAGGCCGACCGGGCCATCCTTGCCAAGGGCGGCCTTTCTTCGGCGGATGCAGCCGTGATCCGCCGCCACGAGCGGCATATTCGCGACCGCTACGAGTTGCGACATTTCCTCGATATCAAATCGCAGTCCGGCCTGTTCTCGGCTGCGGCCCATGCACTGTCGCATCCCTTCGCCGTTCCGGCGATTGCCGGCGGCATCCTGGCGGACAAGACGGAGCGTTTCCGCAAGCGCGGCGGCGCATCCATCGCCCATTCCGGAGCGAATGGTCTGCGCTATCTGCTGCAGGCCGCTCCGGAATAGGGATTGTTTGGAAATTGAAAGCGGTCCAGCGTTTCACGGAATCGCCGAACCGCTCCTTCTCTTTGTTTTCTCGCGATTCCGGACGGAAAACCGCTGCGCAGTTTTCCTGGAATTGCTTCAGAGATAATCGCGCCGCACACCTTCGATCGCGGCGAGCAGGCGTTCCTTGCAGGCTGCGAGCGCCCCGTCTTTGCTCAGCTGCGGCTTTGCCTTGCTGGCCTGCCAGAGAGCCAGGGCCGAGGGCACGGCAAGCGCCTGCTTCGCCATGACCCGGAACGTGGTCTGCTCGGGATCGGCAAGCATGACATTTTCCCCGTATCGCTGCTTTTCGAGTTCGGCGGCAGCTTGCTTGCTGCGTTCGAAGCCGACGCCCCAGAACTTGGCGCCCTTGGCGATCGCTTCGGCGCGGGTGGAAACGGGGATGTGCTTCGGCGCATATGTCACGCCGAGTGAGCGTGCCCAATCGTTCCATTTGAAGCTGTTGATGGAACGCGACGAGCTGACCGCGATCCACGGAACGCGGAAGGCGTCGGCGAGAATGGCGCCGTGCATCGATTCCGCAACGATCAGCTCGGAGGCTGCTATTTCGCGGATCACCGCCTTCGCCTCGCCGCGGGGATCGAGATAGGAAAGGCCGACGGTTTTGCAGATCTCGGGCCAGAGGCCGGCGGCAGCCGATTCCCAATGCGGTATGAAGGTGCGTCTGCCGTTCTTGGAAATGTTCTGGAATTCCGGCATTTCCGTCACCAGCACGGCGGGATCGACAATGCCCATTTCGGCTGGCAAGCCGATCTTTTCCGCCGTCAGGGGGCCGCGGACGCTGCGGATGTCCCATTGCGAGCTATCGCGCATGTCGGGAAGGGAACCGTAGCCGAAGCCGCTGCCGATGACGAGCTTGCGTCCGTCGGCCGGCAGGATTTCCGTGTTGAGAACGGTTCCGACGCCGACCAGCAGCGTTTCTTCATGAACGTCGCGAAGGCCGGGAAGCAGGAAATCCCAGAGCCAGAGATTGAGATCGTCACCGAAATTGCCATGGGTGGATTCCCAGTGGAACGGCTTCATGCAGGACTCCTTGCTGACCAAACGATAACGGGGACATGCCGATGGCTCTTGGATGCGGCATGCACAGCATATGCTGCGGTGCAAAATCTAGGGCGCGAGTTTGCCCACGGCAAGCTGCATCACGCTTTGTAAAATTGCAGGGTCGCGCAAGGCCCATTTTGCCAGCAATCCGAATTGCGGCAGGCGCCGCTGCCGCAGCTGCCGCGCCTGGCTCCAAAGTGCCTGGCGCCGGGCGCGGTTTTTGTAAAGGCGGATGGCGGCGACATCCTGAGGCCGGCGTGAAAATCTCTGTTCCAGCGTGTCGAGCGCCGTCCAGGTGTTGAACTGCTGACGCAGGAATTGCGGGGAATCATTGTCGATGCTGTGAAATATGTTCACGCCTTCGCCACGCAGTGCGCCGGCATTTTCGCATAACAGCACACGTCTGGCCGCCAGGGCACAGTCGCAGAAATAAAGGACATCTTCCGCAGCCAGCCGCAGCGTCGGTTCGAAGCGTACCTTTTCGAAGAGAGATCTGCCGATCACCATGCAGGACATGTGCAGGAAGCTCCAGTCCTGCAGCATGACGCTGGCGACATTGGGGATCTCGATGATGGCCGGTTTATCGGACAGCCGCACGATATCGGCTGATTTTGCGAGTTCGGCGATGCTGAAATGATAGTAGAACTCTTCGCCTCCGTCGATGGAATCCCAATAGCAATCGGCGTCATGGCGCGTCAGCGCCTCGAATGCGTTGTTCAGGTGCTCGGGCGCCCATTCATCGTCGGAATCGAGGAATGCAACAAAACGGCTGGCCGCCGGTACATTGTCGAGACCGGTATTGCGCGCCCCGCCCGGTCCGGCATTGGTCTGGCGAATGAGGCGAATGCGCGCGCGCTCCTCAGCGCCCAGCGATTGCAGCTCTTTTTCCGCCGGGAGCGGTGATGCATCATCGACGACGAGAATATCGAAATCCTGAAAAGTCTGCCGGGATATCGATCTCAAGGCGCGCTGCAGAACGCCCGGTTGCTTCTGATAGAACGGAATAATAATCGTGAGAGACGCCATATTCCCGCCTTTACGGTTTTCAATCCAAGAATTTTCGGCCTCATCCCCGGGGACGTAACCATCGGCTTTATCCATCGCTAATTTTTGGCTGCTTGCCCGGCGATGGATGCCGCCGCGACGCCAACAGGTAGCGTCCATTCGGTAGGGAGCAATGTCGAAAGCGGAGATTTCTCAAACTTTATCCCTGCTGGATGCGATGCCGAATGCCTCTCCGGTGATCTATTGTGACACATTGGTTCTCAGGATTGGACGGCATTGCATCCATGGGAAGAGCGGTGTCGATCGATATTCCCATATTGATTGCAATAGTGTCGTATTTTGGTCATGCTTCGCACTGAAAAGTCTGCTGCGCTGCAAAAAATCTTCACCCTTCGGTAAAAATCTACCTACGTTGAAAACCTTGCGTGAAGTCGGCATGCAAAAGTGCTCCATTTTCCTTAACTCCTTTTTTTTGCACGATTTTTCTCCTACGCAATGCAATTGTTTAAGCTTTCGAGCAATCCGAAGGGGTTGCTCGAACGCGGTGCGGGATATCACTTTTCGCCCATTTTTGCTGCGCCGCCATATTCCCTTTCCAAAGATCGCCCTAGGTTACGTCTGCGAGCTCTGCTCTGCTCTGAACGAAATAGCTGCAAGGGGGGATGCAGCACGAAGAAAGGGTGACAGACATCGTGAATGTGACTGCCAACGTGTCTTCGCGGATAAACCTCATGCGTATCGTGCTCATCTCGGGCATCATCTTTGTCCATATACCGTTCGATACGCGTACCAGCCCGTTCAACGGCGCATATGGCCTTTTCGACTGGCTGCGGGTGTTCCTTCGTGACAGCCTGTTCCGTGTCGGCGTGCCCTGCCTGAGCGCGATTTCGGGTTACCTGCTGTTTCGCCAAGGCACGACATCGCTGGACTATGGGAAGATTATCCGCCGAAAGACAAAGACAGTCATCCTGCCTTTTATGCTGTGGAACAGTGCGTTCTTTGTATCCGTCCTGATCCTCCAGTACTACGGAATTGGTGATGGATATCTGCCTGATTTGTCGGAATCTACTCCGCATACACTATCGACCCTTCTGTTCGCGATTGACGGCGCGCCGATCAATCTGCCGCTTTACTTTCTACGCGATCTTTTCGTCTGCATCCTGCTGTCGCCAATTCTTGCTTTTCTCATCAGCCGTGCGCCGTTGCTGACATTGGCTTTCCTGCTTCTCATCGCGGCCTGGCCGGTATCGATCGGAATCGTGCTGCGGAACTCGATCCTCTTCAGCTTCAGCTTCGGAATTTATCTCAGCCTCTACCGTGTCGATGTGACGGCGATGGATCGCTATGTCGCGCTGATCGGTCCCGGCTTCATTGCGCTTGCAGCACTTCTGGCAACCGCCGCCTATGTGGAAGGACCCGGTTTGCCCTTGTGGCTCGAGGTTTGCCGCAATCTGATGGTGATCGTCGGCATTCCAGGGTTCTGGGCGCTATCGTCGATCTTCATCCGCAGCCGCATGGGGCAGAGGCTGGCTGAAACGGGCAGCCTCAGCTTCTGGATCTTCTGTGCCCATTATCCGCTGCTTTTCTGTGTCTGGGTTCTCTGGAAGCGCGGCGGCAGCGACCTCTATCCGATCTTCTATCTTTTGGCGGCGGCGCTTGCCGTGCTGCTGCTGCCTCTGACGAATGGCATGGCGCGTTCCGCCCTGCCAAGCCTCCATAACCTGCTGACCGGCAGCCGGACGCGCCCACTGGCCGAAGCCCGAGCTGTCCAGATCCGCGCCGCCGAAGATCGGCGGGCGCGCTCCGAGCAAAGGTGATGCCATGACGACATCGAAGAGCTACGTGCAAAGATTTGGTCTTGTCTCGATCGCCCTTATGGGTGCCTGCTTCGTGCCTCAGGTGGCATCCGCGCAGGATGATAAGCCGACGGCGGGATCCTTCGTCGACAATTTCGAGCGACTGGACACCAGCCGCTGGTACATCTCGGACGGCTGGAACAATGGGCCGTTTCAGAATTGCACCTGGTCGCGCAAGCAGGTGACCGTCACCGACGGAATGCTGCAGCTGCAGTTCCTCCAGTCCAAGACCGGTCAGCGAAACTACGCCTGCGGCGAGATTCAGACCACCAAGCGCTATGGCTACGGCACCTACGAGGCACGCTATCGTACGGCTGCCGGATCTGGCCTCAACTCCGCCTTCTTCACCTATATCGGCCCGACCGACAAGAAGCCGCATGATGAGATCGATTTCGAAGTGCTCGGCAAGAACCCCGGTCAGGTCCAGGTCAACCAGTATGTCTCGGCCAAGGGCGGCAACGAGAAGCTGGTGCCGGTTGCCGGCGGTGCCGATCAGGGTTTCAACGATTATGCCTTCGTCTGGGAAAAGGACCGCCTGCGTTACTATGTGAACGGCAAGCTGGTTCAGGAAGTCACCGACCCTTCGAAGATACCTACCAATGCCCAGAAGATTTTCTTCAGCCTGTGGGGCACGGACACGCTGAGCGACTGGATGGGCAAATTTGCCTATTCCGGCCAGCCGGCAGTCATGCAGATCAAGCGCGTTGCCTTCACCGCAGCGGGCGAGAAATGCCTCTTCCCGGAATCGATCACCTGCAAGATCGATTGAACCTGACCGGTCGCGCGGTGCCTTGCGCGGTCGGTCGTGATGCCAGGATGCAACACCAACCACACCAGGCGTTCGGTCCCGGCCGGGCGCAAAAGCGGAAACTTTGATGCTGCATATTCTTTATTTCGTTCACGATCTTGCCGATCCGGCTGTGCGCAGGCGGGTGCTGATGCTGCAGGCCGGCGGGGCGCTCGTGACGCTGGCGGGCTTCCGGCGCGACGACAATGCGCTTGCCGCCATCCATGGCATCGAACCGATCGAGCTCGGCAAGACGCAGGATGCCCAGTTTGCGCAACGTGTCGCCGCGGTGGCCAGATCGGCGGCGAAGCTGCGTAGCGCATTGCGTTCCGTTGCAAGACCGGATGTCATTATCGGCCGCAATCTGGAGATGCTGACGCTCGCCAATCGCGCCAAATCCGTGTTCGGCGGCGATATGCCGATCGTCTATGAATGTCTCGATATCCATCGGCTGCTGCTGCGCAACGATGTGGTGGGCGGTGCGCTTCGCAGCGCCGAGCGCCATTTCGGTTCGCAGGCGGCATTGCTCATCACCAGTTCCCCCGCCTTTGTCGAGCGCTACTTCCGGCCGCGCTCCGGCCTGCGTCTGCCGGTCATGCTGCTCGAAAACAAGGTGCTCGCCCTTGAACCTGCGGCAAATGCCGTTGCGCCGGTCATCCGCCCTCCGGCTGCAGGCAAGCCATGGAAGATCGGCTGGTTCGGCGCGCTTCGCTGCCGGAAGTCGTTGACCTTGCTCGATGAATTTTCCCGCCGGATGGAGGGACGTTTCGAGATCGTGCTGCGGGGTAGGCCCGCTTACTCGGAATTCGACGATTTCGATGGCTTCGTGCGCAAAGCGCCGTTCATGCACTTTGCCGGCGCCTATAAGAATCCCGAGGACCTTCAGGCGATCTACAACGATGTCCAGTTTTCCTGGGCGATCGACTTCTTCGAAGAGGGCCTGAATTCGAGCTGGCTGCTGCCGAACCGCCTTTACGAGGGCGGCCTCTACGGTGCCGTTCCCATCGCCATGGAGGGCACCGAGACGGCACGCTTTCTGGCAAGCCGACAGATCGGGCTTACGCTCGATGCGGCCGACGCCGCGCAGCTGGCGGCGCTCTTGGGCGGGATGGACGGGCAGCGTTACGTTGCCGCCTTCGACGCCGTGGCGTCGCAGGATCGCAAGCAATGGATGATCGATCGCGCCGATTGTCATGGTCTGGTGCAGCGGCTGGCGTCGCTGACGCGCGCAAACGAACAGATCGCCGAAATAAAGGCCCTCCCACAACTGCATCGCAATAGAGGTGGATTGCAATGACGAACGGAAGTTCAGGGGACATGCGTTGCATAATCGTTATTCCCTGCCTCAACGAGGAAAAGCACATCGAGCCGCTGATCGGTAAGCTCGGACAGGCTTTGGACGAACTCGATGCCAGGATCGTGGTGGCTGATGGCGGCAGCACGGATCGCACGCGCGAGATCGTCAGGGAGATCGCCGCGGGGGATCCGCGTATCCTGCTGCTTGACAATCCCAAGCGGCTGCAGAGTGCTGCCATCAATCTCGCCATGGAAACCTTCGGCGACGATTATGACTATTTCATCCGTATCGACGCTCATGGCGATTATCCGGCCGATTACTGCCAGACACTGGTTCAGGAAGCCTGCGCCACAGGCGCGGATTCCGTTGTCGTCGCCATGCGCACCATGGGCTTCAGCGCCTTCCAGAAGGCAACGGCCGTGGCACAGAACTCCAAGCTCGGCAACGGCGGCTCGAAACATCGCGAAGGCGCCAAGGGCCACTGGGCCGAGCATGGGCACCATGCGCTGATGCGCGTCGCGGCCTTCCGGTCGGTCGGCGGCTATGACGAGACCTTCAGCCACAACGAAGATGCCGAACTGGATTACCGCCTGCACAAGGCGAGGTTTCGGATCTGGCTCACGGACAAGACGGCCATGACCTATTATCCGCGCGCCAGCGTGCCGACGCTCTTCAAGCAGTATCTCGGCTACGGCCGTGGCCGCGCGCGCAACATCCTCAAGCATCGCAGCATGCCGAGCCTCAGGCAGATGCTGCCGCTGGCAGTCGTGCCGATCTTCATCGGCGCCTTCCTGGCCGTGCTCAACTGGATTGCGGTCATTCCTATCGGCCTCTGGGCCGTGGCCTGCATCGCTTACGGCTTCTGGATCGCTCTCGGTCAGAAGAATCCTTACGGCCCGCTGGCCGCCATCTCGGCCATGGTCATGCATTTCGCATGGTCGATGGGTTTCTGGATGGAAGTCTTCAGCTTCCGCAATCGCAGGATCGCGTCATGACACAAGTCCATCGACGCCCGATCAGGATCGATATCGCTGTTTGCACCTACCGCCGGGCAGAGCTTGACCAGACGTTGCTGTCGCTTGCCGTGCTTGCCATTCCCACCGGCGCGATTGTCCGTATCATCGTCGCCGACAATGATGTCACGCCGAGCGCGCGGGGCCGTGTCGACGCCATGCGTTCGGCCGTGCCCTTTGAAATCGTCTATGTCCATTGCCCGGCATCGAACATCTCGATCGCCCGAAATGCCTGCCTGGATCATACAAGCGGCGATTTCATCGCTTTCATCGATGACGACGAGACGGCGTCGGAAGATTGGCTGGCGGAATTGCTCATCATGGCCGACACGACTGGTGCCGATGCAGTTCTCGGCCCCGTTCAGGCGGTCTATGCGAATGTCGCGCCCGCCTGGATGCGGCGCGGCGATTTCCATTCGACCTTGCCCGTCTGGGTCGCGGGAGAGATTGTCACCGGTTACACCTGCAATGTGTTGCTGCGCCGCGGCGCGCCTTCGCTTGCCGGCCGGCGTTTCAATATCGCGCTCGGCCGCAGCGGTGGTGAAGACACCGAGTTTTTCATGCACATGCACAAGGCGGGCGGCCGGATCGCCTATGCCGAGGATGCGTTGGTCTACGAACCCGTCCCCGACAAGCGCGCCACGGTTTCCTGGCTGTCGAAGCGCCGCTATCGCATGGGCCAGACGCATGGACGCATGCTGCTGGAAGCCACGAATGGCTTCGGGCGCTGGCGCGCGATTGCGCTTGCCGGCACGAAATCCGCCTATTGCTTTGCCGCTGCCGCATTGCTCGCGGCCTCTCCCATCAAGCGCCATCGCTATGGCCTGCGCGGCATCATGCATGCCGGCGTCGTCAGCGGCCTCTTCGGAGTTCGCGAAATCGAACAATATGGAAGTCTGGAGAAGGCGCCGCAATGACGGATTTCATCCCCGATGTCAGCTTCGTCATTGCTGCCTACAATGCCGAGGAAACGCTGGAGCGCGCCATCGACAGCGCGCTGGCGCAAGGTGCCGTCAGCATGGAAGTGATCGTCGTCGACGATTGCTCGACGGACAGAACGCGGGAGATCGCCGGCAACCATCCCGATCCACGTGTTCGTCTCGTTGCCATGGCCCGCAATGGCGGGCCGGGCGCTGCTCGCAATGCCGGCCTGGATGCGGCCCGTGGCCGCTGGGTGGCCGTGCTCGATTCCGATGACGCCTTGCGGCCGGACCGTATGGCGCGCCTGATCGCCCGGGCGGAAAAGGCGGAGGCACAGATCGCCGTCGACAATCTCGACGTCATTCGCGAGGACGTCGGAACGACGCTTCCCATGTTCCCAGAGGCGATGCTGGTGCGCATGCCGACACTGACGCTGGCCAAGTTCATCGCCTCGAACATGATTTTCCAGTCGGAGCACAACTTCGGCTATATGAAGCCGGTCTTCGATCGTGCCTTCATCGAGAAGCATCGCCTGCGCTTCGATGAAACCCTGCAGATCGGCGAGGATTATATTTTCCTTGCTTCCGCCCTTGCCCGGGGCGGCACCTGTGTCGTCGAGCCGATGGTGGGCTACCTCTATTATATTCGCGATGGCTCGATCTCCCGTGTTCTTAAGAAGGAACATGTGGAGGCCATGCTTGCCGCCGATTCCAGGTTCTTCGCCGAACATCCCTTCGGTGCGGCGGCTCTTGCCGCGCAGCGGCGGCGCACGCGCAATCTCAAGGAAGTCATCGCATTCCTGAAGCTGGTCGACAGCATCAAGGAACGCGAGCTGCAGACCATGCTGAAGATCGCCTGCCTCAATCCGCGCGCGGTGCGCCATCTCAGCATGCCGATCTTTGCCCGTTTTCGTCGGCTGGCAGCCTCTCTGCGGAGCGGCCGCCAGGTAACGCCCACCTCTCAACTTACCTCGCCCCTGCCCAATATGGGCGCAGGCCCTCACTCTAACAAAGGATAGAGCCATGGACCCCAAGCATCGTGTGAGAAAAGCAGTCATTCCGGTTGCCGGCAACGGAACACGCTTCCTGCCCGCCACCAAGGCAATGCCGAAGGAAATGCTGACGATCGTCGATCGTCCGGTCGTGCAATATGCCGTCGATGAAGCCATCGAAGCCGGCATCGAGCACATCGTCTTCGTCACCAGCCGCAACAAGTCGGCGATCGAAGATCATTTCGACGATACGCCGGAGCTGATTTCCTCACTGCAGCGGGCTGGCAAGAGCCATCAGGTTACCGAGTTGGAGCGCCTTCTGCCGCGCGCGGGTGCCGTCAGCTTCACCCGCCAGCAGGCTCCGCTCGGTCTCGGTCACGCCGTCTGGTGTGCCCGCGACCTGATCGGTAACGAACCCTTCGCGCTGCTGTTGCCCGACATGCTGTGCTACGGCATGCGCGGCTGCATGGCAGGCCTGATGGATCTCTATAACGAAGTTGGCGGCAACATCGTCGCCGTCGAGGAATGTGCTCCGGAAGAGACGTCGAAATACGGCATCATCGGCAAGGGCAATGCGGTTCGGCACGGCTTTGCCGTGACCAAAATGGTCGAAAAGCCGCACCCGTCCGAAGCGCCTTCAAACTTTTACCTCAATGGCCGTTATATTCTTCAGCCGGAGATATTCGACATTCTGGCCCGTCAGGAGCGCGGTGCCGGCAACGAGATCCAGTTGACCGACGGCATGCTGCGCCTTTCCGAGACGCAGTCCTTCCATGCCCAGGTCTATAACGGACGCACTTTCGACTGCGGGTCCAAGCAGGGCTTCATCGAAGCCAATGTCGCCTTTGCGCTGGCTCGCGCCGATATCGGCGGACTGGTCTATGACTCGATCCGCAACCTGGTCGTCTCGCACGAAGCGCAGATGACCGCCGCTTAAGCCTGTTCACATCTTGGTCTGCGGCCGGGAAGGCCGCGGACCTGGCTTATTTTCATTCAGGCTTCTCCGACAAGGTGGTCGCCATGCATCAGAAGAACTTCAATTTCCACAGCGCTCTTCCGCAAGCGGAATCGCAGGATGGCTTCATCGATCTCGATCGGTTGATGGCGGTCATTGGCCGTCGCATCCGCACCATTATTTTCGCCGTGGCCGCTTTCGTCATTCTGGCCGTCGCCTATCTGCTCACTGCTACCGCGAGCTACACCTCGATGACGCAGATATTGCTCGACGAAAGCATGACGAAATATGCGGAGGATCAGCCGCCGGCGGCAAGCAGCCAACAGGCGGATATGGAAATCGCCAGCGCGGTCGAAATCCTGAAATCGAACGAGATGGCGCTGCGTGTCGTCGATACGGCCGGTCTTGCCGATAACAACACGCTGCTCAATCCGCCGATGTCGCCGGCAGCACTGCTCAAATCCGGTGTCGGCCTGATCGTCAGCGTCTTCACGCCGTCCCGCCCCCCGATGACGCCTGAAGAGCAACGCGAGGCCCAGCGCCAGAAAGTTGCGGCCGTCCTGCAGCAGAGCCTCAAGGTCGAGCGCGTTACGCGAAGCTCGGTCGTTGCCGTCTCCTTCAGCTCGACCGACAAACGGCTCGCCGCCACGGTCACGAGCGCCTATGCAAACGCCTATCTGACCGATCAGCTGAACGCCAATTTCGATGCGACCGAGCGTGCTTCCGTCTGGCTGCAGGAACGTCTGAACGACCTGCGCCAGCGCGCGCAGGAAGCTTCGCTCGAAGTCGAGAAATACAAGGCCGACAATGGGCTGACCTCGACCGGCGGGGAACTGATGTCGGAACAGCAGATTTCCGATTTAAACAAGCAGCTGATCATCGCTCAGGCCGATACGGCCAGCGCAGCCGCGCGTTATAATCAATATAAGTCGATCATCGACCAAGGTCCCGATAACGCCGTCAAGAATGCCACCATCTCGTCGAGTTCGACCGACAATTCGGTGCTGCAGGATCTGAAGACGCGTTACCTCGCTGTTCAGAAGCGCGAACAGGACGTCACGCAGAATTTCGGTGCCGACCATCCGCAGGCCGTGGCGCTCAAGGCCGAGCGGCTGGACATTACCCGGCAGATCTACCAGGTCCTTCAGCAGCTCACCGCCAGCTACAAGAACGAGCTTGATGTCGCGCAGTCGCGGGCGGAATCGCTGCGCGAAAGCATCGACAAGGTCGTCGGCAAGAATTCCGAAGCCAACAAGTCGCTGGTTCATCTGAATGAGCTGAACCAGAAGGCGACGGCGCTGAAGGGTCTTTATGAATCCTACCTTGGCCGTTTCGAGCAGGCGAGCCAGCAGCGATCCTTCCCGATCGCCAAGGCGCGCGTCATCTCGGTTGCCGGCGTGCCAACGGCGCCGTCGAGCCCGAAGAAGACGCTTGTCATGGCTCTTTCCGTGATCCTCGGCCTGATGGTCGGCTGCGGCGTGGCCGCTTTCCAGGAGTTCCGCGACCGTTTCTTCCGCGTCGAAGCCGACGTGCGCTCCGCGCTTGGATTGAAGTTCCTTGGCTATCTGCCGCTGCTCGGCCAACAGGCGAGCGGCAAGAAGAAGCGGCGCAAGGGGAATATCGGTCAGGAGCCCGCGACCGCCGAGGAGGCGGAACAGGGCGTTACCTTCGAGCGGATGATGCGCATCTCGGTCGAAGCGCCGCGCTCGATCTTCGCGGAGACGCTCAGGAACGCAAAGCTCGCCAGCGATGTCATGCTGCAGGGTCGCGCCGACCGCGTGATCGGCGTCATCTCGGCGCTGCCGGGTGAGGGCAAGTCGACGACGGCCGCCAATTTCGCCGCCCTGCTTGCCAGCAGCGGCAAGCGCACGCTGCTGATTGACGCCGACTTGCGCAATCCGGGCCTGAGCCGCACGCTGAAGTCTCGGCCACAGGCCGGCCTGATCGAAGCCGTGCTTGGTGAAGTGCCGTGGACCAATGCGGTCAAGGTCGATCCGCGCACCAAGCTTGCCATTCTGCCGGTTGTGGTGCGCGATCAGCTGCTGCATACCAGCGAGCTTCTGTCTTCTCAGGGCATGCAGCAGCTGATGGAGAATGCGCGCAAGATGTTCGACTATATCGTCGTCGATCTTGCTCCGCTCGGTCCCGTCATCGATGCGAAGGCCTTTGCCCCGCAGGTCGATGCCTTCCTGTTGGTGACCGAATGGGGCGCGACCCCGACCAATCTGGTGCGCAATGTGCTGGAGCAGGAGCCGCAGATCAATTCGCGCGTTCTTGGCGTCATCCTCAACAAGACCGACATGTCGGAACTGCCGCGCTACAGCGATTTCGGCGGAACGGAGCGCTATCGGCAGAAATATGTGAGCTACTACACCGAGGTACAGCCGCGCGCCCAGGTGGACGCGTAGTCTGCTTATGCCTTGCCGGCCTTGAGCCGAGTCCTTGCCAGGGCATGTTCACGCCAGATCGTGAATATGCCCGCCGCCACGACGATGAGCGCGCCCAGGATCATGGGCGCGCTCAGTCTTTCGCCGAATATGGCAACGCCGATAATGGCGGAGAAAACAAGCTGCAGATAGGTCAGCGGCTGGATCACCACGGCGTCGAGCAGGTCGTAGGCGCGAATAAGGAAATAATGGCTCGATACGCCCGTCAGGCAGAGAATACCCATGAAGATCCAGTCATGCGGTGCGAGCGTCGTCCAGAAGAATGGCCCTATGCAGCTCATCGCGACAGCACCGACGACACCCGTATAGAAAAAGCTGGTCATGGCCCCGTCTTCGCGGCTGACATAGCGCGTGAGGACGACATAGAGCGAAAACAGCAGCGCACCGAATAGCGGCACCAGGAACCGTGCGTCGAAGACGCCGCTTTCCGGTTTCAGGATCAGCAGCACGCCGACGAAGCCGCAGCAGATCGCCAGCCATCGCCGCCAGCCGACTTTCTCGCCGAGGATCGGTATGGACAGCAACGCCACCATCAGCGGGCCGGATGAAAAGATCGCCTGCGTATGGGCAAGGCCGACGATGACGAAGGACGAGATGGCGACGACGATCTGTGCGGCGAGCAGCAGGCCGCGGGCAATCTGCAGGACTGGCCGCTTGGTCCTGATGTTGCGTCGCAGGCCGCCCGGAGCGCGCGAGGCCATGGCGATGGCAAAAAGCATGAAGGCCCAATAGCGGATCATCGCCACCAGGAGCGGCGGATAGGCGCTGACGAGATGCTTGGATATGCCGTCCTGTATGGCGAAGATGCTGATGGCCAACAGCGTGAAGGCGTAACCGGCTTTGTTGGATTTCATGATTTTCGAAGGAAGAAGATGTGCGAGGCCCCGGAGGCGCCGGGACCCGGCGCCACGGTCACTTTAGGCTATTCGTCGTTTCAATCATAGGATCATTATTTGCCTTCCGGCCCCGCCGGCTAGCAGCATCAGCCCTTCTTGCGTTCCGCGACGAAGGCGCTGAAACCTTCGATGAAGGTTGCCAGATTGTGTTTGACCTTCTCATCGGTGAGTTCGCCTTGTTCATTAAAGACGCCGCTGGCCCGCGACACCATCAGCCGGCCGCCGAACCAGGCATCGGCGCCGAGCGTGCGCAGGACCGTCAGCCAGGCATTCTGGCTGAGAATGGTGCCGAAATTACCGGGCGAGGCTCCGAGGACCGCGATCGGCTTGCCGCCGAAAACCTGGGCGATATCGGAGGAGGGGCGGCTCATCCAGTCGATGGCGTTCTTGAACACGCCTGGAAGCGAGTTGTTGTATTCCGGGGTAAACAGGATCAGCCCGTCGACCGAGATGGCAAGATCCTTGAGCTCCTGGACTTTTTCCGGAATGCCGTCCGCAGCCTCGAGATCGGCGTCATAGAGCGGCACGCCATGGATGGTGCGGGCGATCAGTTCGACACCGCTTGGTGCCAGGTCGACGGCAGCATGGAGCAGAGCCGTGTTGAAGGAGCCTTTACGCAGGCTGCCTGATATGCCGAGTATCTTCATTGCTTCCTCCATTTGCCATGATGGGGAGACATTTATGCTTCGGCGTCCTGCGTCAAGGTCTGACGGCGATCTTATGCTGCAAGCAATGACTTCAGCCTGACGGAGCTTGCCGCCAGGGCATTGCGATCCGGATGCGCACGCGCCGCGATCAGCATTTCGGCAAGCCTGATATCGCGCGCTATCGCATTGCCGCGGCCGATGCCGCTGGCGGCGAGCAGTCTTCCGTCCGCGTCCAAATGGAAGAGGATGAACGCCCCGTCATCAAGATCGCGCCGCACATGAGCGACCGCCTCATCCGCAAGGCCGGCGATCTGCAAGGTCAGGTCATACTGGTCGGACCAGGACCAGGGGACGGCCGATATTTCCGCGCCTTCTCCCAGCATGTTGGCGGCGGCGAGGTTCGCCTGTTCCTGCGCATTGCGCCAGGATTCGAGGCGCACACGCCTTCCACCGTAAAGTGCCAGTGGAAACGAACAGCAGTCCCCCGCCGCGTAAATGTCCGCAATGGAGGTCTCCAGCCGCTCGTTGACGGCGATGCCGTTGTCGATCGCAAGGCCGGCTTCTGCAGCCAGTGCCACATTCGGCAGCGCGCCGATGCCGACGAGCAGCAGATCGGCGAAGATCGCTTCGCCGCTAGCCAGATGAACGATCGCCTTGTCGGCGTCCTCCTGCACGGCTTCGATGACCTGGCCGCAGCGAATATCTACGCCTTCCTGGCAATGCCGTCCGGTAATCGCCTCGGCGATGGCATCGGGCACGCCGCGCTTCAAGACGCGCGGTAGGCCCTCGATGACGGTGACGTCGGCACCGCGCATGCGCGCCGTTGCAGCCAGCTCAAGGCCGATGAAACCGCCGCCGATGATGGCAATATGCTGCCCGGGGTAAAGAGCGGCATGCAAGGCCATGGCATCCGCATGAGTGCGCAGCACGCTTATGCGCTCCGACGTGCCGTCGATACCGGGAAAGCCGCGCGCCGAGGCTCCTGTCGCAAGCAGCAGCTTGTCGTAGCCTAGCGTTTCTCCACCCGCGAGCCTGATCGTCTTTATGGCGGGATCGATCGCCGTCACCGTGGTGTCGAGCCTCAGGTCGATCGATTGGTCGCCGTAACGCTCCAACGCGGCGATAAATTTTGGTTCGGGGGTTGCGCCCCATCCGCCTTTCGAAAGGGGCGGGCGTTCGTATGGGGCAAGCGGTTCGGTGCTGATAAGGGTGATATCCCCGCCAAATCCCTTTTCACGAAGCGCGAAGGCGGCGCGCGCACCGCATTCTCCGGCCCCGACGATGACGAAATGCGCCACGATAACCTCCTCAGAGCCCGATGAAGACGGTGCCGTTTTCGACCTTGACCGGATAGGTCTGCAGATTGACGCAGACCGGTGCGCCCTTGGCTTCGCCGGTGCGATAGTCGAAGCGGCCATTGTGCTTGGGACATTCGATGATGTTGTCCATGACCAGGCCGTCGGCGAGATGGATCTTCTCATGCGTGCACAGGCCGTCGGTGGCGAAATAATCGTCTTCGGGGCTGCGATAGACGGCGAAGGTTCGCCCGTCATGATCGAAGCGAATGACATCCTCTTCGTCGATCGCATCGGCGGCGCAGACTTCGATCCAGTTGCTCATGTTTTTCCTCCCTTTGCACGTCCGGTTTTATTGAGCGGCAGCCGGTAGCTCGCCCTGGAATTCCTCGCGATAGGGCCGCGCCGTCGGCGGCAGCTCGCGCTTCAGGAAATAATCCTCATTGCGCAATTGTCGCAGGAATGCCGGGATCATCTCGCGATAGCCGGACCATATGGACGGATTGGCTGCCGGCAGATCATGTTTGATCATCGCATGCAGCTTCGGCAGCGCGTGATAGGGCACCATCGGGAACATGTGATGTTCGACATGATAGTTCATGTTCCAGTAGATGAAGCGGCTCACCGGGTTCATCATGACCGTGCGGCTGTTCAGCCTGTGGTCGATGACATTGTCGGCAAGGCCGCCATGCTGCAGTAGGCCGGTCAGAACATGATGCCAGGCGCCGTAAAGCCGTGGCAGCCCGATCAGCATCAGCGGCAGGATCGAGCCCATGGCAATCGCGGCTGCGATGGTCGCGACATAGATGGCAAGCCAGATGCGGGCGATGCGGATCGCCTTCGGCTGCTCCATCTCGGGAATGAAGGTCTTTTCCGCAGGGCTGACGACACCGCCAGCATTGCGCAGCATGTCGACGATGGCGTGCCAGACATCGAGGATGCCGAAGAAATTCAGGACCAGGCGAAGAAGATCCGGCGGCCGCATGACGGCGATTTCCGGATCGCGGCCGACGATGACGGTATCGGTGTGATGGCGCGCATGGCTCCAGCGCCAGGTCACCGGATTGCGCATGATCATGAAGCAGGCGATCTGATAGACCGCGTCATTCATCCAGCGCGCCTTGAATGCCGTGCCATGGCCGCATTCATGCCACCGGCTGTCCGAGGCAGAGCCGTAGAGCACACCATAGGCCAGGAAGAAGGGGATAGAGATCCATGATCCCCAGAAGTAGACGGCCAGTGCAGCGAATATCACCATGCTGCCGAGCCAGATGATGGTATCGCGGATCGCGGGCGCGTCCGAGCGCTGCATCAGCGCCTTCATGTCCTTGCGTGACACATCCGTATGATACCATTCGGCGGCCGCGAGCCCCGTTTCCACTGCCAGCCTGCCGCTTTCGCCGAGCAGATCGTAGTCACGCTTGATTATTGTCGTCATTCCTGCCTCCCGCGATGTGCAACAGCGCACCGCCCTCGATGCCGAAAACGATAGATCGACTTTTTGCTTGCCTCAATGCATGAATGATGGAATCTATCAAAATATATCAAACTCTGACGTCATGAATGATGACATATTTCAGGAGTAGCCATGCGTCGCCCCACCATAGCGGATCTTGCCAAGGCATCCGGCGTCAGCGTTGCAACGATCGATCGCGTGCTGAACGGACGTCATCGCGTGCGTGAGGAAACGGCAAGGCGGGTCTATGACGCAGCGCAGGAAATCGGCTATCATGCCGTGGGACTCCTGCGTCAGCGGGTCTTCGAGGATCTGCCGCAATATCGATTGGGCTTCGTCCTGCAGAAGCCGGTTCAGGCTTTCTACCAATCTTTTGCCAAAGAAATCGCCACATCCGCGCAGGCCGTCACGACCGCGCGCATTAACGCGCAGGTCGACTTCGTCACTGCGTCGACACCGACGGCGATCGTCGAGAAGTTGAAGGCGATGGCTGGCCGCAGCCAGGCCGTTGCCCTCGTTGCGCCGGATTATCCGGCCGTCACGGCGGCTATCGAGGGGCTGAAGGAAAAAGGTATTCCGGTTTTTTCCCTGCTGTCGGATTTCTCCACGACGGCGCGCCAGGGCTATATCGGTGTCGACAACCGCAAGGTCGGGCGCACGGCCGCCTGGATCATCGCGCGCTCTGCACGGCGTCCGGGGAAGGTCGCCTGCTTCGTCGGCAGCCACCGCTTCCTCGGCCATGAGCTGCGCGAAATCGGCTTTCGCTCCTATTTCCGCGAAAATGCCCCCGAATTCGAGGTGCTGGATACGCTGATCAATCTCGACACGCCGGAGATCACCCATGAGGCGACGCTCGATCTCCTGCAGAAGCACCCTGATCTCATCGGCTTTTATGTCTGCGGTGGCGGCATGGAGGGCGCCATTTCCGCCATTCGCGAGGAGCAGCTATCGGGCAAACTGATCGCCGTCGTCAACGAGTTGACGCCGGAATCGAGGGCAGCGCTTGCCGACGACGTCGTCGCCATGGCGATCGGCACGCCATTGCCGGCACTCTGCAAGGAGCTGATGAGCCTGATGATCAGGTCCCTCGAGAGCGATGAGGCGGCCGTGCCTGGACAGAGCTTTCTGCCCTTTGAAATCTTCGTCTCGGAAAACATCTAGCATTTATGATGGAGTTTCATCATTTCGCCGAGAATTCTATCAAGAATGATGGCTAGGCCCGATGGAAGAAAGACATGAATGTCGCTAGTCCTTCGAGAAACAGGCGCGGCGATGAGGAATGTTTCTTGCGGCCGGACGTCTTGAGGAGGAGTGCTTATCATGAGTTCCATTCGCTTCGCGCTCAATCATATGTGCGCGCCGTCCCTGACACTGGAAGCGTTCTTTGCCGTCGCAAAAGAGCTCGGCATCGATAAGGTGGAGATCCGCAACGATCTCGCCGGAAACGCGATCTTGGACGGTACGCCGGCAATGGCTGTCAAGGAACTCGCGGCGCGCGAAGGCGTGGCTATCATCTCCATCAACGCGTTGCAGCGCTTCAATGAATGGAACGACGAGCGCGCCCGCGAGGCGGCGGAGCTGATCGATTATGCGCGCGATTGCGGCGCCAGGGCGCTCGTCCTTGTTCCGGTCAATGATGGCAGCGGCCGCGAGCCCGAGGTGCGGCGTGCCAATCTCCGCAAGTCGCTGTCGGCCCTGAAGCCGATGCTGGAAGCAGCCGGCATCATCGGTCTTGTCGAACCGCTCGGCTTCGAGATCTGTTCGTTGCGCCTGAAGAGCGAGGCGGCCGCCGCGATCGAGGAACTGGGCGCGAAATCTACCTTCTGCCTGGTTCACGATACCTTCCATCATCATCTTGCCGGCGAGGCCGCGATTTTCCCGGAGTTGACGGGGCTCATCCATATTTCCGGCGTCAGCGATCCCGATGTTTCGGTCGCCGATATGCGCGACCCGCATCGCGTTCTCGTCGATGCCAGGGATCGCCTCGACAATGTCGGTCAGCTGCGCGCGTTGATCGCTGCCGGCTATGCCGGCCCGGCATCCTTTGAGCCTTTCGCTCCGACAGTCCATGCTCTGAATGAGCCGATTGCCGCTCTCAAGGAAAGCATGGCCTATATTGCGGGCCGGCTCTGATCGATGCGGTGGTCCGCGGGCAACTCATTTCCGCGGACTACTGCCCCCACTCGCTCAGTCATGCGAATGGGTTTCGGAGTGCTCCCCGGCATGGTCCGTTGGGATGATGTGCAGGTTCCCGAAGCGCACGCCGCGCTGCGTGATCACACTGTCTGCGAAGGTCATTACCTCTTCCGCCTTGCCCTTCAGCACGGAAACTTCGAGGCAATCATGCCCGTCGATATGGACATGAAGCGTCGAGACTGAAAGATCATGGTGGTGGTGTTGCGCCGTCGTCAGCCGGCGCGACAGGTCGCGGGTTTCGTGTTCATAGACATAGGTCAGCGTCGCATAGCATCTGGCCTCCCCGTCAACCGTCGGCTGCGCGCGCGTGACGGCGTCGCGAACGAGATCGCGCAAGGTTTCCGAGCGGCTGGCATAGCCCCGCTGCGCGCTGATCTTGTCTATCGTCTCCAGAAGATCGTCATCGATGGTGATGGTTATGCGTTGCATATCCTGATCCTCGTTCCACGCAGCGGTTGGTATCGACTAGAGGAAATTTCGAGGCGATTTGCAACGGTGTCCGGCTTTATTGCCGGCCGCGGAAACGACGCTGGTAGGCCGGGTCGTAAAGCGAGCTTTCGCGGAAATCGCTGGCGCCAAGTGATGGACCGACGAATATCAGCGCGGTGCGCTCGATCGGTTCTTCAGCGACCTTTGCCTCGATCGTGGCAAGCGTGCCTCGAACGATCCGTTCATCGGGCCACGATGCCTTGACGACGATCGCAACCGGGCAGTCCGCGCCATAAAGCGGCGTCAGATCCTCGACGACTTCTTTGAGCGCGTGGATCGCCAGGTGGATCGCGAGCGTCGCGCCGGTGGCGCCGAATTTTTCCAGCGTCTCGTTATTCGGCATGGGCGAGGCACGGCCGGAAACGCGGGTCAGAACCAGACTTTGGGCGACGGTTGGTATGGTCAGTTCGCGGCCCAGCGCCGAGGCGGCAGCCGCGAAAGCGGGAACGCCTGGGGTCAGCGTATAGTCGATGCCGTGCCGCTCAAGCCTGCGAATCTGCTCGGCGACAGCGCTCCAGACCGAGAGGTCGCCGGAATGCAGGCGCGCGACATCTTCGCCGGCGGCTGCCGCCTTCAGATACTCCGCCTCGATTTCGTCAAGCGACATCGGTGCAGTGTCGATGATGCGCGCGCCCGGCGGGCAATATTGCAGCAGTTCCGGCGAAACGATCGAGCCGGCATAGAGGCAGACGGGGCATTTTCCGATCAGATCCCGGCCGCGCACCGTGATCAGGTCGGCGGCTCCTGGGCCTGCGCCAATGAAATGCACTGTCATCGCTCTACCTCGTTCTGAATTATGGCTTGATCCACGACCATTGCGTCACTGGCATGGCCGGCCGCCAGCCGGTCATGCGGCCAACGGGCGCGGCGCGTGCTATATCGATGCGGATCAGCGAACCGCCCCGGCGTGCCTGTTCGGTCAGCAGAAGGGTTTCCATTTCGGTCGTGACGGCATTGGCGACCAGCCTGCCGCCGCTTTTCAATTGGCCGATGGCGGCCTCCAGCATGCCGGCATCGCTGCCGCCGCCGCCCATAAAAATCGCATCCGGTGCCGGCAGGCCGGTAAGAGCAGCCGGCGCCTCGCCTTCGACAACGGTCAGGCCCGGTACACCGAAATTCGCTGCGTTTCGGCGTATTCGAGCGGCGCGTTCAACGGAAGCCTCGATGGCAATGGCGCGCAGCGAGGGATCGGCCAGCATCCATTCGATGCCGATCGAACCGGACCCGGCGCCGATATCCCAGAGCAGCTCACCATAACGTGGCGCCAGCGCGGATAGCGTGATTGCGCGTATCTCCCGCTTGGTGATCTGCCCGTCATGTTCGAAAAGCTCGTCGGCGAGGCCCGTACTCAGCGATAAAATCCGCGCGCCGGCGTCGGCTTTGACTTCAATGCCACAGATATTGAGATCGTTGATACCGGAGAGGGAAAACTCGGCCGCGCTCTGCCGAGAGATTTTTTCATTCGGGCCGCCCAGCGCCTCCAGAACCGTGAGGCGAGATTGACCAAACCCTGAACTTTGCAACAGGACGGCCAATTCGGCAGGACCTTTGCCATCGGATGTCAGCGCCAGGATCTTACGGCCTGGGTTCAGATGCGGCCGGATGAGATCGATGGGCCGTCCATGCAGTGACAGAACCGTGGTGTCCTGCAAGGGCCACCCGAGGCGCGATGCGGCGAGACTGAAGGAGGAGGGCGCCGGAATGACGGTCATTTCAGAAGCCGCAACGCGTCGTGAAAGCGTCGCCCCAACGCCGTAGAAGAATGGGTCGCCGGAGGCAAGAACCACGGTCGGCTCACCGCGCCGGGCAAGCAGCGTCTCGACGGATTTTTCGAATGGTGAGAGCCATGTCTGGGTCTCTCCGGTGATGACAGGACCCATCAATTCGAGATGACGCGCTCCGCCGAAGACCATGGGCGCTGTGGCAATCAGCCGTTTGGCCTCGTCGCCGATGCCGCCTGGACCGTCTTCGCCGATGCCGATAAGAGTGAGCCAGCGTTGAATTGAAGGTGTCTCAGCCATGGGCAAGGCCCGCATTCTGATCCTCGGCGGCACGACCGAGGCCCGCGCGCTGGCGGCAGCCCTTGCCTCGCGCGCTGATCTCGACACTGTCCTGTCGCTTGCCGGCAGGACTGCCGATCCGGCGCCGCAGCCCGTTCCGGTGCGCAGCGGCGGTTTCGGTGGCGCAGAGGGGCTTGCCCGCTATGTCATCGATGAAAAGATTGATCTGGTGATCGATGCCACCCATCCCTTCGCGGCCCGCATCTCCGCCAATACTGCCCAGGCGGCCACTCAATGCGCTGTGACGGCCTTTGCATTGCGCCGTCCCGCGTGGATGCCGGTCGAAGGCGACGACTGGCTTTCCGTACATAGCGTTTCGCAAGCCATCGCTGCACTTGGCGCCAAGCCTTTGCGTGTCTTCCTCGCGACCGGCCGACAGGAGGCGTGTCAGGCGAATGCGGCGCCGCATCATCATTACTGGGTCCGCAGCGTTGACCCCGTCGATCCGCCGCTGACCGTGCCTGACGTCAGCTACATCCACAGCCGGGGTCCGTTCCGCCTGGAGGGTGAGCTGGAGATCCTGCGACGCCACGCAATCGAGGTGGTCGTCGCCAAGAACAGCGGCGGTGACGCGACCTACGGGAAGATCGAGGCGGCAAGGCAGCTCGGAATCAAGGTGATTATGGTCGAGCGCGCGGAGACTGCCGGCTTGCCGGTGGTCGAAACAGTGGAGGCTGCGCTCGATCGGATCGATCATTTCGTCTCTTCCCTGATGAAGCGCGGCGTATAGACCAGATCCGGGCGTCCTTCGCGGGCAATGACGCGGGTTTCGGCCGAGCCGATGATGACGCAAGTCGCCATATCCGCCTGCGACGCCTCGGCATCGCCAAGCCGCACCACCGTCATGCGCTCGTCCGGCCGGCCGGCGGCCCGGCCAAAAATGACTGGCGTGTCCGCAGGCAAAATGTCCCGCACAATCTCGAAGGCCGTGCCGAGTTGCCAGGGCCGCGCCTTGCTGATCGGATTGTAGAGCGCGATCACAAAGCCCGCTTCGGCGACGGCGCGGAGACGGGTTTCGATCAGCGGCCAAGGCTTCAGATTGTCCGATAGCGAAATTGCACAGAAATCATGCCCGAGCGGCGCGCCGATGCGGGCCGCAACGGCAAGCATGGCCGTGATACCGGGCACGACGATTAGGTCCACCGCACGCCAGTCAGCCGGGCCGTGGTCGATCGCCTCGCAAACGGCGGCTGCCATGGCAAAGACGCCCGGATCGCCGCCGGAAACAACGCAGACATTGACGCCGGCTGCCGCCCGCTGCAGCGCCACCTTGGCGCGGTCCAGCTCCTCGCGATTGTCGGATGCCTGACGGATCTGGTCGCTGCGCAGCGTCAGGCGGTCGAGATAGGGGCCATACCCATAGAATTCATGGGCATCGGCAACGGCCGCCAATGCCTCCGGCGTCGTCTGCGCGGGATTGCCGGGGCCCGTGCCGATCACATAAAGACGCCCGCTCATGGCCGGCTTTCCCAGCCGGGAACCAGCACAAGGGAGAAATAGGGCGCTTCAGCATCGTCGCGGCTGGCAAGAGGCGTCATGGCGCCGTTCGCCATCGTGCCGCGCTCGACATAGATCGCTTCCTCCAATCGGCCGGCAGCATCGAGCGCGCGGCGGATCTTCGGCAGGTTGCGGCCGACCTTCATGATGACGGCGGCCTGCGTGTCCCCCAGGCGGCGGGCAAGCTCGGCTTCCGCCATGGTTCCGGGGAGCACGGAGAGCACGTCGTCTCCCTGCACCATCGGCAATCCGGCGAGCGACCAGCAGCCGGACATCGCCGTCACGCCTGGTATGACCTCGGTCGGGAAGCGATCGGCAAGGCGGACATGCAGATGCATGTAGGAGCCGTAAAACAGGGGATCGCCTTCGCTGAGGACAGCAACCGTCTTTCCTTCCCGCAAGTGTGCCGCCACCATCTCGGCAGAAACGTCGTAAAAGGCCGTGATCTGATCGATGTAGTCAGGTGCATCCTTATCGATCTCGGTGGTGACGGGATAATAGAGTGGCAGCAGCGTCACGTCGGTTTTCAGCAGATCGCTGACAATGGCCTTGCCGTTGCCGCCTCTGCCCTGCTTGGCAAAATAGGCGACGACATCGGCACGCTCCAAAGCCTTGACGGCCTTGACTGTCAGCAATTCCGGGTCGCCGGGGCCGGTGCCGACGCCGATTAGGCTTCCATTGGATGGTGCGCTCATAGGCCCGGCCTCGCGAGAGCATTAAGGGCGGCTGCCGTCATGGCGCTGCCGCCCAGCCGGCCGCGCACGATGGCAAAAGGAACGCCGTAGGAGTTCTCGGCAAGCGCATCTTTCGATTCCGCCGCGCCGACAAAGCCGACGGGCATGCCGATGATCGCGGCTGGTTTCGGCGCGCCATCGCGCAGCATTTCCAGAAGGTGGAAGAGGGCGGTCGGGGCGTTGCCGATGGCGACAACCGAGCCGGCAAGGCGGTCTGTCCAAAGATGCATGGCGGCCGCCGAGCGCGTGTTGCCGATGGACTTCGCAATCTCCGCCGTGCGCGGATCCTGCAAGGTGCAGATCACCTCGTTTGCGGCCGGCAGCCGGGCGCGGGTCACGCCGCGGGCGACCATCTCCGCGTCGCAGAAAATCGGCACACCGTCAGTCAGCGCCTTGCGGGCGGATGCGACGAAATCGGAGGAGAACAGGAAATGCTCTGCTGCTTCCACTAATCCGCAGGCATGGATCATGCGGATTGCGACATCGGCCTCGGCTTCAGGGAAACGCTGGAGATCGGCTTCACTGCGGATGATCGCAAAGGAGCGCTCGTAAATCGCATCTCCCTCGCGGATATAGTCATAGTCAGGCATTTCTATCCCTGTCGTAAAGCCGTCGCGATTGCGTCCCGGCCGAGCCGTTTAAGACACTGCTGTGCCGATTCGCCAGCAGCTTTGTTGTTCCGTACCAATTCCCCAAGCGCAGCCAGCGTCGATTTCAGGTCTTCCTTATGGATGTAAGCCACGGGCTCCGATGATGATGACCCATTTACGACAATAGCATAGCCTGTCGCAGCCCCGACAATGGTGAGCATTGTCGGGGAGGGATGCGCACAGCCTTTCGCGCAGCCGGACAAATGCACCTTGAGTGAGCCGTCAAGCAGGTCCGCCCCCACTTCGACCAGATCGGCGGCGGCCTCTCTCGTCGCATAATACGCGGAAGCGCATGCGCCGGCACCGGCACAGGGAATTGCATAATTTGCCGGATCGTCGGCGCGTGTCTGAAAGCCGCAAGCGGCTGCGGCAGCCTGGATACTTTCGATCCGAACAAGCGGAAGGCCAAGCAGCAGCAGGCTGTGTTCCGGTCCCGTCCGGATTTCACGGGCACCCGCTGCTTCCGCGATGTCCAGAAAGCGGATGAGGTGTTGCGCGGAGATCTGACCGAAGGCGGGGCGCAGTCCGAGCACCGAGCGTTCGCCATCGAGCGGGATGACGCCCACGGGAGGGGCCGGCTGGATGGCTTCTCTGCGGGCGAGGTCGGGAGAGAGGGGAAATTGAGCTTGCAGTGACGCGGCATCCAGATCGCGACCCCGGGCGCGGGGTCCGATTGCGGCCAAGGTTTTCAGCAGCGTCATGACGCCGGGAATCGCTTGGTCGCCGGTCAAGTCGGCAAGCGGCGTGGCCGTCGCCCGTGTTCCGGCAATCGCGAGCCTCCACAGTTGGCGGCCGCCGCCCGCCTTGCCGGCCTTCAGCCTGATATCCGCCGAGAGTTCATCGAGAACGAGCTGGCCGCCGCCATCGACGATAATGGCAAGCTTGGCAGCCAGAAGCGGCTTGGGATCGATTGAATCGATCGCGCTCCGCAAACATTCGGCAAGCAAGCGCGCGTCAGCGATTTCCGATGGATCGAGGCCGCTGAGCGGCGGAACTTCGATCGCAACGCCGCTCTCCGGCACGATGTCGGCACGATCGATATCGGCAGCCAGTCCGGCCATGCTGTCCGGCGTCATGCCGCGTAGCTGAAGATTGCCGCGCGCCGTGATTTCGATCAGACCGTTCCCATGCCTTTGAGCGGCCTCGGCCAAAGCGCGAAACTGGGCAACCGTCAGACCTGGCGTCGATGGCCGCAGGCGCACGAGCAGCCCGTCGCCCGTCTGCATCGGTGCGCTCAAGGAGGGGCAGGCGCCGCGAACCATGGAGGGCAGGGGTGATGCCAAAGGGTCATGATCGGCCGTCTCCTGTGAGAGGCACGTGTGACCCGTCATCGTCTCAGCATCGGCCGCAACCATAAAACTGCCCTTCATAAGGGACATTTCCTTGCACAATCCGGATCGGCGGGCAAACGTTTTGGCGACGGGCTCTTAGTCGCACCTTAGTCGCGATCGTCGAAATCCTGTCCCTTGCGCATGAGGTAGATATCCATGATCCACCCGTGCCGCGCGCGGGCTTCGGCACGGGTCGCAAGAATGCGCTCGGAAACCTCCGCCAGCCTGCCGGCGATGATAATCTCGTCCTTCGTGCCGAGATAGGCGCCCCAATAGATATAGGCATCGGGGTCGTCGATCTTGCTGAAGGCCTGCTCGCCGTCGAGCATGACGACGGCCGTTTCGACAATTCCCGGGAAGCTTTCAGCCAGCCGCCGACCGGTGGTGATCTGCACCGGTTTGCCGACGAGGTTGAGGGGGATGCGATGGCTTGCCGTCAGCGCCTGAACGCTGGTGATGCCGGGAACAACGCTGTAATCGAGAGCGACTTTGCCGCGCGCGACCACGCGCTCGAGAATGCGCAAGGTGCTGTCATAAAGGCCCGGATCGCCCCAGACGAGGAAGGCGGCGCTCTGGCTTTTCGTCAGGTGTTCCAGAAACAGCCGCTCATAGGTCGCTGAAATCGCCTCGTGCCAGTCGTCGACGCTCTGCACATAGCTGCGGTCCGCGGTCTGGCGCGAGGGCATGTCATAGCTAACATAACGCGCGGCTGGATTGGTGACATAGCGCTGGCAAATCTCGCGTCTGACGTCAGCAAGCTCGCTCTTGGCGGCGCCCTTGCTGGGGATGAGGATGACATCGGCGGAGTTCAGCGCATTGATCGCCTGCACGGTCAGATGTTCGGGATTTCCCGTGCCGATCCCGACGATGTGAATATGCCGCATGTGCTTGCCCTCGCTCTTCAGGGCTGTTTGCCGGAAGCGCAGCATCATTTCAAGGGGAAGCGTTCACGCCGATTGCCGCTCAAAGGTCCAGCGGCTGGCCATATAGCTGCGCGGCGAGGTGCCGAGCATACGGCGAAACATGGTGGTAAAGGCGGCCACGCTCTCGTAGCCGGCTTCGAGCGCGACATTGGTGACGGGCTGGCCTTCGGCGAGCTGCGGCAGGCAGGCAAAGACGCTCGCCTGCTGGCGCCATGTGGTGAAGCTGATGCCGGTTTCCTTGCGAAACTGCCGTGTGAACGTCCGGCGGCTCACCGAAAGCTTCTCGGCCCAATCGTCCAGTCTGGCGTTGGGCGACGGATTGGACAGATAGTCGCGGCAGAGCGCGGCCATCCGACGGTCGGACGGGAAGGGGAGACCGAGGGGCCGTTCCGGCAGCGTCGCGATTTCCTCGACGAGCAGAGACAGGACCAGCCTTGCCTTTCGATGAGTGACCGGTGCCTCCCGCAGGCGAATGGCTTCCAACAGCAGGCTGCGGGCGAGATCCGTGACTTCGACGACGCGCGGTGCCTCGTCCTTCGGCGGTTGGCCGCGTGGCGTCACGTAGACGGATTTCATGCAGACATCGCTCAGGATCTCGATCGAATGTTCCAGCCCGACAGGGATGAAAAGGGCATGACCGGGCGGGACCATCCAGCGGCCGCGCGCCGTCATGATCAGGGCGACGCCGGCAAAGATGCACAGCAATTGGGTGCGGCGATGATGGTGCCACGGAACGGTATAGCCCTGCGGCGGCTCGGCGCTATGGACAAGCACATCCGCGGGCGATTCCTCCATCCAGCGCATGTTCTGCACATGGTCATTGTCGAGGGTTGCCAGCAACTGTTTCGATAGTTTTTCCATTTTGGCCCGATCGAGAAACTATTGGACCAGAACACGAAAGAAGGACACACGCAAGCCGTGTTAAAGGCGGAAGAAACAATATGGTCGGCAAGGCAGCCGACACAGGCGAGGAATCTCCCATGGTTGCGGCATTCTCGGGTACGCAGGCCCGATATGAAAAGACGACGATATCGATCGTTATGGCGGTCAGCACCTGCCATCTGCTGAACGATACGATGCAGTCGCTTCTGACATCGCTCTATCCGATGTTCAGAGAGAATTATGCGCTCGATTTCGTGCAGATCGGGTTGCTGACGATGATGTTCCAGATCACCGCTTCGCTGTTGCAGCCGGTGGTCGGCATCGTCACCGACAAATGGCCGATGCCCTACTCGCTGCCGGTCGGCATGGTCAGCACCTTTTCAGGCCTGCTGCTGCTCGGCTATGCCGGCAGTTTCGGCGTGCTCCTGATCGCCGCGAGCCTGATCGGCTTCGGTTCGGCCGTCTTCCATCCGGAGGCGTCGCGTGTTGCACGTCTCGCTTCGGGCGGGCGCCACGGCCTGGCGCAATCGCTGTTCCAGCTCGGCGGCAATGCCGGCTCGGCCATCGGACCGCTGATTGCCGCGTTCTTCGTCCTCCAGCATGGCCAGAAGAGTGTCGCCTGGCTTTCGGTGCTGGCCGTCATCGGCTTCATTGTTCTGAGCTGGGTCGGCAACTGGTTCATCAATCACCGTCGCCAGCAGTCGGCGCGTCCCGCGCCGAGCCGCGCTCTGCCGATTTCGCGCAACAGGGCGATGTGGGCGCTCGCCATCCTCATCCTGCTGACGGCGACGAAGAACGTCTATATGGCGAGCATTTCGAGCTATTTCACTTTCTACGTCATCGACAAGTTCCATCTCGATGTCCGCGATGCGCAGCTGATGCTGTTCCTCTTCCTTGGCTCGGTCGCCGTCGGCACGATCATGGGCGGTCCGGTGGGCGACCGTCTGGGCGCGCGTTTCGTGATCTGGTTCTCGATCCTCGGCGTCATCCCGTTTGCGCTGCTGATGCCCTATGCGAACCTGTTCTGGACCTGCGTCCTCACTGTCGTCATCGGCCTCGTGCTTGCCTCGGCCTTCCCGGCGATCGTCGTCTTTGCGCAGGAGCTGATCCCCGGCCGTGTCGGACTGATCGGCGGCATATTCTTCGGCTTCGCTTTCGGCGCGGGCGGACTGGGGGCTGCTGCTCTCGGAGATTTTGCCGACACGCATGGCATCCCCTTCGTCTATACGCTCTGCTCGTATCTGCCGTTGTTGGGATTATTCACGATCTTCCTGCCACGAATCCCGCGGCATTGATCGAAATCGGCGGGCAATCAGCCCGCCGCTTTTCTGGAGCGCTTATGCGCGAGCCTGCGTGTCAGGCGTAGCGGCTGATGGCGAGGTCCGTCGCGTCGATATCAGGCCTGCGGCCGCTGACGAGATCGCTGATGACGCGCGCCGAGCCGGAACTCATGGTCCATCCCAGCGTGCCGTGACCTGTATTGAGATAAAGCCCCTTGACCTTCGTCGGTCCGATGACCGGCGTGCCGTCCGGCGTCATCGGCCTCAGGCCCGACCAGAAGGAGGCCTTGGCAACGTCGCCGCCGGGGAAGAGATCGGTCACGGAATGCTCAAGCGTCCGGCGCCTCGCAAGGCCAAGATCATTGGTATAGCCGGAGATTTCCGCCATGCCGCCGACGCGGATGCGATCGCCGAGCCGGGTGATGGCGATCTTGTAGGTTTCGTCCATGACGGTCGATTCCGGTGCGCGCGAGGCATCGGTGATCGGGATCGTCAGCGAATAGCCCTTGACCGGATAGACGGACAGGCTGATGCCGAGCGGTTTCAGCAGGAGTGGCGAATAGCTGCCAAGCGCAACAACGATCGCATCCGCATCCACTCGCCCGCGATCGGTTATGACGGCGCGCGCCTGACCGCCCTCAGCGTCGAGCCCCTTGATCATCGTGCCGTATTGGAACTTTACGCCGAGCTCGATCGTCTTCGCAGCAAGCGCATTGGTGAATTTGAAGCAGTCGCCTGTCTCGTCCTTCGGCGTCAGCAGGCCGCCGACGATCTTCTCGCGAACGTGCTTGAGCGCCGGTTCGACACGAACGCAGCCGTCGCGATCCAGTACCTCATAGGGAATGCCGTCGGCCGCAAGAGCCTTGACGTCCTTGGCCGATGCATCGAGCTGCTGCTGCGTGCGGAACAGCTGCAGCGTGCCCTGCATGCGCTCGTCATAGGCGATGCCGGTCTCCTGGCGAAGCTGAGCCAGCGAGATGCGGCTATAGTCGGCAAGGCGCAGCATCCGGCTCTTGTTGATCGCGTAGCGTTCCGACGTGCAGTTGGACAACATCCTGACCATCCAGGAGAGCATGGCGGCATCGACCTTCGGTCGCAAAATGAGCGGGGCATGTTTCATGAACAGCCACTTGATCGCCTTTGCGGGAATGCCGGGTGCCGCCCAGGGCGAGCAATAGCCGAAGGAGACTTCGCCGGCATTGGCAAAACTCGTTTCCAGCGCCGGCCCCTGTTGTCGGTCTATGACCGTGACTTCGTGGCCCGCCTTGGCAAGCTGATAGGCTGACGTCACGCCGATGATGCCGGCACCCAGAACGACGACTTTCATGATGTCCTCAGAGACTCGAGAGATGGGAAGGTCAGCGATATTGACGGTGGAAGCGATGGCCGAGACTGGTCAGGATCTCATAGGAAATCAAGCCGGCGTCGTGTGCAAGATCATCCACGGTTTGATGATCTCCGAGAACTTCCACCATGCTGCCGAAGGTGAGCGCGCCTTCGGGCAGGGCGCTGATATCGATTGTCGTGCTGTCCATCGACACGCGACCGACGATCGGCAGGCGCACGCCATCATAGTAGACCGCGCCGCGATCGCTGAGGCTGCGCGGCAGGCCGTCGGCATAGCCGGCAGCGATCGTCGCAAGCCGGGTCCGGCCTTTCGTGACATGCACGCCGCCATAGCCGACACGCGCGCCTTCCGGGACGGTTCGGGTCTGCACCACTGCGACATCGAGCCGGACGACGACTTCCATAGGATTGGCGACACCGCGTGTCGGCGCACCGCCGTAGAGGGCGATGCCCGGCCGTGCCAACACGCCGTGAAAATCGCCACCGAGGAAGATGCCGCCGGAATTCGCAAAGGAGATATCGTAGCTCGGGAATTCCGCTGCGACGCGGCGCATTTCGGCAAGCTGATCGGCATTTTGCCGGCTGTCGGCTTCGTCGGCGGAGGCGAGATGGCTCATGACGAACAGGATGTCGAGATCGTCGGATGTCTGCAGATGGGCAGCGACGGCGGCCCTGTCTTCAGGGGGTATGCCAAGCCGCGACATGCCGGTATCGAATTGCAGAACCGCCGGCAGCCTGCGCTGAAGCGCGCATGCGATACCACCCCATTGCTGCAGCTGATCGAGCGAATTGATCACAGGTACGATGCCGCCATCGGCACATGCTGCCTCGTTGCCGGGCAGCAGGCCATTCAGCACGAAGATTGTGGCGTCGCCGGGCAGTTGCGGACGCAGCCGTAGCGCTTCGATGAAGTGGGCGACGAAGAAATGCCGGCAACCGCGCGCATAGAGCGCTTTTGACACTTGATTGGCGCCGAGCCCATAGGAGTCGGCCTTCACGACAGCGGCTGTGCACGCCGGTGCGACGGCCGCGGACAGTTTGTCGTAGTTCCGGCAAAGGGCTGCCAGATCAATCGTCAGATAACCACAAGCCCCGCTGTCGATCGCCGATTTTGGCGCCCGCAAATCCGTTATGCCGTCCATGTCCGCCCTCGCTGTTCAAGTGCAGATTATTGAAATGATCGCGAAATTGCCTATCAAACAGCGATTGATTATTGTGTAGTTGCGTAGATATTGAAACGAACTGCGAATTTTTGAAAGAATTCACATGCCGGCTCTCGATGCGATCGACCGCAATATTCTCCGCCTGCTTCGGCTCGATGCCCGCGTCAGCAATGCAAGGCTGGCGGGAGAGGTGGGATTGTCGCCGTCGGCCTGCCTCAGACGCATCAAGCTCATGGAGCAGGCTGGTGTCATCAGAGGCTATACGGCGCTGGTGGATACCTCCCAGGCGGAAGCCGCGATCGCAGTCATCATCAACATCACGCTCGAGCGGCAGACGGAGGATCACCTCGATCGTTTCGAGGCTGCGGTGCGCAAGCATCCGGAGATCAAGGAGTGTTTCCTGATGACGGGCGGATCCGATTATCTTCTGCGCGTCGAGGTCGCCAATCCCGGCGATTTCGAGCGCATCCACAAGGATATTCTTTCGACCATGCCGGGCGTGCTGCGAATCCATTCGAGCTTCTCGATCCGCAATGTGCTTGCGACGCGGCCGAAAAATCCGCGCTGAAGAAGCGGCTGATATTGACCTGACCGTTCAGCTCGGCCGCCAGAATTCCGCTGGTTTCAATGTCTTTCAGGCTAAGGCCGTCAGGTGTCCGGCCTTGCATGCATCTCGGCCGTCAGCCATCGCTCGAGCGCCAATGCGTCTGGCCTGCCTGCAATGTGCGGGGCGATCCAGAGCACCATGCGTCGGGGTCCAGGCAGGAAACCGAATGGCGCCACCAGCCGCCCCGAGGCAAGCTGATCGAGCACCAGCATCTGCGGGACGACGGCAATGCCGAGACCGCAGGCGGCAGCCTGGATCAGTAGGTAGAAGTGGTCGAAGGCGGATTGCGACACGAGCCGCAGATCCGTTCTGCCCGCAATCGCCTGCCAGTCGCTCCATGCCTGGGGACGCGTGCGCGTGGACAGGAGCGCCGCATTCTCCATGTCTCCTGGGCAAAGAATGCCGGAGCGGCTCAGATATTCCGGCGAGCAGACCGGGCCGATCGCCTCCCCGCCCAATTCGCGGATGATCGCATCCTTCGGTGGTTCGATGACGCTCGAGCGGATTGCGAGGCTGATCTTGTCCCGGACGAAATCGACCTGATCGTAGTTCATGTTGAATTGAAGGGCGATGTGGGGATGGCGCTCGTGGAATTGACCGATGCGGGGAATGATCCATCCCATCATGATCGATGAGGAGCAGGAAAGCGTCAGCGGACCGGGGCGAACACGCTCGACACTCGCCTGCATCAAGCCGAAGGCGCTTGCCAGCCCCTCGGCCAGCCGCAGCCCTTCAGGCGTCGGCTCTGTGGAATGGGCCCGGCGGTTGACGAGAATGACGCCCAAAGCCTGTTCGAGACCGCGAATGTGCCGGCTGATCGCGCCGTGCGTGACGCAAAGCTCGTCGGCTGCCAGCGTCATCGATCTGTGCCGCGCGGTCGCTTCGAAAGCCTTCAGGGCATTCAACGATGGAAGAGGGCCGCTCATTGTCCAGTCCTGCGATAATGTGATGTGATTTTTACTCACATGACAAGGAGATTAAATCGTTTGCTTGCGGCTTGTCCATACCGCTAGAGATCAAGGTCATTCGAAGGCGCATGCGGCTGAAGGCAGGGACTGGAGGGGAAATCGGAGTTTCCGTTCTGTCAGCGACGCAAGCGGATCGCTGCGCTGCGGGGGAATTTCAGGACTGGGGGAGGATTTCTATTGCAGTCTGCTAATCAGGAAATGTCACAGGTCGAACGTTCGGCCATATCAAAGGTATCGAAGCGGCTGGTGCCGTTCATCGCCTTGATGTTCTTCATCAACTTCCTTGACCGTACCGCAATTTCCTTTGCCGGCCCGAACGGCATGACGACGGATCTGGCGCTGACGGCGGCGCAGTTCGGCTTCGCGGCGGGCATCTTCTTCTTCGGCTATATCGTGCTGGAGATTCCGAGCAATCTGGCGCTCCACAAATATGGCGCCCGCCGCTGGCTTGCCCGCATCATGGTGAGCTGGGGCATCGTGGCGCTCTTGTTCACCTGGGTATCGAGCGCGACGGAGCTCTACGTGCTGCGTTTCCTCCTCGGTGTTGCCGAAGCCGGCTTCTTTCCGGGCGCGATCCTTTTCCTAAGCATGTGGGTGCCCGCCAAGCACCGCAACAAGATCCTGGCATTGTTCTATCTCGCCCAGCCGCTGACAACGGTCATCGGCGCGCCCTTTGCGGCGATGCTCATACAGATGCACGGTCTCTTCGGCTTGGAAGGCTGGCGCGTCATGTTCTTCGGCGTTGCCGTTCCCGCCATCGTCATCGGCATCGTCGCATGGTTCTATCTCGCAGATCGACCCGACGACGCCAAGTGGCTGACGCAGGCGGAAAAGGATTGGCTGAACCGCGAGCTTGCCGGCGAGGAAAAGGCCAAGGTGGCCGCTCATGGCAAGATGACCGGCCTCGCCCTGACGGATGCCCGCGTCTGGCTGCTGTCGGTGATCTATTTCGGGCTGATTTACGGCCTCTATGCGCTGGCCTTCTTCCTGCCGACCATCATTGCCGGTTTTGAAACGAAATTCGGCACCAAATTCGATGTCTTCGACAAGGGGTTGATCACGGCCATTCCCTACCTGCCGGCGGCGGTTGCGCTGTTCTTCTGGAGCCACGATGCCTCCAGGCGTGGCGTTCGGCCGTGGCATATCGGCATTCCGGCTCTGATCGGCGCATTCAGCATTCCGGCCGCGCTCTATATGGGCTCGCCTGAAGCGACGATCGTCATGATCACGCTGACGGCCTGTGCGATCTTTTCCGCCCTGCCGAATTTCTGGGCCATTCCGTCCCGCTTTCTGACCGGGCCAGCGGCCGCGGCAGGCATCGCCCTGATCAATACGATCGGCAACATCGCCGGCTTTGCCGCGCCCTATATCACCGGCGTGGTCAAGGATGCGACCGGCCTTTACCAATTGCCAATGTTCATCGTCGGGGCGCTGATGCTGCTGTCGGCACTGCTCGCCTTCTCGCTGAGCGGCAGGGTAGAGGAACCGAAACTGGCTGCGTCGGCCAGCAGGGGCTGAAGCGTCCAGGGCAATGAATGGATGAATTCGATGGCGGTCACGAATGCGATCGCCATCGATTTTCTCAGCCGGCCCGCAGCAGCATGCCGAAGAGGTCGCGCGGGTCGTCCGGATCGGCAATAATATC
This sequence comes from Rhizobium sp. BK289, assembly GCF_014193575.1. Classification (NCBI taxonomy): domain Bacteria; kingdom Pseudomonadati; phylum Pseudomonadota; class Alphaproteobacteria; order Hyphomicrobiales; family Rhizobiaceae; genus Rhizobium; species Rhizobium sp. BK289. Next base: position 171,791 of record NZ_JACHZO010000001.1, read on the forward strand.
GAGCTTCTGGAAGTAGTCCGTGCCTTTCAGCTTCTCGCGCACATAGCGCAAGGCGGAGAAATCCTCGATCGCAAAGCCGACGCTGTCGAATAGGGTGATCTGCCGCTCACTGCTGCGGCCCTGCGCCCTACCGGCGACGACCTGCCAGAGTTCAGTGATGGGATAGTCCGGATCCATCTGCTGGATCTCGCCTTCGATGCGCGTCTGCGGTGGATATTCGACGAAGGTGTCGGCGCGCAGCAGGATGTCGTGGTGAAGCTCGGTTTTGCCCGGGCAGTCGCCGCCGATGGCGTTGATGTGCACGCCGGCGCCGACCATGTTATCGGTCAAAATGGTCGCAAACTGTTTGTCGGCCGTGCACGTGGTGATGATGTCGGCGCCTTCGATGGCGGCCTGGGCCGAGGTGCAGGGCACGAGCCGCAGGCCCGTCTTGCCGAGATTACGCACGGTTTTTTCCGTCGCCTTCGGATCGATGTCGTAAAGGCGGACTTCCTGGATGCCGAGCACCGCCTTCATTGCCAGAGCCTGAAACTCTGCCTGCGCGCCGTTGCCGATCAGGGTCAGGCAGCGCGAATTGGCCGGTGCCAAATGGCGAGCCGCCATGGCCGAGGTCGCTGCCGTGCGCAGGGCGGTCAGCAGCGTCATTTCGGTCAGTAGCACCGGGTAGCCGGTCGAGACTTCCGCCAATAGGCCGAAGGCGGTGACGGTCTGCAGGCCCTGAGCCATGTTCTTCGGGTGGCCGTTCACATATTTGAAGCTGTAGACCGCTCCGTCGGAGGTCGGCATCAGCTCGATGACGCCGTCATGCGAATGGGAGGCGACGCGAGGAGTCTTGTCGAAGAGGTCCCAGCGACGGAAGTCGGCCTCGATGGCGTCGGTGAGTTCGACCAGCATGGTTTCAATGCCGACATGATGGACGAGCCGCATCATATTCTCGACGCTGACGAAGGGAATGAAGGCTTTTTCCGAAGGAAGCGGTGCGGTCATCGTCATGTCCTCGATGCAGTTGTTTCGCATAGGGTAACAAGCGGATCGATTGACTGAAATCGCAAAACTGTGTCAGTTCTGGTATTAGTTTATACGAATTGCCTAGTATTTTTGACGGAAAAGGCAGAACGGGATCACGCAATGGCGCTTGCTAAATATATTCCGGACGATCTCGATCGGCGCATCATAGCGCATTTGCGCGCCGATGGCCGCGCTTCCCTCTCCAAGCTGTCGGATGCCTTGGGTGTCGCACGCGGTACAGTGCAGAGCCGGTTGGACCGGCTGATCGAGACCGGTACGCTTCTCGGCTTCACCGTGCGGGTGCGCGAAGATTATGAAGAGCAGACTGTCCACGCCGTCATGATGATCGAAGTCGTCGGCAAGTCGACGACCCAGGTCATCCGCAGGCTGCGTGGTCTGCCCGAGATCTATTCGCTGCATACGACCAACGGAAATTGGGACTTGGTGGCCAATATCCGAGCCGCCAGCCTTTCGGACTTCGACCGGGTCCTGCGCGAAGTGCGGATGATCGACGGCGTCGCCAACAGCGAAACCAGCCTGCTGCTCAGCAGCCTATGATTCGCCTATAAGTGGCGGGACGCTGCGCCGCGATTGAAAACTCGCCGCATGTGTTGTTATGCTTTCGCACGGACCTCAGCCTACTCGCCTACGCCCCTGCCTGTTCGTAAAGCTCATGCAGCAGATCTCGTAGGCCCGCACCTCAAATAAAGTGCAACAATCGGCGGATCGCTGCTTTCGAGCGGAAGAATGGTTTAGCTTCCATATACAACTTAGCGATCCGAAGACCTGCTGCTTTGGCTTTCCAGCCGATAACGGTTTCCGGGATAAACCAGCCGTGCCGTAGAAACGACGCCGCGCGCCGACCATGTCCGACGGCGGATCGTCAGGCAGGGTTCGGTTTTCAGGATGGTCAGCAGCTTGCATTCCCAGGCTTGCGGCATCACGGCTTCGACCACATGCTCAGAGCCGCTCAAGGGCGCGACCGCCGAAAGATAGGCGTTCGGCGTCATGCCAATGAAGTCCTGCTGCAGGTAGTCGGGAGCGGCCTCCGGATGGACATGGCGGTCCTCGATCTGGACCGGCACCCCATTCTCGCTATGGACGATCAGCGAGTGAAAAACCGGCGAGCCAATGTCGAGTTCCAGCGCATCGGCAACATCGGGCGATGCGGCCTCGCGAGCCAGTACGATCACCGTTGCCTGGTGGGAATGGCCACGTTCGGCGATTTCCTCGGCGATATTGCGCACCTCGAACAGCGCGGATGCGCCCTTGCGTTCGGCGACGAAGGAGCCGACGCCCTGAATGCGCACCAGCTCGCCCTCGTTTGCGAGTTCGCGCAGCGCCCGATTGGCCGTCATCTTGCTGACGCCGAGTTCGACGACCAGCTCGTTTTCGGAGGGGACGCGATATTTCGGCGGCCACTCGCCGCTGTGAATGCGATCGAGTATCATCTGCTTGACGCCGGCGTAGAGAGGCGCGGCGTCGTTTTCCGCCAGTTCGCGTTTCATCTCGCCGGAGCGCTTCATTGCCTATTCCCTTTGCACCGAGTGAATTTGCCTCGAAAACAACTTTCCCACTTGCATATCATAAATTATCTCATATGGTACCCTATACAACCTCGCAATCAATCCTAAAATTTCATTGGGAAAGCGGGCAAGCCGGCGAAGATCGGTAGGAAGTGCTGCAAGGCCTGTTTCAACTTCAGAGGAGCTCTATACGATGAAATTCAGTGCAATTCTCTTGTCAGGCGTCGTGGCTGCCGCAGCTTTCGCCGCGCCGGCCTTCGCCAAGGACTGGAAGACGGCGACGATCACCCTGGAAGGTGCCTACGCCCCGTGGAACATGACGAATGCCGACGGCACACTCGGCGGCTTCGAGCCGGAACTTGCCAAGGTTCTCTGCGAACGCGCCAAGATCGACTGCAAGCTCGTTGCCTCCGATTGGGATGGCATGATCCCGGCGCTGAACGCCGGCAAGTTCGACGTGATCATGGATGCTCTGTCGATCACCGACGAGCGCAAGCAGGTTATCGGCTTCACCATTCCTTATGCTGCAACGCCTGCCGCTTTTGCGACCGCCAAGGATAGCCCGCTGGCCAACGCCGCCGGCACCGGCACCACGATCAAGATGACCCCCGGCCAGACTGGCGTCAAGGAAATCGACGTGCTGAAGGAAGCCTTCAAGGGCAAGACGATCGGCATTCAGGCGGCAACCGTCTACGCCAAGTTCATCTACGACAATTTCGGTTCGGTCGCCACGATCCGCGAATACAAGACAGGCGCCGACCGCGATCTCGACCTGCAGAACGGCCGCATCGATCTCGGCTTTGACGATGCCGTCTACTTTGCGAACGCCTTTGCCAGCGCCAACGATTCGCTCGCCTTCACCGGCCCGGAAATCGCCGGTTCCATCTGGGGTGAAGGCGAAGGCCTTGGCATCCGCAAGGCGGATACCGATCTGCGCGACAAGTTTAACGAGGCGATCAAGTCCGCGCTTGCCGACGGAACCATCAAGACCCTGTCGATGAAGTGGTTCAAGGTCGACGTCAGCCCGAATTGATGAGCGCGGCCCTCGGGCCACATCATCGGTCTCCGGCTTTGCGGCCGGGGACCGTATGATATCATCCTGACGCCTGAAACTGCCACGGATAGGGATTGGATCTATGGCAAGCTTGCAATTGCTGGGCTTCGGCTCGAATGGGTGGGGCGCGCTGCTGCTCGTCGCCGCCTTGATGACGTTAGCGGTCACGGCGACGGCCCTCATCATCGGAGCCGTGTTGGGCGCGATAATCGCTTTCGCGAAGCTCTCCGGAAGTCTGGTGCTGAAGACGCTCGGCAATATCTACACCACCGTCTTCCGTGGCGTTCCCGAACTTCTGATCATCTACCTGATCTATTTCGGTGGTTCATCGGCGGTGACGTCGATCGGTAAATGGCTTGGCTATGAAGGCTTTCTCGGCCTGCCATCCTTTGCCGCGGGCGCGCTTGCCGTCGGCATTATTTCCGGCGCCTATCAGGCCGAAGTGTTTCGCGGCGCTTATCTTGCCATTTCCAAGGGCGAGCTTGAGGCGGCATCCGCGATCGGCATGCATCGCGGTCTGCGCCTGCGGCGGATCATCATTCCGCAGGTCTTCCGCTTCGCCATTCCCGGGCTCGGCAATGTCTGGCAGCTCAGCCTCAAGGATTCCGCCCTGATCTCCGTGACCGGCCTCGCCGAATTGATGCGCACCAGCCAGGTGGCTGCCGGCTCCACCCGCCAGTATTTCCTCTTCTTCATCGCCGGCGGCATTCTCTATCTGGTCCTGACCAGCCTGTCGGATCGCATCTTCAACAGGGCCGAACGGCGCGCCAATCGCAGCATGCCGGCTGCGACCATCGGCCAGGCTTGAGGAGGACGGTATGGATTTCGATTTCCTTGCGAGCACGATGGTCACGCTGCTGAAGGCGGTGCCGATGACGCTGCTTCTCTTCTTCCTGTCGGTCCTCTGCGGCGGCATTCTGGCGCTCGTCATCGTCGCCATGCGCGTCAGCGGCAATCCGATTCTCTCCGGTTTTGCCAAGGGCTATATTTTCGTGTTTCGCGGCTCGCCACTGCTGATCCAGATGTTCCTGGTCTTCTACGGTTTGGCGCAATTCTCCATCATCCGCTATTCGTTCCTGTGGCCCTTCCTGCGTGAGCCGGTCGTCTGCGCCATCCTGTCGCTGGCGCTTTGCACCGCCGGTTATTCGGCCGAGATCTTCCGCGGCGGCATCCGTGCCGTTTCGCCGAAGGAGATCGAAGCCGCCCGTTCGATCGGCATGTCAGGCTTCCTGCTGGTGCGCCGCATCATCGCGCCGATCGCCTTCCGGCACGCGCTGCCGGCCTATTCGACCGAGATCGTGCTGATGATGAAATCGACGGCGCTTGCGAGCCTCGTCACGGTCTGGGAGGTCACGGGCGTTGCCCAGCGGTTGATCTCGCAGACCTACCGCACGATGGAGGTCTTCATCTGCGCGGCGATCATCTACCTCGTGCTGAATTTCATCATTCTGCAGGCCATGGCCCTGCTGGAATATTCTCTGTCCCGCCATCGCCGCGCCATTCCGCCGGCGTTGAAGGCCTAAAGCTTACTGGAGCAGGCAAATCATGCCAGGTGTCACCCGACTTTCCGTCCGCAACATCCGCAAGAGCTTCGGTACCCATGAGGTCTTGCGCGGCATTTCCCTCGATGCGCAGGATGGCGATGTGATTTCGCTGCTCGGCGCTTCCGGTTCGGGCAAATCAACTTTCCTTCGCTGCACCAATCTTCTCGAAATTGCCACGGATGGCGAGATCTGGGTGGATGGCGAGCAGATCCGCATGATCCACAAGAATGGCAGGAGCTATCCGGCGAGCCATAAGCAGGTGGATCATATTCGTTCCGAACTCGGCATGGTCTTCCAGAGCTTCAATCTCTGGTCTCATATGACGATCCTGCAGAATGTCATCGAGGGGCCGGTTCATGTCCTGAAGCGTCCCCGCGCTGAGTGCATTGCCGAGGCCGAAGTGCTGCTGGAAAAGGTCGGCATTGCCGACAAGCGCCATGCTTATCCCGCCCATCTCTCCGGCGGCCAGCAGCAGCGCGCGGCGATTGCCCGCGCGCTGGCCATGAAGCCGAAGGTCATGCTGTTCGACGAGCCGACCTCGGCGCTTGATCCGGAACTCGTCGGCGAAGTGCTGCGCGTCATGCGCGCCCTTGCCGAAGAAGGCATGACCATGCTGGTCGTCACCCACGAGATGAGCTTCGCCCGCAATGTCTCCAACCGCGTGGTCTTCATGAAGGAAGGGCTTGTCGAAAGCACCGGCACGCCGGACGAGATGTTCGGCGGCGGCGCCTCGCCGGCTTTCCGCCAGTTCATCGGCCATTTCGGAAACGGGCAATGACCGTCACGATCGATAGGCCGCTATCTTGGCGCGACGTCGCACGCGTCGGCGGCGGCGAGCCGCTTTCCCTTTCCGATGCCGCCTGGGATCGCGTTGCCGAGGCGAGCCGCATCGTCGAGCGCATCGTCGAAACGGGCGTGCGCGCCTATGGCGTCAATACCGGTGTCGGTGCGCTTTCCGATACCGTGGTCGATCGCGATTCCCAGAGCCGGCTCTCGCGCAATATCATCCTTAGCCATGCCTGCGGTGTCGGCCCGTTTTTGCCGGCGCGTGAGGTGCGCTCGATCATTGCGGCGCAGATCACCAATTTCGCTCATGGCCATTCCGGCGTGAGGCCCGAAATCGTCAGGCATCTGGCTGCGTTTCTCGAGCATGACTGCATTCCGGAAGTCCCGTCCAAGGGCTCCGCTGGTTATCTCACGCATAACGCCCATGCGGCTCTCGTCCTGATCGGCGAGGGCAGGGCTATCGTGAAGGGCACATCCATGAGCGGTGCCGAGGCACTCGCGGCAATCGGCCTGAGCCCCCTGGTGCTCGGCGCCAAGGAAGGCCTGAGCCTCGTCAACGGCACGGCCTGCGCCACCGGATTGTCGGCGCTTGCTGTCTCCCGTGCCGAACGCCTGCTCGATTGGGCCGATGCCATCGCCGCGCTGACCCTGGAAGCCGCAGGTTGCCAGATGGCGGCTTTCGACGAGAAAGTATTGGCGCTGCGCCCATCGGCTGGCATCGCCAAGGTCGGGCGCAGGCTTCGTAGCCGTCTGCATGGCAGCGGCCTCATTGCTGCCGCTCTCGGACGGCGCACGCAGGATGCCTTGAGCCTGAGATCGGTGCCTCATGCCCATGGCGCAGCCTGGGATGTCTTCGAGCAGACGGCCGATATCGTCGATCAGGAACTGGCTTCAGTCACGGATAATCCAGCCGTTTCGGGTACACCTGAAAAGCCCGTCGTCTCCTCCGAAGCCCATGCCGTTGCCCCCGCCCTCGGCCAGGCGGCCGATAGTCTGGCTATCGCGATCGCGCAGATATCGGCGATGAGCGAGCGGCGGACGGATCGCCTCGTCAATCCGCTGGTCAGCGGCCTGCCGCCGTTCCTTGCGAGCGACGCCGGCAGCCATTCCGGTTTCATGATCGCGCAATATACGGCTGCAGCGCTGAGCAACGACAACCGGCGGCTCGCCGCTCCCGCTTCGCTCGACGGCGGCCTGACCTCCGGCCTGCAGGAAGACTTCCTGGCCCATCCCACGGCGGCGGCCAACAAGCTGCTCGCGATCCTCGATAACGCGGAATACATCCTGGCGATCGAACTGATGGCGGCGGCGCAGGCGCACGATTTTCTCACCTCGCAGGGCACGCGGGCGCCAGGAACCGAGCATATCTATGCGGCCGCTCGTTCCTGCGTGCCCATCTATGGCGACGATCGTCCGCTGAATGCGGATATGGAAGCCTTACGAGGCATGATCGCCAAGATCGCGCCGCCTGCGGAAGATGAAACTGGAGCATGAAATGACTGCGGAATTCGACCTTGCCGTCGTCGGCCTCGGCGCAATGGGAAGTGCGGCCTTGTCTTTCGCCGCAGCGCGCGGCGCAAAGGCGATCGGGATCGAGGCACATTTCCCCGCTCATTCCCTCAGCTCCTCGCATGGCGACAGCCGCCTGATCCGCCTCGGCTACTTCGAAGATCCGTCCTATGTGCCGCTGCTGGAGCGTGCCTATCAAAACTGGCGCGCGCTGGAGGCGAGGCTGCGGGCCGAGATTCTGACTGTTACGGGCGTCCTGCAGATCGGCACGCCCGACAGCAAGATCGTCAGCGGCACGCGCGCCTCCTGTGACATGCATGGGTTGCCGTACGAAGTACTCGACCGCGACGCCATGAACCGTCGTTTTCCGGCTTTTACGTTGGAAAAAGGGGAGGTCGGCGTGCTCGATCCGCAGGGCGGCTATGTCAGGCCTGAAGCGGCGATCATGGGCTATTTGAAGCTTGCGGCGGAAGATGGTGCTGTTTTGCATTTCGGCGAGCGCGTTGTCGCGATCGATCCTGATGGTACGGGTGTCACCGTCGTTTCCTCGACAGGGCGATATCGCGCCCGCAAGGTAATCGTCGCAACGGGCGCATGGATCGCCGAGCTCGTGCCGCAGCTGAAGGCGCATGCTCAGCCGATCCGGCAGGTGGTCGCGTGGTATCAGCCCAAGGATGGCTTCGTTGCCGAGCCGCAGCGCATGCCCTGCTTCCTGCGGGATGAAGGCGCCGAAGGCTCCTATTTCGGCTTTCCGGCGATCGGCGTCGATGGCGTGAAAATCGGCCGCCATGCCCATTTCCGGGAGCCGATCGATCCGTCCATACCCAATCCGCCGGTCAATGACGCCGACACCGATCTGCTCGACCGCTTCGCCCGCAAGCGCTTGCCGAATGCTGCCTCGTTTCGCGTGCGGGCGACCACCTGCCGCTACACCATGCTGCCGAGCGAGGATTTTCTTATCGATCAAATGCCGGGACAGCCGAATGTGGTGGTCTCGTCGGCCTGTTCCGGCCACGGCTTCAAATTTACGAGCGTGATCGGCGAGATTCTCGCCGATCTGGCGCTCCAAGGCGGAAGTGCATTGCCGACCGCGCTGTTCTCTTTTGAGAAGCATTTTGGCGGTCTGGAAGCATAGGCCACCAATCTCGCGGGCAATTCAGCCGATCGTCATGCGTCGCAGCACGTCCGATCGGAAATAGAAGTGTTGGACGAGCGCGCCTCGGATGTGAAGGACGACGACGATCCAGAGCAGGGACTTGATCGGTCCGCCATGAACGAATGCCGCCGTATCGATCCCCAGATAGTAGGCTGCCATACCCGACAGCGGCATCGCAAAGATCAGCACATAGAGCAGGACATGTGTCAGCTGCGCAAGGTAGTGCAGGAAGGCAGGCTGGCCATCCGGCGTAGCGGGGACATGGGATGAAAATCTGACTGCAAGGCGCAGGACGGCGAGCAACAGGACAGCAATGCCGGCATAGGCGTGGATATTGGCGCTGGCAATATCGGCTGATGAGGGCGTCTGGCCGTTGCGGATCAGACGCCGCCACGCGTTCATCCCGTCAGGAAACAAGAGATTGAAAAAGATCAGCAGCGCCATGAGCCAGTGAAGGATGCGTTGCGGAATGGAATAGGCAGCTCTGGCAGGCATTGGCTCTCCTTAGATTGAAACTGTTCTAAAGATAGAACGTGATCCTAACGAGAACCTGAACGCCACGGAGAGCTTGTCGGGCCGTCGGGTGGTGGTGAGCTGGGGACCTTCCACTGGAGCATTTCCGCTTTTCTTCGAATTGCGAAAACGCTCTATCTCCTTGTTTGTTTATGCATTCCGGACGGAAAACCGCGGCGCACTTTTCCTGGAGTACCCTAGCATTTCAACGGAGCCCCGACGGCCCATTCAGGCCTCCGGGGCTCCGCGCTGTCAGCTCAGCACCGCACGCGGTTCGAGGAAGGATTCCAGGCCATAGGTGCCGAATTCGCGGCCGATACCCGATTGCTTGAACCCGCCGAAGGGCGCAAGCGGCTCGTGCGGTGCGCCGTTGATGACGACCCGGCCGGCTTCGATGCGCTCGGCGAGCCGCTTTGCCCTGGCGATATCGGACGAGAAGACATAGGCCTGCAGGCCATAGGCTGTATCGTTGGCGATTTCGAGCGCATGTGCCTCATCGCGATAGGGAATGACGCAAAGCACTGGCCCGAAAATCTCCTCGCGGGCGATCCTCATATCGTTGTTGACGCCGGAGAAGATCGTCGGGCGAACGAACCAGCCGCGATCGAGCCCTTCAGGACGGCCTTCACCGCCGACGATCAGCCCTGCACCCTCCTCCTGGCCGAGGCGGATATAGGATTGGACGCGATCCCATTGCTTCTGGCTGACCATCGGGCCGATTTTGACGGCAGGATCGCTTGCATCACCCACCTTGAGCGTCGCGACGGCTTGGATAAGTCGGTCATGGATCTCCGCCAGCCGGCTTTCCGGCGCGAGAATGCGGGTGCCGGCAATGCAGGCCTGGCCGCTATTGGCAAAGCCGGCAGCCAATACCTGCGGGATGGCGGTATTAAGGTCGGCATCGTCCAGAATGATGTTCGGGCTCTTGCCGCCGAGCTCGAGCGTCACGCGCTTCAAAGTCACTGAGGCCGCCTGGAGGATCGCCCGACCCGTCACCGTCGAGCCGGTGAAACTGATCTTGGCGATGTCGCGATGGCTGCTGAGGGCGGCGCCGACCACATGGCCGTATCCGTTGACGATGTTGAAAACGCCTTTCGGCAGGCCGGCGGCGTGCAGGCATTCGGTGATGAGCTGCGTCTGGATCGCGCTCATTTCCGACGGCTTGATTACCATGGTCGTGCCCGCGGCAATGGCGGTGGCAAGTTTACTGCAGATGAAGCCGTAATTGCTGTTCCACGGCGTGATGGCGGCTGCCACGCCGGCAGGGCGCATTTCGATTTCCGCATGGCCGATGCGACGACGAAATTCATAATTGTCGAGCGTCTTGGCCATGTGGAGAAACGCCGTGGCGGCGTGCGGCACCGAAAAGCCGATGAAGGATGCCGGCGCGCCATATTCCTCGCGCATGGCGTCGGTGAGATCGGAGGCTCTGGCCTCGACCGCATCGTGCAGGCTGTGCAGCATGGCGACGCGCTCGGCCTTCGAGCTTTGCGACTGGCTCGCAAATGCTGCCTTGGCAGCGCTGACGGCATTGTCGACATCCTCCTCGTCGCCAAGGCGAACGGTGCCGATTTGCTCTTCCGTGGCTGGATTGAAAAGAGGGGCTTCTTCCGTGCCATGGGGCTGAACGAAGCTGCCGTTGATATAGATCGTGTCGATAGTGCGCATGAACATCTCCTTTATCTTCACCAGAGAGGTAAGATGCGCTATTTGATCGGTCTAGCAGGACAAAGCGGAACAGGCTGATAAGGAAAATCGCGCAATGAAGGCAAGCCTGACGGAGCTCGAAGCGATCGCCGCGGTTGCCCGCCACGGCGGCTTTCGCGCCGCCGCCCGTGAACTCGGCATGTCCTCCTCGGCGCTCAGCCACGCGGTCGCCACGCTGGAGGAGCGTCTGTCCGTGCGGATTTTCAACAGGACAACGCGCAGCGTGACATTGTCCGAGGCTGGTGAGCGCTTGGTGGCGGAAGTCGCGCCGGCGCTTGCCGTGATCGATAGGGCCATCGAGAATGCCGGCGTGTCGTCGGAATCGGTGTCCGGCACGCTGCGGCTCAACATGGCACCCGGTGCGGCGCGCATGCTGCTGGTTCCTCTTATCCTCGAATATGGGCGGCGCCACCCGAACGTGGATATTGAAATCGTCACCGACAATGCCTTGGTCGATGTCATTGGTAAGGGCTTCGATGCCGGCATCCGGCTTGCCGAGGCCGTTCCGACGGATATGATCGCAATATCAATCGCTCCGACGCTGCGCTCGCTCGTCGTCGGCTCACCTGCCTATTTCAGCGACAGGCCGCGCCCGCTCGTTCCCGGTGATCTCCTGCAGCATTCGTGCATCCGTGCGCGTATGGCAAACGGCAGGCTCTATCGCTGGGAATTCGAGCGGCATGGTCAGGCCATGCTGATCGACGCGCCGGGAAGCCTCATCCTCGATGCTTCCGACCTGATGTTGAGCGCTGCCCTCGCTGGGGCGGGGCTTGCCTATATCAGCGAAGCGTCCATTGCCGAGCACATAGCGGCGGGCAAGCTGATTTCCGTGCTGGAGGATTGGAGCCCACCCTATCCGGGGCTCAGCCTGTATTTTGCCCAGCGCCGCCAGATGCCGGCCCGATTGCGGGCCTTGATCGATCTGATCCGCGAGCAGAATGCGTCCCGCTGATCGCCGGATCCCTGACAAAGGCAAGCAGCGGCCTCATTGATGAGGCCGCCGCCGGTTTGTCGTTACTTGCCGGCGTCCTTGGCTGCCTTCTCGATCACGGCGGCAACCTTTTCCGGCTGCGACGCGAAGACGGCGTGGCTTGCCTTGATTTCGGTCACGTCGCTGCCGGCGCGCTTTGCCATGTCGCGCTCAAGCTCGGGGTTGATGGAGCGGTCGTTGGTTGCAACAATGGCCCAGCTCTTCTTCGCCCGCCAGGCCGGATCGCCGACCTTGGCGGTAAAGGCGGCCTTCGCGGCGAAGACCTGAGATTTCGCCATGAAAGCGGCCTCGTCCTTCGGCAGGTCGGCTGCAAAGTCCGCCGCGAAGGCCGCTGGATCGAGATAAAGATATTGGCCGTCCTTGGTTTCCCGGATGTTCATGCCGCCCGCCGGCTTGGAGCTTGCGAGGCTGATCAGGCTTTCGCCCTTGTCCGGCTGGAACGCGGCGACATAGACGAGACCTGCGACATCCGGGCGATTGCCCGCCTCGGTGATGACCATGCCGCCATAGCTGTGGCCGATGAGCAGGCTCGGGCCGTTCTGAAGGTCGAGCACGCGGTTGGTGGCGGCGACATCGTCGGCAAGCGAGGTGATGGGTTCCTGCACGACCGTGACCTTGAAGCCGTCCTTTTCAAGGATCTCGGCGGTCTTGCGCCATCCCGAACCGTCGGCAAGGGCGCCGTGGACGATAACGATGTTCTTGATCTCGGCTGCCTGTGCAGTAAAGGCAAAGGTGCTTGCGGCAAGGCCGAGAGCGATGATGGAGAGAAAGCGGGTCTTCATGGGGTAACTCCTGTCAGTTGAGGTTCATGCTTGGGGGTGAGAGGGGATTTCAGCCGAAAGTGAAGGCATACGCCTGAACGCCGGGATCAAGAAAATGGATCTCGAAGTTACGTGCGGTGACGTCACCGGATTGACGGACCAACTGGTAGAGCTTGGTTTCGGTCACGGTGCCATTGCCGCCGGCGTCGATATCGGAGCCGTGGTCGGGGCCGGGTATCTTTCCGTCTACCGTCACCTGAAAGCGGATCGGCTTTCCGTCTGCCGAAGGCCCGAGGACGAGGTGCAGGTCGCGGGCGCTGAAGCGGTAGCTGATGCTGCCGCCTGCCTTGTCGAGTGTCGCCTCTTCCGGGCCGATCGTCCATGTGCCTGCCAGTCCCCACTGGTTGAGGGCGGGATCGGCAATCGAATAGTCGGCTGCGGTGTCGGCTTTTACGCCTTCAGGCGAAGCAAAGCCCGTTGCCTGCTTGTAGCCGACATAGGTCTCGCCGGAGCGGATATGGCTAAGATCGGGGCTTGCTTCCGCGCCTTTTGCATCCGGAACGACCGGGCCGCTTTGGGCCATGTTGCTGCCGGCCTCGCGCAGAAGGTCCTGGATCGCCTGTTCGGTCTGGCGATAGTTGCCTTCGCCGAAGTGCTGGTAGCGAACCTGTCCCTTGGCATCGATCAGGTAAAGTGCAGGCCAGTAGTTGTTCTCGAAGGCGCGCCAGATGCGGTAATCGTTGTCGATCGCAACCGGATAGTTGATCTTGAAGTCGGCGATCGCCTGCTTGACGTTGTCGACATTCTTCTCGAAGGCGAATTCGGGGGCATGGACACCGATGACGACGAGGCCCTGATCCTTATACTTTTCCGCCCAGGCACGCACATAGGGAATGGTGCGGATGCAGTTGATGCAGGAATAGGTCCAGAAATCGACGATCACGACCTTGCCGCGAAGCCCGGCCGTCGTCAGCGGCTGAGAGTTCAGCCAGGTGACGGCGCCATCGAGCGAAGGGGCAGGACCTTCGACGGGCAGGTCGCTATGGAAGGGGCGCGTCGCGTCGCTGGCAATCTTCATCGCGTTGTTGCTGGCAACTTCGGTCCCTGGGTTTGCGCTCTTGCTGGGCAGTTTATTCAGCAGGGCCTGCTCGAAGGAGCCGGTGCTGGCATAGGAAAGGCGGGCGAGAAGGCCGGTATCGAGGCCAAGGGCGATCGCAGCAACGCCGGCGAGAACTGCGGCACCGGCAAATTGGCGGATGCGCTCGCTGAGGCCGAGTGATTGCTTCATGCGGGCAAAGATCTTGCCACCGGCAAAGAGTGCAACGGCAAGCGAAGTGGCGGCGCCGGCCCCATAGGCAAGCAGCAGGAATGTCGTCTGCAGATTGGCACCCTTCAAGGCTGCGCCTGTCAGGATGAGCCCGAGGATCGGGCCGGCGCACGGCGCCCAGAGCAGGCCGGTTGCGATGCCGAGCACGAAGGAGCTTCTGACGCTCGCTGTTGCGCGATGCGCGCCGGCGGCGTTCAGGAGATTGTTGCCGAGATCGACCGCCGGCCGGGAGAGAGCGCTGGCGATGCGCGGTGAAATCAAGCTAAGGCCGAAGAGACCCAGCAGAACGATGGCTGCGAGGCGACCATATTCATTGGCGCGGATCGCCCAGGCGCCACCGACCGCAGCAAGCGTTGCGACCATGGCAAAGGTAAGTGCCATGCCTGCAAGCATGGGCAGCGTGCTCCGGACGAAGGGCTGCCCGGCGCGGGCAAAGACGAAGGGGAGGACGGGCAGGATGCACGGACTGAGGATCGTCAGCGCACCGCCGAGATAGGCTATGATGAGAAGCGTCATCGTCTTGTTCCTTTGAAGCGATTGGACCGGCTGCGGACGGCGACATGCCGTGGCCAGCAGTGACGCTATCTGCCGGTGGCGACGTATCCCGAATGTGTCCGATTGGGTGGCAGAATGTACCGAAACGTCGATGTCTCGGGCTTCGATACACTGCGATACAAATCGGATGGGGGTGGCGCGGTTTTCAGCGAGCCCGGCTGTTTGCCGAGGCGTTGCCGCCAGGAGCCGCCAATTGTATCAGACTGTATCCTGGCGGCCGGAAGCTACATAGGCATTCAAAACAAGGCGGTCGGCGACACATCGGCGATACATGCGGCTGGCTTTCTTATGCTCACGATCCAATCGACAGGAGATAGAGATGTCCGAGGAAATCAATCACAACCGCCGCCGCTTCTTTGGTATTGCCGCCGCCGCCGTTGCCGCTGCCGAATTCGGCCTGCCTGCCATCGCCGGTGCGCAAGAAACAAAGGCTTCCACATCGGCCCTGCCGGCGATCAAGGCAGGAAGCCATACGTCCTTCGACGCGCTGAAGCAGATCGATGCCGGCGTGCTCAATGTCGGTTACGCCGAAGCCGGTCCGGCCAACGGCCCGGTCGTCCTGCTGCTCCACGGCTGGCCCTATGATATCTACAGCTTCGTCGATGTCGCGCCGCTTCTTGCCGGCGCCGGCTACCGGGTCATCATTCCCTATCTTCGCGGTTACGGAACCACACGCTTCCTTTCGAGGGACACACCGCGCAATGGTCAGCAGGCAGCCCTTGCCGTCGACATGATTGCGCTGCTCGACGCGCTGAAGATCGAAAAGGTTGTCGTTGCCGGCTACGATTGGGGCGGCCGCACCGCTGACATCATGGCGGCACTTTGGCCCGAGCGTTGCAAGGCGCTGGTGTCGGTCAGCGGCTATCTCATCGGCAGCCAGGAAGTCAACCGCAAGCCGCTGCCGCCGAAGGCGGAGCTCGCATGGTGGTATCAGTTTTATTTCGCAACCGAGCGCGGTCGCCTTGGCTATCAGGAAAACCGCCATGATTTCGCAAAGCTGATCTGGCACACCGCCTCGCCGCAATGGGCTTTCGACGACGCCACTTTCGATCGTTCGGCTGCAGCCTTCGACAATCCCGACCATGTCGACATTGTCATCCATAACTACCGCTGGCGCCTCGATCTCGCCAAAGGCGAGGCAAAGTTCGATGCCTATGAGAAGAAGCTCGCCGCAGGTCCGGTGATTTCGATCCCAACCATCACCATGGAGGGCGATGCCAACGGTGCGCCGCATCCGGAGCCTGCGGCCTATCGCGGCAAGTTCTCGGGCAAGTACGAGCATCGCACCATCACCGGCGGCATTGGCCACAATCTTCCGCAGGAAGCGCCGCAAGCCTTCGCCCAGGCTGTGATAGATGTTGATCGTTTCTAGTTCGGCGGTAGTGTGCGAGTGGGTGCCGGCAAAGCCGGCGCCCGCTGCCGTTGGCGCGACGAGGAACAACTATTCGTAGGTTGGTGCTTACGATGTTGAGCGGGAAATCAAAATGGAGCATATCGACCATATCCTGATCGTGGATGACGATCGGGAGATCCGTGAGCTGGTGTCGAGCTATCTGAAGAAGAACGGCTTGCGGGCGACGACGGCCGCCGATGGCCGGCAGATGCGCAGCTTTCTCGAGGCCAACTCGGTCGATCTGATCGTACTCGACGTGATGATGCCGGGCGATGACGGCCTCGTGCTCTGTCGCGAGCTTCGCGCCGGAAAGCACAAGGCGACGCCCATTCTGATGCTGACGGCGCGCAGCGACGAGATGGACCGCATTCTCGGCCTGGAGATGGGCGCGGACGATTATCTGGCAAAGCCGTTTGCCGCCCGCGAGCTGCTCGCCCGCATCAAGGCGGTTCTTCGGCGTACCCGCATGCTGCCGCCCAACTTGCAGATCAGCGAAGCCGGTCAATTACTAGTCTTCGGCGATTGGCGGCTCGATACGGTCGGCCGTCATTTGCTCGACAAGGATGGAACGGAAATCACGCTCAGCGGTGCCGAATACCGCCTGCTGCGCGTTTTCATCGATCACCCGCAGCGGGTGCTCAATCGCGACCAGCTTCTGAATCTCACCCAGGGCCGCGACGCCGATCTCTTCGATCGCTCCATCGACCTGCTCGTCAGCCGTCTTCGCCAGCGGCTGGGGGATGACGCGCGCGAGCCGATGTATATCAAGACGGTGCGCAGCGAAGGCTATGTCTTCTCCGTGCCGGTGGAAATTGCGGAGCTTCGCCCATGACCGCGGTTGACCTTCCAGGTCACCGGCCGTGGTGGCCGAGCACCCTGCGTGCACGTATTTCGCTGATCCTGCTGGCCGGGCTTGCGATCGCTTACGGTCTGTCGTTCAGCGTGCTCTATATCGAGCGCTACATGTCGGCAAAGGCGGTCATGCTCGGTACGCTGGAAAACGACGTTGCCACCTCTATCGCGGTTCTCGACCGCCTGCCGGCCGATGAGAGGGCGAATTTCGTCGACTGGCTGAGCCGCGGCAACTACAATTTCGAGTTGGGGACGGGCCTGCCTGGTGTGCCCGATACCTCCGCGCATGGCGCGGAGATCGCCGCCAAGATAGAAGAGGCGGTCGGCCATCGCTTTCCCATCCGCATGGAATCGATACCAGGGCCGATCTCGCGGCTGCAGGCACATCTCAATCTGAGCGATGGCAGTCCGCTGACGATCGATGTCACGCCCAAGGGTGTCATGCCGATCGCGGCCTGGCTGCCTTATGTCTTCGTCGTCCAGATGCTGTTGATCGTGCTTTGTACCTGGTTTGCCGTGCGACAGGCGACGCGTCCGCTCGCCGAGCTTGCCGCCGCGGCCGATGCGCTCGATCCCAACAACAAGAGCCCGGCCTTGAGCGACCGAGGGCCGAGCGAAGTGGCGCACGCCGCCAGGGCCTTCAACGCCATGCGGGATCGAATCGCGCATTATCTCGAAGAGCGCGTGCAGATCCTTGCGGCGATCTCGCATGATCTGCAGACGCCGATCACCCGCATGCGCCTGCGCGCCGACATTGCCGACGATTCGCCCGAGAAGACCAAGCTGCTGCAGGATCTCGGCGAGATCGAGCGTCTGGTGCAGGATGGGATTGCCTATGCGCGCAGCGCCCATGGCAATGGCGAGAAGAGCGCACGCATCGATCTTGCCTCCTTCATTGAAAGCATCAGCTACGATTATCAGGACACCGGCAAATCCGTCGAGATTCTTGGCCTCATCCAGGGCACAGCGACGACGAAGCCGCACGCGCTGCGTCGCATCCTCACCAACTTCATTGACAATGCCCTGAAATTCGCCGGTGCGGCGGAAATCGCCGTGGAGCGGCGGGATACGGGCCAGGTTGCGATCACTGTTCTGGATCGCGGTCCCGGCATTCCGCAGGACCAGATAGAGGCAGCCATGCAGCCCTTCTTCCGGCTGGAGCAATCGCGCAACCGCAACACCGGCGGCACCGGGCTTGGTCTGGCGATTGCCCAGCAGCTAG
The DNA here is from genome assembly GCF_014193575.1 of Rhizobium sp. BK289. Classification (NCBI taxonomy): domain Bacteria; kingdom Pseudomonadati; phylum Pseudomonadota; class Alphaproteobacteria; order Hyphomicrobiales; family Rhizobiaceae; genus Rhizobium; species Rhizobium sp. BK289. The sequence goes on from NZ_JACHZO010000001.1 coordinate 189,695, forward strand.
CCCAGACGCTCGGTGGCTCCGTCAGACTCTACAACCGTGAAGGCGGTGGCTTGGCGGCCGAAGTCGTCATTTCCTGATCGGCCTCTTCAAAAGATTTTCGGCCGATTTGTAAGCATTTGTATCCGGCTCGTTGGAGCCTACGCTTTGTAACACTTCCGGCGATTCCCGAAACATGCCGGATACGTCGATCCATCAAAAACAACTCCGTCAACAGACGTTGCCCTCACGACATAGCAGACGGGCAACGCAACAAAGGAGTGTTCCATGACCAAGATCGACAAGGTTCTCTACACCGGCAGGACCCACACCATCGGCGGCCGCGACGGTTTCGCACGCAGCGATGACAACCAGCTGGATGTCAAGCTTTCGCCTCCCGGCAGCGCCCATGCCGGCACCAATCCCGAGCAGCTCTTCGCCGCCGGCTGGTCGGCCTGCTTCATCGGCGCAATGGGTCTTGCCGCTGCCAAGCGCAAGATCAAGCTGCCGGCCGATCTCGCCGTCGATGCCGAAGTGGATCTGGGCACCACGGAAGGTGCCTACTTCCTGCAGGCACGCCTCACCATCAGCATGCCCGACATCGAGCCTGAGCTCGCCCGCACGCTGGTCGAGGAAGCTCACCAGACCTGCCCCTATTCGAAGGCGACTCGCGGCAACATCAATGTCGAGCTGAAGCTCGCTTGAGAATCGCTCAAGCATCGATATTGCGCGCCGCTCTGCAGGGTGCGGCGCGCCGAATCGTTAATTTTTCCGCGTCGAATAATCAGCAAGGCTGCGCCTGCGTTTCGCCTGGAGGATCTCATGAGACCAATCATTCTTCTCCTTGCAGGAGCTGCGATTTTCGCCGCTCCATGCGTCTACGACCCCGGTTCGAGCGAGCCTTCGGCGCTTGCGAGCATCGCCGTTTTATGGGGCGGTTCTGGCTCGAATGGAAGCTCGCGTTAACCACTTGTTAACCATATCAACGGTACACAGGATCGACGATTTATTCACATAGATGACCAAAGTGCTAACAGACGCTCGTTCGATCCGTATCAAGGGCCGCTCTTTTCTTGCGGTCATGCTTTCGCCGGATCTTCCGCTGGACCAGTGGTTGATCAGGCTTGACGACCTCGCAGCCCGTTCGGCCGGCTTCTTTCTGGGGCGGCCGGTCGTGCTCGATATCACCGACCTGCCGATCGACAAGGCACAGCTCAAGGAGCTGATATCAGAGCTTTCGGCCCGCAATGTCAGCATCATGGGCATCGAGGGTGGTCGCCCGTCGATCGCTGGCCCCGGCATGCCGCCGATCCTGAAGGGTGGTCGCCCGGCTGCCGATTTCGAGGTCTCCGAGACCGAGCCGGTCGTCGAGCGCCGCAACAGCGAGCCCAAGGCGCCGCCTCCGGAAGTGCGTGCGGTTACGCAATCCCTGATCATCCGCGAGCCGGTGCGTTCGGGACAGTCGGTGATCTTTCCCGAAGGCGATGTCACAGTCATCGGTTCGGTGGCGTCGGGCGCGGAAGTCATTGCGGGCGGATCGGTCCACATCTATGGCGCCCTGCGCGGCCGCGCCATGGCAGGATCGATCGGCAATGCCTCGGCGCGTATCTTTTGCCGCAAGCTCGAGGCCGAACTGCTGGCGATCGATGGCATCTACAAGATGGCGGAAGACATATCGCCCGACCTCAAGGGGCAGGCCGTTCAGCTCTGGCTGGATGGCGAAACGATCATGGCCGAAAAACTAATCTGAGCCGGAGCCGGCCAAAACAGGAGAGCAAGATGGGCAAGGTAATCGTCGTCACATCAGGCAAGGGCGGAGTTGGAAAGACGACTTCGACGGCCGCACTGGGAGCGGCTCTGGCACAGAGAGGCGAAAAGGTCGTCGTGGTCGATTTCGACGTCGGTTTGCGCAATCTCGATCTGGTCATGGGTGCGGAACGCCGCGTCGTCTACGATCTCGTTAACGTCATTCACGGTGATGCCAAGCTGCCGCAGGCGCTGATCCGCGACAAGCGGCTGGAGACGCTCTTCCTCCTGCCGGCTTCGCAGACCCGCGACAAGGACAATCTGACACCCGAGGGTGTCGAGCGCGTCATCAACGAGCTCAAAACCTATTTCGACTGGGTCATCTGCGACAGCCCGGCCGGTATCGAGCGCGGCGCCACCCTTGCCATGCGCCATGCCGACGTCGCCGTCGTCGTCACCAATCCGGAAGTCTCCTCGGTGCGCGATTCCGACCGTATCATTGGCCTGCTCGATGCCAAGACGCTGAAGGCCGAGCGCGGCGAGCGCATGGAAAAGCATCTGCTGCTGACCCGCTTCGATGCTGGTCGCGCGGAACGCGGCGACATGCTGAAGGTCGACGACGTGCTGGAGATCCTCTCCATTCCGCTGCTCGGCATCATCCCGGAAAGCACTGATGTCCTGCGCGCGTCCAACCTCGGTTCGCCGGTCACGCTTGCCGATGCGCGCTGCGCGCCGTCGCTTGCCTATTTCGACGCCGCACGCCGTCTTGCCGGCGAGCAGGTGCCGATCACCATCCCTGGCGAAAAACGGGGTATCTTCGGCAAGATCTTCGCAAGGAGGGCCGCATGAGCATTTTCGGACTGTTCCGCAAGCAGAGATCTGCACCTATGGCGCGCGAGCGCCTGCAGATCCTCCTTGCCCACGAGCGCGCCTCCGTGGGCTCGGATCTCGTATCCGTGCTGAGGGAGGAAATCCTCGCCGTCATCGCCAAGCATGTGCAGGTCGATCGCGATAAGGTGCAGGTGAAGATGGATCGCGACAAGGACGTCTCCATGCTGGAGATCGATGTCGAGATCCCGCGCGACGCGGCCTTGAAGGCCGCCTGAGGCAAGCCTGGCACTGCGCATGTGTGCGAATGATGCCACATGGTCCTTCCGTGTGGCGGAGCGTCGAAGTTTTTTCGAAGCTTGCCCTTGCAAAGGGTATGATTCGCGATTATCTGCACGCCATCACCTGTATCGATGGCCTGCCGCTGACATTTCCGTGTCGAGCCGGTGTTCGCTGTCCGGGTTAAAAGCAAGGGCGCTCCCCAGAAATGGGTAGAGCGCCCTTTGCTTTTGTCGCGTCCGCAGTGCGGTACTTTTCTTGGTCGATGCGATATGCCAGTTTGCGCCGATCATGCGGGGAGGCGATTGGCTTGGGCGGATTGGACAATCAACGGAATGCCGTGTTCTCATGGCTGCTTGCCAGCATCTTCCTCGCAGTATGCGCCATCGGCGCCCAGGCGGCCGACAAGACGATCTATCTCACATTCGACGACGGCCCCTTGCCGGGAACGAGGAACATTCTTGCCGTGCTGAGCGAGGAAAAGGTTCCGGCGGCCATGTTCATGGTCGGCCTGCATGTCGAAACCATTCCCTCTGGGCGCGATCTGCTTGCCGAAGCCAAGGCCATGTCGCTCGTGACCGTCGGCAACCATAGCTATAGTCACGCCAACAATCGCTACAGGAAATATTACGCCGATACCCAGGCGGTGGTTGCGGATATGCGCCATGCCAACCAGGTGCTCGGCTTGACGCCGGTTGTGCATGCGCGATTGCCGGGCAGGGACGTCTTTCGGCTTCCCACGGTCGCGAGGGAGGATCTCTCCATCAATGTCGCGCAATGGGAGCGCGAGTGGCTGGATTATGAACTGGTCGCGGAAGCGGGCTTCTATCTCTATGGCTGGGATTTCGAGTGGGTGCACAGCGACGACGGCAAGCCTGTCCAATCGGTGGACCACCTCGTCAGCGAAATCGATCATCTCTTCCAATATGGCCGCTTCACGCAACCGGGAAAGATGATCCTGCTGATGCACGACGAAATGTTCCAGGACCAATTCAACGGTCAGGATAATCTGAGGACCTTGATTCGTTCGCTTCGCGAACGTGGCTATGCCTTCGGCGATATCAGAACCTACGCGCCCCCGAACCCCTGAACCCACCTGAGTTTGCTTAGGCCTGTCCCGCCGCGGTTCCCGCCGCAACCGTCAGGATGAAATCGTCCAGTTCCCGTTCCAGGCGGCGTAAGCTCCGGATACTGAAACAGTGGAACGGTCGATGGTTTCAGCCACAGGCCGCTTTTTGCTGTCGGGCGATGGTGCGCAAGGAAGCATCATCCCCAATGATATGCGTTTCAGATTGACTTCGGGATCATGTAGTGCTGCCGCAAAATGGCACAGTCACTTGTGGATTTTAAATCTATGTTTCCCAACTTCCAGTTGGCTTATGGATTGCCGGCCTGAAAATCGATTTGTTGTCGGCGCTGTCGTACTCACCCCTGACGACAGCCGGGAGTCTCGGAGACGGCCCCTCGGCTGCGACCGAGATTCCCGTCAGAGGATACCAATGCCGATCGGCCGGTATTCAAAAAAGAGTGAGAGAGCGGCTTGCAAATATTGGGGTGTCGGAATCCAGCCGTTTGCAATGGTCGTGGATCGGATTGGCGAGGATGCGCCTCACAAAGGTCCGGAATAGGCTTTCCTCGCTGTTTATTCACGTTTTATCATAGAGGCTGACGTCATAGCTGAAGGCTCGAGGAGAGGAGTACTTCAGGCATGTATGAGCGAGGCGCAGGGGACGGCAGATGAGAATTACGACGATTACGAATTGGGCCTACGGCATCACCGTCGTCCTGACCGTGCTGTCTGCCGTCGCGTTCATCCTCTCGGCCCGAAGCGCCATCCAGGAAAGGCAAGCAGTGGAGCAGCACCTGCTGCTGACCAGCATGGGCGAGGAACTTGCGCTCGCAGCCGAGGAGACGACGGACGAGGCTCGTCTCTACGTGATGCGCGGGGAGGCGAGACATCTCGAAGCTTTCACTAGCGACGAGGGCGAGGAGCGGCGGCGCGATGCCGCGCTCAATTCCCTGCGTGGCTCGGGGATTCCCGACGCCGAACTGCAGGTCGTCGGGCAGGTGGCAACCAATGCGGAAGCGCTCGATAAGATCGAGGAAGCGGCAGTAGCCGCCTATACCGGCGGAAATCAGGCAGGTGCGCGCGACGCCCTGTTCGGCCCGGAGCATGAACGCATCCAGACGGCGCTCCTCAGCGGTGTGAGCCAATTTCGCGCCATGGCAACAGCGCGCACGCAAGCGGCTGTGCGCAGTGCACAGGCACGCAGCGATTTGTGGGCCGATGTCGCCAAGGTGATGCTTGCCTTGACTGCGGCGGTGTTTCTCGGCGTGCTTTATTTCATCCTGCGGCGCCGGGTTGCCCTGCCGCTGATCCGCATGACCGGGATCGTCAACCGGTTGGCCAAGCAGGACTACGCCGTCGAAGTGCCGCCCGACCGCCGCCGCGACGAAATCGGCGAGATGAACGACGCCATACAGATCTTTCGTGAGAATGGCCTCGAGCGGAACCGGCTGGACGCCGAACGGAAGCGCGACCTGGAGACGAAGGATCTCATATTACAGATGATGCATCGCCTGCAGGCCTGCTATGCCCAGAACGAACTTGCCGAGGTCGTCGCGTTGTTCGTGCCGCAGATCTTTCCGGGCATCGCCGGATGCCTCTATACGATGAATGAAAGCAGGACGGCGCTGACCGAGGTCAGCCGGTGGCTGGAGCCGGCCCATACCGAACTTTCCTTCGCCGCTTCGGCCTGCTGGGGGCTGCGACGCGGCCGGCCGCATGCCAGCCACGTCGCGGACAATGATATTCCCTGCCAGCATCTGGATGGTTCCGGTGTGCCCGGCCTTTGCGTCCCCTTGACCGCGCTCGGCGAGGCGATCGGCCTGCTTTATTTCGAAGATCGATCCAAGGATGCCGCTGCCGCCGATGCGCCGAGGCTCTACCTCGAACTGATTGCCGAGAATATCGGCCTTGCCATCGCAAACCTGCAGCTGCGTGACAGGCTGATCAATCTCGCCGTGCGCGACGCGCTGACGGGCCTGCTGAACAGGCGCTCCCTGGATGAGATGCTGAACAATCTTTATCGGGATCATTCAGCCCGCACGGTCATCTGCATGATGATCGACATCGATCACTTCAAGCGTTTCAACGATGAGTTCGGCCATGATGCCGGCGACGAAGTGCTGCGTCATGTCGGGCAGATCGTCGCCGATACGGTCGCCGAAACCGGCACGGTCTATCGTTTCGGCGGGGAGGAGCTGACGGTCATCGCCACCGATATGGCCGACGATGCGGGCTTTGCACTTGCCGAGCAACTTCGCGCGCGCATCTTTGCCACGCCGTTTTCCTATCGCGCACGTATTGTCGGACCGCTTTCCGTCTCCGTCGGCATCGCCTCATCCCCGGCATCCGGACCCGCCAAAACACTGATCAACCGCGCGGACGGAGCTTTGCTGAAGGCAAAGCTCGACGGGCGCAACAGGACGGTGGCGGCCTTCATGATGGAGCCGGAGGAAGAATTGAAAAGAGGGTAGGGTTGATCTTAAAGGGCGCATATGGCGTCGAAATCCGGTTTTGCCGCCTTGCCCAATGCGCGCCTCGATTGTAGCTTGAGGCTGGAAATCGCATAAATGGAGGGCTCGGTTTATGGGCATGACGCGGAATGCTTCGGATAGCGAGATCCTGCAGTCGATAGGTTTTGACCCGGCCCTTCACCGCAAGTTTGCGGCCGGCATCGAATCCGGCTTGCTGCGCGATCTGCATGTCGTACTCGCCGCTCGCTCCCAGCAGGTTTTCATGGAGTATTACGGCGTTGGTTCCGATGAAAATTGGGGCACTCCGCTCGACAGCGTCGCATTCGATGCGGATACGCTGCACGATCTCCGCTCGGTGACCAAGAGCATCGTCAGCCTCCTTTACGGCATCGCGCTGGACAAGGGATTGGTGCCGCCGCCGGATGCACCCCTTTACGAGCAATTTCCGGAATATGGCGATCTCGCCGAGGATGCCGTCCGCGCCAGGATCACCATCGGCCATGCGCTGACGATGACGCTGGGGATGGAGTGGGACGAGGATCGTCCCTACACGGACCCGTTAAACAGCGAAATAGCCATGGAAAACGCGCCGGATCGCTATCGCTTCGTTCTGGGGCGCCCGGTGATCGCGGAGCCGGGAACGCGTTGGATTTATTCCGGCGGCAGCGTCGCGTTGGTCGGCGCCATCATCGAGCGGGGCACCGGCAAGCGTTTGCCTGATTTCGCGCAAACCGCCCTCTTCGAGCCGCTGGATATTACAAAGTTCCACTGGTCGTCGGGATATGACGGCGTGGCGTCGGCTGCGTCCGGACTGCGCCTGACGGCGCCCGATTTGCTGAAGATCGGCATGCTGCTTCTGCAAAAGGGCCTGTGGAAGGGCCGGAGGATCGTTTCGGAAGAGTGGATCGCGCGATCCCTTACGCCGGCGATTTCGACCGGCGACGGTTTGGACTATGGCATGCTGTGGTTTTGCGGAGATGCGCCCGCGCCGGCATTTGCCAATCCACGCCCTTGGCGTGCGGGCTTCGGAAACGGTGGTCAAAGGCTCTGGCTGATGCCTGATGCGGGAATTGCCGCCGTTATCTATTCCGGCAAGTACAATGCATGGGATGCTTGGATAACGCCGACCCGCGTGTGGCGCGAGATCATTCTCGCCAACTTTCTGAAGGCCTGAAGAAGTGGTTCCGCCAAAGGACGCGTTTCCCACACTTGAGACCGACCGGCTGCGGCTTCGCGAGGCGAGCATGGACGATCGCGACGACTTCCATGCGCTGATTTCTATTCCGGAGGTCACACGGTTCTCGAATTGGGTCGATGCGCCGAAAATGGCGCAGATCGAGCGCTCCCTGCGATGGATGATCAAAATCTTCCCGAAGGGAGCGGGCTGTTCATGGATCATCGAGGATCGGGCTTCCGGCGATTTGCTCGGGGCCATCCGCTTCAACAGTATCGACCGGCACGCCAGATGTGCCGAGCTCGGATACGAACTGCATCCTTCCGCCTGGGGCAAAGGGCTCATGAGCGAAGCAGCAAAGGCTGTCGTTCGATGCGGCTTCGACGTTTTTGCGCTCAATCGCATCGAAGCCTGGACATTGCCGGGAAATGCGGCCTCTGATCGGGTTCTTGAAAAGACGGGGTTCCGGTATGAGGGCACGCTGCGGCAAAAGGCGCGGTTCAAAGAGGCCTTTCATGATTTCCGCATGTTCGGCTGCCTGGCAGGCGACCCGCAAAACTAGCCCTTAGTCGGCGCCCCGGCTGGTTTCGCCAGTCAGTGTTGCGGATTGAAAATAATCCCGAGGTGAACGTCCGAGCGAACGCCGGAACATAGCCGAGAAGGCGCTTGGGCTCTCATAGCCGCAATCCAGCGCGACATCGAGAATGGTCCGACCCTCCGCGAGCAGGGTGAGAGCCTTCAGCATACGGGCTTGCTGCCGCCACCGGCCGAAGCTCAACCCGGTCTCGCGTTGAAACAGCCGCATAAGCGTCGCCCGGCTCACGTGGAGATCATTTGCGGCTTCTTCGATCGAAATCGTATGTGCGAGATCGCCAAGCACGGTTTCGCAGAAGGCGGCAAGCACCGGATGTTTCGGCAGTGGTAAATTCAGCGGTTGTGCCGGCAGGAAAGCGAGTTCGAGAAGCAGCAGGCGAATGACCGCATCCGCGACCTCCTTGCGATCGGGTTTATCGACGAGGCCGGCGAGCCGCAGGATGAGCTCGCGTAGAAGCGGGGTGACTTCCACCACCATGCAGTCTTTCGGCAGGGTATCTCTGCCGTCGGCGTCGATCAGCAACGAACGAAATTGAATGCTTGTGCGGCTTGCCGTCACATGCTCGAGATGCGGCGGCAGCCAGACCGCGCGGCTCGGCGGCACGACCCAGGTGCCGCTCTCCGTGGTCAAGGAGATCACGCCGCTGACGGCGTAGAGCAATTGCGCCTGGCTATGGCTGTGGCGGGAACTGGTGAAGTGATGATCGTCATGTGCGATGACCGCGACGCCTTCAGCGACGTCGGTGCCGTGATACAGATAGGTTTGATCCTTTTGCGACGATGATTGATCCATTCGCGCGAGAATATCAGAGCCTTTAGCGATAACCTAGAGTTCCTTTCAAACAGGATCTCTCCTTCCGTGTCCGTCCTCTCCCACAATCTGCATCGATCAGATCGGCCGCATCTCGCTGCCATCGCATCGCTGCACATGCGGGCGAACATCGGTGCCGTATTCTGCGTGCTCGCTTCCCTTCAGCTTTCCGTTGCGCTGCGACTTACCGGCGGTCGTCGGGCCTGACGGCATCCCGGCGACCGTAGGCTGCTGTCCGCTTTTTCCTGAATTTACCGACACGTGACGGAACGGATCATGCTGAAGAATCCCAAAATCAAATATCGCCCCTTTATCTCGCCCATCGAATTGCCGGATCGGCAATGGCCGAACAAGCGGCTCGCCGAGGCACCGCGCTGGCTTTCCACGGATCTGCGCGATGGAAACCAGGCGCTCGCCAACCCGATGGATGTCGAGCGCAAGCTGCGCTTCTACGACATGCTTCTAGCCTCCGGTTTCAAGGAGATCGAGGTTGCGTTTCCGTCGGCATCGCAGATCGAGTTCGATTTCGTCCGCGCGCTGATCGAGGAGGATCGCATTCCCGAGGATGTGACGATTCAGGTGCTCACCCAGGCGCGCGCCGATCTCATCGCCCGCACCTTCGAGTCCCTCGTGGGCGCGCGCAAAGCCATCGTCCATCTTTACAATGCGACGGCGCCGCTCTTCCGCCGCGTCGTCTTCGGTATGGAGCGGCACGAGATCGTCGATCTGGCGATCAGCGGCGTCACGGCGATGCTGGAGGAAAGTCGCAGACAGCCTGACACCGATTGGACCTTCGAATATTCGCCGGAAACCTTTTGTTTTACCGAGCCGGATTTCGCCCTGGAAATCTGCGAGCGCGTGCTCGATGTCTGGCAGCCGACCGTGGAGCGGCCCGCCATCCTCAACCTGCCGGCAACGGTGGAGGTGGCGATGCCGAATGTCTATGCCGACCAAATCGAATGGTTCTGCCGCAATATTTCGCGGCGGGAAGCCGTCATCATCAGCATCCATCCGCACAACGATCGCGGTACGGCGGTGGCCTCGGCCGAACAGGCGCTGCTAGCTGGCGCCGATCGCGTCGAAGGCTGCCTCTTCGGCAATGGTGAGCGCACCGGCAACGTCGATCTGGTGACGCTGGCCTTGAACCTCTACACCCAAGGCATCGATCCCGGCCTGACCTTTCCGTCGATCCGCGACGTGGTCAAGACGGTGGAATATTGCAATAGGATCTCTATCCACCCGCGCCATCCTTATGCGGGCGAGCTGGTGCACACCGCATTCTCCGGTTCGCATCAGGATGCCATCCGTAAAGGGTTTGCCGCACACGAGCGACGCAATGACGGCATCTGGGAAATGCCCTATTTGCCTGTCGATCCCGCCGATATCGGCGAGAGCTATGAGGCCGTCATCCGTGTCAACAGCCAATCGGGCAAGGGCGGTGTCGCCTGGGTCATCGAGCAGGATAAGGGCTTGAAGCTGCCCCGCGCCATGCAGGTCGATTTCAGCAAGCGGGTACAGCTTCTCGCCGATAGCACCAGGCGGGAACTGACGGCCGAGGATATCTGGAAGGCGTTCGTGCACGCCTATCATGTCGATGATGTCGAAAGCTTCGAGCTTGTCGATTACGAAGGCGGCTTCCGCAAGGGCGCCGGTGCGGAGCGCATTTTCACCGGCCGGATTCGCCATGGCAGTCGGGACGTTGCCGTCAGCGGCCGCGGCAACGGGCTCATCTCGGCGGTGCTTGCCGCGATTGCCGAGACATTCGGCGTGACGCTCGGCGTTATGGACTATCAGGAGCATGTGCTTCGCCGCGGAAGCGAGGCGAAAGCGGCTGCTTATCTGCAATGCGTCCGGCCGGACGGCACCCAGATTTTCGGCGTTGGCATCGATGACGATGCTGCGACCGCAAGCGTCAAGGCCGTCCTCAGCGCTGCGAATGCGGCGGGTTGACGATGTGGCGTATCGCTTGTCATCGGCCGAAGCTGGGCCGATGACGACCAGCTTTGGGCGCCACGGCCGGCCGTCTCTATCGTGTCTGGTCAATTTGCTGTAACCCGGCTCGGTAGCGAACGATCGGTTCGACGAACGGCACGGCCGATCTCGATGACCGGGCCGGGATTCCATCAAAAGACGGGCTTAGCGATAGCGCCAGCCGCCGTGCCACCATTCGCGATGTACCCAGTAGCGATGTCCGTCCCAGTAGCCGCGGCCGGGATAAAACACGCCATAGGCCGGAACTGCAGGCACGACCACAACCGGGGGCCCATTCGGGCGGCAATAGCCATAAGGGCCGCGATGGAAGCCGATGCCGCATCCGTCGCGAGCCTCGGCCGGCGAGATCGCGGCGAAGCTGGCAGCTGCTGCAAAAGCCAGCAAGATGATCTTTCTCATGATGTCCTCATTCGTCCTAAGGGAAGTTTGATGCTGTTATCCCTTCAGCGCTTAAACGGCTGCGATCGGTAAATCCGTCGCTGCGTTCGATCATTTTGCATTCACATGGGGAAGGCAGGCATTTGAGGCGCGCCGGTCTGCAGGTCTGCAAGCCGTGCCGAAGAATCGCCTTTGGGATCAGGACTGAACTTCAAAGGTTTGATGTGCGGGGTGGGACTGTGAAGGACACGTCTTTGCCGCAGGTATCGGTTTTTTGCCGACCAGAGGCATGCGCCGTATCAAAGCGCGCCGGACGGCCAGAATTGCCTTGTATTGCTCTCCCAGGCGCAGGCGGCCATCGGAATCATAGGCAAAGAGGAGATGCCGCCGCGCGAAGGCGTGCGCCAGCCACAGGGTGAAGGCGACGCCGACGCCCCAGCCCATCAGCGTGTCGCTCGCCCAGTGGGCACCGACCCATTGGCGCGACAGGCAGATCAGGACGCCGACCGGCATGAATATGGGGCGAAGGCGAGGGAAGACGAGCGCCAGCGACATCGCCATGGCGCCGGCTGTTGCCGAATGTCCGGAGGGAAAGGATGCGAAGTCGGCGTGTAGGGCAAGGGGGCGAAAATAAAAGGCGCCGTTCGTCTGCAGGAGTTCCGGTCTGGCACGGCCAATGATGTTCTTGGCGAGCGAAGCGACAATGCCGCCGCCGGCAACCGCCAGGAAGACGAATACAGCCGCGGTGGCGATGAGGTCTGCGCCGGTTCGCATCGATTTGCGCAATTTGTACGCGGGAGCGAGGATGGCGAACATCAGCAATGTGCCGCTGAATGAGAGCACCAGCAGCCCTGTGCCGAGGCTGCTGATCCATTTCGCCATTCCGCGCAATTGCTCAGGGAACGATTTCATCCAGACGCCCAAGGGGTAGTCTGAAGTCGCCATCACGAGCAATGACAGGGCAAGGAAGACGGCGATGATGGTGATAGGGCGCTCGAGAAATGCGCGATTTTCGGGAGGCGCGATGGCAGGGGTATTGAAGAAACATCGGACGCCACCGATCAGACGCCTGCGACAGGTTTTCGCGGAATGCTCCAGCGCCTCTTTCATGACCTCCTGTTTCCGCTGCCATGCCTGCATGAAGCCGACTTCCCATTGCTGCCGATCATTCGCTGATGCCCGCGAATAAGGCCTTACGCTGTGTTTCCCTTGGTGAGGCTGCTACAGCAATACGCTGACAGGTGCCTGAAAGCCGCCATGCAGCGCGTCTGCAGCGCCGAGCGGCATGCATTTCAGCCGCCCGGACGACTAACTGCGACATTGGCCTCTCGTCGGGCCAGGTTCACTTTTCTGAATATCGCAATGCCGGCAGGAAAAGCGGACGAAGCAAAAAAAGGCTTTTTCGCCAGAGAGATAGCAGCGGAATTTCGCAGCCGCGCTCACAAAGCGAGGGGAGGATTGCCTCGGCTGCCTTTTTTAGCGACAATCAGGGCAGCGTTCGGTGGGAGGAGCCAGATGCACGAATATTCCGCGCATGCGGATCAGGTCTACGCGTCCGCGCAATCGGCCGCGGCAAGTTCTTCAGTCGTCGCATCCTGGCGTCGCTGCATGACCATGCATCGCCTTGCGCCGGAAGATAAGCGTCTGCCGATACGACTGGCGGGCCAGGAATTCCAGGCGGCGCTGGAGCGCTCGCAGCGGTTGGTCGCCGAAGCTTCGAACGAACTGGACCGTCTTTTCCTTGCGGTCGGCAAGGCCGGCTGCTGCCTGCTTCTGACCGATCGAGACGGCATCGCGCTCGAGCGCCGAGGTGCTGCCGGCGACGACAAGGAATTCCACGACCTTGGCCTGTGGACAGGTTCCGTCTGGACCGAAGCCAGCATCGGCACCAATGGCATCGGCACGGCGCTTGCCGACGAGCGGGCCGTTGCGATCTTTCGCGATCAGCACTTCTTCTGCTCCAACATCAATCTCAGCTGCACCACGGCGCCGATCCGCGATCATCGCGGCCAGCTCGCCGGCGCGCTCGACATTTCCAGCTGCCGCGACGATGTCAACGACGCGACCCTGGCGATCCTGTCGCAGACGGTGCGCGATGCGGCGATGCGGATCGAGCTCAATCTTTTCCGCAGTGCCTTTGCCGGTGCGCGCTTCGTCATGGTACCGACGGAGACGGCCTCCAACTCCGCGCTGCTCGCCGTCGACCGCAACGATCTCGTGCTCGGCGCGACACGGGCGGCCCGCCTTGCGCTGAAGCTTGACGATCATCGCATCGCGGCGGGAATTCCTGCTTCCGATATTCTGCGCGAGCAGGGGGCCGGGGGTGAGGATCTCCTGGAGGCCGAACGCGCCGCCCTGCTCAGAGCTCTTTCGCGCGCCAACGGCAATGTCTCGCAGGCGGCCGCGGCGCTCGGCATGAGCCGTTCGACGCTGCATCGGAAGATGAACCGGCTCAATCTGCACTGACCTCTAAAGACGGAGCATTTGTTTAGGCAGATGTCGCAGGGTTGCGACACTGTGCACTGCAGCATTACCCGATGGGCCTACCGTCCGAAAGCATATGCACTCAGACTTCTCCCATGGGTTCGTTGACCGGACCTGCCGACCAAGGGAGGATGGCATGCTGCATCAGAAGATCGTCGAATCTCCGTTCAAGCTGAAATATGGCAACTATATCGGTGGCGAGTGGCGCGAACCGATCGCCGGCAAGTATTTCGACAACCTCACGCCGATCACCGGCGGCAAGATCTGCGAGATACCGCGCTCCGATGAAAAGGACATCAACGCCGCCCTCGACGCCGCCCATGCGGCCAAGGACAAGTGGGCGCGGACGTCTACCACCGAGCGCTCCAATATCCTGATGAAAATCGCCCAGCGCATGGAAGACAAGCTGGAAGTGCTGGCGCAGGCCGAAAGCTGGGACAATGGCAAGCCAATCCGCGAAACAATGGCAGCCGATATTCCGCTCGCGATCGACCATTTCCGCTATTTCGCCTCCTGCATTCGCGCCCAGGAAGGCTCGATCGGCGAGATCGACCATGACACCGTCGCCTATCATTTCCATGAGCCGCTTGGCGTCGTCGGTCAGATCATTCCGTGGAATTTCCCGATCCTGATGGCCGCCTGGAAGCTTGCGCCGGCACTGGCCGCCGGCAATTGCGTCGTCATCAAGCCGGCCGAGCAGACACCGGCCTCGCTGTTGGTCTGGGCCGAACTCGTAGGCGATCTCCTGCCGCCGGGCGTGCTCAACATCGTCAATGGCTTCGGCCTCGAAGCCGGCAAGCCGCTGGCCACCAGCCCGCGCATCGCCAAGATCGCCTTTACCGGCGAGACGACGACGGGCCGGCTGATCATGCAATATGCCAGCCAGAACCTGATCCCCGTCACGCTCGAACTTGGCGGCAAGTCGCCGAACATCTTCTTTGCCGATGTCGCGGCCGAAGACGATGATTTCTTTGACAAGGCGCTCGAAGGTTTTGCGATGTTCGCGCTTAACCAGGGCGAAGTCTGCACATGCCCCAGCCGCGCCTTGATCCAGGAATCGGTCTACGATCGCTTCATGGAGCGGGCCGTCAAGCGCGTGGAAGCCATCAAGCAGGGCAATCCGCTTGATGCGGCAACCATGATCGGCGCCCAGGCATCGAGCGAGCAGATGGAGAAGATCCTCTCCTATCTCGATATCGGCAGGCAGGAAGGCGCCGAGGTGCTGACGGGCGGCGCGCGCGCCGATCTCGGTGGCGAGCTGTCGAGCGGTTATTACATCAAGCCGACCATCTTCAAGGGGCACAACAAGATGCGTGTGTTCCAGGAGGAGATCTTCGGCCCGGTTGTTTCTGTGACGACCTTCAAGGACGAGAAGGAAGCGCTTGAGATCGCCAATGACACGCTCTACGGCCTCGGTGCCGGTGTGTGGACCCGCGACGGCAATCGTGCCTATCGCTTTGGCCGTGAGATCCAAGCCGGTCGCGTCTGGACGAATTGCTATCATGCCTATCCGGCCCACGCGGCCTTCGGCGGCTACAAGCAATCGGGTATCGGGCGCGAGACGCACAAGATGATGCTCGATCACTACCAGCAGACCAAGAATATGCTGGTGAGCTACAGCCCGAAGGCTCTGGGCTTCTTCTGAGATCTCCCAATCAAGCCGTCAAGGCTCCCAGCCGCGGCCGGGAGCCTTCAAGCATTTACAGGCGGAGATGGAGGATCATGATGAACGACGGTGGATCGGAACCGCGGGTGCTCGCGACCGACAAGGCGCTCGAGCTTATCCGCGAGATACAGCAGGATCATCCGGATATCCTGTTTCATCAGTCGGGCGGCTGTTGCGACGGCTCGTCGCCGATGTGCTATCCGGCAGGCGAGTTCATGATCGGTGACAACGACGTCAAGCTCGGCGAGATTGGCGGCGTGCCGGTTTATATCAGTGGCAGCCAGTTCGAGGCCTGGAAGCACACACAGCTCATCATCGACGTCGTGCCGGGACGCGGCGGCATGTTCTCGCTCGATAATGGACGAGAGAAGCGGTTTCTAACACGCTCTCGTCTCTTTGGCGGCGGTGAAGCCTGCGCAATCCCGGACATCAGCCGTGCGCCGGCGCCGTAAGCAAGGTCATAAATGGCGTGTCGTATTCCCCTAATACCCGCGACCGTAGAGGCTTTGATAGAGTGCTGTGCGTTGGTTTTGAGGGAGGAAGCGATGCGAGCAGCGAAGATTTTGATGATCACCGGTGATTTCACTCGCAGCGTATCCGGTTTCCGGACATCGCCGTGTAGAAAATGACTTTCACCGGAACATGCAACTTTTAGAGAATATCTCGCGCGGGCCTATATCCTGGGTTATGAACCTTTAACTAACCTGAGGTAGTATTCCGATCATCGACTATCGCATGAGGCATAGGGCTTTGCGTCAAGCTTCCATGAGGGAGAGGCTGTGGCGCTTGAGGATAAGCGATGACAGCGATTTCAAACGTGCCCTCGGCGGCCTTGGCCATTCTCCAGCAATTGAATAAGGGCACGACAATGACGGAGCAGTCTCCGTCCGCCGCCGATAGTCTTATTGCAGTGGCGACCGGCCAAGTGAATAAAGTGGCCGTTTCCAAGCAGCCCACACAGGCCCAGTCGAATGTCTCGGAAGCCATGTTCAGCATGAGCAGGGACAGCATCGCCAAGCAGAAGCTTGATCTTATCGAGCGGACGGGCCGGGCTCTTGGGGTTGAACGAAGCGACTATTCCTCCATGGACGAGTTTGTTGCAGCGATGAAAAAGGTCTATGGCGAGATGAAGGTGCAGGCTGGTGGCATGGGAGCGTTTCATGTGCTTGAAAGGCAGCTCGGCCTCGATAAGCTTGGCCTGACGATCGAAGACGTTATCGAGAGCGCTCAAGACGGCGGCAGCAACGACAAGGTCACGAAAGCCCTCGAAAGACAGGCGAAGAAAGAAAAGGACGAGGCGAGCGGAACCGGATCGGATGAGGCTATCCAGATCGATGCGGCGGCTGCCACTCTCTACGGTCTGCTTTCGTTCAACTGACCTGGTTTGTCAGTCGCGGAATCGCGCTCTGGCGGTGCTATCAGACGACTTTTGACAAGCTCGGCTGCCGCATCCGCCGCAGTTTCCATATAGCTTGGATCGCGATGGAGCAGCACCACGGCAAACGCGCCGTCGAGAAGCAGCATGATCTGGCGCGCGAGCGGCAGGGCATCATTGCCGGCTCCAGCCTCCATGAAAGCCGAACCCAGCCAATCCTCGACGCGCTTCTTGTGGGCGCGGGCAGCCACCAGGGCCGGATGGCCGGGGAGATTGATGAGCTCCACCGAGGTGCGCAGGAAGCCGCAGCCCTTCCATTTGGCGCTGCGCGCCGACTGTGCCAGATGGTGAAAAATACCGGCGACTTTCTCGGCGATATCGCCGTCCGTTTCCTCGAACCAGCGCTTGAACAGAACCAGGTTAGGCTCGTCGCGTGCTTGCAGATGGGCGGCGATCAGGTCGTCCTTGCTGCGGAAATGATAATAGAGAGTGCGCTTGGTGACGCCCGCCTTTTCGGCGATGGCGTCGACGCTGATCGCGCGGATGCCGTCACGATGGAAGAGCTTTCCGGCGGCCTGAAGAATGCGGTCGCGTGTCGGCTGGGAGCGGTCTCTCATAGCCTAATGTATACCGGGTAGTGAATATACACAACGCAGCGCTCGCCTCATCTTGGCGGCCATGAGCGAACGAGCAATTCCATTGGCGGATGCAAGCAATCTGCCGATTTCCATTCCCTGCCGGGATGGCGTCGTTCTCGGCGGCCATCTGTGGCTGACCGGGATGAACAGACCGGAAGGCAGCGTCATTATCAATCCTGCCACGGGCGTTCTGGCGCGCTACTATCATCGTTACGCGCAGTTTCTGGCCGGGCATGGGTTCGATGTGCTGACTTACGATTACCGCGGCATCGGTCAGTCACGCCCGCAACGGATGCGGGGTTCGGACTATCGCTGGCGGGATTGGGGTGAGCGGGATTTCGACGCCGCGCTTCGGCTGATGGCTGCTTATCGGCGCGGCGGCCCGCTCATGGTGGTCGGCCATAGCGTCGGCGGTTTCCTGCCGGGATTGGCCGAAAGTGCCCCGATGATCGACAGAATGCTGACGGTCGGCGCACAATATGCCTGGTGGGGCGATTACATGCCCGGCAGGCGAGCCGCCCTGTTCCTGAAATGGCACATCGCCATGCCTGCAATGACTGCGATCTGCGGCTATTTTCCCGGCCGTCGGCTCGGCTGGCTTGAGGATCTGCCGAAAGGCGTGGCAAACGAATGGAGTTTTCGCGGGCGCCGGTTCGAGCGCAGCCATCCGAGAGGCGAGCGAGAGGCCGTGCTGCGTCGCATGGCGGCAGTCAAAGCCCCGATTTTGGCCGTTGCGGTTTCGGACGACGAACTCGGCACGATGCCGGCCATCCGCCGCACGCTGAGCTATTATACCGGCGCGCAATGCATGCCGGTGTTGCTGAAACCGGCCGATTTCAGCAGCGATGCGATCGGCCATTTCGGCCTGTTTCATGATCGTTATGCCAGCAGCTTCTGGATCGATACGCTGTCCTGGCTGCGGGAAGGCAGCAATCCCTGGCCCTCCTGCTTACTCCCGGTGGAGAATTCCTCGCAGCCTTGAAGGCTCGGTCCAGCGTGGCAAGCAATCAGCGGATCAGCGACCGACCCATTATCCGGATTCCCGAATTGTAAAATCGCAATTTGCGGCTTAATTCCTTTGTTCGGCAATCTTACATATCGTAATGAATATGTATCGGCCTGCGCCGGCTGGGGGGTAATGCATGCATCTTGGTGATTACGCTGCGCTCGGGCATTCGGAGTTGCGCGTCAGCCCGCTTGCACTTGGGACCATGTCGTTCGATGGGGATTTTGCTTGGTATTCGCGCGATAAGGCTGCGGCGATTCTCGATCGCTATCTTGATCTCGGCGGCAATTATCTCGACACCGGCAACGGCGACGTAAAAGCGGGTGGCCAGACGGTTGTCGGCAATTACTTTGCGCAGAACTCGATAAGGCGCGACCAGCTCGTCGTCGCTGCCAGGTTCAACGCCGATCGGAATGGCGAAACATCAGGCCGCAAAGCGGTGATCGATGGGTTCGAACAGGCCCTGCGGCGGCTTCGCACAGACTATCTCGATCTTTATTGGCTGAACAATTGGGACATACAGGCTCCGCTGGAGGACATACTCGCGGCGCTGCACGATCTCGTTCAATCCGGAAAACTGCGCTATTTTGGCATCTCCGATGCGCCGGCCTGGAAGGTGGCGCATGCACATCTGCTCGCACAATCCCACGGCTGGTCTCCGTTCATCGGCCTGCAGATTGAATATTCACTTGCTGCAAGGCTCTTCGAGGTCGAGCTCATTCCGATGGCACGCGGATTGGGGCTCGGCGTGGTATCGCATTCGCCGTTGAATGGTGGGCTCATCAGCGGAAAATATACGCGCGCTGACAATGCCCGGCTGAGGTCGGGTCAGGCGGCGCAATTGGCGCAGACGCCCGGCGAGGAGGATTTCGAAATCGTCGATGCCCTGATCCGCGTAGCAGGCGAGCTTGGCACCAGTACCGCTCGCGTCGCCCTTGCCTGGGTCATGGCGCGCACGGCCGTGTCGTCCACCGTTATCGGCGTGCGGAGCATGGAGCAGCTGGAGGAGGATATTGGCGCACTCGATGTCCGCCTATCGACAGAGCAGACCATGACCCTCGATGCGCTGACGATTCCGAATCACACGCTTGCCCCATCACTATTGCTGCGCGAAGCCGCCCCTGCCTGCGCCTGGATAACACCCCGGTAAGCGTCGGTTTCTCTTAACGATCGTTCCTCCAAGCTAAGTTGCCGATATCGAGACGAGGAATGGCATGAGCGGTAGGTACGCCGCAGCCGCTGAATGTGAACCGGAACGTCCTGTCCGGGCGGTTCTGGCCTCAAAAAGGCTTTCTTCTACTAGTAGTCATTGTTGCCTCTGCTCTGCACGCGCAGGCGTTGCTGCCCCAATTCGTTGTTCATGACATTCGGGGAATGCCCGCGCTGCCTCTTTTTGAAGAAGCTCGAGGAGACAGGAAATGAACAGGAACCGTGCCGAAGGCGCAGTCAAGGAAGCAGCCGGAAAGCTGACCGGGAACGCGCGTCGCTGAAGCCGTCGGCGCGAACGCTTCTTCTCGCGATTTATCGAGGCTTCTGATGCTCTTTCTGGCCAAGCTGTCATCGCTGACGACATCACCGGATAGAAGTGCGATCTGCGCGGCGATCCGGTGCCTCATTGCTTATGCCAAAGGACTGGAAGATTGCCGTATCGAGGTTGTCGCCGAGGAGGGGGCGATCGTCCTGTCCGGGGTTGCGCCATCCGATCAGGCACGGCAGCAAGCCATCGCGATTGCCGGCGATTATGCTGGAACCCGCATCATCAACAACATCGTTATCCACGCCGATCGCGGCCCTTCCATCGAGACCGGGATCAGCTCGTCGAATTCCCCTGCGCCGTCCGGGCCGCCCGCGGCGCTCAAACCGCCGAAGGAGACGTCATGAAAAAGATCATCATCACGGCTGCGGCCATTGTCCTGGCTTTCGGTTCTGCGGCTTCCGCCGCCAGCAGCCAGCAACACCATCCGAAAAGGCAATCGGCGCAAGTCGCCTCCGAGCCCCGGCAACGCCTTGGAACGCTTTCCTGCGAAGTCGCAGGCGGTGTCGGCATGATCATCGGTTCCAACAAGCAGGTCAGCTGCACCTTCAAGCAGCGAACCGGCAGGGTCGAACGCTATACGGGCGCGATCGGCAAGCTCGGGATCGACATCGGCGTGACCCGCAAGACCTATCTGAGCTGGGTCGTCATCAACACCGCGCCTACGCGTGTCGGCGATGGTGCCCTGGCAGGCACTTATGTCGGCGCATCCGCCGGTGCTTCCGTTGGCCTCGGTCTCGGAGCCAATGCGCTGGTCGGCGGCAATTCCAAGAACTTTGCGCTGCAGCCGCTGAGCGGCGAGGCCGGAACCGGCCTGAATGTCGCAGCCGGCGTTTCCCGGCTGCAGTTGCGCCCGGCCAGCTGACGCAGATCGACAGCGGCGCGGTTCCCAGCAACCACGCCGTTTCTGCCTTGCCCTGGAAGCCGGAACATCTCCCCGCCCTGGACGAAGATGGTGTCGAGATCTGTTCGGATCATATCTGAGGGGCCAAAGGCACAGTGGCTACGGCTATGGCTATGCGCGGTAGAATTCGATCATTGCGCGTTCATCGCTGCTCATGAAGTGAACCAGGTTTTCCTTGCGCGATGAAGTTCTCTTTCTGCGGGTATTTTGATACTTTTAATAGTAACCTATATCGCCTTTATTAGCATTTGCATCCTAGGATAGTTGCCCAGTAAGGCAACCAGATAGTCATTCGATGTCCGAGTTTGGAAAGCCGCCGTATATCCCGGCCCTTGACGGTTGGCGCGGACTGGCCGTCTTGCTGGTGTTGGCGGGGCATTTCGGCGGTGATCACTACCTTCCGAATCTTGGATCGCGGGTGTCGACCTGTTTTTTGTTCTTTCCGGACGCCTTATGGCCGATATCCTCTTTGTGAGGAAAATGCCTCTCCGGGTTTTCTTCTTTCGGCGATTCAGCCGTGTTTATCCCGTTCTATTGTTATTTGTTTTCATAAATGCAGCCGTTTTCTGTTCGACTCCGCTGACACCCGGCGTCGTGGGAGTGCTCTCTGCACTTTCTTTCACGTTGAATTACCTCATAATCGACAGCGGTAGCTTCATCCCGGTATTTGACCACATCTGGTCATTGTGTGTGGAGGAGCACGGCTATGTCTTGCTTGGCCTGCTGGCCTGCTTGTTTCGTGGTGCCAATCACCGGTTCATTGGACTTTTGATATTAGGCCTCGGCTTTGCCGCCATCGCCGACGGCATCTTACAATATGATGGTTACGGACAGAATCCATTCACAGTCTTTTGGCCGAGCCATGTGGCGGTCGCGCCGATATTGATTTCCGCCGCATTATTCCTGCTGCTTGGGCAGTATCGCTATCGGCCGGCCATGGAGTGGTTGGTGCCCTTGGCATTTTTCTGCGGCCTGGCGGCGCGCCTTTTCGCCGATGCCGCCTGGTTGTTCTTCGGTGCAAAAATCATGCTGTTGGCGCTCGCCGTCTGCATGATCGAGAGAGCTGCGCGCTTCTCCGCAATATTGTTTGAAGGGGTTATCTTCCGGCAAGTCGGCCGGATGTCATTTTCAATCTACTTATGGCAGCAGCCATTCTACATCCTCGCCCGGCAAGGTCTGCTATCCCAAGTTCTCGCGCTGGTTCTGGCAATGTGTTTCGGGTTGCTGAGCTATTACCTGATCGAGCACCCAAGCCGCACGCGATTGAATGCGTGGTTTGAAAAAAGCAAACAGCAAGGCGCTGCTTTGAAAATCGGCTGAAACGGGCGCGACCAATTTTGGTCGCGCCCGATGCTTTTAACTTCAAGCGATGTCGAAGCGGTCGGCGTTCATCACCTTTGTCCAGGCGGCAACGAAGTCCTGCACGAACTTCTTCTCGGCATCGGCCTGGCCGTAGACCTCGGCGAGCGCGCGCAGCTGCGAGTTGGAGCCGAAAACGAGATCGACGCGCGTCGCGGTCCACTTCACGTCGCCGGTTGCGCGATCGCGGCCTTCGAAGACGTCCTTGGCATCGGAAACCGCCTTCCATTCCGTGCCCATGTCGAGCAGGTTCACGAAAAAGTCGTTGGTCAGCGTTTCCGGACGCTTGGTGAAGACGCCGTGCTGGCTCTGGCCGACATTGGCGTTCAGCACACGCAGGCCACCGACGAGAACCGTCATTTCCGGAGCCGTCAGCGTCAGCAGCTGTGCCTTGTCGATCAGCAGCTCTTCCGAGGAGACGGTGTAGGCCCGCCGCTGGTAGTTGCGGAAGCCATCAACGATCGGTTCGAGAACGGCAAAGGCGTCGACATCGGTCTGTTCCTGCGATGCATCGGTACGACCCGGAGCGAAGGGAACAGCCACATCGTGGCCGGCCTTCTTCGCAGCCTGCTCGATGGCAACCGAACCGCCGAGAACGATAAGATCGGCGAGAGATACCTTCTTGCTGCCGGCCTGGGCATCGTTGAACTTCTTCTGGATGCCTTCGAGCGTCTGCAGCACGGAAGCGAGTTGGGCCGGCTGGTTGGCTTCCCAGTCCTTCTGCGGAGCGAGACGAATGCGGGCGCCGTTGGCACCGCCGCGCTTGTCGGAGCCGCGGAAGGTGGAAGCGGAAGCCCAGGCAGTCGAAACCAGCTGTGGGATGGTCAAGCCCGACGCAGCAATCTCGCCCTTGAGGGTGGCGACATCGTTGGCGTCGATCGCTGCATAATCGGCCGAGGGAACCGGATCCTGCCAGATCAGCTCTTCGCTCGGCACTTCCGGGCCGAGATAACGGGCGCGCGGCCCCATGTCACGATGGGTCAGCTTGAACCATGCGCGGGCGAAGGCATCGGCGAACTCATCCGGATTTTCGAAGAAACGGCGAGAAATCTTCTCATAGGCTGGATCGAAACGCAGGGCGAGGTCGGTCGTCAGCATGGACGGCGCGTGACGCTTGGACTTGTCGTGTGCATCCGGGATCGAGCCGGCACCGGCGCCGTGCTTCGGCACCCATTGATGCGCGCCGGCCGGGCTCTTCGTCAGTTCCCATTCATAGCCGAACAAGTTCCAGAAGAAGTTGTTGCTCCACTTCGTCGGCGTTGAGGTCCAGGTGACTTCGAGACCGCTGCCGATCGTGTCGCCGCCCTTGCCTGTGCCGAAGCTGTTCTTCCAGCCGAGGCCCTGTTCCTCGATACCGGCCGCTTCCGGCTCAGGACCGACATGGGCTGCATCGCCTGCGCCATGGGTCTTGCCGAAGGTGTGGCCGCCGGCGATGAGGGCGACGGTTTCTTCGTCGTTCATGGCCATACGGGCGAAGGTTTCGCGGATGTCGCGTGCGGCTGCAAGCGGGTCGGGATTGCCGTTCGGTCCCTCAGGATTGACGTAGATCAGACCCATCTGCACCGCTGCGAGCGGGTTTTCCAGATCGCGATCGCCGCTGTAGCGCTTGTCGCCGAGCCAGGTGTCTTCCGCACCCCAGTAGATGTCTTCTTCCGGTTCCCAGACGTCTTCACGCCCGCCGCCGAAGCCGAAGGTCTTGAAGCCCATGGATTCCAGCGCGACATTGCCGGTGAGGATCATGAGATCGGCCCAGGAGATGCTGTTGCCGTATTTCTGCTTGATCGGCCAGAGCAGGCGGCGAGCCTTGTCGAGGTTGACGTTATCCGGCCAGCTGTTGAGCGGCGCAAAACGCTGCGTGCCGGAGGAGGCGCCGCCGCGGCCATCGCCGGTGCGGTAGGTGCCGGCGCTGTGCCAGGCCATACGGATGAAGAGCGGGCCGTAATGACCGAAGTCGGCCGGCCACCAATCCTGCGAATCCGTCATCAAGGCGGTGAGGTCCTTCTTCAGGGCCTCCAGATCGAGCTTCTTGAACTCTTCGGCATAGTTGAATGCCGTGCCCATCGGGCTGGACAGCGCGGAGTTCTGGTGAAGAATCTTGAGGTTCAGCTGGTTCGGCCACCAGTCACGGTTCGAACGGGCCGAAACGCTTGTGTTTCCATGCGGAAACGGACACTTGCCGGCAGTTTCGACTTTGGTATCCATAATTGTCTCCCTTACGATAATTTGGGCTGTGACGACCGGAGGATGGATTTTGCGACCCTCTCGGTAAGTCGTTTGGTTTTATGACAAGCGTGACGACGGTATGTCCGACGCGTGAAAATCTCTCGTTGTACTGACCTCGCATAGAGCGGATTCGCGGAAAACCGACAAGGCCAATGCCCCCGCTTTCCCGATAGTCCGCGCATCGATGAATTGAACGCAGTCAATGCTCCCAATGTGAGCTTCGTGTGACAGGCGGCCGCATCTCATCTTTGCCGCGGGACTATAACCAAGGCTATCCATTAAT
This sequence comes from Rhizobium sp. BK289, assembly GCF_014193575.1. Lineage (NCBI taxonomy): Bacteria > Pseudomonadati > Pseudomonadota > Alphaproteobacteria > Hyphomicrobiales > Rhizobiaceae > Rhizobium > Rhizobium sp. BK289. Next base: position 214,485 of record NZ_JACHZO010000001.1, read on the forward strand.
TTAAGTTGGATTTCCTGATTGGCGCGATAAGATGAACTTATGACAAATTTGACCCTCAAGCAGCTCCGCTATTTCGAAGCTCTGGCCAGGCACGGCCATTTCGGACGCGCCGCCGACGTATGCGCCATCTCGCAGCCCGCCCTATCGATGCAGATCAAGGAATTGGAGGAGCAGCTCGGCACGAATCTTTTCGAGAGAGGTGCGCGCCAGGTACGGCTGACCAATTTTGGAGAGGCTTTCGCAAGCCGCGTCCGCAATATCCTGCGATCGGTCGACGAGCTGGGAGACCTTGCGCGCGCATCGCACAACCAGCCTGTCGGCCGGTTGCGAATCGGCATCATTCCGACGGTCGCGCCCTACCTGTTGCCGAGCATCATCGGCAATCTCACCCGTATCTATGACGGGCTCGATATCCATGTGCGCGAGACCTTGACGTCGAAACTGGTGGAGGAACTGGAGGAAGGTCGACTCGACACCGCCATTGTCGCCTTGCCGGTATCCGAGCCGTCGCTGACGGAAATCCCCCTATTTGCCGAAAATTTCGTGCTCGTGCGGCCGAGCGAGGATGAGGGCAAGCCGGTGCCCAACCGGGAGGCGCTTCGCGAAATGCGGCTATTATTGCTGGAGGAGGGGCATTGCTTCCGTGATCAGGCGCTGTCGTTCTGCAATATACAGTCGGCCGTTCCTCGGGAGCTGATGGATGGCAGCTCGCTATCGACGCTGGTGCAGATGGTCAGCGCCGGCATCGGCATCACCCTGATACCGGAGATGGCCGTGGCGGTGGAAACGCGTTCGGCTTCCGTTTCGACCGTGCGCTTCCAGAGCCCGCAGCCGTCGCGAACGATCGGGATGATCTGGCGCAAGACGAGCCCCTTGGCGAGGCAGCTCATGCAGATTTCCGAGGTGGTCCGGGAAGCTGCCGACGCAATGCGCGAGCAGCACGATTCGATTTGGCGCGCGCAGGATCTGGAGTTCGATGGCCGATTGCAACCGTCGGCTGCTCGCCACCCCAGCCTTGATACCGCCGATGACCGGGCTTCGCACCAGTAGGTTCAGCATCTCGCATTAACGCTGCAGGAAACTTTTCCACAGAAGGCGTTATTTCAAACGATTGAAAATATTTTAATCGTTTAAATAGTTTAATACCTTGATTTACAAAGAAACTCCTCCATGTCATGCCAGTAACGCATGACAATGGAGGTCGTGATGCAAGAGCTTGAAAGCGTAAGAAATGAAATTCCTACGTATGTGATTGATCGCCTCGAAAACGAATGGCGGGTAATGCAGACTCAGAATGTGCAGCTGGAAACCGGGCTGCAGACTGAAACGCCTGCAAATACAGGGCCTACAACGGGCGATAGTCTCGGATCCATCGATAAGTAGTATTTATGAAGGCAGGAATCGTGCCGCTCTCGCAGGTCCCGCGGCGCTATTGAAGGCATCGCATTCCGCCTTTTTCCATGACATCCAGAAAACGGATCAGCCCCGGCTTATCGCCAGGGCTGTCGTTTATTGCGGCGCCATTGGCGCCGGATACGATCGAGATAAGAATCGGTTCAGGCGTCGAGATAACGTTCCGCCAGCCGTGCCCACATGGCAGCCCCCACGGTGAGGTTCTCATCGGCGAAATCATATTTGGCGCTGTGGAGGATGGCTGAATTCAAGCCATTGCCAAGGCGCAGGAAACTGCCGGGCTTATGCTCGAGATAATGCGAGAAATCCTCGCTGCCGGGGATCAGACCGCAGGTGGTGACTTTATCAGCGCCGACGAGCTCCTCGGCAACCATTCGTGCGAATTCTGTTTCCTTCTCCGAGTTGACGACCACCGGGTGACCGTGGACGTAGTCGATCTTGGCGCTAGCGCCATAGCCGTCTGCGATGGAGGCCGTCAGTTTGCGGATGCGGGCCTCGAGCAGCTCGCGCACTTTCGGATCGAAGGAGCGGACCGTGAGTAGCATCTTCGCGCTCTCCGGAATGACGTTCGATGCCTCGCCGGCGTGGATGGCGCCGACGGTCACAACCGCCGTCTGCGTCGGGTCGACGCTGCGGGCAACGATCGTCTGCAGACTGACGACGAGGTTGCAGGCGACGACGACGGGATCGATGGTCAGATGCGGGCGCGAAGCATGGCCGCCCTTGCCTGTGATGGTAATCTCGACCGTATCGGCCGCCGCCATCAGCGGGCCGGAGCGCAACAGCCAGGTGCCTTCCGCAGCACCCGGATGATTGTGCAGCCCGAAAATGACGTCGAAGGGAAAGCGTTCGAACAGCCCATCCTTGATCATCGCCGGAGCGCCGCTGACCGCTCCCGCCTCTTCGGCCGGCTGGAAGATCAGGTTCACCGTACCATTGAAGCGGCGGGTACGAGCGAGATATTCGGCAGCTCCGAGCAATATGGTGGTGTGGCCGTCGTGGCCGCAGGCATGCATCTTGCCTGACACCTTGCTGGCATAGGGCTTGCCCGTCTGTTCCGTGATCGGTAGCGCGTCCATGTCGGCGCGGATCGCGATGCTCTTCTTGCCGGCTCCAACAGTCATGCGCGCAACGACGCCATGGCCGCCGACATTGCGGGTGACCTCGTAGCCCCAGGCCTCCAGCTTCTCGGCGACGAAACGCGCGGTTTCCGCCTCTTCGAAGGAGAGTTCGGGATTGGCGTGGAGATGCCGCCGGATGCCGGTCAGTTCGGCCTTCATCGGTTCGAAATCGGAAAGGCGGGCGAAATCGTTGTCGAGGGTCATGGCTTTCCCATTGGTTCGCTTGTGCCGCTTTTCGCCATAAAGCGTGCGGGCTTCACTGATGATATGTGTCGCGCTAGATGAAGCGCGACAGAAAGCTTCTGGTGCGCGGATGCTGCGGATTGCCGATCACATCCTCCGGCCTACCCTGTTCGACGATCTTGCCACCGTCCATGAAGACGACACGGTCGGCAGCCTCGCGCGCAAAGCCGATCTCGTGGGTGACGACGATCATTGTCAGGCCTTGGCTAGCAAGATCGCGCATGGTCGACAGGACCTCGCCGACGAGCTCCGGATCGAGCGCCGAGGTCGGCTCGTCGAAGAGCATCAGCTTCGGCTTGATCGCCAGCGCTCTCGCAATCGCCACGCGCTGCTGCTGGCCGCCGGAGAGTTGCCGAGGGTAGTTGTGAGCCTTGGCCGACAAGCCAACGCGGTCAAGCAGCGCCAGCGCATTTTCCGTCGCCTGCTTTCGGCTCTCGCCATGGATGCCGGTCGGCGCTTCGATCACATTCTGCAGCGCCGTCATGTGCGGGTAAAGATTGAACTGCTGGAACACCATGCCGATCTTGCGCCGCTGCAGCGCGATCGCATGGTTGGACAGTTTGAGCAGCCTGCCCTTGTTCAACCGATATCCGATCTGTTCGCCGTCGACTTCGATCGAACCGCGATTGATCGCTTCCAGATGGTTGATGCAACGCAGAAAGGTCGACTTGCCGGAGCCGGAAGGGCCGAGGATGACGACCACTTCGCCCGGCATCACATCGAGGTCGATGCCTTTCAGGACTTCGAGATTTTCGAAGGACTTGTGGACGTTGCGCGCCTGCACCAGCGGCGGCAGGTCGGCAACGGTACTGATTGGGGCGTTCATTGGCCCGCCTCCTGTGCCGGCACGAGCGCTGGCGCGCTCTCCGTTGCCGCCTTCGTCCCGCCGGTGCGGCGGTCGGCGCGGCTGTAATAGCGCTCGATGTAGCTCTGGCCGATATTCAGCACCGAGGTGATCAGCAGATACCAGATGACGGCGACGAGCAGCATCGGGATGACTTCGAAGGTGCGGTTGTAGATCGATTGCACGGAATAGAGCAGGTCGGCCATGGCGATAACACTGACGAGCGAGGTCGCCTTGATCATGCTGATGAGCTGATTGCCCGTCGGCGGCACGATGGAGCGCATGGCCTGCGGGATGATGATGCGGCGCAGAGCCCGGCTTCTCGTCATGCCGAAGGCTTCGGCGGTCTCGAACTGGCCTCTGTCGACCGAAAGCAGGCCACCGCGGATGATTTCGGCCATATAGGCGGCTTCGTTCAGCGCCAGGCCGGCGATCGCCGCCGTCATCGGGCTGATGACCGAATTCGTGTCCCAGCTCACGAAGGTCGGGCCGAAGGGAATGCCGATCGATAGCGTCGGGAAGAGCGTCGAAAGATTATACCAGAAGATCAGCTGCACGAGCAGTGGCGTGCCGCGGAAGAACCAGATGAACAGCGAGGCGAGCGTGCTTGCCAGCCTATCCTTCGACATGCGGGCGATCGCCAAAAGCAGGCCAAAGACGATGCCGAGCGCCATGGCGACGACGGTCAGGCCGAGCGAGACATAAAGGCCGCTGATGACGACGGGGTCGAAGAAATACTGGGCGACGACATGCCAGCCGAAGTTTTCATTGTGGGCGACCGACCATGCCCAATAGACTGCGATCGCAAGCGTGACGACCCAAGCCGCCACACGACCCTTCGGGAACGGCGTGTGGGCATTCGCCACATCCCGTTCCGCAGCATCGCCTGATGGCGATGCGATGTCTCTGGCATTCGTGCTCATTTCGGCAACGTCCCGCCAAGATTGATACCGGGTTCCTTGATCATGTTATTCTCAAGGCCCCACTTCTTCATGATGGCGGCATAGGTGCCATGGTCCATAAGAAGTTTGATGGCGTCCTTCAGAATTGGGCCGAGCGGAGAACCCTTCGGCACGACGGCGCCCTGATAGAGATCCTCGAAGCCGTTCTTCTGGCCGACGCCCGTGAGCTCCAGCTGGCCGTTCGCCTGGGACACGAAATAGGTGAGCGGGGCCTGTGAGGAGAAGAAGGCGTCGGAGCGCTTGGAGCGGACGGCGAGGATCGAGCTCGGCTGATCGGTGAAGGACTGGACCTCGATCGCGCCCTTACCATCTGTCTTGCACTTTTCGGCCTGAACCTGGATCACCTTTTCGGCCGATCCACCCGCCATGACGGCGATGCGCTGGCCGCAGGCGCTGTCGAGCGAGGTGATGCCCTTCGGATTGCCTTTCTGGACTGCGAAGACGACGAATTCCTGGACCCAATCGACGAAGTCGTTGGCTTCCTCGCGGCTCTTGAAATCGCCAACGGGGCCGAAGGCGAATTGATAGCGGCCGGAGTTGATGCCCGCGAGAATGGCAGGCAGGCCGCTGACGCTTTCATGCTCGATCTTCACGCCGAGCACCTCGCCTATCGCATCGGTCAGATCGGCGCTGGCGCCGGTCAGCTTGGTGCCGGTGACGATTTCATAGGGAGGGAAGGAACCGTTGTTGACGGAAATCATCTTACCCGATGTGCGTATGGCCTCTGGCAACTTTGCCTGCAGGTCCTTGTTGACCGAAAGTTTCGGCAGGCTCGCATCCTCGGCGAAGGCAGCACTCGACATCATCAGGCTTGCCACGGCAATGCAGGTCATTTTCTTCAGCGACATGGTCATTCCCCTTTTTGCTTTGCGTCTCTGATTTTTCAGTCGATGGTCAGGCAGCGCTCGTCCGGCTGCCATCAACATCGAACGGGAAAAGTTCCTCCGGCGTCATCAGCCGTGGCAGGATACCCTGCACATGCAGCTCCCCGGCGAAATCGGCGATCATCCTGCGGTTGGCGGCAAAGCCGCTCGCGTCCCAGCCTTCGGGCAGCTCGGTTGCCGATTTCAGCAGCTCATCCAGCATGAAGGGCGTGGTGTCGGCATATTTGCGCCGCTTGCTGAGCCACATGCGCTGCGATTCATCGATGAGCGCGCTCAACTCGGCGATGACCCACGGATGCTCGGCGACGAACTCGGCCTTCAAGCCGATCAGGTGCATGCCCGGTACATAGCCCACATCGGCGAAATAGCGATGTTCCGCGGCGCGGAAATCCGGCAGCAGCTGGCGGAAGCTGGAATTACCGGCGAAATAGCCATCCGGCATGAAGGGCGTGAAGATCGCATCGAGCTCGCCCTCTTTCAGGAGGTCCACCATCGGCCTCTCGCCGGGTGCTGCCTCGATGCGGCCGGGGCGGCCGAAGCCGTCGAGGCGATCGGTGATCGGATGCGCTTCGGTGAGGCGGCCGGCATACCACATGGCATCTTCGACGCCGACGCCTTCTCGGCGCAGCGCTGCCCGTGTCCAGGTATTGCCGGAGTCGCGCCAACCGGTGACGCCGATGCGCTTGCCGGCGAGCTCAGCAAAGCTCGTGATCGGGCTGTCCTTGGTGGTGATGACGCAGCGGTGACGGAAGCCGCGCATGATGAAGTTCGGTATGCCGACCACGCTCTCATCGCCATCAATGCGCATCTGCGTGTAACGGCTGAAGGAAGTTTCGGCGGCATCATAGGTGTCGCTCTTGCCGACATGCGAGATCAGCGTCCCGACCCGGTCCACCCTAATATCGAGCTTGGGGGAGGAGACGTCACCCAGCACCAGAGGGGTCATATAGTCCCAGTCACGAACGGCAAGGCGGAGAGTAAGGGGCATGAAATTCACTCGCGGGAAAACTTGTTTTCTCAACGATTAAATGTTCAATATATGTCGATCAAATGTTATTACGTTATTGAACATTAAAAATGGTGCGAAAAATGAGCGAAGATCGGGACGCGAAATGGTTTGCCGAAAAATTGAGCGATCGGACCATTCGCGGTATCGCGCTTGAGACGAGCGCGCTCATTCGCGCCGGCGCGCTGCCTGTTGGCACCAAATTGCCCCCCATTCGCGATCTCGCTTTTGCCCTTGGGATCAGCCCCGCGACCTTGTCCGAAGCCTGGAGCGAGCTCAGGCGCCAGAAGATCATCAGCGGACGCGGCAGGAACGGCACATGGGTCAGCGGCGATCGCTTCGTCGCCAAGCCGGCGCGGCTTGCAAGCGTCGGCGATTATGGTTCCGACGCCCTGAACCTCACGGCTGCCGTTCCCGATGTGCAGCTGCTGCCGAAGCTGGAGGCGGCGATGGCCTATGGGGCGTCGGCGGAAAATCTCAACAGCTACGAGCGCAGCCGCATCTTGCCGGAGCTTGAGCGCGAAGTCAGGAAGACGTGGCCCTACGAGCCGGAGGCGTTTCTGGCAACTAATGGCGGCTATAATGCCGTCTATACCGTGATCAACGCCCTGGTTATGCCCGGTGCTGCCGTTGCGATCGAAGACCCCACAGGCATGCGGCTTCTGGATATTCTTGAGGATCGCGGTGCGCGCATCATTCCGGTGAAATGCGACGAGGAGGGGCCGCTGCCGTCGTCGCTGGAAGAGGCGCTGCGGTATCGCCCGGTCGCTTTCATCTTCCAGCCGCGCATCCATTCTGTCACCGGCCAGAGCGTGAGCGCGGCTCGGATGGAAAGTCTCGCCGACATCCTTCGCGACAAGGATACATTGATCGTGGAAGACGATGGCGTTGCCGATATCTCGACCGCGCCGCGCCATTCGCTGGGCCGTCTCTTTCCCGATCGCGTCATCCATATCCTGTCGTTTTCGAAGACGCACGGGCCGGATCTCCGTCTCGCCGTATTGTCGAGCTCGCGGGCGATCGTCGAGCAGGTCCAGTCCTATCGCAGCTTCAGCGCCGGTTGGACGAGCCGAATTCTGCAGGCGGCCGGTGCCTGGCTGCTGCGCGATCCGGAAACGGCTGCATGTCTCGATCATGCCCGGCAGACCTATCGGCAGCGCCGGGCCGGCCTCATCGATGCGCTTGGCGAGCGTGGCGTCGATGCGCACCATGGCGAAGGACTATGCGCCTGGATACCGGTCTCGTCGGAGCCTTTTGCAATGGTAACGCTTGCCGCCAGGGGCATTGCGGTGCATCCGGGTGCCAAATTCTCCATTCTGCCCAGCAGTCATTTGCGCGTGGCGACGGCCAATCTTTCGGATCGCCTGGAAGAAGTGGCGGATGCGATCGCGCTCGCCGCCGTCCATACATGACGACAAATCTATCGGCTCGGCGTCGCGCCAATGCTTTTGGGTGCGCCCTTCCAGGCAGACGCATACTTTACCAGCTTCGCCGAAAGCAACGCAATCACGGAAATCGCGACGAGATAGATCGCTATGTAGACCGGCTGCGGCAGAGGGACGTCGCTCATCAGATGTCCGTAGATCTCGGTAAAACCGCGATGGCACATGTAGATCGGGTAGGAGAGGTAGCCGAGAAAAATGCCGGGCCGCTGCAGGCTGGCCGGCAATTCGAGCATCGTGCCGGCAAGGACGATGAGCGGCGAGATCAGGATGCAGAAAACAAGCGCATATTTCAGTGAATAGGTCGGAAGAAACAGCAAGGCCGAGATCGCCGCGATCGGCAGCAGGGCGGCATAGCTGGTCATGGTCCAGCCAAGCGCTGCGCTGCTTCGCAGTCGATAGATGATCATTCCGAGCGTGAAGGAGAAGAAGACACGGGCAAGACCGCCGTCCACCGAGCGCCATTCCCAGCCGAGATCGAGCGATTTGTGGAAGAGGACCGAACCGATCAGCAGCGCCAGAGATGCGGCGGCTATGAGGATCAGGCTTCGTGTTTTCAGCCGGAACAGCGCGAGCGCGAATACCAGATTGGCCAGCAATTCCCAAAATAGCGACCAGGCCGGACCATTCAGCGGATAGAGTGCCCAGATGTCACCAGCCGATCGGGTCAGAAAGCTCGGCGAAGGCAGCATGAAAAGCGTCGTGAGGATGCTTGCGCTCAGATCGGCACGCCCGACGCCTGCCGCCTGCCAATGCAGCAGCAATTGCAAAAGGCCGTAAACGCTGCCGATGAGGAAGAGCGGATAGAGGCGTGCGTAGCGCGCCTTCATGAAGGCAAGAACGGTCATGCCAGCGGCGAGCTTTTCACCGTAGGCTCTGGCGATCACGAAGCCGCTGAGCACAAAGAAGAAATCGACCGCAATATAGGCCGAAGGCGCATAGGGCCTATCGAGGTGGTAGACGACGACGGCAAAGGCCGCCAGGCCGCGCATCGCATCCAGGGCGGCGTATCTGTGTTTCGTTGCGTCAGCCGGCATTGATCGAAACCTCGTTGAGCGGAAGGATTGCGCCTCGGCTACCCGACGGCGCGCGCGCCGAAGAACTCGGTTCTCAAGTTTCGATCGAGCGGGCGCACCCGCGAAAGATTGCCCAGGAATTGGCGGGGATTTGTGAGGACGGACCGATTGAGGAAATGGGTTCTGATCAGGCCGGAGGATTTACTGTGGGCGCCGGCATGGCCGACCCGATAGATCGCGCCGCGGAAGGGAAGGGATCCGAGCGGAGAGCCGGCATCGGCCAGCAGCTTGCCGATGCGCACATGGCTGCCGAGCATGGATTTGATGTAATCGACCTCGGCGTCGGCGAAGCTTGCCGGCAATCGGTAGAGGTCGGAGCGGATGATCAGCGATGTGCCGCAGTAATTGGCGAAGTCGTTATGGTGCAGCAGCAGCCGGCCGCCCTCGTTCCAGAGATAGCCGCGGTCGATCTTCCAGCCGTTGGCGTCGGTATTTTTAGCCGCGAAATCGACGATGTTGGCGCTGACGAAATCGTCGTCGTCGACGATCATGAAGAAGCGGGTGTCGCGCGCAGAAAGCATGCCGCTCAGAACGCGGCGGCCCTTGTCCAGCCGGAATGCGTCGTAGACCTTCTCCCGGTCGGCGCCGTTGATGTCGTGCAGCTGGTTCGGGGGAAATGTGACCCGCTCCGCCGAGAAATTCGGCGGCAGATCGGGCAGATCGGCGCCTTCATTGGCAACCACGACGCCGCGCCAGTTGCCATTGGATTGTCCGGAGATCGAGGCGATCGTTTGCGACAGCCGCCGTTTCAGCGCGGGCCAATCGTTGGAATTGGCCTGGTGGCGAACGGGAATGATGAACGTAACCAGTGTCATGATGCGCCTTTCCGACATTTGCCATTGCTATTGCGGTGACCGAAAGGATCCATCCGGGATTTGCCGCGCTTCGATGTGCCGTTCGCCATGGCCTGCTACTGTACCTTTGCGCGGCGACCTTGCAGTGTCGTCCGCGCGAGGAAGAGAATCCTCTCCTTGCACAGGAGGAGGATAAGGCCCGAATAGGCAAGGCCGCCGACCAGGACTTCACAGATCAGACGGGCTGCAAGCGACCAGTCGTACAAGGCCGACGAGGTTGCCAGCACTGCGACGAGCATGCCGAGATAGGCGGCTATCGGCCGCAGGAACTGGCCGAAATATTCGGCGATGCTGAGGCCGATCAATCGCGAGACCATCCATAGCGTCACCGGCCACAGCAGCAGCACGCCCACCATAAGCCCGAAGACGACGGTCGCCACGCCGTATTTGTGAAGAAGAAGAACGGTCAAGATCGAGACGACGTTACGCACCAGCTGATAATAGAACCACCAGTCGGACCTGCCCTGGCTCGTGATCAGGGAGGCCTGGATGACGCCTATCCCGGCCATCAGCCCGATCACGCAGAAGAAGCGGACCGGCCAGATGGCGGCTGCCCAATGCGGTCCGAAGATCAGGGGAATGGCATCGTCGGCAACGGCTGCAAGCCCCATGAAGGCTGGGAAGGATACCAGCGAGCAGCCGAAGGTCGCCATGAGGAAGGCTTCGCGCACCTTGTCCTTGTCATGCTGCAGGGAGGAGAGCAGCACGTGACTGACCGAATTCAGCCCGCCCGACAGGACATTGTTGAGCATCTCGTAGAGCCGCCGGGCGAAATTGTAGATACCAAGGGCGGCCGGGCTCACCAGGGTGCCGATGATCAGCTGGTCGAGATTCATGGTCTGCAGGAAGCGGTTGCCTGAGGCATAGATGCCGTAATGCAGCAATTCGCGCAGGCTCGAAAGCTTGATCCTGAAACCCGGCAGCCATCTTGCGCCCCAGAATGCTGCGACGCAGGCAGCCGCCGGAGCCGCGATCTGGGCGATTGCAAGCGCCCAGAGGCCGAAGCCTGCAAAGATCAGCGCCAGACAGATGGACGCCGAGACGATCGTGGCGATCGCGGTCCGCGCCGCCGCCAGATGGAAGGACATGGTCCGGCCGATCAGGGCATTGGGGACGATGATCATCATGTCGAAGAAGATTTTCAGCCCGATGATCAGCAGCAGGCTGACGATCTCGTCATGTCCGACCCAATGGGCAAGATGGGGTGAAAGCAGGAACAGCGCGGCATAGAGGATAGCCGCGGAAAGGAAGGACAGCCAGAAAACCGTATCAAGATGACTGCGCCGAATGGATTTTTGCTGGATCAATGCTTCGCCGAAGGCCGTCGGCCCGAAGCCGGCGGTGAAGCTCACGATGGCGAAGGCGAGCGCGACCAGGCCGAAATCCTGCGGCAGAAGAAAGCGCGACGTAACAATGAAGACAAGGCTGTTGAGCGCCGTCGGGATCATCGTATCCAGAGCCGACCAGAAGGCACCCCTCAAAGCGGCCCGCGAGCGGTTTTCGCTCAGATGTTCAAAGACGATTTCATCCGCTTCGGAAATCAGCAAACGCATACCTCGTCGTCCAGATCTCGGAGCCGGGGTTCCGACGTCCGCAAATTGCGCCGTGCCGCTATCGCCCGATCGGCAGGACGGCTTACGGATGCATGATCTAGGCCAGCCCCTCGATTTGTCTAGGGATAATTGTTGCATTGCAACATTGCGTTGCCGAAATTGATCGCACCATCAAGGCAAACGCGAAATCCGCCTCCTCGGGACGGCCGAAAAAGCACTATTGCTACTGTGCGGCGGAGCGGACGTGGGGCTCGTCCCATTCGATCTCCGGTGCTGCATCGCGCTCTTCTCGAGTTTCGTCCATCACGTAGAGATAACCTTCGAGCATATCGCAGGCACGTTCGCTGGCGCCGATCTTCGCTTCCGTTTCACTGATGGCGGTCGCGATCGCCCTGATGCGGGCGCGCAGCATATGGCCGACCACATCCTTGCCCGGACGCTTGCCAAGCCGGTCGAGATGGAGGCCGATGCGGCTGGAATGCCGCTCGAGCTCGCTTTTGCTGAAATTCGCCTTGCGAATTTCTTCGAGAAGACTGGCACGCATCTTGGCAACCGGGTCGAAGGTTCCAGGTTCGCGCTCGTCGAGCACTATCTCGGTAATGAGTTTTTCGATGGCGACCAGCGCCTGCAGGTCGACCGCATCGGTCAATTCCACATCATAGCCGGTATCGTCGAACACTTTGCGGCGCACGGGATCGAGAAGCAGCTCGTAGGCCTTCTGCAGCTTGGCAAAAGCCTCCGTGTCGCCGCCGGAATCCGGATGGGCCGCCTTCGCGCGCTTGCGATAAGCCGCCTTGATCTGCTCTTCGTTCGCATCGCGTGCAACGTCGAGAATATCGTATGGATCAGTCACTCCAACTCCTGCCGCCGCTTATTCCAGTTTCGAGGCCCTAGCCGCTGATCTTGCCGGCGGGGTTTAAACTTGCCGCTAGGCTGTTTCAACCGGCCCCGGCGCTATTTGTACCATCAGAAAGGCAGAGTTTGGACAAAAAGAGTCCCGTGTCAAAACCGAATTGCCTCTTCTGTGGAAATTCAGCGTCTAGGATCGTTCGGTCGAGGAAGACGATCGAGCGTGCCTGCTTGAGCGGATAGAGTTGGCAACGATAGGGCTTGTGGAACGTCAGGGTCTTGCGGTGACCTAACGGCAATCGGCCCGCTCCCTTGAAGGAAGCGGGCCAATCAAAGAATGCTTCAGCTTTCAAGCGGCCGAGAACGGCACGGCGACGAAGGTCTTGTTGCCGTCGCGCTCGATCAGGAGCAGCACGGATTTGCGGCCATCCTTGCCGGCCTTGGCGACGGCCGTCTGCACCTCATGGGCGTTGTGGACTGGCTGATCGTTGACCGAGACGATGATATCGCCGGTCTGAATGCCGGCCGCGGCAGCCGACTTGTCCGGATTGACGCTGGCAACGACAGCGCCCTCGACGCCATGCGGCAGGTTCAGCTGCTCACGCACATCAGGTGTGAGGTTAGCAAGACCGACACCGATGCTCGGCTGGTTGGAGGGCTGCACCTTGCCGTCACTATTGTCGTTGGCGGCCTGCTTGCTGTCGTCATTGCCGCCGATGGTGACATTGACGTCCAAGCTCTTGCCGTCGCGCCACAGCGTGACCGAGCGCTTGTCGCCGGGAGAGAGGTCGGCGACCAGTCGCGACAGGTCCTTCGGTGTCTTGACGGCCTCGTTGCCGACGGCGGTGACGATATCGCCGCTCTTGATGCCGGCGCGTGCGGCTGGTGTATCGTCATTGACGCTGGCGACGAGCGCACCCTGCGCCTGAGAAAGGCCCATGGCATTGGCGACATCGGAGGTCACGGGCTGGATCGCGACGCCGAGATAGCCGTGATCGATCGAGCCGTTCTTTTCCAGTTTGGCGACGATCGCCTTGGCTTCATCGGAGGGGATGGCAAAGCCGACGCCGACACTGCCGCCGTTCGGCGAATAGATGGCGGTGTTGATGCCGACGACATTGCCTTCGCGGTCGACCAGCGGCCCGCCGGAATTGCCGTGGTTGATCGGCGCGTCGATCTGGATGAAGTCGTCATAGGGGCCGCTGTGCAGGTCGCGGCCGCGAGCTGACACGATGCCGGCGGTGACGGTGGTGCCGATACCGAAGGGATTGCCGATCGCCAGAATCTGATCGCCGAGCTTCAGCTTGTCGGAGTCACCCCAGGCAATGGTTGCGAGCGGCTTCGGAGCCTGGATCTTCAGGACGGCAAGATCGGACTTGGCGTCGGCGCCGAGCAGCTTGGCGGGCAGTTCGGTGCCGTCGTCGAGCGTGACCTTGATGTCGACGGCGTTCTGGATGACGTGGTTGTTGGTGACGATGACACCATCGGGGCTGATGATGAAGCCCGAACCGAGTGCCATTGCGCGCTGGCTTTGCTGCTGATGCGGCATCTGCTTCGGGAAGGGGATGCCCTGGTTTTCGAAGAACTGGCGGAACTGTTCGTCCATCGGCGAATTGCCGCCGTCGGCGCTCGTATCGGTCGCCTTCATCGTTGTGGTGATGGTGACGACGGCCGGCTTGTCGGCGTCGACGATCGGAGCGAAGGAGCCGCCGGGCGCGATGATGCCGGCCGGTTCGGCGGCCGAGGCGACGGTTGCGGATGTGCTGAAGGCAAAAGGCAATGCGCCGGCGCCGGCGATGATGGCGGCACCGACGATGGCGGCTGTACGATGTTTGCGGAGAAGAGAAGGCATGGCAAAAGTCCCTTGCGAGATCGTTGGCGGTTTGGCGGCCCGTCATATCGGGAACGAGCTTCGATTGATCCGCGCCAATTTGCGAGCGACTTGCTTCCCGTTTTTACTGAAGGAAGCAAAGTATAGATTTGAATTGGCGCTTGGGGTTAATATGATCCGCCGGGAAACTTTTACAAATTAAATATTGATCATGTTTTTATTGCGAGATTTTAAGATATTACATGAATTTAATGTTGCTCAGCCGGAATTTTTCCACATTTAGCTTTGCGCTACGGGCCATCTCTTGAGAGCCTCCGTTCCAAGCTCCGTCAGTGCGTAGATGCCGCGGTCGATGCGCTCGAACCAGCCATAGACGTTATCTCTCAGAATTTGTGGGGCCTTCGGTGCCGCTTCCCGCATGTCCTTCGGGCGCTGCACGCCGTTTTCGATGGCGGCGGCGCAGGCAAGCGCCTGCTGGCGATAGGCAGTCATGATCGGCTTGCGTGTGCTGCCGCCGAGAGCGGGATCGCCCTTGCGCCGGCGATGTTCGTCGACAAGGCGCGATCTGCGCCGCGCATTCTTGCGGGGCATCGGCGCAACGGGAGTGACGACTATATCGACTTGGTCGTTGCCCGAGACAGTAAGCATGCCGAAGCCTAGCCTTCGGCAAAGATCGCGGAACCGGCGATCGCCTTCCCGGCCCTTGCCCTTTGCCGAGACGCGGGCGGCGATCCAGACTTCGTCGCTGGCCGCGGCCCGATCGACAGCCTGCAGGATGAGCTCAAGATTGAAGCTCATCTTCAGCTCGCAGATGACGACGATGGGCGGTTCGCCGTCAGTCAGTCCCACAAGGTCGCAGCCGCCGATTTCGCCTTTCACGACATAGCCTGCGCCTTCGAGAAATGACTTGATCGGGAGATAGAGCGCCGTTTCCAAATCCGCCTCCGGCCTTTGAATATCGTCTTGTTCTATCCGATTCGGTTAACCAGAAAGTCGATAAAGGCGCGGATGCGGGCGGCCAGATGCTCATGGCCGGCATAGACGGCGTGGATATGCTCGATGTCTTCCGGATTGAAATCGTCGAGGATGGGTACGAGCCTGCCGGCGTCGAGATCCGGCTGGACGTGGAACTGGCCGACGCGGGCAAGGCCTATCCCCGCAACGCAAAGGCTGCGAACGGTCGGGCCGTTGTTTGCCTGGAGGTTGCCTTGCACGGTTTTCACGAAATGGGCGCCGCTCTTCGGATCGCGAAAGGGCCAGCCTTCGGCAGTCGGTCGGAAGTTGAACGTGAGGCAGTTGTGATGATCGAGCTCATCCGGCGTTGCCGGCCGGCCGTTTCGCTCGATGTAGGCGGGTGCCGCGACGATGACGCGGTGGCTGTCCATCAGTTTGCGGGCTTTGAGCGAACTATCCCGCAAGATACCGGCGCGGATGGCGACATCGGCCCGCTCGCCGACGATATCGATGACACTGTCGGTCAAGGAGATGTCGAGTTCGATCTCAGGATAGCGCCGCAGAAAATCCGGGATGATCGGCACCAGATAACAGACCCCGAAAGCGACGGAGGCGCTGACGCGCAGCGGGCCGCGCGGCACCGCGGCGCCGCCTGATGCCACGATCCGTTCCGCTTCCTGAATATCGGCCAGGATCGTTCGTGCCTTTTCGAGATAGATCTCTCCCTCGGGCGTCAATTGCAGGGAGCGGGTGGTACGCACCAGGAGGCGAGTGCCCAGCCGCTCTTCCAGCCGGGTGACGAGCTTGCTGACGGCCGAGGGCGAAAGACGCAGCCTGCGGCCAGCTGCGGAAAAGCTGCTGAGAGTGGCCACCTGAACGAAGACATCCATCTCGCCGGCGCGATTGTCCATTTGCAACTCACTCTTTTGAATTCAATTCACAAGTGTTGAGTTGATATAGCCGATTATCGTTCGAATGTCGCTACGCCATATTCTTCCCGAACAAGAACTCGCGCATCCGCAGCTGGCGGGTGCCATTTGATCGGGTGATCTCATGCCTCTGGCTCTCTTTGCCTTGACGATCGCTGCCTATGCGATCGGCACAACCGAATTCGTCATCGTCGGTCTCCTGCCCACCGTCGCAAGCGACCTTCACATCAACCTGCCGCTCGCCGGTCTCATTGTCAGTGTCTACGCACTCGGCGTCACCTTCGGTGCGCCGATCCTGACGGCGCTTACCGGCCGCATCGAGCGCAAACCGCTGCTGCTCGGCCTGATGGCGCTGTTCATCGTCGGCAACGGCATGGCCGCCTTGAGCCCTGGCTATGCGCCGCTGCTCGTCGCGCGCGTGCTTTCGGCCTTCGCCCATGGTGTGTTCTTCTCTGTGGGATCCACCATTGCCGCCGATCTCGTGCCTGAAAACCGCCGTGCTTCCGCAATCGCCATGATGTTCATGGGCCTGACCGTTGCTATCGTCACAGGTGTTCCCCTAGGCACTTTCATCGGCCAGACTTTCGGCTGGCGCGCAACCTTCGCAGCCGTCGCGGGTCTTGGCATCATTGCCTTTGTCGCCATTCTGCTGCTTCTGCCGTCCAGCCTGAAGAAGGCGCCGCCGGCCGGCATCGGTGAACAGGTCCGCGTGCTTGCAAGCGGCCGGTTGCTGATCGTCTTTGCCATGACGGCACTCGGCTATGGCGGCACCTTCGTCGCCTTCACCTTCCTGGCGTCGATCCTGCAGGAAGTGACCGGCTTTGCCGCTTCCGCCGTCAGTCTCATTCTTGTGCTCTACGGTATCGCCATTGCCATCGGCAATGTTGTCGGCGGCCGTCTTGCCAACGGCAATCCGGTCCGTGCATTGACCTGGCTCTTTGTCGCTCAGGCTCTCGTGCTTGCTCTCTTTAGCTTTACCGCCGTCTCGCCCTGGCTTGCCATCCCGACGCTTGCGGCGCTTGGCTTCCTGTCCTTCGCCAATGTGCCCGGGCTGCAGCTCTACATCGTCCAGCTTGCCCGGCAGGTTCGCCCCGCCGCAGTCGATGTCGCCTCGGCGCTCAATATCGCCGCCTTCAATCTCGGCATTGCCGCCGGAGCCTGGATCGGTGGGCTGGTGGTGGAATCCTCGCTTGGCCTTAGCGCCACGCCTTGGGTCGGCGCGATCCTGGTCGTCGCGGCTCTGGTGCTGACCCTGTGGAGCGGCGCGCTCGACCGCCGCTCGGCTTCCGCGGCGCAGGCCGTCTCCTGCGCCGCCTGATCAAAACCCGTACCGAAAGGATCATTCATGAAAATCGTCAGCGCCAATGGCGCATCCATTCCCGCCCTGGGTTTCGGCACTTTCCGTATGCCGGGGCCTGATACGGAACGCATGGTCGCGCATGTTCTGGGCAATGGCTATCGTCACATCGATACCGCCCAGATCTATGGCAACGAGGCCGACGTCGGCAAAGGCATCCTTCGTTCGGGTATTGCTCGCGGCGACTTGTTCCTGACCACCAAGGTCTGGGTCGAAAATTATCGGCACGATGCTTTCATTGCCTCGGTGGATGAAAGCCTGAAGAAGCTGAAGACCGATTATGTCGATCTCCTGCTTCTACACTGGCCAAACGACGCGGTACCTCTGGCCGAGCAGATTGCCGCATTGAACGAGGTCGCAAAGGCAGGCAAAGTTCGCCATATCGGCGTGTCCAACTTCAACCGTGCCCTGATGCGCGAGGCGGTTCGGCTCAGCGACCTGCCGCTCGTCACCAACCAGGTCGAATATCATCCCTATCTCGACCAGTCGCCCATCCTCGAGGCCGCCGCCAGCCTCGGCATGTCGGTGACCGCCTATTACGCCATGGCGGATGGCAAGGTGCTTTCCGATCCGATGCTGAAGGACATCGCCGCCAGGCACGGCAAATCGATCGCCCAGATCGTTCTGCGCTGGATCGTGCAGCAGGGGTTGATCGTCCTTTCCAAGACTGTGTCGGAAGACCGTGCGGCGAAAAATGCCGCCATCTTCGACTTTGCGCTTTCGCAGGATGAGATGGCTGCGATCCATGCTCTCGCGCAGCCGAACGGGCGTATCGTCAGCCCTGACGGCCTGGCGCCGATCTGGGACGAAGCGGCTTAATATTGATGGTCCAGCGAACAAGGGAGCCGCTCAGCGGCTCCCTTTTTGTGTTTGGTGGCTCAAGCCTTGAAGTCCAGCTCGACCTCGCAGGCGCCGATCGAGGCTGGCAACAGCGGCTTGCGGCTGCGCTGGCCGAATTGCCGCTTGAAGCCGAAGACATTGCAGATCAGGCTCTTGGTATAGAGACCGGGACCGCTCGAATAGATGCGCCAGCCGCCGTCGACGGCGATATCGCCCGCCTTGACGCGCGCCCATTGCGCAGATGCCTGATAGCGGTCGTCGAAGGCCGCATCGCTGCTGCTGAAATAGGTGTTGCGCTGGCGCAGCGACGCATGCTCCACCCGGCCGCTGACGGCGATCGGGTTGGCGAGCGCGAGCGCCTGCCATACGGCCTCCGCGTCGTCGTCGAGGGCAAGGGCCTCGCAGTAGCGCAGATGCGCATGCACATACATGAGCCCGATCTCGCGACCGAAGAAGGACGAGGATTCGGCGCGACGGAAGAGCTTTTCCGGACCACCGGAATAGGTTGCCGGCTTTTCCATCAATCGGACGCCATCCGGGAACAGCAGGTTCTCGCGGATGATCTTCATGTGGGCATGGCGCTGATCGGGCGTGAAGAGGCCGCCGATCATCGGCTGGGTCATCGCGATCAGCGAATAATGGAGACCGGTGCGCGTATCCTCCGGATGCAGCAGCAATTCGACACCGTCATGGCTCGGATCGAAGACGCCATAGCCGGCAACGATGCCATCGCGCATCAGAAGCCGGTTGAAATCGGCGCGCATGGCAACGGCGGTCGCCTGCAGCGACTGCGCTTCCTCATTGCGGCTGGCGAGCGTCAGGATATTGGCGTAGCGCACAAGCTGTTCATACAGAAGTGAAACAGTCCAGCTGCTGACCATCCAATCCCGCAGATGCGGGTCGGCCGGCTGCAGGCTGTCGTTCCAGTCGCCTTCGCCGTAGCGGATGAGGCTCGTGCCCGGCACGAAGCGGCTGCGCACCGTCTCCAGCAATTTCTCGACGTGATCGGAGATCGTCGCACGTTCCGACGTCAGCTGCATCGTGTCGTCGGCGCGCCACGGCACCGTTCTGGTAAGGAAGGTGAGGTCGCCGGTCGCTTCGATATAATCGCAGAGCGCCTTCAGCGGCCAGACGACGATATCGCCATGCGCCTCGCCGGCGCGGATATTGGCATAGGGCTCCAGCATGAACCATTGCGGCCAGTCGCCGCGATCGCGGTACTGCTCTGAAAAGAGCGTCGAAAGGATCTGCCGGACTTCTTCGTCATGCTCGTAGGCAAGCAGGAATTCGATCGGCCCCTGGCAGACGTCGCGCGTGCCCCAGGCAGCCCCCGTATATTGTTCCAGTCCATGCGGCACGCTCAAATGCACGATCGCATCATGCGCGATCCAGGGCAGCATCACGGCTTGTGCCGCCACATCGCGGCCATCGCCTTCGATGCGTGCGCCCCGCGTCACATGGCTCCAGAAGCGGCGCGCCGGCGCCAGCATCTCTTCACTGTCGACACCGGCGCTGTAGCGCGCGGCAAGAGCTTCCGCCGCATCCGGATCGGTCATCGAGCCCGTGACGGCAAAGCGCAATTCCTTCGTCGGATGCGATTTCAGCGCGATGAACGGGCCGTTGCGGGTCGTGCCATCGGTGTAAAGCAGCTCGTCGCCGCCGATGGTCTCGAGGGCATCCGGTGTCGAGGTGACGAGATGGTATCCAGCCTTTGGATATCGATCCCATAACCAGGACGGCTGCGGCCGGAAGGAGATACGTTTGGCTGCCGCATCGACCGAAATGTTCGCCACGGCCTCATAGTCGCGTTCGCCGAGGACGATATGGCCGAAGACGAGGAAGCGGCAGGCTTCGCCCTCCGCCGAAATGCTCCATTGCATGGCCGGATCGTCGCCGGAGGCGATTGCCGAAACGATGATGGTGCGACCGGGGAGCTTGTAGATCCAACGCGTGTCGCTCAAGCCCATCTCGAAGGCGGCGGGCACGCCGAGTAGGCGCCAGCCATCGCCAAGGTCGACGAGAATGCGCAGGCCGCTCGACCGCGTCAGATTGTAGGGATCGCGCGAGACCGAGAACAGCTTGTGGAAGGAGGTGTTGCCGATGGTCAGCTGCGCGGCGAAGATGCCCTGCATCCAGCAGGTGGCAGCCAGCGTCTGGTCGTCGAGCAGCATGTTCTGGCCGCTGCGAACGATAGCGCCATGGCGGCGGGTCACCAGGCGTTCTTTTTCCTGGAGCACGATGTGCCTGTTGTGCGGTCCATTCGGCACGAAGAATGAGAGCAGCTTTCCGTCGGCATGTTCTTCCAGCATACGCTGGGGGTAGAGCGCATCGATCGCGGCTTGATCCAGGCCGCCGCTTTCCGCAAGCGGCGCATCCTGCACGAGGCTGCGTACCGATTGGGCGACAGCAATCGTGTCGATCGCCAATTCGCCCTGAAGTTTCGGCAGGCCATCGAGATGGGCAAGATCGGCATCGCTGGAAGCGGTCGGATGATCGGCGACGAAGAGGCCGAAGAAGGTCGTCGCAGTTGCATCGCCTGCTGCGAGCGAAAGCGGCTTCGACTGGATCGCCGGGCAGGCGACCTCATGCTGGCGGCGCGCGCTGGGCAGGCTGGTGCCGAAGTCCGGCACCATGACGCCATCGTCGCCCTTCGATGGCACCAGCAGCTGGATTGCATCGGTCGCGTAAGCCGCGGCACCCTCGATGCAACCCTGTGCGAGCCAAGGATTTCGCCCGCCGCCCTGCTTAAGATTTTGTCGATTCATGATGACAGGACCGAAGGCGGCATGGGTGGCGATGTGATGGTCGATATATTGTGAGGCATAGGCCTCGCTGTTCATCAGGAAGCCGCGATCGCCGAGGCCGACATCCTGAACGAGAACGAGGTCGGCTGAAATGGTGGCGCTCGTACTGTTCTGCAGCGATACTTGCCAGAACCATGCGGTTTTATTCGGGTGCAGCCGTAGACTGACCGTATGCTTCACACCGGCCGTCTCGCCGCTCCAGGAAAAACCGTTTCTGCCATGGCCGAATTGTACGGCAGCCTTCGGACCGACGATTTCAGCCGTTACCGGCTTGGCGCCACCGATGCGCAGAAAGAGCCGGCCGATGCCACCATAGACGGGCGAACCGAGCACCTGGTTGATCATTATGCCGCCCTGCTGGTCGGCAAAATCGATCGAAAACAGCGTGCCGTTCGGCAGGGCGGAAGCCGAAAGACCGGCGGTGTTGCCGAGTGTGATGAGGCCAAGTTCTTCGCGGCGGGGCGTTTGAAAGCTGCGATTGGTGTCCGAGGACATAAGCGTGATCTCGCTGATTCATGGATCGGATGAGGGGCACTAGATCACAAGGCGACGACCGATCATAGAAGGCAATTCACCATTCACCAGCGCAATCTTTTGTGACGGCTTACGGAAAATACACGCCTCGATCCGGCGTAATGCGCCGGATCTTTTCCGTGAGAGAGCACCCGGTTTCAATGATGCGGAAGCTCCGCAACCTGGTTGGCCGTGCGGATAACAGCCGAAAGATCGGCATCGTCGAAGGCTTCCTTGGAAATGCCTTTGATCTTGAAGGTCCTGCTTTCGCCCGGCGCGAGATTGACCAGCATGTCGTCGACTTCGGCATTCGGGCTGATGCGATCGACGAACAGGCAGACATCGCGCAGGAAGGACTGCGCTGTGATGGTGACAGCAATGCCGTCCGTCGTCTGGATGCTCTCGATATCGAAGCGGGGCTGAGGATACTGCAGCTGCATGTCCTTCTCGAAGAACCACCAGGCTTCCGCATCGCCGAGGCGGGCACGCAGATATTCGCGGCGCGGATCGCCAGGGGTCGCGACCTCGGTCGGGATCTCGATATCGGAATTCTCAAAGCGGTCGCACAGGATGCGCCAGACGTGGTGGCGGGCGAGCAGCTTGCCGGTGAAATCGAAACGCTCGACCGTGAAAGGCACGCGCCAGAACAGGGTCGCATCATTGACGGCAATGGCGGCCAGCCGATCGCCGCGCGGCTGGATGGTGAGGAGATGCGGCGCATAGCTATGTTTCAAGGCATACCAGAGCGGCTTCTTCCGGCCGGCGCCGTCGATGGCCGCCCAGGAGGTGACCGGCCAGCAATCGTTGAGCTGCCAGACGATCGTGCCCATGCAGGTCGGCCGATGCGAGCGCATGTGGTCGATGCCATAGCTGATCGCGCGCGCCTGGTTCAGCTGGGTGACGAAGAGCCAGTCGTCGAAGTTTTCCGGCGGTGAGAACCAGCCCTCCAACCCCATCAACAGCTTGTCGTTGCCGGCCGTTGCCTTTTGATGATGCAGCACGCCTGGCGAGGCCGGAGCGCGGTCCTTCTCGCGAACGGATTGGGCAAGGGTTGCGAAGGTTGGCGGCGCCTGCCATCCGAATTCGGAGCAGAAGCGCGGAATATAGTTGCGGTAGGTCTCGTAGCCCACCTCGTTCCAGACGTCCCAGATATGCTTGCAGCCGTGCTCGTCCGCGTTCGGCGCGATCTCCATGGAACCGGAATAGGGGCTGCCCGCCCAATAGGGGCGCGTCGGGTCGATCTCGGCCACCAGCTTCGGCAGGAGGTCGAGGTAGTAACCGGCGCCCCAGGGGCGATTGCCCAGCACATCCTGCCAGCCCCAGTCGAAATAGCCCCAGATATTCTCGTTATTGCCGTTCCAGATGACCAGCGAGGCGTAAGCCATGAGCCGTGTGATCGCTTCGCGCGCCTCCGCCTCGATCTCACTGTAGACCGGTTCTTCTTCGGGATAGGTGGCACAGGCAAACAGGAAATCCTGCCAGACCATGACGCCGGCAGCATCGCATTCCTCGTAGAACGTGTCGGTCTCATAGATGCCGCCGCCCCAGACGCGCAGCATGTTCATATTGGCGTCGCGGGCCTGCGCGATCCGCTCGCGATAGCGTTCGCGCGTCACGCGCGGCAGGAAGCAATCGTCGGGGATCCAGTTGGCGCCGCGGGCAAAGACCGGCACGTCGTTGACGACGAGGGTGAAGGCGGAGCCGATCTCGTCCGGTGTCGTATCCAGCCGCACAGAGCGGAAGCCGACGCGCCGCTTCCAGCCATCAAGCGCCGCACCGTCCGAGCCAAGCAGCTGCAGGTCGAGATCGTAAAGCGGCTGACCGCCCATGCCATGCGGCCACCAGACCTGCGGGTTGTCGATCCGGCATTCGATCAGCGCATGGGTCTCGCCTTGCGCGACGCGGACCTCGGCGCGCTTGCCGCCGATGGAGAGCAAGAGCGCCGCGCTATCCGTGCCCTTGTCGGCCCATTCGATCTCGACATGCAGCCGCGCGACGCCCTGGCTGCCTTGCAGGGTGATTTCCGGCCGGATGCTGCCGAGGCGCGCCTTCGACCAGCTCTCGATGACAACAGGTTTCCAGATGCCAGCGGTGACAAGGGTCGGACCCCAGTCCCAGCCGAAGTTGCAGGCCATCTTGCGGATGAGATTGCTCGGGCCGGGATAATTCTGGGGGATATCGGCGGCGCTGCCCAGCTGCTTGCGGACTTCCTCGCCATGTTCATAGGCGGATTGGAAATCGACGATCAGCTCATTACGGCCGCTTTTCAGCTTATTGCCGATATCGAAGCGGTAGCTGCGATGCATGTTGCGGGTTTCGCCAAGCAAACTGCCGTTCAGTTCCAGGCGTGCCGCCGTGTCGAGGCCGAGGCAGGAAAGATCGATGCGCTTAGCGTCTTCGCTATCCCAGTCGAAGGCCAGACGATAGCGCCAGGCGGAACGCCCAATCCAGTCCTGCGAGATTTCGTTGACGTCGAGATAGGGATCGGTGATCAGCTGCGCCGCCATCAGGTCGAGATGCACATTGCCCGGCACGGCGGCGGGAACCGAATTGGGCAAGGCCGGTGCGCTGGAGGGTGCGCGAAGACGCGAGAGGGTCCAGCCGGTGTCGAGCGTCTGTCTTTTCATGGCATGCGTCCGTTATGAAATGGATGTCTCAAACAGCCTTTGGCGTGATGAATTGCCGGCCTGCCTGCGGATGGCGGTTCATGCGATAGACGTAGGCGATTCGGTTGCGTTGTATCAACGCCTTGGTGATCCCGCTGTGTTCAATGTAGGCGCCGTCGATGGCGTTGCGAGAGTGCTTGCCCCTCCATGAGCCGCTGCAACAATGGCCGCAGAATGCCATAGGCTTGTGACAGGGACCGACTGCCGGTTAAGCAGATTGAGATGTCAATGAGCTTGAAGATACGTGTCTGCGATGCTGAGCGGCGGGCGGTTATATGTTCAGATTGCCTTCAGGCGAGAATGCGAAGTCACCGGTGCCGGTAAACAGAAAGTCCCTAGTCAATCGAGTATGGGTGAAACTGCAATTTTCGAACCGCACTCGGATCGCGACGGCCTCCGAAAGATCAACATCGACAAAACGGCAGGAAGAGAAGATCGTTCCGGAAAGATCCGTCCTGAAGAACCGCATCGCGTGCATCGCACATGCCTCGAATTCGCAATGAAGCAACTCTGCCTTCGAGACCGGTACCGACTCGAAGGCGCAGTTCTCGATCCTGTTGCCGATCCAGGTGCAGCCACTTAGTGATTGCGTTGCAGAAAAGTGCGCGTTCCGCAGAACCGACATGGCAATGGTGGCTGCGCTTAGGTCAAGTCCATGCCAAACAATGTCCGAGAGATCGGCATCGCTGAGGTCGATACCGTTTTCACTTGCCTGGGCCAGAAGATCTGCTTCGAAATCCTTTTGGGAGATTTTTCTCATTGTCCGTGAAGATGCCTTTGCCACTTCGATTTGGCAAGCGGCAGCATATTGCGCCTTTCGATCGGCGGTATATCACACAGTTCTCGTTATTCAGGGCGATAGCTCTACAAGATCCGACGTCCTCGTCGGTCGGCATCCGATAAGAGGAAGCAGTCGGTTGCATATTTGATGGGCTTTTGCTTAAAGTTTAGGCTAGTCTAGCATTTTGATTTTATTTAACTTTTTCAATCATAAATCGTCAATTCACAGATCTTAGAACACGAATTGGCAAGGTCGATCTTCCATGAATTCCGTTTGGCTCGATGCCCCAAGCGACGATTTTCGATCGCTTTTCAAGACGCATCCGTCGCCTATGTGGGTGTATGATCCGCAGACGTTGAGATTCCTGATCGTGAACGATGCCGCCCGCGATCTCTATGGCTATGGTCACGCGGCGTTCGCCGATATGACCGTACTCGACATCCGGCCGCCCGAAGAGCGGGAGCGCATGCTGGACGCTGTCCATCGGCGCACCGACATGGAAACGGCGCAGCGCTGGACGCATCTGAAGGCCGATGGCGAGACATTCGAAGTTCTGACCTACGGGCGGGAAATTCGCTTTAATGGCAAGGTGGCAATCCTGGCGATCGTCCAGGATCGCACCGAGGTCAACGCTGCGCGACGCCAGGTCGATGCCACCCAATCGCTGCTCGATAGCATCGTCGACAATCTTCCCGTCGGCGTCTTCGTCAAGGATATGGAGCGGGATGGCCGTTATATCCTGTTCAACGAAGCTTGCGGCGCCATCGTCGGGCAGGCAGCACCGGATGTGATCGGCAAGTCGGATCGGGCGATATTTTCCGACGAGCAGACGGCGCTTTTCCGGGAGCAGGACAAGCTTGCCTTCGAGACCGCCGCAACCGTTTACTTCGAGGAAACCATCCATATGGTGGATGGAGTGACACGCATCCTGAAGACGGCGAAGCGGGCGCTTCCCGCGCCGTCAGGGCAAGCGCCGCGCTATGTTCTCGGTATTTCCCAGGATGTGACCGAAGAGCGCAGCGTCGAGGCGCGGCTTGCGCATCTTGCCATGCACGATTCCCTGACCGGCCTTCCGAACCGGGCCTTCTTCTCGGAGAGCATCGTGCGGCAGGTTGCGGCTGCGACACCGGAAAAGCCGATTGCGCTGCTCTACATCGATGTCGATCACTTCAAGCATATCAACGACAGCAAGGGACATGCTGCGGGCGATATGCTTTTGCGCCAGGTTGCCGAACGCTTGCAGCAGCTCGCGGAGAGAAACGATCTGGTGGCGCGCCTGGGTGGAGACGAGTTCGCACTGGTTCTGAGGATGACGGATGTCGGGCGCGCCCAGCGTCTCGCCGATTTGCTGCTGCTGTCGTTTTCGACACCCTTCGATCTCGATGGCGTCCGCGAGCATGTGACCTGCAGCATCGGCATTGCCATGGCGCCGGAACACGGCAGAGATGCCGATGTCCTTATGCGGGATGCGGATTTGGCGCTCTATGCGGCCAAGAGCAGCGGCCGATCGACCTATCGTTTCTACCAGACCGAGATGCGGCTTGAAGCGGAGCGGCGCCACCAGCTTACACTCGAGCTTCGGGAAGCCCTGCAGAACGACGAGTTCGAACTCCACTATCAGCCGATCATCCGGCTGGACGAAGATATTCTCTCGGGGTTCGAGGCGCTGATCCGCTGGCGCCATCCCAGGCGTGGGCTCATCTCCCCGGCCGAGTTCATCCCCGTTGCCGAGGAGACGGGAATGATCGTGCCGATCGGCGACTGGGTATTGCGGGAAGCCTGTCGGACTGCGGTGGAATGGCCCGAGGAATTGAAGGTGGCCATCAACTTGTCCGTCTATCAGTTCCGCCACGCGAACCTGCTGGCCACCGTCGTCTCGGCAATCGACGAGACAGGTCTCCGCCCCGGGCGTCTGGAGATCGAGATTACGGAATCCATTCTGCTCTCCGAGGTCGAGCAAAGCCTGTCGCTGTTGCGCGCGTTGAAGGAGCTTGGCATTCGCATTGCCATCGACGATTTCGGCACAGGCTATTCGTCGCTCAGCTATCTGCGTGCCTTCTCCTTCGACAAGATCAAGCTCGACCGCAGCTTCGTCGCCGGCATGGAGGCCGATCCTGGCAATCTCGCGATCGTTCGGGCCGTGGTCGGCATAGCCTCGGGCTTCAATGCGGTAACGCTTGCGGAAGGCATCGAGACGGAGGCGCAATTGGCCAAATTGCGTGCCGAAGGCTATGACGAGGTGCAGGGCTTCCTGCTGGGGCGTCCGATGTCGCGCGAGGATGCTGTGCTGCGAATTCTCGGTGAGACCCGGCCCGAGCACGCTTTGCACGCCCGAAAGCGGGCGGCGCAAGGATGACATGTGAAAGGGCTGAGCAGGCCGGACCTGGAAAAATAAAAAACTTCGACTGCCATTGTCGGAAGTCGTGATCGAGCAACGTCCTTGGAACAGCCCGACGATAAGGGCGGATATGCACAACCGTTTCCAAGGAGACCGATATGACCGATGCAGCAGAACAATCCCAACAACCTCGCGTGCCGGTTCGCGGCGGCGTCGTGGCCTATCTGACAGTGGACGGTGCCGCGAAGGCTGCCGAATTCTACAAGCGCGCCTTCGGTGCGGAGGAAGCCTTCATGTATCCGGTCGACGAGAAGGGCCGGACCATGCATATCCATCTCTATATCAACGGCAGTTCGGTGATGCTGGGCGACGCCTTTCCCGAATATGGCCATGCACTGGAGAAGCCGCAGTCTTTCGTGATGCAGCTCGTCGTGGATGAGCTCGATTTCTGGTGGAAGCGCGCCGTCGATGCAGGCGCTGAGGTCGTGGTCGAGCCACAGGTGATGTTCTGGGGCGATCGCTGGGGCCAGCTCCGCGATCCATTCGGCGTTCTCTGGGCGATGAATGCGCCGGTCAACGGCTGACGATATATGCCCTCGGTGTTGGTAGCGCCGAGGGCATTTCCTCTGATCCGGCTGCGAAGATGCTATTCTGCAAGCAGGGTTTGTGTCAGAGGGTGCTCAGCGTCCGTAAGGCCGTCCAGGATCGAATAATGGTGCTTGTCCGGTTCGACCACGACCGCCGTTGCCGCGCCGAGTCCGGTCCAGATATTGGCGAGCAACGCATTCTGGCGGATGAATTCGGCGCGTTCGGCACCCCCGACCCAGCAGGTGAGGCGGACGGCCTCGAGCGGCTCCAGCAGGGCTGGGCTTTCGGTTCTTGCTTCGGTGTCATCGATGCGAAGCTGCTCGTTCATGCTGCGCCTCATGATCGGCCGCAGGTCATGAAGGCCGGAAATGGCAAGCACATGGCGAATGCGGTTGCGGATTGTTTCACGGAGCGGCGATGTCGTTGTCATCATGCGGGCAACGAGCTGACCTCCGGCTGAATGACCAGTCAGAACGATGGGGCCGCCGACGAGTTCGGCGGCTTTGGTAGTCGCGGCCGCAATCTCCTTGCCGATCCCGGCGATGCGATTTTTCGGGCAAAGAGTGTAGGACGGGATCGCGACCGCATATCCTCTGGCGATAGAGCCTGCTGCAAAGTGCGACCAATAGCTTTTGTCCAGCTGCAGCCAGTAACCGCCATGGACGAAAACCACCAATCCCTTCGGCTGGCCTTCGGGCAGAAGGAGATCGAAGCGATTGCGCTCCGCAGGACCATAGGCCAGATCGAGTTTCGCGCGTCTCGCGGTCGTCAGCCTGTCACGGAAGGACTTTGCCGGCTCGACCCAGGCGGCCGGCCATTGATCTCCGTCGACGATATAGGCGCTATTGGTATAGGCTGCGTCCCAATCGTTGACCCTGAAATAGCTCATGCTCAGCTTCCTCTCTCCAGCTGCCGACGCCTGTGGATCAGGTCACGGCCGCTCGCACCGCAAAGCGCGTGTCCTTCCATGATCCGCTGCTCAGGATTTCCTCAAGCACCGTCGCGGCGCGCCATACGTCGCGATAGCCGACATAAAGCGGCGTGAAACCGAAGCGCAGGGTCGATGGCGCCCGGAAGTCACCGATGACACCGCGCTCGATCAGCGCCTGCATAACCTCATAACCGTTGTCGTGCTTGAAGGAGACCTGGCTGCCGCGCCTGCCGCTGTCGCGGGTCGTCTCCA
The DNA here is from genome assembly GCF_014193575.1 of Rhizobium sp. BK289. NCBI lineage: Bacteria > Pseudomonadati > Pseudomonadota > Alphaproteobacteria > Hyphomicrobiales > Rhizobiaceae > Rhizobium > Rhizobium sp. BK289. The sequence goes on from NZ_JACHZO010000001.1 coordinate 243,516, forward strand.
GCTCGACGCCATATTGGCCACATTTCGCTTCGACCAAGCGGATAAAGAGCTCCGTGAGCGCTATGCTTTTCGCGCGCAAGGCCGTCATGTCCACTTCGTCCCAGATGGCCAGCGCACCCTTCAACGCTCGCAGCGACAGGATCGGCTGCGTGCCGCAGAGAAAGCGCTTGATGCCGGCATCGCCATCGAAGCTCCGTTCGAAGGCAAAGGGGCGCGCATGGCTCCACCAGCCGCTGAGCGGCTGGACGATCGATGCATGGTGGCGCTTTGCTGCATAAATGAAGGCCGGCGCGCCCGGGCCGCCATTCAGATATTTGTAGGTGCAGCCGACGGCGAAATCGGCGCCCGCACCATCGAGATCGACGGGCAGAGCGCCAGCGCTGTGGCACAGATCCCAGATGACGAGCGCGCCTGCCGCCTGGATGCGTTTTGTCAGCGCCGCCATGTCGCGCAGCTCGCCGCTCTTATAATTGACGTGGTTGACGAGAACGACGGCGACGCTGTCGTCGATCAGTTCCTCGATGCTTTCGGCATCGCGGCCCTCGAAGCGGAGCGTCAGGCCAGGGCGTGTCGAAGCCACGCCCTCCGCCATATAAAGATCGGTGGGGAAACTATCACCCTCCGCAACGATCACATTGCGGCCGGGCCGCATGGCGAGCGCTGCATGCAAGGTCTTGTAGATGTTGATCGACGTGGAATCTGTGACAACGGTCTGGCCTTCGGCGGCGCCGATCAGCCGGCCGATACGGTCGCCGAGCTCGAGCGGCAGATGAAACCACCCGGCACTGTTCCAGCTGCGGATCAGGCCGTTGCCCCATTCCTCCATGGCAGCCTGGCGCACTTCGGCAAAGACCTCGTGCGAGGCCGCGCCGAGCGAATTGCCGTCGAGGTAGATGACGCCGGCGGGCAGGGCAAAGCGGCTGCGAAAAACGCGCAGCGGATCGGCCTCGTCCATGGCCTCGACGGCCGCGAGATCGGGAAGGCTATCCATGATGTCGTTGCCTCGTAATCTATTCGCGAATGGTTTCTCGGGTGGCCGCCCCGCCGCGGCTGCGGCGGATGCTCGGCAGTGCCAGCATGATGAGCACGAACAGGCCCGTGGCGAGCTTCAGGTTCGGCGGCGGCATGCCGGCGGCAAGGCAGAGCGAGACGAGCTGGTAATAGATGATGGAGCCGACAAAGGGCGCCAGCAGCTGTCTGAACACCGTCTGCTTGCCGGTAAAGGCCTCACCGATCATCAGGGCGGCAAGGCCGTTGATCAGGATGCCGATGCCCATGTTGACGTCGGCAAAGCCCTGCGACTGGACCATCAACGCACCGCTGGCGGCGGAAAAGGCGCTGGCGATGCCGACGCCGCCGATGGTTGCGGCCCAGACATTGATGCCCTGCGCCTCGGCCATGTCGGGATTGGAGCCGACGGCACGCATGGCGGTGCCCTTTTCCGTCTTGAAGTAGAGGTTGAGGGCGATCAGCACGATGAGTGCGAGGATGCCGGCGACGACGATCTTGCTGGCAGGGAAGCCGGCTGCTGTGAACGGTACCCAGTCGAACACCGTCGGCGAGCCGAAGACGGAGAGGTTCGATTTGCCCATGATGCCGAGATTGACGCTATAGAGCATGGTCGACATCAGGATGCCGGCGAGCAGCGTATGGATGCGGAAGCGCAGGTGAATGAAGGCCGTACAGCAGCCGGCGGCAAGGCCGACGACGAAGGCAACGGCGATTGCGAGCGGCGGCGCGACGCCGGCGGCAAGCAGGATGCCGCAGACGCAGCCGCCCAGCGGAAACGCGCCTTCACTGGTCAGGTCCGGAAAGCTCAGCATCCGGAAGGGGATCATGATACCGAGGACGACGAAGCTTAGGACGAAGCTCTGCGCCAGGGTGACCGGGATGAGCGAGACGAAGCTTGAAACGGTTGCTTGAATGAAATCCATCATGTTGTCAGCTCACCAGCAGCATTCGGTCGGTCTTGACGGCGAAGTGACCGATCAGCTCAGGCACTGTGATGCGCCGCTTGCCATCTCCGGTGATTTCGAGATGAACGCGGCCGGCATCGAGCATGATGATGCTGTCGCCGAAATCGACGGCGTGCTGCATGTTGTGCGTCACCATCAATGTCGTCAGCTTGAGCGCCTCGACGGTACGGACCGTCGCCTGCATGACGATATCGGCCGTGCGCGGGTCGAGCGCTGCGGTATGTTCATCGAGCAGCAGCACGTCGGGCGAACCGCCGACGGCCATGATGAGGGACAGCGATTGACGCTGGCCGCCCGAAAGCAGCTCGACCTTCGTATCCAGGCGGTTCTCCAGGCCAAGGCCGAGAACGGCGAGACGTTCCTTGTAGGCGGCGAGACGGGCGGCATTCAGACCGGGGCGGAATCCCCTGGCTTTGCCGCGCAGTTCCGCCAGGAGCATGTTTTCGCCGACGGTCATGCTGGCGGCGGTTCCCTTCATCGGATCCTGGAACACGCGGGCCAGCCGCGCGGCGCGCTTGTGAACCGGCATGTTCGTCACGTCATTGCCGTTGATGAGGATCTGACCGGAATCGAGGCTGAGAGCACCGGAAATCGCATTCAGCATGCTGCTCTTGCCGGCGCCGTTCGAGCCGATGACGACGCCGAATTCGCCTGTTTTGAGGGAGAGCGTCAGGCCGTCGAGCGCGACCTTTTCGTCGGGCTGGCCTCTGTAGAAAACCTTGCGCGCGGATTTGATATCAAGCATCCGTGCCTCCCCTGCAGTATAGGGTTATGAAATGGCGGCATCCTGGGCGCCGCCATGGATCGGATTGATCCTACAGCGTCGCGTCACATGTGACGCGTAAAGGTCGCTGTAGCACTTTAAATCTGCTGCATAATTTCATCCTTAAATCCATGTCGATTTAAGGAATTATGCAGTAGAAGATGCCGCCTATCACTTCGTGAAGCAATTGCAATCGGCAAGCGAGGCCGGCACCTCGGCGCCGAATGCCTTCAACACCGTCTTGTTGATCAGCGGCGCATGGTCCTCATAGGCCGGACGCGAAGGCTTGATCGTCTTCGGATCGGCACCCTTCAGGATCTGCGCGGCGATCTTGCCGGCATTTTCCCCAACCTGCTCGTAGTTGACGGCAAAGCTTGCCGGCACGACGCCATTGCGGACCGCGGCATCGTCGGAATTGACGATCGGAATCTGTGCCTGGCGGGCAGCGGCAGCAACGGCCGGGATTGCCGGCTGCAGCAGGTTGGACGCGGGCGTATAGATCACGTCCGCCTTGCCGGCGAGCGATGCGATACGCTGCTGGATTTCGTTGACGTTGTCGACGCCGACAGGAACCACGTCGAAGCCGGCTGCAGGAGCGGCGGCCTTGACCTTGTCGATCAGCGCGACGTCATTGGCCTCGCCGGGGTTGTAAGGTACGCCAAGCCGCTTGGCGTTCGGCAGCAGCTTCTTGGTAAAGGTCAGGATCGCCGAGATATCCTGCAGGTCGCTCGAGCCGGTGATGCCGTCGTCACCCGCGTCCCACGAAGGAACAAGCTTGGCGGCGACAGGATCGGTGACGGCGGTAAAGACGATCGGAATGCCGGATCCGGCGAGCGCCTTTTTTGCGATCTGCGACACCGGGGTCGTCACCGTATAGATCAGCTTCGGATGCTCGGACTGCAGCTTGGCGATCATCTGCGGCACGAGCGACGCGTCGAAGCTCGTGTTGCTCTCGGAATAAACGACATCCTTGCCTTCGACGAAGCCGTTATCGGCGAGCGCTTTCTTGAAGCCGGCGATCGAAGCATTGAGCTGCGGATGTTCGCCGAAATTGGCGATGGCGATCTTGATGGGTTCGGCCGAAGCGGTGGCGACACTGGCCACGAAGGCGCCGGCGACCGCGAGTCCGGACAGCCATTTGGATGTAGATCTCAGCATATTTTCCTCCCGGATGTGACAAGGAGCCGTATTCCTTCAGCTCTCTTGGCAAGGGATCATAGCGACTGCTGCAAGCCTGTCAAATTCAGATATATGATGTGCACTATCTGCGCCTTTGATATATATATTCCTGTGTTGGCGAGTTTTATATATAATTCGGATTTTGCGGGGGAAGGGCAGGCCGCATGCAGGACATCGATGCGTTGAGCAAGACCGAGGCGGCCTATTGGCTGTTGCGACGCGATATCCTCAATACGAAGCTCAGGCCCGGAGCATCCTTGCGGCTCGGCGCCCTGCGGGAAACCTATGGCGTCGGCTGGACTCCGCTTCGCGAGGCCCTTTCGCGGCTGGAAGCCGAAAAGCTGGTGACGGCCGTCAGCAATCGTGGTTTCGCGGTCGCTCCTGTTTCCAGGGCGGAGCTGGAGGATCTGATGCGCGCGCGGATGGTCATCGAACTGCCATTGTTCATGGAATCGATCGAAAAAGGCGGCCCCGATTGGGAATCAGCCGTCGTGACCGCGCACTACCGCCTGTCGCGCTGCAGGATCGTGCCGGATTCCGCTTCCGAGGAGATGGCCGACGAGTGGGATGAGAAGCATTCCGCCTTCCATGCCGCGCTGATAAGCGCTGCGACATCAAATTGGCTCAAGCGCTTCCAGGCCACCATTACCGATCAACTGCGGCGTCACCACCGTTTCCTCGGCCTGGCGCCGACGCAGCGCGCGACGGCCGGCCTGTCCGCCGGCTATGAGAAGGCGCTGGCGGCGCTCAAGGACGCGATGGCGATCGAACATCACACGGCGCTGATGGAGGCTGCCCTCGACCGCGATCTCGAGCGCGCCAAGGCGCTGATGACGGAGCATATCGGTTACACGCTGCAGGTCTATATCCGCTCAGGATAAGCAGACACTTGCCGCCCTGCTCGGCGAGAGCTTGTCTGCTCTGGCCGCTGGCGCTGTCGGAGGTGGCGAAGGCGCCTCCTATGGGGCTGCGCAGTATCAGTATAACTATCTCGACCATGCGGACAACGATGCGCTGAATGCTGCGAAGGCGGCATGCAAAGGCGGTGATGATACTGCCTGCGCTGAGAAAGCACGACTGGAGGCGAAGGATAGGCTGCAGCAAGACGCAATGATTGCCTGCCGACCAAGTGGCTACCAGGCAGAAGGATGCGGCGCAGTTTTCGCTAGTGTGATCGCAGCATTGTCGAGTTACAGTGGCACGGCATCATCGTGGTTTATCTCGGCGGATCAATACCGCGCGGACCTCGCGGACCTTCGCAGCAGCGCTGGGCTTGATCAAATTTGGAAGATCATGGCTCCCGAAGGAGTCAACAGCCTTACTGCGCAACAACAAGAAGACGCTGCGAAACCGATTCTTGTTCTCGCGGGGGATCCGACCGGCGTTACTGCTCTGCCGTCGCTGATTGCCAAAGCAAACAATGGTGATCCGCTCGCTCTGGTGCAGGTGCTGACGTTCTTTGCGAAGTTCAGGACGGGCAATGCGATTGACGATCTTCTCGAGGGCGGAAAGAGCGCCACAGGAATCCCGAATGATTGGAGACCGATCAACGGGGCGGGTGCACAAGTCAACACTCCAGCAGGATTTACTTCATATATAACGCCCGACGGCGATATCGTTCATGTCTCGCCGGCAGGGCTCGTCTATGGGTCTGACAAAAACTTCGTGAACCGCATTGATCACGTATTGGCGCATACACAGCCGGATCTACGCACCTAAGGCAGACCCCGGCGTTTGGTGGGAAAGCTGCTCGTCGCGATGTGGAAATATGTGACCGAGGACGTTGAATTGAAGCTTCCGTCGTGAAGGCTGTGTAACAGGAGCCGCATCGACATCTCATCACCTGAGGGCCGATTAGCCTCGGCTGATCCAGAAGGCCAACCGAGATCCCAGCTGGCTTTGACACCGCATCAAAGACAGGTATCGCCGTATGGGACTATGCCGTCGCTGCCGTGGGATGGAATAGTCAGCCTCATGCGGTCGGCAGCACGCTGATCGGGATGTCATCGCTTTCGTCACTGCTCTCGAAGGCCATTTGGTCGGCGAGCTGGCGGAGTTGGTTGAATTCGGCCGGGCCGTCGAAGGAGATGCCCCCGAGGCGGATGGCGATGGAAAGCGGCGCGCCGTCAGCGCTGAAGGTAGCCGCGGAGACGCCCGCGCGGATGCGGTTGCCGATGTCGCGGGCGTTCTCGATCGTAGCGCCAGGCAGGAAGATGCCGAGTTCGTTGGTCGCAAGCCGCGCCACAAGATCGCCACGACGAACCGAGGGCTGGATGATCGAGGCAAGCGATTGCATCACCGTGTCGGCCCATTGCAGCCCATAGCGGCGGCCGATGTCGTCGAGCGTATCGACGATGACGGCGATGACGATACCGCCGGCATCTGCGTCGGTATGCTTGCGCCGCTCGATAAAGTGCTCGACGGCCGCGGCAAAGGCAGTACCGTTGAGCGTCTTCGTCACGCTGTCGTAGCGCGCCGCCTGGGTGACGTTTTCCTGCATCTTACGGATGACGTCGTTGTTGAGCTGCAAGGTAAAAAGCAGCGGAAAGGCCACAAATGCAGAAATAAGTACGGCACCGGCAAATCCGACTAAAAATGGTCGATCCGGCATCAACAGGTTTAATATAAATATAAGAGCAACGGAACCGACCACGGCGCATAGTGCGCCGAGTGTGGCTCTCCGCATGGCCTTGAAAATGGTGGCGGAGGGATGTCGCCGCTGTGGAATCATATCGGAGTTATCCCCGTTCCGTAATACTGCGTCAGCTAAACAGAGGTCCGAAAAAGCCGGCTTAAGAAAACCGGTAAAATTTGCTGTTTTGCATCGTTGTTTTCATGAAATACCTGTCTTCGAACGAATATCCGGAGCCGCCGTTTTACTTGGTGCCCGGTTTGCGACAGAACCCGGTCGGCTTTATCTCGATCCAGATCCTGGGCGTGTTTCATCGTGTCTATCGCCATGGGAGTTACGATGCCGATAGACACAACAATCAATTGTTTCGCCGTAGCGTCTCGGTCATACTTGATGCCCCTGTTTACAACCTGGCAGCGGATGTGCCCCTGGCGGGAGCATGCCTGAAACGTGAACCGATTTGCCCCCTTTAGCAATCAAATATTGAAAATATCTAAAATACATCCGGCGTATCGCATCCCGCCATATGGCTAATCGAGCTTCAACGTCATCCATGCTTGGGTGCATTCGCGTGCCGATAAGTATTTACTAATATTACCGGCATTTTGGAATGTTTTAAATCCTCTTCCGGCGCGCCTTAGTGGTTAAGGTTATGTACATTCTCCGCACGGTTGATGATTAGAATTGTTGCGATCATGCGACAGCGGCATCGACTCTGTGAATAGCCCAAAAATAGTCAATAGATTGCCGTCGGAAAGGCTTGCGCTTTCCGGTATTAACTGTTTCAGGAGATTAAATGGGAGTCTATCTTACAAATAGATGGGATGTCGTCTACGTTCGTAGGTGAATAAGATTTATAAAATGTATCTTTAGAGTATTATGTCGGCGAAGGGGCATAGTTTTGGCTAATAAGACGCGATTGATGGCGGCAATCGGAATTTCGATGGCCATAAGTTCTTTATCAAGTGGTTCCGCCGGTGCTGTGACATTGCAGCAGGCGATTGACAAAACACTAAAAACCAATCCGCAGATCATGCAGGCGGCGCAGAACCGGGAAGCAACCGAGTTTCAATTGCGCCAGGCAAGGGGGCTTTATTTGCCCTCGGTCGACCTTGACTCTGGTTATGGCCGCCGGAGACTATCGGACGTCACATCCGGAGCTTTATCGCGCACCCATGATTACCTGAATCCTGCTGACGTAAGCTTGACTATTACGCAGACCTTGTTTGATGGCGGCGACCGCAAGGCGCAGAAGGACAAGCAGGCCGCCCGCGTTGACGGCGCATCCTTCCGCGTCCAACAGCGCTCGGAAGCTTTAGCGCTGGAAGTGACCCAGGATTACCTTGAATATCAGTTGCAGATGGAAATCGTCGCAGCTGCTGAGAAGAACGTCGCCTTCCACAAGCAGATGGTCGGCAATATCGAGGACAGCATCAAGGGCGGCGCTCTCACCGATGCCGACCGTCTTCAGGGTCGGGAGCGCTTGGAGGCGGCTAACGCTCGCCTTCAGGAGGCAAAGAAGGAGCTCGATGCGACGAAGATCCGCTTTCTCCAGGTCGTCGGCGAGCCGATCAGTAATGCGAGCCGACCGGCTTCCGTCGCGCGCTACCTGCCGAAGACGTTGGACGACGCGGTCTTTATCGCTCAAAAGAACAACCCGCAGATCTCGTCGGCAAAGGCTGATGTCAATGCCGCTGACGCGGACGTGCGCGGTTCGAAGTCCGCATTCCTGCCACGGTTGGACCTCGTCGGCAGCGCTCGCATTGGTGACGATGTCGACGGCAACAAGGGTAACACGAGCGACGTCCAAGTTGGTGTCGTCGCCAAATGGAACATCTATCATGGCGGCATCGATACCGCCCACCAACAGGAGCTGGTTCGTCGCGCCGCCGAACAGCGTTTTGCGCTGAGCCAGACGTACCGCGAGGTGGACGAGTCCGTCCGTTCCGCCTGGAGTGAGCGCACCAACCAGGCTCAGTTGGCGCATATCCTCGGCGGGCAGGAAAAGACGAACGCTCAACTCGTCACGTCTTACCGCGAGCAATTCAAGGTCGGTCAGCGCTCGCTGCTTGATCTATTGGATGCCCAGAACACTCGCTTTAACACTGAGATCTTGGCCAAGACGGCGGAAGTCGCATCACTCTTTGCGGAATACAAGATCCTGGCGGCATCGGGCAGCCTGTTGTCGACGATGAAACTGAAGCCGGTCGATCAGGCGACGCCTTATGCCCGTGATCAGTTCGCTGTTTCATCGAATACGGCTGATCCCGGATATACCAGATACGACTCGCATCAGAAGCCCGGCTTGCCGATGGATCTGCTCGAGCCGATTCGTTAATCGTTACGATCCGAATTGGATAGTGGCTCATGTTGAACGTAGCACCTGACGTGTCTGCGAGCGTATCGCTGCGGACTTTCAAGTCGGCATTTAAATCGGTCGCTGCGTTTTACGGCCGTCCGAACTCGGATACAGTGCTGTTTTCGGGCATTCCGGACGAAATTCTGGAAGCCATGGAGCTGGACGATGTCGAACGGCTGTCGGAACGCGTCGGTCTGCAGGTCCTGAAGCATACGGAACGAGATTGCCGCCTGGGCAATTTCGATTGCCCGGCGATCGTCACCTTTGCTGACGGCGGTGTTCTGCCATTGCTCGAAACGACCGAAAGCGGTTCCTATATCACTGAACTCGTGCCGGTCGCCGGGACAGCGGCCTGCTTGACGCGGGACGAACTCAAGGCGCTCAATCCGCAATCGGCATTTGCTTTCACGCTCTATTATCAGAATTCTTCAGAAGAAGCGCGGGTCGGCCACGCCCTGGAGATCGAGAAGCGGCACTGGCTGGCAACGGCGCTGGTACCCTATTGGCGCACCTATGCCCGCGTCATGCTGGCGGCACTCTTCATCAACATCATCGCGCTGGCATCGCCGCTTTTCACCATGAATGTCTATGATCGGGTGCTGCCGAACAAGGCGTTCCCAACGCTCTGGGTGCTGACCGCCGGCATCTCGCTTGCCTATCTCTTCGATTTTCTACTGAAGATGGCCCGCGCATCGCTGATCGACTATGCGGGTCGTAAGGCGGATCTGCGGCTCTCGCAGTTGATCTTCGACAAGATCCTGAATTCGACATTGGCGTCCCGCCCGATGTCGACCGGAGAATATGCCAATCGGGTGACACAATATGAATTCGTGCGCGAATTCTTCACATCGAACACGATCGGAGTGCTGATCGACAGCATGTTCGTCGTGATTTTCCTGGTTGTCATATATTTGATCTCCGGGTGGCTCGTGATCATTCCAGGAGTCGCTTTCATTCTCTCGGTGACGATCGGCCTCGTGGCCCAGGCTCAGATTGGCAAGCGCATGGCGACGGCGACGAACGAGGCCTCGCGCCGCCAGTCGCTGCTCGTCGAGACCATTTCGACGATCGAGACATTGAAGAGCCTCCGCGCCGAGGCGACGATGTTGCGCCGCTGGCAGGAGCTGACGAAATATTCGAGCCGCACCAGTGAGGACATCAAGCACATCTCGTCAAACGCCATCAACATGACGATGTTCTTGCAACAAATGGTCAGCGTACTCATCGTCGTTGCGGGCACGTATGAATTTGCCGACGGCAAAATCGCCATGGGTGCGATCGTGGCCACCGTCATGCTGGCGAGCCGCGCCGGCGCGCCCTTCGGGCAGATCGCCATGACGCTGGCGCGTTTCCGCCAGGCCACCATGTCGCTGCGCATTCTTGACAAGATCATGGAGCAGCCTGACGACCGTCCGTCGACGGTCGGCTTCGTCAACCGGCAGATCCGTAGCGGTGGATTCAGCTTTCAGAATGTTTCCTTCCAATATCCAGGATCTGACCAGGCGGTCATCAATCAGCTGTCCTTCACGGTTGCGCCCGGGGAAAAGATCGGGATCATCGGCCGCATCGGTTCGGGCAAGACGACCCTCGGCCGGCTTCTCGACGGGCTGTTTCAGCCGGCCAGCGGCCGTGTACTCATCGATGGCGTTGATATACGCCAGTATCACGTGGCGGAGGTGCGATCCACGGTGGCCGTCGCCGGGCAATCATCGGACCTGTTCTCCGGCACGGTAAAGGAAAATCTGCTGCTCGGCCGGGCCGACGCCACCGATGAAGAGCTCTTGGCGGTATCACGAATGACCGGCGTCGAGGAGTTCGTCTCCGTACATCCGCGCGGTTTCGATATGCCGGTTGGCGAGCGCGGTGCGAACCTGTCGAATGGCCAGAAGCAGGCATTGACCATCGCGCGCCTGCTTCTGACCCGGCCGAAGATCGTCTTTCTTGACGAGCCGTCGGGAGCGATGGATTTGGCAAGCGAGCGCCATCTGATCAGCAAGCTGACCGATGCGTTCGGCCCGGAAACGACGCTGCTGGTAGCAACCCATCGTCACAGTATGTTGGAGCTGGTTGACCGGCTGATCGTCATCGACAAGGGCCGCATCATCGCGGATGGACCGAAAAACGCTGTCATCGAGGCGATGCAGCGCAAGGCGGTGCAATGATGCGTGCCTCTCAGCGCAATATCGACGACAGTCCTCCGTTGTTCGCCCGGCTGATCCTTGGCCTCTGTGCCTTGATGATCGTTGCTTTCGTCGCTTGGGCGGCCTTCGCCGACATCGACGAGATCGCTCGCGGCGAAGGCAAGGTGATACCGGTATCGAAGACGCAGATCGTGCAATCGTCCGAGCCCGGCATCGTCCAACAGATCAATGTCAATCTCGGCCAGGTCGTCCATAAAGGCGATATTCTGGTCCAGCTCGACAACACGACGACGGTGTCGACACTCGGCGAGTCGGTTGCCAAGGCTCGTGCGCTCGGTGCCAAAGTTGAGCGCCTGGCCCTGGAGGAGGCAGGCGCCTTCGACGCACAGTTCGTCTGCCCAGCTGACATTCTTGCTACCGCAAAAACCGTCTGCGACAACGAGGAAAAGCTCTTCGAGGCGGATCGCGCTTCCTACAAGAACAAGCTTGACGTTCTCAATCAGCGTCTGAAGCAGCATCAGAACGAGCTGGATGAAGCCCATGCCAACATAGACCGCCTGACGCAGAACATCGAAGGCGCCCAAAAGCAATATGATCTGCTGAAGCCGCTCGGCGAGAAAAAGCTTGTTGCCCAAACGGAGGTTCTCAAAGTCCAGCGAGACCTTGTCGACCTGCAAGGGCAGCTTAAAGTCTATGTCGAAAGCCTTGATCGCCTGCAAGCGGCCGTCAATGAGGCGACGCTACAGGTCGCCGACCTTGGATTGCAGCTGCGGCAGCAGGCCCTGACCGACAAGGGGCAGGCACTGTCGGAACTTTCCGTCGTCGATGAGACGATCCGCGGGGCATCCGATCGGGTCAAGCACACCGATATCCGGTCTCCGGTCGACGGCATCGTCAATACGCTGGAGGTCAACACGATCGGCGCCTATGTCGACGCCGGCAAGGTCATCGCCGGTGTCGTCCCGACAGCGGACACCCTGCTGATCGAGGCGAAGATTTCTCCACGCGACGTTGCATTCGTGCGCATCGATCAGCCGGCGGTCATCAAGATCTCGGCTTATGATTTCTCGATATTCGGCGCACTGGACGGTAAGGTCGTTAACGTCTCCGCCGATAGTCTTGTCGAAAAGGACAAGAACGAAACCTATTACCTTGTGCGCATCAAGACCGACAAATCGGCGCTGGAACGCGACGGCAAGCACTATCCGATTATCCCAGGCATGGTGGCTTCGGCCGAGATCATGACCGGCCGCAAGACGATCCTGGCCTATTTGATGAAGCCGATCAACAAGGCGCGCTCCGAAGCGCTGACGGAACGGTGAGGGGCAACCATGCGCAAAGGAGGCGGGAAGGACGAAGCTGCGATAGTTCGGGAGGAATCCCTACCATCTGTCGATGGTGATGAACTGGAGCCACGTTTCCGCGCGGTAACGGGTGGCGGCGAGCGTCGTGGCATTCGCCTGGAGGGTATCTATTGGGATGGGCTAGGGCGTATGTCGGAGGCCGGTGGCATCAGCATCGGTGACCTGGTTTCAAACATAGCCGCAGAGATGCCGGAGACCGGCAATCTCACGTCCTTGCTGCGCGTGCTGAGCTTCAAATGGGCGCTGAGCCGCCTCGATGCCGTCGAAGATCTCGCATCGCTGACCAATCTCAACGCTGTCCTTCAGGCGTCGCCGACACCTGCAGTGGTCCTGACGCAAGAGCGCGGGATCAAGCTCTTCAACGATGCCTTCTTGAAGATGTTGCGCCATCGCCTGCCGCTGATCGATGATGTCCAGCAGACCGCGCGCACGCTACGCCTGTCGATCGACACCCAGATCCAAGAGGTACTCTCCGTTCTGTCGGTCAATCGCGGTAAGACGCTGAACACCGGCTTCAAGATCGGCCTCGGTTCACAATCGCTGACGGGGCAAATCAATCTGGCGTTGGCGCCGACGCACGAAGCATTGATGCTGATCGGCTATCTTTCCGTCTACTGAGAATGCCACCGCTTTCATTATGCGCGACGCTCGCCCCAAATGCCTGGGTGGCGGGTTCGGTTAGTGAACTTCGCCTTCGCCGGGGACCACCTTGGCGAGCGGCACTGCGGCGGCAACCGCTTGTGCGTGAGGATCGCGCGAACCGTGCAGATAGCCGCGGTCAGCAACGATCGAATAGAGCGGCAGATATTCTGCAATCCGTTTGTCGGACAAGACCTCGTCGCGCATGTTGTCGAGGATAAGATTGTTACCGTTGACGGAGACCGACAGGACAGCGTGGTAGAAATGCCGCTGCTGGTCGAACAAGACGACCAGTGTCATATGGTCGAGATCGACGCCTGCCTTATAGAGTGCTGCCATCTTCAAGATGGCGTAGTCTTCGCAGTCGCCTCGCTGATGCGACAGTGCTTCGCTCGGTTTCGCCCAGTAATCTGCTACATGATAGGTTTCCATGTCGCTGGCGTAGCGGATGGCATGGTTGACCGTGTAGTTGATGGTATTGATCTTGTCGCGGATCGACGCGCCGGTAATCTTTGTTTCAGCGGCCGCGATGACGGTTTCGGCTGCATTGCATCCACCTGTTCCGCAATCGAGCGATTTGCCCGACCGGATTTCCGCGAGCGGCCCGGCGAAATTGTTGAGCGCGGCAAGATGTTTGAACGGAATGGCGACAGTTCCGAATACAGAGTCGCCTAAAGGAGCGCTGCTCGGTTTTGCGGGGCGTACCGGCTCAGACGCAGTCAAGTCATTGTGCGGAAGGCCGCCCGGCGCAACTGCGAGGCTGTTGTTCAATGCCGCCAGGTCGATGCCACTGATCGCTCTTGCGGCGTTTCCGATGGTGGGCGCAAAGAGATCGATGGCCGTATGGACCAGCGGGTCCTGAAACAGCTTGACGACGGGCCGAACAGTATCGTCGGTCGCCGCCATGCTGGTGGTCGCTGAGGCTAGACCGAAGGCAAAGGAAGCTGCAGCGAGTGCTGCAAGTATAGTTTTTTTGTTCTTGCGTACCATTGGCGCTAAATTCCCTCTGATTGAGAGAATAGTGCGTGATACTTCTGAATATGATGTTGGGATATATAGATAAACTAAGTATAAATTAAGCGATCAAATAAGTATAAAATTGTACGAAATGCGATGAGAAAGAATTAAGGATGATTTCGCCAAGGGTACTAAAGTGGTCCGTCTCGACTCAGGATCAGATGAAGCGGCGCTATCGTGATGACGAAGCGCGTCTCGTTACCTACGTGCTCGATGAGCCCTGCCGGCATCAGAACGACTGTGAGGGCCGTGCGGAAACCTTCAGTGTGCCGCCGTCGATCGTATTGATTACCATTCTACGCTCCACCTGGCCGGCGGCATTGAAGCGGAAGAGGCCGGTCGTGCCGCGGAAGCCCACCTTGTTCCTCAAATTGGCTGCAGTGATGGCCTGCGGTCCCTGGGAACGGATCAGGCCGGAGGCGATCGCCATGGCGTCGTAGCCATAGGCGCCGTAGGTCGTCAGCGGGTGATTGAAATGGCGCTGATAGCGCTCGGTAATGAGCCCGCTGCTCTGCGTGTCGTCGGTCGCGACGAACGCACCCGCTACGGCGGGCGTCGCATAGACCGATTGCGGCCAGTTGTTGGTGCCGACCAGCGTCTGACCGGGAATGGCTGCGCTACGAACGGCACTTGCGGCCATACCGATTTCCGGGGTGTTGCCGAGAATGACCACGATGTCGGCCGACTGGATGAGCGGCCGGTTCTTGGTCAGGATATCGGAGGACTGATCACTTGCGCCGTAACGGCCAAGGCCCATGAAGGTGTTGCCACCGTTCCAGATGGCGCTGCCCAATCTCGTTGCGTCGGATTGAGGAAAATCAGCGGGCACTAGCGCCGATACCTTTTTGTGACCCGAAGGACCGGCCGCCTTGACACCTTCCGTCGCGCTGTCGATCTCATCCGAGGCCAGATTGAAGACGTCTCCGCCGGTCGCCGCACCCGCAAGGTTAAGCAATGGGGGACGCTGGGTGGTTGGAATGGCAGCGATGGAGGCCGTCTCGGCCGGCGGCAGATAGCTGACGATCAGCGCGGCATTCCGGGCCTTGGCCGCAGTGACCTGTGCGGCAACGCCGGCAAGTCCAGGGCCGACATTCTTGACGCGCAACCGGACCTGATTGTTGCCGAGTTCGCCGACGCCAAGCACTGCCCCGTCGCGCACATCGCGTGCCGGGCCTTCATAGAGACCTGCCGCACCCTTGCGCAGCAATAGCGTGATTTCGGTGCCGCCGTCGCCGCCATAGCTCTCTTCAATGGCAGTGGACGGCATTTTTATGTCGTCCTTCTTGCTGTTGTTCTCCAGTCCCACACCGTCCATCTGACAGCCGGCGAGGCCGGCACAGAGAATGAGGGCGGCACCGCATGCTGGTCGCCAACGCGGTCTGCGCGGCAGCCACTCCGTCAAAAGGCTCAATGAAAGGCTGATCGCAAACGGCACAACTACTCCCCCCGATTCTCTACGGCAGACTGCAACAGCCAGTCGGCCGCATTTGCACACTGCGGCTGACGTAAAGTCAAGCAGTATACTTAACGAGTTGTTCTTCCGTTGAGTTAACCATCGGTAAAATAATTCTGCGGTGCTGCATAACCGGCTATATCCGTGAGGTTAATGAAGTATTGCAATCAGCCCGCTCCCGTAATTGATTGCGGCAAATTACGAGACACCGGGAGCCAGACCCATGGACGACTTGCGCATTTCGACCGTAGATCACGAAGCTGCTTCGCATGATTTCGCATCAGGCGGCCGGGACACGGGCGTTACGGCCGATATCGGCGCCGATCATTTGCTGCCATTGTCGCAGAATGCTGATGTCGCTGCGTTCGAAGTGGCACAAGCCGAGGAGCAGCAGGCGAATGGCAAGACAGGGCGACTTGCCGCGAACGAGCCGCAAAACGCCGGCGCTCGTCAGCCACTCCAGATCGTACCCGACAATGGCAATGTCGTTCATCTGCCGCCGAACACCTCCATCGACGATATCCATGTCGAGGGACGTAACCTTGTTCTCATCCAGGCCGACGGTACGCGCATCGTCATTATCAACGGAGCGCTGCACGTTCCAACCTTCCTGATCGGTGAGGTCACGCTGCCGCAGCAGGCCGTCGTCGCCGCGCTGCAGCAGCAGGGCATCAATGTCGCTGAAGGTCCCGATGGTTCGGTTCATGCCGGCAACAGCACGGATTCCGGCCACCAGTTCACGGACAGCCAGGCTGGGAACCCCCGCACGCCGCTTAATCTGCTTGGCCTTCTTGGTCCTGGCGACATAATCGGCGGCGGTAACGGCCGCAATCTATCTGGTACGCAGACTCGCGTTCCCTTCATCGATCAGCAGGCGACCGAAACGGCTTCGCTGATCGAACGCGGCAGCAGCACTGGCGCCTTCCTCACGACAAGCAGCACCGGTCGCTTCGGCTTCGGCGGCAATAATGCCGCGATCACCACCGTCACGCTGGTCGGCGAGGCAGAAATCACCGGCAGCGGCACGCAGCAGCTGTCGGGTCTAACCTCTGGCGGCGTTCCCGTTGTCGTCACCCAGAATGGCCAGACCGTTACCGGCACGGCCAATGGTGTCGCGGTCTTCACGCTGGTATTCAACGCTTCGACCGGCGATTACACCTTTACTCAGCTCGCTGCTCTCGACCATCCCCGCGGCGCCAATGCATCGGGCGATGTACTTCAGCTTCAATTCCGGTACACCGTCTCCGACACGAGCGGTCATACGGTTGCGTCCATCGCGAATGTCGACATCACAGACAGCGTGCCGGTTGCAGCCGCAGCAACTGCGGGTTCTGTCACCGAGGCAGCGCTGGCTGCCGGCAACGCAGCCCTAAGCCATGACACGGGCGCCGCGACGGCCAACGGCTCGCTTAACATTTCCTGGGGTGCCGATAGCGCCAATACCAATCAGGGCGGCCTCGGTGATCGCTCGGTTGCCTTCACCAATACAACGGTACTGACACAGGGCCAGGATGGCGAGACGCTGAGTTCGCATGGTCAGGCCGTTCATACGGTGCTGCTGGCCGATGGCACGCTCGTCGGCTATACAGGTGAAACCGTTCCCACGGCGACCTCCGCATCCAACGTCGTCTTCTATGCAACGGTCTCCGACACTGACAACGGCCATTACAACTTCACCCTGGTGCAATCGCTCGACGATGCCAAGGGATCGGACGCCATCAAGCTGACCTTTGGTTACACGGCGACCGATTCTGACGGCGATACTGCTTCGAACACCTTCACCGTCACCATTGCCGACGACAAGCCGGTCGCGGCAGCCGGTGATGCAGGCTCGGTCACCGAAGGCGCGCTGGCGAGCGGCAACGAGACCCCGCATGTCGAGACCGATGCAATTACTACCGGTTCGCTCAATATCTCCTGGGGTGCCGACAACGCCAACACCGACAACGGCAGCGCCGGTGACCGCTCGGTTGCCTTCACCAGCGCAACCGTGGCGACACAGGGCCAGGACGGTGAAACACTGAGCTCGCATGGTCTTGCAGTGCATACGGTACTGCTGGCCGATGGCACGCTGGTTGGTTATACCGGCGAGGCCGCTCCGACGGCGACCTCCGCATCCAATGTTGTCTTCTACGCAACGGTGTCGGATACCGACAACGGCCACTACAACTTCACTTTGGTGCAGTCGCTCGATGATGCCAAGGGTTCGGACGCCATCAAGCTGACCTTCGGTTATACGGCGACTGATTCTGACGGTGATACCGCCTCGAACACCTTCACCATCATCGTCGCTGACGACAAGCCGGTTGCCGCGGCCGGCGATGCGGGCTCCGTTACGGAAGGCGCGCTGGCAGGCGGCAATGAAAATCCGCATGTCGAAAGCGATACGACGGCCACCGGTTCACTCAACATCTCCTGGGGTGCCGACAACGCCAACTCGGACAAGGGCGGCGGCGGCGATCGGTCTGTTGCCTTTACTAATGCCACGGTCACGACAGAGGGCCAGGATGGCGAAGTGCTGAGTTCGCATGGTCTTGCAGTGCATACGGTACTGCTGGCCGATGGTACGCTGGTCGGCTACACCGGCGAGGCCGCTCCCACGGCGGTCGCAGATGCCAAGGGTGCGGTCGGCTCGAACATCGTCTTCTATGCGACGATCTCCGACACCGACAACGGCCACTATAACTTTAAGCTGGTCCAGTCGCTCGATGATGCCAAGGGATCGGACGCCATCAAGCTGACCTTCGGTTATACGGCAACGGACTCGGATGGCGACATCGCCTCGAATACGTTCACCGTCACCGTCGCCGACGACAAGCCTGTCGCCAGCGATGTTACCGTCGGCACGGGCAGCCTTTACGACACGACGGCAGCCGAGCAGATGCCGCCCCGCCCACCCCTCGAGTTCAGCGAAGGGCCGACGCCGTCGGAGGGCGCCGCCGACACCGTCAGCGGCGGATCGGGCAGCTTGTTTACTGCCGGCGCTGACGGCTTCCAGCAGGTCACCTTCACGGATCCGACTGGCCTCAAGGGCATCTACATCGATGCCAATGGCGTCGCTCATAAGGAAGGTCTGTCCTATAACACCACGACGGACAATCTGGGTAACACGATCTACACCGCAGCTGGCAAGGAGTCGGGTCAAGTTCTCTTCACTCTGACCGTCGGTGCCGACGGCAGCTACACCTATGCCCAGTCTGGCGCTTTCGCCGATGCCAAGGGCTCCGATAACGAGAATTTCAAGATCGCCTTTGAAGTCACCGATGGTGATGGCGACAAGGCAACAGGCTCGCTGACGCTCAACGTCGCCGACAGCCTTCCGGCCGCCAATGATGTGACGGTCGACTCGGGCAGCCTTCACGACACCACGTCGACCCCCTCGGGGCCGAATCTGCCTCCCGTCCCGTTGCTTATCGAGCAGCCGAGCGAAGGTTCGACGCCGGATGGCGCCAAGACTGACTCCAACAGCGTCAGTGGCGCATCGGGCAGCCTGTTCACGACCGGAGCCGATGGCTTCGCGCGGCTGACCTTCACCAATCCGACCGGTCTCAAAGCCATCAACATCGATGATAACGGCGTTGCCCACAAGGAAGGCCTGTCTTACGGCACGTCGAGGGACGATTCCGGTAACACGGTCTACACGGCGACCGGCAAGGATTCCGGCCACGTCATCTTCACGCTGACCGTGCATGCCGACGGCAGCTACACCTATGTCCAGTCCGGCGCCTTCGCTGACGCCAAGGGCTCCGATAACGAGAATTTCAAGATCGGCTTCGAAGTTACCGACGGTGACGGAGACAAGGCAACGGGCTCGCTGACGCTCAACGTCGCCGACAGCCTCCCGGTCGCCAACAATGCCACGGCTGATCGCCTCCTTAACGACGATATGTTCCCAGGCGGCAATCCCGACAAGACTGACGAATACAACAGCGTCAGCGGCGCATCGGGCAGCCTGTTCAACATGGGCGCAGATGGGTTCAAGCGTGTCACGATTGCTCATTCGGATCTGCCGCAGCTGACCACCATCTACACCGATGATAACGGCGTCGCGCATCAGGAAGACGTCATCTGGGGCAAGCCGACGATTTCCGGCGGCGCGACGACCTGGGTTGCTTCCAGCGCAAATCACGAGACCGTCGCCACGCTGACCATCAATGCCGACGGCTCCTACACGTTTTCGACCGGCGCACCGCTTGTGCATCCGACCGCGCAAACCGCCGAAGAGACCCTCTCTCTGACGTTCAATTTCACCGTCACCGATGGCGACAGCGACAAGACCACGGGTTCGCTGACGATAGGCATCAAGGATGACGTGCCGATCGCTCACACGATTGACAATACCGCCTCGACGCTCAACGACGACGCGCAGATCGGCGGAAACCTCGATGCCGACGGCGCCAACGTGCATAGCGTCTCGGGCGCTGCCGGTGCGTTGTTCAGCGCTGGTGCTGACGGTTTTGCAAGCGTCTCGATCGATCAGTCCAGCCTGCCGGCTTTGAAGACGATCTATGTCGATGCCAACGGGTTCGCGCAGCAGGAAGACGTCATCTGGGGCAAGCCGACGATTTCCGGTGGTGCGACGACCTGGATTGCTTCCAGTACCAACCATGAGACGGTCGCTACGCTGACCATCAACGCCGACGGCTCTTATACGTTCAGCACCAGTGCGCCGCTTGTCCATCCGACCTCCGGCACGACGGAAGAAGGCTTGCCGCTGACCTTCACCTTCACGGTGACTGATGGTGACAATGATACATCCACCGGCTCGCTGACCTTGCATGTTACGGATGACGTGCCGCTGGCAAACACCGTCGCTGTGACCAGCGTGACGCTGAACGACGATGCCCTGAAGGGCGGAAATCCCGACACAGTTGGCGTAACCGATACCGATACGGTCAGTGGCACGAGCGGCACGCTCTTCACGGGTGGCGCGGATGGCGTTCATCAGGTAACGCTCGGAGCGACGACGGATTTCAGTGCCATCTATATCGGCAAGGATGGCTTTGCCCATGTCGAGTCGGTCGTTTGGGGCAGCCCGATGACTGCGGCGGGTGGCGAGACGGTCTGGATCGCGACGGGCAAGGACAGCGGCCAGACGGTCGCGACGCTGACGATCGGCGCGGATGGTTCCTATAGCTTCACGCTCAGCGCGCCGGTCGCGCATCAGGCAAGCCTGACCGCGGAAAATACGCAGGATCTGACCTTCAACTTCACGGTCACCGACGGTGACAGCGATACCGCCAATGGCGCGTTGACGGTTACCGTCAAGGACGACGCGCCGATCGCCTTTAAGGTCGATACCGCATTAACGCCGCTCAACGACGATGCGCAGGCGCATGGCAACCCGGATGGCGCCGCCGACGCGAAGACGATCAACGGCGGTGCCGGGGCTCTGTTCTCTGCCGGTGCCGACGGCGTCAAGGGTGTGTCGATGGACAGCCTGCCGACGCTGAAGGCAATCTACCTCGACGGCCACGGAATCGGCCATCAAGAATCGGTATCCTGGACGTCGTCAGCGGCGAACGGTGTGACGACCTGGACGGCAACCGGCGCCTCCAGCCATGCCACCGTTGCGGTTCTGACGATCAATTCGGACGGTTCCTACAGCTTCACCGCGGATGCGCCGCTCGTTCATTCGGCGTCATCGACGACCGAAGACAGCATGACGCTGAATTTCGGCTTCACAGTTACGGATGGCGACGGCGATACGGCGAAGGGGTCGCTCGCGATCGCCATCATAGACGACGTTCCGGTTGCCTCCGGCACGACTATCGCCGCCAGGGCCGACGAGGGCGATATTTACAATCTCCTGTCGCATGGCAACAGCCCGCTCGACGGCGCACACGACGGATCATCCTCGCAGCCGGCACTGTTCGGTCTCGGTTTTGCGGCCACGGTATCCGGCTCCGTTGCATCCACCGTTTCCTTCGGTGCTGACGGCGCAGCGATCGGTGGCGGCTTCAGCTTCACGGCCAATGCGGCATCGACGCTTACCGCCCTGCATCTGACTTCGGGTGGCGGCGCGCTCTCCTATGCCGTCGTCAACAACGTGATCATCGGCTATGTCGATAATGACCACCACAGCGGCTACAATCCGCTTCTCGACCGTCCGGTCCTGTCATTGTCGCTGTCTAGCAACGGCAATTTCACCTTCCAGCAGTACGATCAGCTCGACAACGTCGCAGGTCCCGGCAACGATCTGCGCTCGGGCAATAGCTCGATCTCGGTCATCGACTTCGGTTCCGTCATCCAGGCGACTGACGGCGACGGCGACAGCGTGACGCTGACCGGCGCTTTGAACATTACGATCGTTGACGACGTACCGAAGGTCGATCTGGCCCTGACGGGCTCGATCACGATCGACGAGAGCGGCAGCGGTGATAACGACGTCAACGCCAACTTCTCGGTGAAGAGCCTGTTTGCCGGCATCACCGGCGGCAACGATCCGCACATGTCGACGGTCTACGCACAACATAACATCGTCTCTCCGTCGGTCTCGATAGGCGCCGACGATGCGTCGGGCGCGACGAGTAGCCTGGCGCTTCATATCGACAATGCCGACTCCGGGCTGACGACGACGGCAGGTCAGGCGATCACGCTCTCGCAGCTCGCCGATGGCACCGTTGTCGGCAAGATCGCCGACGGCGAAATCGCTTTTGCGATCCGGATCGACAACAGCGGCAAGGTCAGCATCGCCCAGTACATGTCCCTTGCCAATCCGAACACGTCTAAATCGGACGGCGATCCGGTCGATCTTACCGGCAAGCTCTCGGCGGTTCTGAGCGCGACCGATAGTGACGGCGATACCGTCGCCAAGTCGGTTTCCATCGGCAGCAGCATTCGCTTCGATGATGACGGCCCGTCGATCGGCGTTGCCATATCGACGAAGACACTTGCCGAGCATGACCTTCTGACGAATACGGGTTCGCTGTCGCCTTCAGGCATCAGCACTGGCGCGGTTGCGCTCAATCTTGCCTTCGGCGCTGACGGCCCGGCCGCCCATGCTGTCGCGTTCGTAGCGCATTCGAACGGCAGCTATTTCACCGCGAGCTACGGCAACAATCAGACGTTTGATGCGACAAAGCTCAGCTCTGGCGGCCACGCGCTGTCCTACTCGCTCAGCGGCGACGGCATGACGCTCATCGCCTATACCGGCAGCGATGCCGCCGACCAGTCGAGCTGGGTCTTCAAGGTTGTCCTGACCCAGGACAGCGGCCACGCCAACGGCGCCTACAACTTCACGCTTTACAAGTCGCTCGACGACGTCAACGGTCAAACCAACCTCTCGGATATCAAGCTGACTTTCCAGGTTGCCGGACATGACGGCGATGGGGATACCACGAGCGGTACACAGAGCTTCTCGGTCGACATCACCGATGATGTGCCGACGCTGGCTGATCATGGCTCGGTTTCTGCGACCGTATCGGAAACGGCGATCAATGCTCCGGTGGTGACGACGGCATCCTATACGATCGATTTCGACACGGTGAACCCTGCTGCTGCCAAATTGACGGTTACTGAAGGCAGCGTCAGCGGCGGCCATGTGGGCTCGTCGTTCAAGGGCGGCGACATCGTGCTCGTGTCCAACACGGGAACGACCTTTGTCCTCACCCAGATGGATATAGGTGTGTTTGACCACAAAGGCGTGTCGTCCAAGACGGTCACGATCATCGGCACCGATGCGCAAGGCCACACGTATTCGGTGACGACTACCGGCAAGACCTTCTCGGCCGCCGGGACGGCACTCGAAGGCAAACAACTGACGTCGCTCGAGATCGATCCGCATGACAATTCGCTGACAGTCACGGTCGACAACGTCCATGTCACCGACACGACGACGACGCCCACCCATAATCCTGCCGAGACAACGGTAGATCTGACCTCGCTCGTCCACGCCAGCGCCGACGGCCCGTTGGCCTGGTCAGTGAACGCGGTCGCCGCCGGAACGTCTTCCGGTAACCTGACTGGCGGTACCGGGCTGACCTACAACGGCACGGCCATCACGCTCGCCAGCACGGATGGACACACGATCACCGGCTCGGCAGGAGGCGTCACGGTCTTCACGTTGACTGTCGATCCCGCGAGCGGTCACGCTACATTCGACCTTTATCATGCGATCGACGGCGGCAAAACGCTGCCACTCGACTTCTCGAAATATGTCACGGCGACGGATTTCGATGGTGATTCCGTAACCCTGGGCAGCGGCTCCGTTACCATCGTCGTTCAGTCGACCACGGACAGCCTTCCGACAATCTCTTCGGCCGGCCTGGTATCAAGCGTCAGCGAAAGCGGCTTGCCGGGTGGTACGGGTACGCCGGGCGTTTCTAACGTCCATTCCGGCAGCATCGCGATCACCGCAGGCGATGCGCCCTCGATCGTGACGATCAATGGCCATACGTTCAACGTCGGCACCGCTATCGCCAACGGCGATACCAATGCCACCATTCAGGGCGCCCACGGAACGCTGCATATCCTCAGCGTCACCACGACGGCTATCAACTACACTTATACGCTGACCGGTGCGACGAGCGGCGCGGGCAAGCATGACGACTTCTCCGTTAAAGTCAGCGATGCGCCGATTGACGGTGAAAGCCAGACGGCAACACTGACCTTCAACATCAATGACGACAAACCGATCGCCAGCACCCTTTCGCTGGGATCGATGTATGAGAACGACAGCAGCCGGATCTTCACTCTTTCTGCCGGAACCATCGCTTTTGGTGCCGACGGAGCGGCCCAGAGCGGTGCGATCCATGTAGACAGCGTCAGTGCCGGCGGCCCTCTCACGGGAACGACGCTGAGCACTTCCATCGTCACGATCGACGCCGGTCATGTGACCGTCACGCCAGGTGGGGTGTTCGACGCCTTGCCGCTCGGCAAGTCCTCGGTCCTGTCGGTCGGCTATACGGTCACCGACGGGGATGGCAGCAAATCCAGCGGCACCTTCAACATTACCGTCCATGGCGTAAACCATGCGCCGACCACGGCGGATGGAAGCGTCTTCACCAGTGAAGACGCGGATTATTACTTCAAATCGACGGATTTCGCCTTCAGCGACAGCATCGACGGCAATAAGCTGGGCTACGTCACCATCAACAGCCTGCCGACGGATGGCACGCTCTATCTTGGCTCGACACCAGTTGCCGTGGGGCAGCATATCGCTGCCAGCGCGCTTACGACGCTGCACTTCACGCCTTCGGCGGGATTTGCCGGTCCGACCGAGACCGAGAGCTTCAGCTTCACTGTGCAGGATGACGGCGGCACTGCCAATGGCGGCGCGAATACGTCGACTGCCCATACGATGGCGATCAACGTTACGGCCATCGATGATGGCAAGGCCGCGATCTCGATCGCCGATCAGACCACGCATACGGGCAAAGCGATCGTCGCGGGCGACACGCTGAACGCCGCCGTTGCGGCAGACGATCCAGATCACGGGCAGTCGGGCCTGACCTATGCGTGGAGCTGGGCGGACGACAGCTCGCATACCGTTCTCGGAACTGCATCGTCCTACACGGTGACGAGTGCCGATGTCGGGCATTCACTGATCTTGACAGTGAGCTATACGGACGGTCAGGGCTTCAACGATGTCGTGACGCAGACGACGTCCACCGTCATCGCGCCGGTCGTCTTCGCCCCGACGATCGATACAACGCCGCTGTCGGAAGCCTATCTCGCGACCGGCTCCGATCCGCAGCCCGGTCAATTGACGGCCGCGGGGAGCATCGTCCTTGGGACATTCGACAATCCGCATATCACCAGCGTCACAGGCGCCGACAACAATGCCGTAACAGTCGATCAAACCGCTCCGGACAGCCAGACGACGACGATCCATGGCTCCTATGGCGATCTCATAATCGACGCGAATGGCGCATATACATACACGCTGACTCATCCGGGCTTGAATGCATCGGGGGATACGGATCAGTTCACCTACACGGTGACCGACATGAACGGCAGGACAAGTCAATCGACTCTGACGTTCAACATTGCCGATGACGCGCCGGAGCTGACCGGTGCAGGGATCTCCGCAACCGTTTCCGACGATGGCGTGGTGACGGCCGGCTCGCATTCCGCAGTGGTGGCGACGGACCTGACTTCGCTGGTAATTTCCGGTGCCGACAGTCCATTGGCGTGGTCGGTGAATGCCGTAGCGGCCGGTACCTCTTCCGGTACCCTGACAGGTGGCACCCCGTTGACCTACAACGGCGCGGCCGTCACGCTTACCAGCACCGACGGGCATACGATTGTCGGCTCGGCGGCCGGCGATACGGTCTTTACGTTGACTGTCGACGGCGCCGGCCATGCTAGCTTGGTGCTGAACCAGGTGTTTGACGGTGCCAAGGTCCAGACGCTCGACTTCTCGCAATACGTGAAGGCGACGGACGCCGATGGCGACCCCGTGACCTTGGGCACGGGCACCTTCACCATTGTCGTGGATCACGTCAATCACCCGGCGGTGTTTACCGGGGCCGAGACCGGCGCCGTCACGGAAGATCTGAACGTTGTCGGCGGCTTTCTGCAGACAAGCGGACAGTTGTTGGTCAACGATGCCGATCGGGGCGAAAGCAAGTTCCAGGCAACGACCATAAATCCGGACGGCACGCATCTCGGTGCGCTGACGATAGATGCGGACGGCAACTGGAGCTACAAGGTCGATGACAACCTGTCGGCCGTGCAGAGCCTGGGTGCGAACCAGACCAGGACCGATACGTTTACAGTTTCATCGGTCGACGGAACGACCCATGACATCGTGGTGACGATCAACGGTGTGAACGATCCAGCCGTGATCAGCGGTGATGTGGCGGGTGCCGTGACGGAAGCCGGCGGCGTCAATAACGGGACGGCCGGGGTACCGTTGGCGAGCGGCGTGCTTTCGGCGACGGACGTCGACAGCGATCCCTCCTTTACGGCGCAAAACAGCGTGGCGACGAACTACGGTCACTTCACGATCGGCGCCGATGGTCATTGGAACTATGTGCTGGATAACAGCAATAATGCCGTCCAGGCGCTGAACAGCACCGGCAGCAATACGACGCTGCACGATCTGATCACCGTGACGACTGCCGATGGCACACTGCAGCAGATCGATATCACGATCAACGGAGCGAACGACGCTGCCGTGATCACTGGCGATGTTGCCAAGAGCGTGACGGAGGCCGGCGGTGTCGACAACGGTACGGCCGGAATACCGACGACGAGCGGAGTGCTTTCGTCGATGGACGTCGATAGCGATCCCTCGTTTGCAGCGCAAAACAACGTGGCAACGAACTACGGTCACTTCACCATCGGCGCTGATGGTCATTGGAACTATGTGCTGGACAACAGCAATAATGCCGTCCAGGCCTTGAACAGCACCGGCAGCAACACGACACTGCACGATCTGATCACCGTGACGACTGCCGACGGTACGCAGCAGCAGATCGATATCACGATCAACGGAACGAATGATGCGCCGGCCTTTACTGGCGATACCGGAAACATTCTGGAGGGCAGCACCGCTCCGATCAGCGGCGCGATCACCGTTTCTGACGTCGATGCAAACCAAAGCTCCTTCACGACTGCGTCTTCAAATTCGATCGCAGGCGCACATGGGACGTTTACCTTTACCAATGATGGCTCGGCTACGGGAGCATGGACCTACACGCTGAACAACAATGACGCGGCGGTTCAAGCGCTGACGGCTGGCGCCAAGCTGACCGATACCTTGGCCATCACCTCAGCCGATGGAACGCCGCACAACGTCACCGTCACGATCACGGGTGTCGACAGCGCGCCGGTCTTTGGCACGGGGACGACAACGGGGTCTGTAACGGAGGACGCGTCGTACAACGTAGGTTCGGAGCTTATAGCGAATGGCGGGTTCCAGGATTATTACTTCTCCGGAGGCCATACCTATCCGAATGGCTGGTCATTCACTGGAGCAGCCTTCGAGGTAAATGCCGGTCGACTTGACGGCACGTCTGTAATGCTCACGGCGAATACCAGCTCGACCAACAACTCGCTTTCGCAGACGATATCGACGGTTGTGGGTCAGACATATAGACTCTCCTTTTACATGCAGGACTTTTCCACCAGTCTGGCGGGCAGTGGGACGGCAATTTTCGACGTTACGACAGGATCTCAAACGCAGGCTATCAGCTATACATATTATTCGAGTGTCGGTCCGTACACGCTCTATACCGTCAACTTCGTCGCCACGAGCTCTAGTACGGTCATAAAATTCTGGTCGCCAAATCAACCTTTTGGCTATTTTAATATCGACGACGTCTCTGTAAAATCGATTGCCGCAACACCAGGTGTTGAAACGACGACGGGGTCGATTGCGTTCACGGATACACATGCATCTTATACACATACCGTTAGCTATACGGCGCCCGTCGGTAGCAACTACTATGGTACGTTTAATGCTAGCGTCGATAACATCAATAACAAGGTTAACTGGACGTTCAGCGTCAACGATAGCGCGATACAATCATTGGGCGTAAATGATCATGTAAATCAGATATACACTCTGACACTGAGTGATGGTCATGGCGGAACGGTTACAAAGGACGTCGTCGTAACCATCAATGGAGCTAACGATGCGGCGTCTATTTCCGGTACAGCAACTGGCGCGGTAACGGAAGATGGACAATTGACGGCTGGCGGTACGCTGGCAGTTACCGATGTTGACCGTGGCGAGAATCATTTCCAGACACCGTCTTCATTGTCCGGAACCTACGGCACATTCAGTTTTGATGCGAATAGCGGCGTTTGGAGCTATACACTCAATAACTCCGCTGCAAACGTTCATGCGTTGGCTGGAGGTCAGGTTGTAACTGATACATTAACTGTGACGTCGGTAGACGGAACAGCTTCCCAAGATATCGTTGTGACGATCAATGGAACGGATGATGCTCCAGTAGTAGACCTAAACGGTAGTTCGGCGAGCGGCGTCGACGCATCGGTCAATTACACGAAGTCGAGTAGCGCTGTTATTTTGGCGCCGAGCGCGATCGTCTCAGACGCCGATTCGTCTAATTTCAACGGCGGAAGCCTTGTCGTTACGTCATCTGGCTCATCAGACAAGGTGAGTATCAAAAACCAAGGAACATCGGCTGGTCAAATCGGGATTACCGGTACGAGCAGTGGGAACGTTACCTATGGTAACAAGACAATTGGTACGTACTCGATCAATGGTGCAACATTGACGGTTACATTCACTTCAACGAACGCTACACAAGCTGCGGTAACGGCGTTGTTAAAGGATATCCAATTTAGCTCGACATCGAGTACAGCAGGTAACAGAACAGTTACTTTCACTGTCAACGATGGCGACGGTGGGGTATCTTCCGCTGCACATGTAACCGTCAACTACACGAATATGCCCGCCGGCATCTCCGGCGAGGCCATCAATCTCGCGCTCACAGATCCGTCGCGTCACGTCGGTGCGGTCACGTTGAGCGTTGCCGGAGTTCCGGCGGGCTGGGTGCTCAGCGAAGGCACGCATAATGCCGATGGTACCTGGACCGTGGCGACGAACGATCCGTCATCGCTGACGGTGACCTCGCCAAACGGTACTACCGGCGCGGTGGTTCTTCAGATCACCGAAACCTGGACCAATGCGGATGGCTCGACCGGCGTGGCAACGGTCGCCACCAATGTCGAAGCCTATGCCAAGGGCTCGCCGATCTTTGCCTGGTCGGGCGACGACACGCTGACCGCCTCGAGCGGCAATGACACGCTGGTCTTTGCGAACACTATCGGCAAGGACGTCGTGCACAACTTCGATGTGGCGCATGACAAGATCGACCTGATCGGCTTTGCAGGCTTCAATAGCTTCGCGGATGTGCTGGCCCATCTGTCGACCGATGCCTCCGGCAATGCCGTCATCACGCTCGGCAATGGCGAGACCATTACGCTGACAGGCGTGAGCGTCGCGGCTCTGACGGCGGACGACTTCCTCTTCAACAAAGAGGTCGTAACGCATAATGCCGGGGACATGGTGCTCGCCGACGGCGCGCTGATGCCGTTCAGCGGAACGCTTGATAACACCGGGAGCATCCATCTCGCCTCGACCGGCAGCGAGACGGCCCTCGAAATCGTCCAGCACGGCCTCACGCTGACCGGCGGTGGCACGGTGATCTTGTCCGACGATACGCATAACGTCATCTTCGGCAGCGGTGACGGCGTTACCCTGACGAATGTTGACAATACCATCTCAGGTGCCGGCCAGCTCGGCGACGGCCATCTGACGCTGGTCAACGAGGGCACGATCATTGCCAATGGCAGCCACGCGCTCGTCATCGACAGCGGCGCCCACGCGGTGAGTAATACCGGCACGCTGGAAGCGATCGGCACCGGCGGTCTCGATATACATAGCGACGTTGTCAACAACGGCGTCGTGTGGGCGAATGGCGGCAACGTCAACCTCGAGGGCAATGTCAGCGGCAGCGGCATCGTGCTGGTGTCGGGTCACGCGGGCCTCGAAATCGGTGGCTCGTTCAACGAAGCGATCACGCTTGGTAAGAACGCCCAAGCTACGATCACGATCGACCACGCGACCGCCTTCACCGGCACGATCGCAGGCATCGACGGCAACGACGCCCTGCGGTTCGGCGACATCTCCGCCGCAACCGCAAGCTTCTCCTATACCGAGAACGCGGCGAAGACAGGCGGCGTGCTGACAGTCACCGACGGCACTCATACCGCCTCCGTCGGCCTCAGCGGCGAATATTCAGCCAATGACTTTTCGCTCGGTCACGACGGCGCATCTGCCGAGATCGACTTCAGCGGGATCGGCCACCTCTACGGCACCGACGGCAACGACACGCTGATAAGCGGTGGCGGTTATGCAATGACCGGCGGCGCTGGCGCGGATACCTTCGTGCTCGATGCCAAGGCGCTGCACAACCTCAACATGGCTGATGTCATCACTGACTTCAGCCCGAAGGGAGAGGGCGACAAGCTGGATGTCTCGAACCTGCTGAATGCGCTGGTCGGAGAACATCCGGGCATGACCGAGGCGAGTGCAGTCGCGTCGATGACGGCAGCGGTCGACACCGCAACCAATTCGACGAAGATCAGCGTCAACACCGGCTCGGAGACCCATATGGTGGCCACGTTGCAGAACTACACACCGGCAGGGCACGACGCCGTGCATGTGCTGTTCAATAACCACGATGAGCAGCTTGCCACCCATACGCAGACCGCTGGCGCCTGACGCCTTTCTGTCGGAACCAACATTTCTACGCGGCGCTTCTTGAAAGCGCCGCATCCGGGCGGTCATGCTCCCATGCAAGATCTTCTGGTGAGTTCCGAACTCGGCAAGCTGCTGACCTACTTCCATGAGACCGGCAAGCCGACCGCCTTGGACTGCCATGGTCCTATCGCTCTGCTTTCAACGCTGCCCGACACCCACGCCTTTGTCAGGCAGTTCGAGACGAGTGGAACAGAAAAACTGCATACAAACTGGGCCTATGCTGGCTACAGGTTCACCGTCTTCAGCAACCAGGAGGAAGAAATGGCCAAAGGCCTGTTGGGTGGCGATGCGATGAAATTCTATCCGCAGGATGCACTCACCCGAGCGGGCGGCCTGTATAGTCAAGCTGACACAGCATTCTCACCCCGTGTTGTGACAGATCGCGAGCTGATTACCGGACAGAATCCTGCGTCAGCCTTGGCCGTAGCGCACGAACTGTTGGTCCGACTGAAGTAAGATGGCCGCCGCCACGTCCGCCAGCGATTTCCCGCAGGTTACTTTCTAATCGGCCTGCCGCTCTCTCACGCGGCCGGCCTTGTTTTCAGGTGATGATATCCGGATTCAATGTCTTGTGTCCAAGCTTCGGTTCCTACCCATCCAAATCCGTTCACCTCCCGCAGAAGAAAAAACTTGCTGACGCAGCTGGGCCAGGAAATTCGGGTGGAATGGCGATTTGCGGTAGAGCGGCAGATCGCGCGCCGGAGCAGCCTTACGGTGCGATCTCCACCACGACACGCCCCCTGATTTTGCCCTCGACGATATCCTGAGCGAGGCTTGGAAGCTCGGAAAAGGGCTCGATCCTCGCCAATGTCCCGATCCTTTCCACTTTCAGGTGTTCGGCCAGGGTCTGCCATGCGCGGATCCGTTTGGGCATCGGCGCCATAACGGAATCAATGCCAAGCAGTGCCACGCCGCG
Source organism: Rhizobium sp. BK289 (assembly GCF_014193575.1). Classification (NCBI taxonomy): domain Bacteria; kingdom Pseudomonadati; phylum Pseudomonadota; class Alphaproteobacteria; order Hyphomicrobiales; family Rhizobiaceae; genus Rhizobium; species Rhizobium sp. BK289. The sequence goes on from NZ_JACHZO010000001.1 coordinate 275,199, forward strand.
CAGGATATGCGGGAGCACCGTTGCCGGCAGGTCTGCGCCCCCCGCAAGGCCGCAGGCAGCAACCGCTCCGCCGTAGACGGTCTGTGAAAGTGCGTTTGCGAGCGTCGTCGAGCCGACGGAATCAACCACGCCGGCCCAGCGCTCCTTTTGTAGAGGGCTGCCCTTTTCTGAAAGCGATGCCCGGTCAACGAAAGCGCTCGCGCCGAGCGACCCGAGATAGTCCCATGTTTCTGAGCGTCCGGTCGATGCGGTTACTTTGTAACCCTTGTCCGCAAGCAGGCTGATCGCCACCGAGCCGACACCGCCCGCCGCACCGGTCACGAGAATTTCGCGATCGTCGTTGACGATCGTACCCCAATCCTCAAGCGCATTGACACAAAGCGCCGCCGTGTAGCCGGCCGTTCCAATTGCCATTGCCTGCGAAAGACTGAAGGTTTCGGGCAGCGCGATCAGCCATTCCGCTTTCAGGCGCTGAAATCGCGAATATCCGCCCCATTCTGTTTCAGACAGACCCCAGCCGTTGACGATGACCTTGTCGCCGGGCGCCCATTTGTCCGATCGGGATTCAAGCACGATTCCTGCAAGGTCGATACCTCCGACCATGGGAGTACGCCGGGCGATCCGTCCTTTGCCGGTGAGGGCCAGACCATCCTTGTAATTGACGGTCGAATAATGAACCTCAACGAGAACATCATGATCCGGCAGATCGGTGAGTGAAAGCTGGCGGAAACCCGCCTGCGGCTTGCCATCGGCCATGTCGATGACCATTGCCTGGAATGTATCGGACATGCGTCCCCCTTCTCACACTTGAAGTCGGCCGTTCGTCTTGTCAGGTCTGAGGCGCCGCCTTCATCCTGTCGCGTGCGTCCATCGCGGTTGCGTAGCTGTTGCGAATGTAGGCCAGCAGGTCCGCCAATGCCCTTGTCGCCGTCTCGGTGTCGCGCTTGGCGACGGCCTCCATGATCTGCCGGTGAAAGCCAGCGACCTTGCGACGCTCGCGAACCCGGAACACGATCATGTTGGTTATGGGGATGAAGGACTCGATCACCGTGTACATCATGAGCTTCAGCGGGCCATTGCAGGTGGAATCCACCAGCGCGCGATGAAAGCGCACGTCGGATGCGCAGAAGTCCTCGTCACTGATCGTCTCATCGCGCTGGATCTCGATCTCCGCCGCCATTCGCTCCAGATCGGCAGCGCCGTGATTTTCGCAGGCGAGCCTGCAACAGATCGTCTCCGTCTCAAGGCGGGCCGTAATAATCTCGTGGATATCGAAGGCGCCGATGCCGACTAGCAGGGTTGCCGCTGCGGTGATCGCCTTGGAAAGCCCTTCCGGATCCGGCCTCTTGACGAAGTTTCCGCCGAGCGGGCCGCGCCTTGAATGGATGAGGTTTTGCGCTGCCAGACGTTTCAGCGCCTCGCGCACGGTTGGCCGCGATATGCCGAAGCTTCTCGCGAGATCCTCTTCGGTGGGAAGCCGCTCGTCGATCTTCAGGCGGCCATCCATGATCGCGGACTTTATGTTCTCCGCAACCTGCTTGGCGATGCCAGCCCTCACGACCTCATCAAATTTCAACGTCATTGATTGTCACCCTTACCTCGATTTCATAGATGCCACGGTCGCTTCGAAAACGCTACTAAAAATTGAATATAGGTTTGACAAATATCGGATAGACGATAACCTGCCCTCGATCCAGATAACCAAGGGGAACGAAATTGGGCTCGTGCTGTCGCCGCTTCTCGTCGGCATTGTCATCCGCAGTTACGGGTGGACGATCCTTCTTGGCAATAACGGCATCATCAACAAGACGCTGATGAATTTGGGTCTGATCGATCGCCCGGTCGGCCTGATGTACAACGCCCTCGGCATCGTCATTGCGCTCGTTCACGTCTTCCTGCCTTTCATGATCCTGCCGTTGATGAGCGCGCTGCAGGGGATCGATCCGTCGTTGAAGTCGGCCGCACGCTCGCTCGGTGCGGGAAAGCTGACGGTCTTCACGCGCGTAATCCTGCCGCTGGCTATGCCGGGTATCCAGGCGGGCTGCATTCTGGTGTTCGTGCTTTCATTGAGCGCCTATGTGACTCCCGCCCTGATCGGTGGCCTGAGGGTGAAGACAATGGCAGTCAGCGTCGTTGACGCGCTGATCGACACATTCCAGTGGCCATTCGGCTCCGCCATGGCGCTGACGCTTTCCCTCACTAGAGCGGCGATCGTCGTGATCTTTGCGCGGCTTACCCGCATGAAATGGAAGATGAGCTGATGTCCAAGCATATGTTGAATGGCTATTGCCTCATTATTTACGGCTTTCTCTTGCTGCCCATTCTCGTGGTCGTTGGTGCCTCCTTCGTCAACTTCGTCAGCCAAATTCGGTCGGACTTAACTAATAGGTGCGAAGGATAACGGGTCTAGGATATTGATATTATGAAATGACGTACCGCATAATGCGGTTTCTGCAAATAACCATTGAAGTTTCAAATGGTTAGGTTTGACGGATTGGTGCCGCGGGTTCAAACCCCTTCAAGAGCGAGGTAGGCGGATCGGCCCCTTCTTGGGGATAGCCGGCCTATGCGAGCGGCATTTTCCAAAGGCTGTGACCGCTTTATTCGCCAGCGCTGATTGTCGGCCGATTGCAGAAACGCCCGCTGTAGTACAGCGGGCGTTTGCATATCTCGAATCTGGCTGAAGGTGGTCACAGGGACGCAGGCCTTCAGACGCTCGGACGGGTCTCCTACTCCATCGCCAGGATCATGTTGCGCACGACAGGGTAGATCTCCTTCTCCCAGCGGCGGCCGTTGAAGACGCCGTAATGTCCGACGTTGGCCTGTAGGTGGTGGCGCTTCAGGTGAGGGCGCAGCGAACGACAGAGGTCGTGGGCGGCCGAGGTCTGGCCTAGGGCGCAGATGTCGTCGCGCCCGCCCTCGACCGTCAGGAGTGCCGTGTTGCGGATCAGGCCCGGATCGACCTTGCGCCCGCGATGGGTATACTCGCCCATCGCCAGTTCGGCCTTCTGGAAGACGCGATCGATCGTCTCGAGATAGAATTCTTCCGTAAGGTCGAGCACTGCGAAATATTCGTTGTAAAAGGTCTTGATCTTCTCGGCTTCGGCCGTCTCGCCCTTTGCCAGGTGCTCGAAGAGCTTGCGATGGGCGGTCTGGTGGCGCTCCATGTTCATGCTCATGAAAGCGCTGAGCTGGACGACGCCCGGATAGACCCGCCGCCCGCCGCCGGCAAAGCGCAACGGAACGCAGCTGATCAGCGAAGTCTCGAACCATGCGAGCGATTTCGAGACGGCGAGTTCGTTGACCTTCGTGGGGCTCTCGCGCGGGTCCACCGGACCGGCCATCAGCGTCATTGTTCTTGGCGTGGCGGGATGCCTAGCTTCCGACATCACGGCAACGGCCACGAGCGCCTGGACGCAGGGCTGGCAGACGGCAAGGATATGTCCGCCTGGGCCGATCTCCTCCAGGAAGCGGATGATATAGTCCACGTAATCGTCCATGCCGAAGCGTCCGGCGGAAAGCGGAACGTCGCGAGCGTTGGTCCAGTCGGTGATATAGACGTCGTGGTCGCGCAGCAGCGTCTGCACCGTCCCCCTCAGAAGTGTCGAGAAATGGCCGGAGAGCGGGGCGACGACGAGCACCCGAGGCCGTCTCGTATCGACGTCCGCGGAAAAATGCAGCAGCTTGCCGAAAGGTAGATCGAGGGCTGTCTCCAGGGTGATCGGCACCTCGCGATTGCCGATCGTCACCGATGTTATGGCGAAGTCCGGACGTTCGTGAGTGAGCTGGAACCGGGAGATCATCTCCATCGCCGCCTCGAAGTAGCGGCTCAGGTCACCACTCCAGAAGCTCGAGGAAAACATCTCGAGGCGTCGCGCCCAATCGCGTATCGGGGCGAAGAAGTCATCCTGGAACTGATAGGCCTGGTAGAGCATGACGCGTCTCCTGCATCGCGACAGAATTTCACGATGCAAAAATGCTAGTGCAATATTTCTTGCGATGCGAGAAGATTGTCTGCGAAAGCAATGTTGTTCGAAGGATGTGGGTAGAATGACGCAAGCGACACTGACGATTTCCTCGAAGAACTATTCCTCGTGGTCGCTGCGCGGCTGGCTCCTGTGCCGGATGGCGGGGCTAGATTTCACCGAAGTGCTCGTCGAACTGGATGACAATGCCCGCCAGGAGCTTCTGCTGCTTTCGCCTTCGGTGCTCGTCCCAAGACTGACCCACGACGATGTCACTGTGTGGGATACGCTGGCGATTGCCGAATATCTGCACGAGATCGCTCCCAAGGCCGGCCTCTGGCCCGCTGCGCAGGCAATACGCGCACGCTGCCGATCCGTCTCCGGCGAGATGCATTCGGGCTTCCACAATCTGCGTTCGGCACTGCCGATGAACTTGAAGTCAAGGCACGAGAGCTTCAAGATCTTCTCGGGAGCGCGGCCGGATGTCGAGCGCGTCAAGACGATCTGGACCGAATGCCTGGATGCCAGTGGCGGCCCCTGGCTCTTCGGTGGTGCTCCGACCATTGCCGACGCCATGTACGCGCCGGTCTGCGCGCGTTTCCGCACTTATGCAGTGGAACTCGAACCGCAACTGGCAGCTTACGCCGACACCGTCTTGTCCTGGCCGCTCATGATCGAATGGACAGCCGGCGCGATCGCCGAGCCGGACGAAATCGTCGAACTGGAAGTGGAATTCTGAGCAACCGGGACTATCGAGCCTGTCCCAGCTGAAACATAGCGAATTGTATGGGTTGAAAAATGCTGATTATCAGCGGAGCCTTACATCGCTCGGTCGGTTGGGCGAGCCCCATGAAGTCGCCAGCGCAGTCTCGTTCCTGGCTGGTCCCGCTGCTAGTCTGATCACCGGCGCAGTTCTCAATGTAGACGCCGGCTTCAACGCCTTCCGAGACAGTTTGGAATGAGACATTGAGGCATCGTCATGTCTGAATGGCGCCCGCGTTTCGCGTGCGAGGCATCGGATCGCGTCAACAGCGGTTATCGCATGTTGTGGCCGCCCGGATCGCATCTGGAAAGGATATCGTCTACGACGGACACGAGCGGCACAGTCGCATCAATGATCGTAGCGTTGCTGGGCATTTCTTCCTTTGTGCAATGAAGTTTCAAGACGAATTCTTGCTCGTCAGGCTTGCCTCCAAACTCGTCTTGGGGTCGCTCAGATAACCTCCTCTTCAACGTGTCGATATCGACGTCGAGAACAAACACCTCATCAAACAATTTGATAAAGCTATGGAAATTCCTGGAGCCCCCGCAGAAAAAAGACAGTCGGTGCCCCTTGTCGGCCAGCAGCGACTTAACTTTCTCGACGTCCCAAATGTGATGACGATGTCGGAAGGCACTATCCAACATACTCGGATCGAGCATCGAGAAATCGAGCGGTCGTCCGGTTAAAGGGTCGCCCTTGTAAGCCAGTCGCGGTCACCGTGGAGAGCATGATAACCGCGCCGCTGCAGTTCTGTGGCTACCGAAGTCTTGCCGCTACCGGACACACCCTCGATCAAATAGTTCCTTTCGCCCATTTCGCCCTCAGGGTGTGAATGCATACCCTCGCTTGGCGGCCAAACGCGACGGCCGATCAATGATGCAGACCTATATCATGCGTGTGATATTTCGTCGGCGTTATACGATGCGCCCCATAGCTTCCTGACCATTCCAGCTGAACCTTCCTGTGCGGGGACGGGAGGCCGATATGACGCTGCTTCCCATGGCGTTGCCGCCAAGGGCTGTTTTTCATCGATGAAAAATACCCTGCGGATTTGGATGTTTATCACTTGGCGGTCTCTGCCTATTTCTGTCTGCAAAGGCAGACGATCGCGGAGGATGACATGCTGACCAAACCTGGTAGCGCAATCACAATGGTTCTCTGGAACGGCCGAGAAATTCCTCGCCTGGGCATGGGGTGCTGGGCGATTGGCGGTCCGTTTTATGCCGGCGACGTGCCACTTGGCTGGGGTGAGGTCGATGATAATGAATCGGTTCGCGCTATCGGGCGGGCGGTGGATCTCGGCATTCGCTTCTTCGACACCGCTTCGAACTATGGCGCCGGGCATTCCGAAGAGGTGGTCGGCAGGGCGATCGGCGATCGAGACGACATCGTCATAGCTACCAAGTTTGGCTTTGCCACGGACGAGAAGACCAAACAAATGACGGGTGCCTTCGCCGACCCTGCTTTTATCCGTCAGTCTGTCGAGACGTCCTTGCGTCGTCTGCGCCGTGAACGCTTGGACCTGCTGCAATTCCATCTCAACGATTTTTCGCTCGAAGCCTCGGATGAGGTTTTTGAGACACTCGAAACGCTGAGGGCCGAAGGCAAGATCGACGCTTTCGGCTGGAGCACGGACCATCCGGATCGCGCCGCACGTCATGTGCATCGGCCGGGCTTCGTATCGATCCAGCATACGATGAACGTCTTCGAGCCGGTTCCGGCGATGATCGAACTCGTCGAGCGCTACGGCCTGATTTCCATCAATCGCGGTCCGCTCGCCATGGGTCTGCTCAGCGGCAAATTCACTCTGGATAAAAGTGTCGGCGAGAAGGACGTGCGTGGCGCAAGTCTCGATTGGATGGTCTACTTCAAGGATGGTAGGATCGCTCCCGAATTTGCTGCGCGGCTGGAGGCGGTCCGAAAACTGCTGACCGAAGACGGCCGCACGCTCACACAGGGTGCGCTCGCATGGCTCTGGGCGCGTTCGCCGCGCACGCTGCCAATTCCCGGTTTCCGCACGGTTGCGCAGGTCGAGGAAAATGCCGGCGCCTTGGCGAAGGGGCCATTGCAAGCAGATGTGATGGCGAAAATCGATCAAGCGCTGTCTGAATTCCAACCAAACTGACCAGATCCGGCGGTGCGGCACATTGAGACTTTCTCTTCTTGCATCCCCTTGGGGAGCTCCCTCGTCCAATATGTGCGCGTTCCTGATAGACAGGGCCGGGGGTGCTTGTTGCCGCCTCCCGGCCTGAAGGTTGGATTTACCCTTTCGGTGTTTTTGCCAGCATCTCGCTCAGCGTTGCTGCCGAGAGCATGGCTTCGGCTAGAAGCTTCTTGAGCTTCTGGTTCTCTTCCTCCAATGCTCTCACCCTTTTGGCATCGAAACCGGCATTTCCGAACTGCAGGGATTGCCACCGATAGAAGGTCGGCTCGCTGATGCCGTGCTTGTGGCAAACATCTGCTACCTTCACCCCGGCCTGGTGTTCCATCAGAATGCCCGTGATCTGGTCGTCGTCGAATCTTCTCTTGCCCATCACCGCTTCAGTCCTCACGAAATGCTCTGTTGAAGCTGTCGAGAAGTGGTCTGATAGCATAGAACGCCACGCTGCTTTTGCCGGTTTCGATCAGCGTCTGTGCGGGCATGCCTGCGATCAGCTCGACATCGCTCATTTTCGTCAACCTCTCGTCCGTTACACGGATTGTCGCGGCAAAGTACGGCTGGCCGCTCTGCGTATCGGTGAGACGATCCGCCGATACATACTCGACCCGACCTTTCAAGAGTGGAACACGCCGCTGATTGTATGGAAGGAGGTGAACCTGCGCCTCGAGCCCCGCATGGACGAGATTGATGTCTTCCGGCCTGACGTGGGCGGATACGACAAGGCGATCGGCACCGGGGAGAAGGTCGACAAGCGGTTCGCCGGCGCCAATCACCCCACCGGCTGTGTGGATGCGCAGGTTCATGATTGTTCCATCGTCGGGAGCACGGATATCGGTCCTTGAAAGCTGGTCGTCGATCGCCCGCAAGCGCTCGCGCAACTGCATGATCTGGCCTTCCGTGTCGCGCATGCCCTGTGCGACTTCGCTCAACCGGTCGCTCTCAAGCTTTGCGAGATCGGCCTGTGACTCGCTGATGACCTGGTAGGCGCGGGAGATCTGCGCCTCTACCTGACCCTGCTGGCCATCCAGATCCGCTTTTTCCCGCTGGAGGTTGAGAAGTCTGCTTTTTCTTTCCAGTCCTTTGGCGTTGAGCACCGTGACCTGATCCAGTTCTTCCTGCGAGATTGCGGCCCTGTCGGCCAATGCTGCCTTTTGTGCGCCAAGTCCGACGATTTCCTGCCGTACCTGCGCGATTTTTTCATTGGTAATCCCGACTTCCGCCTGCATGACCCGGCGCCGCGCTTCGAAGATTTTCTGTTGCCCAGTCAGAATCGCGCCAACCGAAGGATCCCTGTCCATTGCCGCCCGGAGGTCCTGCGGATAGGCGACATGATCACCGCCCGTCTGCTCTACAAGCAAGCGCGCGCGGCTTGCTTCGGCGTCCCAGAGTTGCCCTTGAATGCTGTCGCGCTCCGAGCGAAACTTCGTATCGTCGAGTTCTATGATGATCTGCCCGGCCGTGACCGCATCGCCGTTTTTGACAAGTATCCGTCGCACAATTCCGCCTTCCAGATGCTGAATGGTCTTGCGGCTGGACTCCGGTTCGATAACGCCCGGTGCAATCGCGGCGCTCTTCAGCGGCGCCAGAACCGACCAGGCTCCCAATCCGACTATAAAGACGCCGATCAGCAGGTTGCCTGTCCAAACAACGCCTCTGAGCCTCGGCATGGGCGAAGGAGGGGCGGGGCCGCGCTGTTTCGGGTCGATCACCGGTGAATAGGCCTGTCGCTTGGCCGTCGATCGTCGAGCGAACCGCTGGCCTGTCCTTGACGAATTTGAAAACCTCGCCAGCATTGCGTCCAGGTGAACAAGGGTCATGGCGGCGTCCCTCCCTACGTTCCTGTTCGAGATGGCGGTTGAAGATAGGTTTCGTAAATCCGCTCGCTCTCGCCGAAGGCCGCCACCGTCCCGTTGCGCATAATGGCAATCTTGTTGGTGACCGGCAGGATCCCCATCCGATGCGTTATGATGACGACGGTCATTCCCCTGGATTTCATGCGTTCGATTGCCCTGAACAGCATGCGTTCGCCGTCATAGTCCAGGCTCGAGTTTGGATCGTCGAGAACGACAAGGGATGGGTTTCCATAGGCGGCCCGCGCCAGTGCCAACTGCTGGCGCTGAGCTCGAAGCAGCAGGTTTCCGCCTTCGCCGATATCGGTCTCGTAGCCCTGGGGCAGCCGCATGATCGCTTCGTGCAATCCAACCAGCTTCGCGGCATCGATCGCTTTGACTGGATCTCCTCCGTCAAGCCGGCCTATCACATCCTTGATTGCGCCGCCGAAGAGTTCGATGTCCTGGGGCAGGTATCCGACATGATGGGTTCCCCCGCAAAGGCGCAGAGCCGATATGTCGACACCGCCAAGAAGAGCACATCCGCCCGTTGCCTGCACAACACCTGCCATGACGCGGCCTAGTGTCGATTTTCCCGATCCCGACGGGCCGATGAGCGCTACGCAATCGCCCGGCGCGAGGCGCAATGTGATACCGGTCAATATCTGCTTGTTGGCGAATGGCTGAATATAGCTGACGTTATCGAGAACCAGGCCATTGGGCTCTGGTTGCGGCACCGTTCGGGGATCGCGTTCCGCTGCAACGGCGATCAGCATTCCATTCAAGCGATTGAAGGCATTCCGCGCAAAGGTGAAAGAGCGCCATGCACCTATTGCGCCCTCGATGGGTGCCAGCCCGCGCCCGAGCAGCAAGCTCGCAACGAAGATGATTCCTGGGCTGCTGTTGCTCGCAAGCACCAGCCATGTCGCCGATCCCATCATGAGGATCTGCGCGAGCGTGCGGATTGCCTTGGAGAAGCCAAGAATGATCTCCGTCCGATGCATCGCGATGTCCTGGACCCTTCTTGCCATTTCCGCATCGCGATAGACGACCAGTGCCGCGCCATACTGCATGCCCATGGCCCGGATCACCTCGATGTTTTTGAGGGCGCTCGCAAATCGCTGATAGCTCCTCGAAAGAGCAAGATTGGCGCGGGCAAGCGGCTCTTGAGTCGCCAGTTCCGTCAGGAACGCAAACAGCAGAAGCGCAACCGCGCTCAGAAGACCGATGGTCCCAAGCAGCGGATGAACAAGAAAGAGCAGGAGCAGGAAAATTGGCGCCCAGGGAACGTCGAAAAAAAGGGAACTGGCTGGTGAATCGAGGAACTGGCGTAGTACGGCGAGGTCCCTGTAGCATTCCGTGGCGGCTCCCGCATTGGCGCGAGCGGCATATTCGAATGATGCGGTGAGCACCATCGGCCGTAACCTGTGATCCAGCCAGCTGCCGATGCGCGAAAGAGCTGCCCTGCGAACGATATCCAGCGTGGATCCGACCAGCACGGCAACGGCGATAATCATCGTCAGCATCAGAAGCGTGTCGGCGCTTCGGCTCGACAGGACCCTATCATAGATCTGGAGTAGATAGATCGAAGGCGCCAGAAGGAAGAGATTGTAGCCGCAGCTATAGAGGAAAACCAATCCGAAGGCTCCGGCACAAGCCCGGAGCGCAACAACGAGCTGTGTCTGTGGGCGCGATAGCTTTGCAGAAAGCGTTGCCATTATCAGATCTCGCTGCGCTTGATGCCGACAAGAAGAGGCTGCTGGCTGATTTTGCAACCTATGAGGGTCGCCGACCGAAGCCGGCGACCTTCAGGATCTGAGTTTCAGGAGCCCAGATGGCTGAGATCGATATGACCGAAGTCATTTACGAAATGATCGAGAGCATTGTTCACCGTCGTCGTTTCTGGATCGGTGTGAACCAACGCTGACGAGATATCACCGCCTCGAGCGATGTTTCCGTTACCACCATTGCCGCCGACGCCTGCGAGGATGGTGGCATGCTGATCAGCCAGAAGCTGCGTATACTGGGTCCCGGTCGTCGCGGCGCTCACCGCAGCTACGTCGCCGCCACTCGAGCTTCCTTGACTGCCGTCGGAGTGAGAATCTCCCCCCGCGCCGCCGGCGCCAGTGTTCGTCACCGCCGCCAGGAAGCCGTTCTGGGCCTGAGTAAAGCCACCACTTCCGCCACCGCCGGCGGTCCAATCGGCCGTCTGCCAAACATGATCGCCGTTGTGCAAATCGGTCGATGCTCCATCGACTGTTTGCACATTGGCGACATACGCAACCGGGTTGTAGTCGATATTCCCATGGCTGTAGCCATCACCGCCATTACCGGCATTGGCATCGCCCGCATTTGGATCATTGAGTTGAATCGTGTCAGACATTTGTGGAATAGGCATTGATGTCCCTCCTTCTACTTCGTTTCGTCCGAGTTTGTTCTACGGCGTGGGTATCCAGCATCTCATCGCCAGCCAATACAACCGCAGGTAAATATTACCCGCGATTTGATCTGTGAGCTATCTAGCTAATCGGCGACGTTCCTTCGGGCGTATGGTTGGAGGTGATAGAGTGATATTCCGGTTTAGCCGTTAGGGATTTGGCTCTGGTGGCACGATCATGATGATATCTGCCATCCGGTCGAAGCGATGCCGTTCTTCAAAGCAAAGGCTATCAGGCAAAACGGCTAAATTCTGGGGGTCCGATCAGGCTGCGCTTGGCGAGGAGATCCTGTTCGAAGGTTGAAAACGAGTGTTTTCCGCCGCGAAAGATGGCTTGGGCGACGCCGAACCTGTAAACCAGGGGGTGGATCTGGCGCTTTTAAGCACGCATAACGGGTGCCGCATCCATGACAGCCAAATGGCTACGGAACTAGCCGACTGGATGTAGACGAATTGCAGGCTCTGTTTTTTTCACCTTCAGATGCACAATGCCCTGAACAATTCAGGCGGCATATGCTGTTCGCTTGAACGTGCGGTTGATCGCGCAATGGAGACGGTAATGACGGAAGTTCGTCCCTTATCGGAAGACTTGCCCAAAACAGGCACCGATCAAAACCTCGCCCCCAATTCGGCTGCGGGGCATCTGGCGCTGGTGCCGACCTGGCTTCCATTGGATGTCGCTTCTGGTCCGAGCTACAATTCTGCCGGCAGCGGTGGTGACGGGATAAGCGTAGGCGTGATCGACAGCAACGCTTTGGCCGTCTTCATGCCCTCCAATGCCGCTATTGCAGGACCTCATTCGGCTGCCGACGCCTTCCAGGGCAACGATGCGCTCATCAATCAGCATCCCACCGAAATGGCTGGGATAGGCGGGAATGGCGGAAGCGGCAATGTTGCCATCGGCGGCGGGGGCGTCAGTCATGCGGGCACCGGGGGCAATGGTCTTTTCTATGGCGGCCTCGTAAGCACCGACGTCGCACTGTTTGCCCCCGTAAATGCTGCCGTTGCGGCAGGCCCTGGCGCGGTGGCTCACGCCGATCAATCGAACAATGCCCTGTTCCTGCAGGGTGCAACCCAGATTGGTGGCGTTGGCGGCTCGGGAGGGGACCATAATGTCGCAAGCCATGATGCATCGATGAGCCCGGGAACTGCACTTACATTTACCGGCGACAATTATGCCGGCCACGGCGGCAATGGATTTTTCGTTGGCAGCATGGTCGACGTCAGCGTGGCCATTTTTTCACCGATCAACATCGCCGTGGGCGCGGCAGGCGGCTCGGCGGAGGCTCATCAGGCAAACAATGCAATTTTTGATCAGGGCACCGTGCAGATTGCAGGCATCGGTGGCGACGGCGGTGGCTTCAACATGTCGTCGGGGACGATCTTTACCGGCAGTCATGAGGGGGGCGGCGGCGGGATCGGATCGTCAACCGGCAGCATGGTAGACGTCAATCTCGCCTATTTCCATCCTATCAACATCGCCGTTCCCGCCGGCGGGACGGCGGACGCCCAACAGATCGATCATGTTCTCTATGATCAGCACGCGCTTCAGCTGGCCGGCATCGGTGGCCACGGCGGGGGCGGCAACCTCACGGACGCCCACTCGGCTCTCGTGGACGACATTCTGAGCTTCATCCATACCTAGCGGATAGAATCCCATTTGCATTGCGCGAACTCAACTGCGCAAAATCCGTTCTTCCCGCCATTTTTCCAGCCGCATGCCGGATCGTCTCCGGCGCTCGGGCTTTCGCCTCATGGGCCGACATGCCGCGGAACACATTTCGCTGAGGTACCGAACAATCGACCATGCCTTATCCGCATTGTCGTCGATTACTGCTGCCTTGAGTTGAGATGTGGGATCAAGTGCAAGTCGATCGATAGCTTCTTCTATCCAACGACATTTCCTGTATGCACATGTAATAGATCGATTGCCTTTTCAGTGTGTTTGAAAGCTCTATTGACCTTCTTGTGGCACGCGAATTCCGCGAAAGCATGTATTTTCTACAGCGACAGGTCGATTCTGCATGTCCTTCATAAATAGGTGTTCCAACCTGTTTTACAGGCTCTGGTTGTCACTCACCAAGGTTTCTGAGACTATGAGAATTCTCATGAGAGATAAGACTATTGATATCGAGAATACCTCTTTTTTCTGTCATGACATGAAGTGAGTGCAGCAATAATGTGTGTTCCTGTTGGTCTGCAAATATTCCGGGGAGCACGCAGGTGTCCAACAGTACTAAAACTAAGCGCCAGATGCGGCGCAGTGCACCAACTATTGTCGTAATTCAGCATTCCACACTGGCGCGAACGACTGTGGTCAAGCTTCTTGAGCATGAATTCCCCGGTTGGAATTTTATCGATATGATCTCCACCGAGAGTCTCGATAGAGCCCTTGGAGCGGAGGTGCGTCTGATTGCACTCGATCTGGCCGGCAGAGGTGTTGAGAGCACAAGCCTGCGTGACGATCTCGCGGCAATTGCTGCACGTTTTCCTGAGGCTCCTGTTACCTTGCTTTTGGGCACAGATGACGTCAACATAGTCCGTCAGGCACTCGAGATGGGCATTCGCGGCTTTTTCTCGACGTCACTTCCCATTGACATCGCCCTTGCCGGCCTCCGTCTCGTTCTGGCGGGAGGAACATTCTGCCCACAGCTATTGGGAGCTGTTGCAAACGGCTCAAACGAGCATATTCCGGTCAGAAACGAGGCCGAAAAAAGCTTGGATGATAGGACGCAATATTTGGCGATCGCCGATTTCACTCCCCGGGAGGCGGATGTCCTCGCGGAGCTGCAATGCGGCTGCTCAAATAAGGTCATTGCAGGAAAACTCAATTTGTCGGGCCATACCGTGAAGATGCATCTGCAACATATCATGCGTAAGTTGCAGGCGCAGAACCGCACCGAAGTGGTTGCCCGCTTGGTTCAAAGAGCCGCCAGCGGGCCAGACGCCTCGCCGAGTTAGGCGAAGGTGGCAGAACTTTTTGGGATCGCTTTTGTGGCCTCATCCACATGGAAGACGAGGCGACGCGGGGATCCGGCCTTTGCCGTCGTCAAGGCCATGGCCGAGGCGCATGGCGGCCACGCCACGGTCGACAGCCGCAAGGGCGGAGGCACGACGGTCGTTCTCCCGATCCCGCATTGTTGGAGGTTCACGATCGAAGGTTGCCGTCCTTGGAAGAGGGATGCAGCGGAACGAAAAGCCCGCGGCGCTGTTCTCAATGAAGAATTGTCCCAAGAGGCCTTCTGTCGGAGAATAACGTGCCGAATCTGATGGATGATATGCCCCTCGATCCGAACTGGCTCGATATCGTCGTTCGGCTCGCATTGGTGACGGCAGCGGGTGCCTTGGTCGGCATAAACCGGGAGGCTGGTGGCCATGCGGCGGGATTCCGTACGACGATTCTGGTGGGCTTGGCAGCTTGCCTCACAATGATCCAGGCCAATCTTCTGCTGTCGACACTGGGCAAGACACCGCAATCATTCGCCTCGATGGACGTGCTGCGCTTTCCCCTCGGCGTACTGACCGGGGTCGGTTTTATCGGCGGCGGCGCCATCCTCAAGCGCGGGGATCTGGTGACCGGCGTGACGACGGCGGCGACCCTTTGGATCATGACCGCGATCGGCCTGTGTATCGGCGGCGGACAATTGATCGTCGGTTCGGCCGGTGCGGTCATCGCCTTTATCGTGCTGTCTCCCTTTAAACGGTTCGACAAGCTGATACCGCGCCGGCAGAAGGCGCGGTTCGTGATCGAGCTTCCGCGGGATGCCGGCGTTACGGTCGCCGACATGCAAACGGCGCTGGAGCCGCGCGGATATGCCTTCGCCTTTCTCGCCGAGACGATGGGACCGACGGAGGCGACCGCGCATATTTCCTACGAGGTGCGATGGAGGCAGGCGGGCTTGGATGCCGGCGGCGCGCAGTTGCTTGCGTCTCTCCGGGAGTATCACAAGATCGTATCCTTCGAGATGCTGACGACGGGCACATGACCATCGGCGATCAAGACGGAACATTCGCAGGCGACAAATGTTTTCCCCTATCAAACACGGGAGAAAACAATGACCGAGATCAAGAATACGAAAACGGCAAGGGATCCTCCGGATCGCGCCGATATTCGCACCCTGCAAGCGCTCGATCAGGCGGCCGGCGGCTCAGGAGATGTCACGCAGGCTGCCGCAGCAGGAGCATCGGCGCAGGATATTCCGCCGCAACCGGGTACGGACGATGCTCGCTGCGAGGATTCGGCCGAATGCGATCGGCGTCGCAGACGGGAGGTCGATGAGGTTTTCTTCAGGATTTCCAAGGTGCAGTCCGGCCTTCAATCGCAACAGCTTGATGATTTGGCGCCGGCGGCTGAGGAGGGTGCATCTTCAGCGTGGAAACAAGAAAGAGCCGATGCCGAAATTCGCGCGGAAATCGAAAGCAGGCTGAAAGCGGATGGGCTGCTCGATACCGCGGGCATTTTCGTCACCGTAAGCCGCGGACGAGTCATCATCGAAGGATCCGTCGAAAATCACGAAGCCAAGCAGCGCGCGGAAGCGATCTCCCGACAGGCGGGCGGCATCGTCGGGCACGACAGCAATCTTGCTATCCGCAAGACGCGATAGATGGACACGCCGAGATGCGCATGTTGTTGCTCGTGGTCTTTGGTCTGATGATCGCATCGGTACTGGCCATTCTCGTCATCAAGCCATTTACCGCCGGCGACAGCCGGGACACGACGGTGACCAATGGGCCAATCGAGCAGCCGGAACCGAAGCCGTAAGACATCCTCATTTGATGGGTTCTCATTTGCTGGGCTGTTGACTGTTTTGCTGCCCATTTTTCGGATCACCCGGCTTGATGATGGGAGTATTGCCGACCTTTGGCGCAGGCTTTTCCATTTGACTATCGCCGACGGATGGCGGCTTGAGAACGCCGCCGCAGTCCGCCAACGTCCGACTTGGATCGCTGTCCGGTGCCGGAGTTGCCTGGCCGTCGCCTGGCTGCTGGTTTTCCGTCTGTCGATTGGTGTCCATAGCCTTGCACCGGTCGTCGTTCGGCGTTTGTTGTGCGAATGCGAAGGTCGAGGAAACAGCGACCGCCATCGCCGCCAGCAGAATGCCGCGGCATCTCGGTAAGGTCCAGCCATTCAAATGGCGCGGCCAATCGAAGCTGCGTTGCAACGATCGTGCCGAAGTCGATGATGCAGCCGTCGACGACATTGCGTTGGTGATATTCTTTGTCATTGTTCACCTCGATGACGGTATGAAGTTCTCGTGGCGAAAAACGTTTCCGATTGGGGTGGTCGTCCGCTTCGATCGGAACCAGTCGGCTTGAGAGACCTATCAGTCTTCGGCATCCCAGATGCCGGGAAGGCTGCGGATCGGATGGGTGGGAAGCTCGCCTGCCATTTCGTTGGCTATGGAGAGAAAGCGGAAAAATCTCCATATTCTTCAGCACCATCGTGTCCGCTTGGCACGATCTGCAGCCTCACAGGGCTAACGTCCGGCTATGCGCATTGTTCCGGCCGACGCCGACGGGATGCGGCGTCGCGCGATGGAACCATCTCGCAGCGCTGAGGTTAGGCCGGTATGGGATTTGCAACTTACGGAGGCCTGCAATGGCACCCCAGGAACCCAAAAAACCGCTTTCTGCGACCGAGGCTCGTCAGGGCGTGCGCGGCGTGCATCTTTTCGCCGTGTTGGTCACGGGGCTGGTTTTGGCCGCAATCGTGTGGGCCGGCGTCGAACTATGGGGCCGTTACATCGAGCCGAATAAATCGGAAAACCCGGCGCCGCCCATAAGCTCCTCCGGCGGACAGCCGCAGGGCGGCACGATCGACAATACTCCGCCCGCCGGACAAGCTGCCCAGCCCGCACCGACCGACCGGTCGGAAAACAATCAGCAGGGCACCAAGAGCACGCCGGCCCAGCCAAACCGGGACGGAACTCAGAATTAGGAAAGAAACGTACGGCGAAGCCATGATTGCGCTCCGCAGCAGGCCGTTCGCCCACCAAAATTCGGCCGGGCTATGTACGCCCGGGAATTGTCTCTGCGAGAATTTCCCGCGTATTGACACTATCCGACGTTACGGTCCTTTGGAGAGTCATCATTTTCGGCTTCGGGCGGCGCAACTTTCCGCCGAAGCCTTATCAGCACGTCTTCGCCGTCAACGGATGCTCGTGTTCGCTCCATGATCTCGCGCTCCGCAGCCGCTTGCTCCCAGTGGAGATGGCTGCATCCCCAGGGGCGCCCCGCGGCCTCCCAAATGGCATAGGCCCGTTTGCTGATCCATTCGAACCGCTCATCCGTCATTTGTTCTCCTCCATTTTTGGATGCATAGAACTGCGCTTGTGCATGAATGTTCCGCGCCGGGAACAATAATGGTGCTGACGGGTTGCACCTTATGTTGAGAACTTCACAAAAGCATGAATCCGCGACAGAAAGGAGGAGCCTGATGGCTTTGACGTTGATCAGCAAGGCCTTCGCTGAAGACGAGCCGATACCGAGCAAATACGCGATGGAAGGCGAGAATTTATTCCCCCCGCTCTCTTGGGGCGGTGCTCCCGATAAAACCCAGAGCTTTGCCCTGATCGTCGAGGATCCCGATGCACCGAGCGGTACGTTTTGCCATTGCGGCATTGCCAACATTCCGGCGGAATGGACGGGGCTGGCTGAAAGCGTCGACACGACGCAGGAGCAGGCGCTCCGCTTTTACAAAAACGATTTCGGCAATGCCCGTTACGACGGTCCGCGGCCGCCACGCGGCGATCCCCCTCATCGTTATATCTTTCGGCTCGCTGCGCTTGACGTGCCGAGGGTTACCCTTCCGGATGCCGTCGGGGCGGAGGCGATGTGGCAGAAAGTGAAGAAACACACGCTGGCAGAGGCAAGCATCATCGGCACCTATCAATCCTAGGCTTATGCTCTGTCAGCCTTCTGCGACCGGCGCCGCGGCGCGGCTGCTCCCGGCACGAATGGTCGCCGAAATCCGACCTCCGGATGGTTGCAATGAACGGAAAAGATCAGGGCGATTCAGACAGGGACGAGCCGCGCAGCTTCGCGGCCGAGGATGTTCGCCAAGGCGAGATCATCCTGAAACGGCGTTGGCAGCGCGTGATATTCATCGGTGGGCTTGCCGCGGCGGTATTGCTCATTCTGCTGGTACGCTTTGCCGGATAGGCAAACGAGATCGCAAACAAGTCAAAGGAGGGCTCATCATGCCCGCAAAGTCGAAATCGCAGCAAATGGCCGCCGGCGCGGCGCTCGCCGCCAAGCGCGGCGAGAGGAAGAAGAGTGAGCTGAAGGGCGCATCGAAGAGCATGGTCGACTCCATGAGCGAAAAGGAGCTTCACGACATGGCATCGACCAAGCGAAAGGGAAAACCGGCGCACGCGGCCAAATCCTAACGGTTCGGTCATTCACTGAAGCGTTGGGCCGTTCCAGCCTCACCGCTTCCACCGCCAGTCGCGAACTTCCGGCATATCCTCGCCATGGCGCCGGACATAGTCATGGTGCTTGACGAGCTTTGCTCTCAGGCCATCCACGACATCCGGAACTTTTTCGGCCAAACCCGGCACGCGGTTGATCGCCTCCAGCGCGAGATGATAGCGATCCAGCTCATTCAGCACCGTCATGTCGAAGGGCGTGGTCGTCGTGCCTTCCTCGATGAACCCGCGCACATGGATGTTGTCGTGATTGGTTCGTCTGTAGGTCAGCCGGTGGATCAGATAGGGATAGCCGTGATAGGCGAAGATCACCGGTTTGTCCGTGGTGAAGATCCGGTCGAATGCCTGATGCTCGAGACCGTGCGGATGCTGCTCCGGATCCTGAAGGGCCAGGAGATCGACCACGTTGACCGTTCGGATCTTCAAGTCCGGGATCGCCTCATGCAATAGCATGACGGCGGCAAGCGTCTCCATGGTCGGCACATCGCCGGCACAGGCCATGATGAGGTCGGGAGCGATCGTATTCTCCTCGTAGCTCGCCCAATCCCAGATGCCGACGCCGGCCTTACAATGGGCGATCGCCTCGTCCATACCGAGCCACTGCGATTCAGGCTGCTTGCCGGCGACGATGACGTTGATCCGGTCATAAGTCCTCAGGCAATGATCAGCGACCCACAGCAGTGTATTGGCATCCGGTGGCAGGTAGATGCGCACCACATCGGCCTTCTTGTTGGCGACGAGATCGACGAAGCCGGGATCCTGATGCGAAAAGCCGTTGTGATCCTGCCGCCAGACATGCGACGTCAGCAGGTAGTTCAGCGATGAGATCGGCTTGCGCCACGGCAGCTCGCGCGAGACCTTCAGCCACTTGGCATGCTGGTTGAACATGGAATCGACGATATGGATGAAGGCCTCGTAGCAAGAAAAAAGCCCGTGCCGGCCCGTGAGCAGATATCCTTCCAGCCAACCTTGGCAAAGATGTTCGCTCAGGACTTCCATCACCCGGCCCTCCGGCGCTAGATGGACGTCATAGTCTTCGATTGCCTCCATCCAGACACGATCGGTCGCTTCGAAGACGCTGCCGAGGCGGTTCGATTCCGTCTCGTCAGGGCCGAAGATGCGAAAATTCTGCCTGATGTCATTGAGCTTCAGCGTGTCGCGCAGATAGTGGCCGAGTATCTCCGTCGATTGCACCTGCTTGCTGCCGCGCTCGCCGATCTCGACAGCGTAGTCCTCGAGGGAGGGAACCAGGAGCTCTTTGCGAAGCAGGCCGCCATTGGCATGGGGGTTGGCACCCATCCGTCTTTCGCCTTTGGGTGCCTGCGCCCGCAGCTCGGCCTTCAGCCGCCCATCGCGATCGAAAAGATCGTCGGGATCATAGCCGCGCATCCAGTCTTCGAGGATCTTTCGGTGGCTCTCGTCGCCGCGGCAATTGGCGACGGGCACCTGGTGCGCCCGCCAGAAACCTTCGACCTTCTTGCCGTCCACTTGCCTGGGTCCCGTCCAGCCTTTCGGGCTGCGCAGCACGATCATCGGCCAGCGGGGCATTCCTTCGGGCGAAGTCTTTTCGCGTGCGTTTCTCTGTATGCTGCGAATGCGGTCGAACGTCTGATCGAATGTTGCGGCCATCGCCTGATGCATCGCGGCGGGCTCGTGCCCCTCGACGAAAAACGGCTCGTAGCCGTAACCGGAGAACAGGTTTTTAAGATCGTCGTCGCCTGCCCGGCCGAGGATCGTCGGATTGGCGATCTTGTAGCCGTTGAGATGGAGGATGGGCAGCACCGCGCCATCGCGCGCCGGATTGAGGAATTTGTTGGAATGCCAGCTTGCCGCCAGCGGCCCGGTTTCGGCTTCGCCATCGCCGACGACACAGGCGACGACGAGGTCGGGGTTGTCGAAAGCCGCGCCGAAGGCATGGACGAGCGCATAGCCGAGCTCGCCGCCTTCATGGATGGAGCCCGGCGTCTCGGGTGCCGCATGGCTTGGAATGCCGCCGGGGAAGGAAAATTGCTTGAACAGCTTCTGCATCCCGTCCGCAGTCTCGGCGATATCCGGATATATCTCGCTGTAGGTGCCCTCAAGGTAGGTATTGGCGACCATGCCGGGACCACCGTGACCCGGTCCGCATATGTAGATGATGTCGAGATCGCGTGCCTTGATGACACGGTTCAGATGGGCATAGATGAAATTCAGACCAGGCGTCGTGCCCCAGTGACCGAGCAGTCGCGGCTTGATGTGCTCGGGTCTCAACGGCTCGCGCAGCAGCGGATTGTCCATCAGGTAGATTTGGCCGACGGAAAGATAGTTGGCAGCCCGCCAGTAGCGGTCGATCAGAGAGAGTTCTTCGGTTGAGAGCGGCGTGGTGACTGCATTCATTTCCGTCTCCTCGTTTTCGTCATGTGATAAGGGCCACGGCCTCGTCGGCGATCACCTGTTCCTCATCGGTCGGGATCACGAATAGCTTCACTTGGCTGGAACCTGCACTGATCGAGGTCAAATTGCGCCGGTTTGCATCGTCATCGATCTCGATACCCAACCATTGCAACCTCCGTACGACGCGGGCTCTGATCTGCGGCTGGTTTTCGCCGATGCCGGCGGTGAAGACCAGAGCGTCGAGGCCTCCGATCGTCGCGCACATCCGGCCGACTTCGCCCGATATGCGCAGGCAGAAGAGATCTATGGCTTCAGCCGCCTCCGGCCGCTTGTCTTCGAGCAGGACGCGGGTGTCGCCGCTGATGCCGGAAACGCCGAGCAGGCCGCATTCATGGTAGAGAAAGTCTTCGATCCGTTCCGGCTCCCGCATCCCGCTCCTCATCAGATAGAGTAGGGCGCCCGGGTCGAGCCAACCGGGACGTGTCGCCATCGGGATCCCGTCCAGGGCCGAAAACCCCATGCTGGTGTCGCGGCTGATGCCATTTTCCATTGCGCACAGGCTGGCGCCGCTGCCGAGATGGCATGCGATGACCTTGCCCCCGGCGCTTGCCGGCTCGATCTTGCTAAGCTGCGAGGCGATGCATTTGTAGGAAAGGCCGTGAAAGCCGTAGCGGCGCACGCCGTCATCATGCATGCCGCGCGGGATTGCCAACCTGCTGACAAGGCCTGATTGCGACGAATGGAAGGCCGTATCGAACGAAGCGGCTTGCCGAACCTCGGGTCGAAGCTTTTCGATAGACCGGATGACGCGGAGCGCCTGCGGTTGATGGAGGGGGGCAAGGGGAACGAGCTTCTCGATCCGGTCGATCGCGGCATCGTCGAGCAGCGTCGCCTCTCGAAACATCAGGCCGCCATGGACAACGCGATGGGCGACCGCGCGCAGCCTGCCCGGAAGATGTGCGAGCATATGGTCCAGGGTTTCGGCGACGACGGAGACGAAATTTGCATCGTTGTCGCCCTTGACCGACCTCTCGTATTTATCGTCTCCGATGGAGTAGCGAAGCATCAGCGGAGCTTGATCGAAGTCGATCTTTCCGCGGCCGACATTGCGCGCCTGCGTGCCCGCAAGCTCGAAGACCCCGATTTTCAAGGTCGAGGACCCGGCATTGAATGTCAGCAAGACATCGTCGGTCATGTCAGCCTCGGATGAAGGATGTCGACTACCGCTAGTTAGGGCATTCGGGCCCGGAAACAACCGGGCATGTGGTCGCAGAGCCGATCGGGCAAATGCTTGAGGAACCAAGCCGAGGCAGGGCGGTTCGGATCATGGTCAATTCGATAATCATTCGGCGAATGCCCGCCGATATGAGGAGGTGCAAGATGGAAACCTACCGCCGATATCGCAAGAACGAGGTTCCGCCGGGCTCCATTATCGTCAAATTCTATCATTCCGGCGATCAGATCAGGGGTTTCCTGCGCAAGGAAACACCGCCTGGTGAAGATGATGTCGTTTTCCCTGGTGAGGAAATGGAGCCTAATGACGCTTTCATAGCGGCACGCAACAAGATGATCGGCGAGACGCTCAGGCCGATCTATGTGGAGCTGTCCGAGGGTGTGCAGTGGGACCCGGCATGGGGCCGGCTGGAGTGATCTGAACCGAGCCGGCGCCTTTTTCCTGTGAAGAGAGCGTCATCGGCCCGGCCAATGCTGGCGGGCCTCTTCTGTAACCGCCGTCTTGCGCGGCCGCTTCCTCTCAAGGGGCGGCATGGCTTCGACTGGTGAGGCAAGCCCGAGCCGCTCGGCCAGTCGTCGGGCATCGACCGGTGCCCTGACTTTCACGTCATTATCGAAATAGACATAGACGTCGCGACCCCTCGCGGACGATGTCAGCGGCTTCAACACGCGATTGGCGTCGGCGGGCTCGCGACCGTGCGCCCAGGCGCTGATTCGTCTTGCCCACTTATCGAGAGCCTTGTCGTCGTAGCCGCTGACATAGAGCTCTTCCGAGCCATGGAGACGGCAATAGACAAAATCGGCCGTGATATCCATCAGCAACGGCCATTCGACCGTGTCGGCGCAAACCAGTCCCATCTTGTGTTCCCTCAGCAGCCGGATGAAATCGGCTTGCGCGAAGCTATCGTTGCGGATCTCGAATGCATGGCGCAGTGGCCTGTTTTCGTCGGTCTCCAGCCAGTCGCGCCCTTCCATCCATGCATCGCGTCGCCTCGCAAGTTTGACCGCGGCATGGGTGTCCTTTGGCAGCATTGACATGAAGGTGGAAAAGAGTTCGGCGTCGAATTGTAGCCGCGGCGGAAACTGCCAGAGGATAGGGCCAAGCTTCGGTCCAAGGCGCAGCAAACCTGAGGCCATGAAATTGGCGAGCGGCGTCTCGACATCGCGCAGCCTGCGCATATGGGTTATGTAGCGGGAGCCCTTGATGGCAAAGACGAAGCCATCGGGCGTATCGTCCCGCCATTTCGCAAAAGCCTCGGGACGTTGCAATCCGTAGAATGTGCCATTGATCTCGATGGAAGGAAACTGCCGGGAGGCATAGGCCAGCTCGCGCTTCTGTGTCGTGCCTTCCGGATAGAAAACGCCGCGCCAGGGGGCGTAGGTCCAGCCTGAAATACCGATACGGATCGTACCTGTCTTTGTCATCAATTCATGGCCATGTCTGGAGCCGCTTGCTTCGGGATGACTTCGGCAAAGCCGGTGCCCCCACTAGGTGGCATTGATGGAAGGGAGAAACGACATGACCTCGCTGCGTTGCCGCGGTTCGAGTGTCTCGATCTCCCGTTTCCAGAATGTCTCGGCTTCGGGAGGGTCCGCTTCCCAGCTGTTGGTCGATAGAATATTATCATCCATGACCAGAAGCCTGCGTCCGCCGAGCCGCAGATATTCCTTCGCAAGTTCCTGAGCACCGTTTCTCATGGAGTCTGGGTTTTTCATAGATGCTGGGTTTCTCATGGCATCTGCTCCTCGATTGCGGCATGTATCGCCAGCCATCCACATCGCATCCGATGCAGTCGATATATGGAAAGCCTATGGCGACGCCGGGTGGCCCGCGAAACACGAAACGGTCCCGCATTTTCCCGAGTTTTCGTCATTGAGGACAATTCCTGCTCGTCGCGCTGTCGTTCGATTGACTATTTTGCGTGTCGTTGCCTTGTGTCGTGTTCTTGCCGGTTTTCATGGCATTGCAGTCCTGCGACTGACCGTTGGAATTGGGAGTACCGGTCGCACCGGTGCCGGTGGTGCCTCCGTTTCCGTCGGAAGTGCCATTATTTTGCGTGCCTGTCGCGGCGCCGTTGCCGCTGCCGGATCCACCGGCGCCAGTGCCGCCAGAGCCGGACTGCTGCGCCATGACAGCTGTGGCCATGCCGATCGACAAGGCGCCGACTGCGATCATTTTCATCAACATAGGATCATTCCTCTCTTCTGTTTGCCGCCTTCAAACTCAACAGCAGAGTGGTTGTTTCCAGTTTTCTGCATTTTTGCTCTTGGCAGGATCATGCTTTTGAAGACGCTTCCTTCGCGGAACAAATCGAGCTTGCGAAAGTTGTAGGCGTCTTTTCCAGAGAGAACGGACCCATGTCTTCCTTCAAGAATCGGCCTGTGATCAGCGACTTTCAGTACCCCGGCGAGGCTCCAGGCGGCGATCCATTTCTGGGGACGATCAACAGCGAGCTTGCCGACAAGGGCTTTCTGGTCACCAGCACGGACGAGTTCGTCACCTGGGCGCGCACGGGATCGCTGATGTGGATGACGTTCGGGCTCGCCTGCTGCGCGATCGAAATGATGCAGATGTCGATGCCGCGCTATGATGTCGAACGCTTTGGCGCGGCGCCAAGGGCTAGCCCGAGGCAGTCGGATCTAATGATTGTCGCGGGTACGCTTTGCAACAAGATGGCGCCGGCGCTTCGCAAGGTCTACGACCAGATGCCAGAGCCGCGCTATGTCATCTCGATGGGTTCTTGCGCCAATGGCGGCGGCTATTATCACTATTCCTACTCGGTCGTGCGCGGATGCGACCGGGTCGTTCCCATCGATATCTACGTGCCGGGCTGTCCACCGACCGCGGAAGCCTTGCTCTATGGCATCATGCTTCTTCAACGCAAGATTCGCCGAAACGGGACAATCGAGCGGTAATCCCTTCTGCATCGGCCCGCTGCTTTTCCGATTTCTTTTGCAGCGACAGCAGGCGATTTTTTGGAATTGGATGGAACAAGCTCGGAATACAACCGTTTCCCCGCAAGACGTAAACGGCGTCTGAAGTCCGAAAGTCAATCCAAAGCATCCCGAACAGGCATCGCGGTATAGCGAAAGCGGAGACTACTCAAATCAAGACCAATGGCGATTGGGCCGGCACCCGCGTGGATGCCGATCTCATCGCGCATGGCCGGCGTTGAACGAGATCGGGTGCTGCATGCGAGGCGGGCGAGGAGCGCTCTTATTAGAACCTGCCAAGGAGGAAGTTGTGACCGACCTGTCCCGAACAACCGGTCTGCAAACCGAAATTGTCGAACTTATTCCAGCCCTTCGCGCCTTTGCGCGGACCTTTCACAGAAATACCAACGATGCCGACGATCTTGTTCAGGAGACCCTGGCGAAGGCATTGGCCAATCTCAATCAATTCGATCGCGGCACCCGACTGAAATCGTGGCTGTTCACGATCATGCGCAATACGTTTTGCACGAAGTTCCGCATTGCCAAGCGGGAGGCTCCGGGCAGCAAGAAATGTGTTTCCGGTGATGGCATCGCCTTGCCGTCGCAGGAATGGACAATCCGGGCAAGGGAGCTGGAGGAAGCTTGCAATCACCTGCCCGAGCCTTATCGGGCGGTGCTTGAATATGTCGTCATAGAAGGCCGTTCCTATGATGCCGCGGCAGAAAAATTCGGCTGCGCGATCGGCACGGTGAAAAGCAGGATCAATCGGGCAAGGCAGCAATTGGCCGCTCGCCTCGACGAGGATAGGCGCTGACGGATTGGATCTCCGTCACACGAGCAGGAAACAGTGCTAGATATCCGATTTTCGGTTGTTGAACAGAGCCTTGGCAATGTGCTCCATGGCAGCCGATTTCTCGCACAGCACAAAGCCGGCAAAATCCGCCGTTGCGCCGGGCGGTTCCCGAGCCAGGGCGAAGACATAGGGAAGCCTCTGCCTTTCAAGCCGTTCAACCAGATAAATGGCGCGCTCCGGAGCCAGATGCAAATCCAGGATTACCGCATCCGCATCGCTCTCCTCAATCAGTTCGGCGGCATGCTCGATGTCATCGACCGGTCCGACTATGATCGCGCCGAGCTCTTGCAATTTTTGCCGTGCCTCGTCGGCGAGGAAATAACCGTCCTCCACGATCAGAAGCCGTTTGCCCCGGAACATCTGGCTATAGGGGGCCGTCGAGTTGTCCATCCATCAATCCAGAGTGAGTTAATCGCTTATAGATGGTTTCGCGTGAACTGAAAGTGAACCGCAAGGCGGGACAAAGGCTGGCGTTCACCTCATGGGAACCTGGCGTCCAGAACATTCTAGGCCGATAAAAGTTTCCAAATCCACAGCGAAAGAATCTTGTGAAAGCATGGCGGAGCGCAGCGGGTTCAGGAACAAACGGCCGCGTCTGCGGTTTTTCATTGAGGAGAGGGACCTCCGCGACATGGGAGGATCGAATGCACGAAGTCATTGATGTCGAATTTAAAATGCTTTGGAACGCTCCGGTTCGCCTTGCTGCCGGGGATCAGGGTTGCCAGACCGTTCAGGGGCCGGAAGACGCCATCCATTTCCTCGCACGACGATGGCCGTATGAAAGAGGCTCCTCCTACGCCCATGCAAGGGAGCGCTGCGTCGCAGCCGTTTCGCATCGGATTCCAGTCGAGGCATCGAGACCAGCCTTCGTGATGGCCTGCCTTGATGCGCGGTTGATGGCAACAGGCGGATATCGGCCATGAGCAACGACGACACGATTTCCGAAACGGAAGCTTATGAACTCGGCAGGAAGGCCTTCCAAAAGGGTGCAAGCGGCGACAACAACCCATTTCCGGAAGGTGACCACCGCCGAGACAAGTGGGCGCACGGGTTTATGGATGCGCAGAAGATCCTAAGCGATGAGCACCTGCCAGGCCGCCCGTCGAGCTGATAGGCAAGGCATTGTAGATTCCTCCAGGTAAAATCAGCTGAGATTACCTCTGCGTCCCAAGAGGCCCATCGCCTTCCCACATCAGCAGGAATTTCTGCGTGACCAAGGGCAGATTGTCGTCCAGCCATCTGGCCATCGATTGTTCTTCGGCAAGGCTTGCCTGCAATGCATCCTTCGCTTCGCGGAAATTTCCGGCATCCGCGATCGTCAGCAGCGATTTATATGCCGCAATTTCATAGTTTTCGAATGCGAAGTCGGCGAAGGCGTCTTTCAACACCGCGTCGCCCATGCCTGCATGGCTCATGACGGCTGTCGCGCCGGTGAATGAAAGGACCATGTCGTTGACGCTCAGGTAATTTTCATCCAGTTCCTCAAGAATATGCTCAAGGCGGATGATCTGATCCTGGGTCTCGCTGATATGCTGTTCGAGCTTTGCTGCCACTTCGGGATAGCGGTCCATGCGCGGCAGTTGTGGCCTCATCATGCTCAGGGCTTCGTTTTCCATCGCATGGGCATTTCGAAGACCGATGACAAACATGTCGTGGATTTCCGTTTCCGCCATGGTTTCCTCCTTTGGTAGGCCACGCTCCATCGCTGGTTCCGAACCGCAGCGGATACCGGTTGTTCCGGCATGACAAGGCGAATGGATCAGCTATCGCCGTCTCGTTCGTTGAGATCGATCTGACCCTTTTCGGCCAGGATCGGCAGGGCGATATTGTGCTGTGCCTCGTTCATTTCCTGAACGGTGACCAGCGTTCCTCCCTGTTCGAGAGCGGCCGCGTAGGCCGCACGCTGTTCCTCGTGAAAGAAGATTCCCGTCAGCGCATCGAGAAAGCCCATATGATCGATCGGCGACGTATCCGGCCGATTGCCCGGCGTCATGGTGATTGCATCCTTGGGTATGCCGGCGTCCATGAGAGCCTGCGCTGCCGCCTCCGCATCATATTCGTCCTTGAAGAACGCGCTCAGCGCAAAGGAACCTATTTTGCCGTTGCCGTTCATGACGCCTTCCCTCCGTTCCAACCGTTCATCATTCTAACGAACAGCAATGAGGTGGGTTCCCCTCTCGGCAGCATCCGAGCATGGAACAAAGAGAACGGCGATTAGTTGATCGTCGTAGAGTCTGGAACCATAGCGAGCCCCCAATGCTCGATAGATTTCCTCTGACCGGTACAGGTCCTTCGCTGGCATATGAACATGCGGACGCAGAAACCCTCGATGAACTGCGCGACGATGCTCGCTCGTGCACGCGATGCGATCTCTACCGCAATGCCACCCACCTCGTCTTCGGTGAAGGGCCAGATACGGCCGATATCGTGCTTGTGGGCGAACAGCCCGGCGACAAGGAGGATTTGGCCGCGCGGCCTTTCGTCGGACCTGCGGGCCGGCTTCTCGATCAGTGCCTCGAAGAGGCCGGCGTGGAGCGGGACCGCTGCTACGTCACCAATGCCGTCAAACATTTCAAATATCAGATGCGCGGGAAGAAGCGCCTGCATGCAAGGCCCAATGCCGGAGAGGTGCAGCGTTGCGCCTGGTGGCTCGGGGCTGAGCTCGAACTCCTGAAGCCCAAACTGGTCGTCGCACTCGGCGCGACAGCGGTATCCTCGCTGCTCGGTTCGAAGGTCAAGGTCATGCGCGACCGTGGCCATATCCTGCATTCCGCGGGAAAGCCCGATGTTCTCGTGACCATTCATCCTTCGGCACTTTTGCGGATCAGGGAGCAGGATGAAAAGGAAAAGAGCCGGCTCGCCTTCGTTCGGGATCTGAAAAAGATCCGACGCTTTCTGCCGCATTGACCATCATTTCAACCGATTGACCGGGAGCTGAAACCCCGCACGACAACAAGCAAAGGTCAAGTCATGGCTGACAATCAACCCGATATCATGGAAACAAAGCCGGATCGGCGGAAACAGCGGCCGGTTGAAAATGCAGACCGGCGGGCCGATTCCTCGGTGGAAAAGCGGCCTTCACTCGTCCGTCGCCATCCCTTCTGGATTCTCTCCGGCATTGTAGTGCTGGCGGCTCTGATCGTTGGCGCATGGTTCGGCTGGAAGATCTATTTCTATCCTTACGAGTCGACGGATGACGCTTTCGTCGCCGCGCGCAGTTTTTCCGTGGCTGCCAAAGTTTCCGGTTATGTCGCGGAAGTTCCGGTGACAGACAACCAGCACGTCGCCGCCGGCGATGTCATCTTGCGGATCGAGCCGCGCGACTATCAGATTGCGCTCGATCAGGCGAATGGCCAGGTGGAGGTCGCCAAGGCGGCCGTTGATAGCGCCGGCGCGCAGATCGAAGCGGCCAATGCTTCGGTCGACGTCGCCAGAGCGCAGCAGAATTCCGCCGCCGCCGCCCTCCAATATGCGCAGCAGGAATCCGCTCGTCAGCAACAGTTGGTCAAGAGCGGCTCCGGCAGCGTACAGGCCGTCCAGCAGGCGGCCTCGACCTTGCAGCAGGATCAGGCAAGCCTCGCGCAGATGCAGGCGAACGTGACCTCCGCATTGAAGAACAAGACTGTCGCGGAAGCACAGAAATCCAGCGCGCTCGCCAGCCTGAAACAGGCCGAAGCGCAGGCGGAAGAGGCGCAGCAGAACCTGAGCTATACGACGATCACCGCAGCCCAGCCGGGCCGCGTTGTGCGCCTCACCGGCGCCAAGGGCCAATATATCGACGCAGGGCAGGCGATCTCGACCTTCGTTCCCGACGAAATCTGGATTACGGCAAACTTCAAGGAGACGCAGCTGACGGACATGCGGCCGGGCCAGCCCGTGGAGCTCACGATCGACGCTTATCCGGATCATAAGCTTCACGGCAAGGTCGCATCCGTCCAGCCAGGTTCCGGAACGGCCTTCTCGCTGCTGCCGGCCGAAAATGCGACCGGCAACTACGTCAAGGTCACGCAGCGCGTGCCGGTCAAGATCATGGTCGACAAATGGCCCGCAGATGTCGCCATCGGCCCCGGCATGTCCGTGGTGCCGTCGGTGACGGTGCGCCCGAGGAGCTGAGATGAGCGGCGCAAGCGCAACGGCGGGCGGGGCAGGGGCGTCGTCCGCGCATACGACGAATCCGTGGCTGATTGCCATCGTGGTGTCGCTCGCGACCTTCATGGAGGTGCTCGACACGACGATCGCCAATGTGGCGCTACGCTATATTTCCGGCGGTCTGGCCGTCAGTTCCGACGAGGCATCCTGGGTCGTCACGACCTATCTCGTCTCGAATGCGATCGTGCTTGTTGCCAGCAGCTATTTTGCCGAGCGGGTCGGCCGTCGCAGGTTCTATCTCCTGTGCCTGGCGACCTTCACGATCGCTTCCGTCCTGTGCGGCCTCTCCTGGAATCTGGAAACATTGCTGATGTTCCGCGTGATCCAGGGCTTTGCCGGCGGCGGCATGGTGCCGACCTCGCAGGCGATCCTTGCGGACGCCTTTCCGCCGGCAAAGCGCGGACAGGCCTTCGCTCTTTTCGGCGTCGCCGTGGTCGTGGCGCCGGTCATCGGGCCGACATTGGGCGGCTATCTCTCCGACAATCTTTCCTGGCACTGGTGTTTTCTCATCAACGGCCCTGTCGGCGTCTTCGCCTTTGCCCTCGTCTATGTCCTGTTGAAAGAGACGCCTCAGACAAAGCGCATGCGCGAAGAGTTTCGCCGTAAAGGCGTCCGCTTCGATCTTGTCGGCTTTCTGCTGGTGGCGACCTTCCTCGGCTCACTGGAACTTGTGCTGGATCGGGGCCAGACAGATGACTGGTTCGGCTCCGGCTTCATCATTGTGATGGTTGCCATATGCGTTCTCGCATTTCTCCTCGCAATCCCATGGGTTCTGACCAAGGCCAACCCGATCATCGATGGCTGGCTGCTTGGCACCCGGCAATTCGGATCCTGCTTCATTGTCATGATGGCAACCGGCGCCATACTGATCGCAACGACGCAGTTCATTCCCGAAGTCGTGCAGCAGAATTACGGCTACACGGCCACCTGGGCTGGGCTCGCCCTATCGCCGGGCGGGCTTGTGACCATGGTCATGATGTTCGTCGCCGGCCGGGTGAATTCACTGGTTCAGCCGAAATACCTGATTGCCATCGGCGCTGGGATCATTGCCGTGTCCATGTGGCAATTGACCCGGCTCTATCCCGGCCTGAACTTCGGTTTCTTCGTCTGGTCGCGTCTCTATATCGGACTTGGCCTGCCGCTGATCTTCATCCCGATCACCTCAGCCTCCTATTACGGCCTCAGGCCGGAGCAGACCAACCAGGCATCCGCGATGATCAATGCGGCCCGCAATATCGGCGGTTCGATCGGCGTGTGCATCGCGTCGAATGTGCTTGCTCATCGCGAGCAATGGCATCAGAGCCGCCTTGTGGAGCATGTCACGCCATCCTCACCGGCCTATCAGGAGACGCTGCAGACCATGTCGCGCTATTTTGCCGAGAAAGGGCGCGACGATGGCGGATGCGCGGATACAGGCGACCGCCTGGATCGGGCAGCAGGTACAGACGCAGGCGAGCTTTCTCGCCTATATCGACGTGTTCCACGTGCTGATGCTGATCGTGCTTTGTGCCATTCCACTGGCATTGATCCTCAGCAATGTGGATCTGAAGGAGGGCGGCGGTAGCATGCATTGAGAGCGATGATCCATGAGTTGCAATTCCCGCCAAATCCATCGCTCGCGATTTGAAGCGATCCGCGGTCTTGGATTACAGGCAAACTCGTCATCCGGTCGAGTTGCCTTCCAGGCGCGATGAGAGCGATGACTGAGCGGAACCATGCAGGGCGAAGGCCGTTCCTCTCCGGTATCGGAGGAAAAATTCATGGCTCCACGATCATTCTGGAAAGGCTACCTCAAGCTGTCACTCGTGACCTGCCCGGTCGCTATGGCGCCGGCAACCAGCGACAATGAGAAGGTTCGCTTCCATACGCTCAACAGGAAGACAGGCAATCGCATCGTCAGCCGATATGTGGATTCCGTCACCGGAACGGCAGTGGACGAGGACGATGAAGTCAAGGGATATGAGCGCGGCGAGGATGACTATGTCTTGCTCGAGGATGAGGAGCTCGACGCCGTAGCTCTGGAAAGCACGCGGACGATCGATATCGAGATGTTCGTGCCGCGCGACGGCATCGAATGGATTTGGTTCGATACTCCGCATTATCTGACGCCTGACGATCCCGTCGGCGAGGAGGCTTACTGCGTCATCCGCGATGCGATGGCGGCAAGCCGGATGGTCGGCATATCCCGGCTGGTCATGTATCGCCGCGAACGTGCCGTCATGCTGGAGCCCCGAGACAAGGGGATCGTGCTTTGGACTTTGCGCTTTGGCGACGAGGTGCGCGACGAACGGGATTATTTCGGCGATATCCCATCGAAATCGGTGGATACCAAGCTGATGCGGCTGGTTGAGGAGCTCATAGAAGAGCGAACGAAGCCGTGGGATCCCGCCATGGTTTCAGACCCCGTCCAGGAAAAGCTGCTCGACATCATCGCCTCGAAGAAGAAGGGCCGAAAGCGCCCGGCCAAGGCGAAGGTGGAGGAGGAAGAGCCACCGAGCAATGTCATCAGCATCATGGATGCGCTTCGAAAGAGCCTCTCGCAGGAGAAGGGCACAAAGAAGCGATAGCCCGCTTGGAGCAATTCCAGAAAAAGTGCGCAGCGGTTTTTCGTCCGAAGCTGCGAGACAACAGAGAGCCGCTCCGGTTATGAGCCAGGTTTGCTTTTTGCCTGCGATTGGCGCAACGGTTCCGCGGCTGCCCTGAAGTCAGCCCAGGGATCCGAGCGGAGCGCGGCAAGCCGCGTCGGCACGTTGAGCACGGTAAAATAGTCCGGGCCGATGGCCGGGCTCAACTCGTCCCAGGAGAGCGGCATGGAGACGGCGGCTCCGGGACGAGCGCGGGTGGAATAGGGCGCGACGGCGGTCGAACCGCGCTGGTTCCTGAGATAATCGATCAGGATCTTGCCGCGTCGTTTCGATTTGGTGATCGTCGACACATAGCGTCCGGGACTGTCGGCCGCCATCGCATCGGCGATACCCTTTGTGAAAGCCTTGACCGCAGGCCATTCAGCCTTGGCGACCAACGGGCAGACGATATGCAGCCCTTTGCCGCCCGAGGTTTTGATAAACGGAACGAGACCTGCCTGTTTCAGGCGCTCGCCGGTTTCTTCCGCGGCGGCGATGACCTCGGTCCAGTCGACGCCCGGCCCCGGATCGAGATCCATGATGATCATGTCAGGCTTTTCCCACTGGCCGACCATCGATCCCCAGGGATGCACTTCGAGAACGGCCGCCTGCACGAGGCCGATCAGGCCGTTCAGATCGTTGATGCTCACATAGGGCTCTTCGTCCTGCGGATCCTTCGCCAGGGCGATATTCCGGTTCATGCCCTTCCAGGCATGCTTCTGGAAGAAGTGCTGACCGCTGATGCCGTTCGGGCAGCGTACGAGCGCGAGCGGCCGGCCGACGACGTAGGGGCCCATGTAGCGCCAAACCTGCGTGTAATAATCCGCAAGTCCTGCCTTGGTCACGCCCTCGTCCGGCCAGTAGAGGCGGTCGCCATGCGTCAAGGATACGCTGCTGCGGGCGGGCTTCTCGGCTGAAGCTCCGGTGGCGGTTTTCGGTGTTTCCCGAACGATCTCGAGCGGGTTCTTATCCTCTCTCAAGCCACGGAAGGAGGCGTGACGCAGGTGGCCATCGGCCGTCCACGCACGGAACTCGACCTCCGCCACCAGTTCGGGCCGCACGAAGCGGACGCCGCGATTTTCTTCGGCCGTCAGCTTCGTTGCAAAGGGATTTTGCTCCGCTTTCAGGCGACCAAGCGTTTTGAAAAGCTGCTCGGCAACAATGTGCGTGTAACCTGTGCCGACGCGACCGACATGTTCGAGCTTGCCGTCCTCATAGACGCCAAGGACCAGCGAGCCGATTGCCTTTCGCGATGTCGTGGAGGGAACCCAGCCGCCGATGACGAATTCCTGCCGCGACGAACATTTCGATTTGACCCAGGTCTTTCCGCGACCGGGACGATAGGGATCGTTGGCGATTTTCGAGACGATCCCTTCCAGGCTCAGCCGGCAGGCGTGGCTTAGCAGCAGGTCGCCGTTCTCATCAAAATGGCTGCTGAAGCGAAGCATGCCTGTCTCGGATGAAATGATCGTCCGCAGCAGTTCCTTTCGGCTGACCAAAGGACAGGAGACAAGATCATAGCCATCGAGATGGAGGAGATCGAAGGCGTAGAAGACGAAACGATCGCTGCGGCCTTCGCTGAGGTCGGCCTGAAGTGCTGAAAAGTCCGAGGCGCCGGCCGTCGGCTCGACGACCAGTTCGCCATCGATGATCGCCGTACCGACGGGCAGATCCTTGAAGGCGGCGATGATTTCCTTGCCGAACTTTCCGGTCCAGTCGAGCCCGCTGCGGGTGAGCAGCTTGATGCGCCCGGCCTCTATGCGGACTTCTAGCCGATAGCCGTCGAACTTGATTTCGTGCAGCCAGCGCGCGCCCGAGGGTGGCTTTGCCACGAGCGTTGCCAGGGCCGGCTCAATGAAGGTCGGCAGGTGCGCCTTCCTGGCCCCCTTCAGGGATGATGGATCGATAGCCTTCGCATCCGCTTCCGGTTCGGCTTTATGCGGTTTTTCCCTGGTGGCACCATTCGCCCGGCTGCGATCGATCTTGCCGGTCTTCGAGGACCAGCCCGGTTTCTCGCCTTCGACGTCATGGATGACGCGCCCTGTTTTGGCCGATTCCGGGCGTTCTTCAAGAATGTCGGGTGCCCCTTCCGGGCGGGCCGCATCGTCCTCCCCCTTGATCAGCAGCCAGTTTTCCCGCTTTTCGCGCGGCTTTCCCGCCATACGGATCAGGTGCCAGCGGCCGCCAAGTTTTTTTCCATGGAGCTCGAATTCGAGATGTCCTTTGTTCAGGCCCTTGTGGGGGTCGCCAAGCGGCGTCCAGGAGCCCTTGTCCCAGACGAGGACGGTGCCTCCGCCATATTCGCCCTTCGGGATCGTGCCCTCGAAATCGCCGTATTCCAGCGGATGGTCCTCGGTCTGCACGGCGAGGCGCTTCTCACCCGGCACGAGACTTGGCCCCTTGGTCACGGCCCAGCTCTTCAGGACGCCATCGAGTTCGAGGCGGAAATCATAATGGAGCCGGCGGGCATCATGCTTCTGGATGACGAAGCTGTCTCCCGAGGCTCTCCGCTTTTCCTGGTTTGCGCGCCCTTTCGGCTCGGTCGTCTTCGTGAAATCACGTTTGCGGTTATAGGTTTCCAATACCATCGTCAGCCTGCCTTGCGTTGCGAGCGGGACGAGGATGCGGCTTGCGATTTCTCTGCCTTGCGAGATGCAGAACCGGCCTTTTGCGAGGCGCGTTTCGCACTTGCCTTGCCGCGACCATCAGCGCCGGCGCTCTGGCGCAAAGCTTCCATGAGGTCCGTCACCTTGTCGATTTTTGCCGGCTCGCGTTTCGGGATCGCCCTGCCTTCGACCTTGGCTTTGACGAGTTCCGTCAGTGCCGCTTCGTAGCGATCCTCGAATTCCGCAGCGTCGAAGCTGCCTTCCTTCGTGGCAATGATATGCTTGGCAAGCTCGAGCATCTCGCCCTTGATCTTCATGTCGGGCACATCCTCGAAAGCCTCTTTTGCCGACCGAACCTCATAGTCAAAGTTCAAGGTGGTGGCGATCAGCCCCTTGCCGTGCGGGCGGATCATGAGGGTTCGCAAACGGCGAAACAGGACGGCCTGCGCAATGGCGGCCACTTTCTTCCTGTGCATGCCCTCGCGGATCAGTGCAAAGGCTTCCTCGCTGGCCGAAGAGGAAGGGGCGAGATAGTAGGGCCGGTCAAAATAAACATCGTCGATATCCGAGCACGCCAGGAAAGCCTTTACGTGCAGGACCTTGTCGCTTTCCGGCACGGCGGCGGCGACTTCCTCCGGCTCCAGCACGATGTAATCGTCCTTGTTGAGCTCATAACCCTTGACCTGGTCGTCGCGCGGCACCGGTTTTTCGGTCTGGCTGTCGATGAACTCGCGCCTGACACGATTGCCGGTTTCCCGGTTCAGCGTATGGAAGGAAATGCGCTCCGAGGTCGAGACCGCCGTGTAAAGGGCGACGGCACAGCTGACCTCTCCGAATTTCAGATATCCTTTCCATTGCGCGCGCGGGCTCATAGGCGGGCTCCCAGTCGTCCAGGCTCCAGATCGACAATGGAAGTCAAACGACATTCGCCGATCATTGTTCCCTTCCCGCGCGGAAGCGGTGCACCGCCAACCATGCCGGGAACGATCGAGAAATGCCCAAGGCGCCGTCGATGGAGACCGGGTCATCGGACCAGGCCCCATCGATATCAGTCCAACGTCACTTCCAGCTGGTATAGTCCGATGCGACGCAGCCGAAGGGTGCCCGTTGATCGCCGAAACGCTTCTTCAGCTGATCGCAACCCCAGCGGTTGAGGGGAGCAGGCATCATGTTGTTGAGATCCATGGCCGGCGACGTGAATTGCGAGCCGGCGCTGGTCACATACCAGAGCCAGTAGCCAAGAAGGCCGCCGATAATCAGGAGTATGACGAGGAAGAACCTTGCGAGCCGCGCCAGGACGGACGGGCCCTTTTTCGCTCGTGCGACGAGTTCCAGCGGATGGCTGCCCAGCTCGGCTGTCAGTGGCGCGAGCGTTCTGGCGCGCTCGTCTGCCGTCATGTCAATTCGCTCCAGTCGCTGATCGAGAAGCACAGGGAGAGCCGCTTTCCCATGCCAGACGGCCAGGCCCACGGCTTTGCTGCCCTTTTCGCCGACGAGCAGAGGCTGCTCTCCCGGTTCAAAACGCGTATGGGCCACTCTTCCGGTCCATCTATCGGCAACCTTATCCGCGTAGGTCACCGTCAACCGCTTGCCTTTGCGCTGAAACGTGGTGATTTCCACCGGAACCGGCACCAATTGAGCGGGCTTGCGCAACTGCCCGCGAACTCGCCAGATGCGCAAGAGCTGGAAGATCATGGCGATACAGGCGCCGCCGAGCAGGGCAACGAATACGGCAAGCGTGATGATCCGGTTCCAGAGCTTTTCAAGCCCAAGGCTGAGGGTCGCCAATTCCGGATGATCCGCGGAGATCACCAGGTCCGTTTCATAGTCGCCGGCATGCATGTCGACGAACATGATCTCGACATCCTTGTCGTAGTTCTGGCCTTTATAGGCATAATTGAGATGAGCGGAACAACTGGTGAAGAAGCCCTTCCGGGTCGAGCATTTTCCATCGCGGATATCGCCGCTATCGAGCACGACGGGATTTTGGTTGATCGTCCAATCTCTCAATATGTCGGGCGTTTCGGAAACTGCCATGAAAACGGTCAGGCCGATCAATATCGGTAGCGAGAAGTAGACGGCCCTCGGCATCGAAATCACGCCCTGAGCAAGCATGAGAGCTCTCTGAGGAAGCTTGATCGTCGGAAATGTCATTGTCTGCCTGAAACTCCGAATGTGAATGGTCACGTAGGCATCCGCAAAGCAGGGGCGACGCGGCGGCATCGCAAAATCCTGGGGTCCGACTTTGCGCCTACGATTGCAGCGCGGGAAAATAGACAATTTGCATGGCAGCTCAATATGTGGTTGTGGAACATCCGCAACTTAAAGGCGGCGTGGTCGCTAAACGCTCGCACGGTGTGACTTTTTTGTCCCGCAAGGTTGACTGGGCCGCTGGATATTCCCACCGACTGCGATGGCAACGATCGGGCTGGCGCCCGGCCGTAAGCGGCGTCAGGTTGCGTCGAGATAGGGCTTCAAGGGCATGTCATCATGTCTCGGCACCGTCTGCCGTTCGATCATATGGTGGATGACCGGCGGCTGATCGCCACGGTGCAGAGCATCAAGGCGTTCGGCGACCTCGACGTCGGCATGCGTCTGGCGCTGGCTATGGCGGACATAGTCTATCCAGGTTGGCAGATGGTAGCTTTCGGTCCAGGTGGTCGGCTTTTCCAGGTCGCGCAACAGCGACCATTGCTTGGCCCCGTCCCGGATTCTCATCCGGCGCCGTTGCGCCATGACGGCCAGAAATTCCGGCACGTCTTCCTGGTCGATGCTGTAATCCACCATGACCAGGATCGGGCCGCTTCGCGAGCGCAGGTCGAGCAGCAGCTGCGGTTCGCTGAAGGTGTTGGTCGGATCGAGGTTCAAGGATTCGAAGTCCGGCTGGCGTAGCAGGATACCGAGCAGGCCGCCTATGGCCAAGGCGGCGCTGGCGATGAGAAGCGCGCCGGTGACGCCATGGGCGTCGGCCAGTGCACCCCAGAGCCAGCTTCCCACGGCCATGCCGCCGAAGGTGGCGGTCTGGTAGAGCGAAAGTGCACGGCCGACGACCCAGCGCGGCGTGGAAAGCTGAACGGTGACGTTGAACAGCGAGAAGGCCTGCACCCAGGCGACGCCTGCCGGCATGAGGAGAAGGCAGCTCAGCCATACCTGGTCGCTCAACGCAAGAAAGAGGCAGCTGACCGCCAGCGTGAAGAAGGCGCCACGGATCACCCATTCATTGCTGAGGAGATCGCGAATGTGGCCGATCAGCAGCGCCCCGCAGATCGCGCCGAAGCCGAAGAAGCCGAGCATGATGCCATAGGTGATTGCCGTGCCATGCACATGGTCGCGGGCAACCAGCGGCAGAAGCGCGAGAATGACGATCGCCGTCAGGCCGAAGACGAAGCCGCGGCACATCACCTTGAGCAGGTTCGGCGACATCAGGACATAGCGGAACCCGGCCGACATGGCACTGCCGAAGGGTTCGCGCGGCAGGGTGTTGCGGTCAGGCGCCTTTTTCCAGCGCCACAATGCGAAGATGAGGGCGAAGTAACAGAAGACGTTGAAAAGAAATGCGAAAGCAGCACCTGCCGCCGCCACGATGACGCCGCCGATCGCCGGCCCGATGCTGCGCATCAGATTGTAGCTCATGCTGTTGAGCGCGACGGCGCCCGGCAGGTGGTCGCGCGGCACGACATCGCCCATGGAGGCCTGCCAGGACGGATTGTGCAGGGCGCCGCCGCAGCCGATCAGGAAGGTGAGGCTCAGCAGCAGCCAGGGCGTCAAGGCATTGGTGTAGGACAGTACCGCAAGCGTCGCGGATACGCACAGCATGAGCATCTGCGCGATCAGCATGATCCGTCTTCGGTCGTAGTTGTCGGCCAGCGCGCCAGCCGCAAGCGAAAAGATCATAACCGGCAGCGTGGTGGAGGACTGGACCAACGCCACCATGCCGTGAGAGGTGGCAAGGCTGGTCATGAGCCAGGCAGCACCGACGCCTTCGACCAGCCCACCGAGATTGGAGATGAGCGTTGCCGACCAGAGCGAACGGAATGTCCTGGACTGGAACGCGACGAGCGGCGAGGTTCTGTTGGGCATGTCGGCTTTTCTTCATCGGATTGTCTTGCTCGGCGGGCGTGGCAAACTCTCCCAAAGCGCATGCGCAGCCGAGTCGACCTCAGCCTATAGTGATTTGCTAATTTCCGAAATGATTTTGGAATAATATTCTCACTGGTGAAGCGAAAATGCGCGCGACGCCGGGACCGGTCTCCAGACCTGTCACCCAGCGAAAGCGCGCTTCATTTTCCCATTAGGCCCTACGCCCATTTTCCCAGAGAGATCGAAGCCGTATGGAAATCCTTATGCGAAGAGGGCGGCTTCCGGTTTTCGACTTACCGTTGCCTGATGCTTTGCATTCTTCGTCTTCATGGCCCTGCCGGCGACATAGACCTCGCTGACGCAGCGGTCATCGCCCATGGTCTGGAGAATGAACAGCTCTTCGGCAAGCGAGGTTGCCGTGCGCATGCGGAATTCCATTGCCGACTTGGCGCTGGAATCAAGCACGACGATATCGGCATCCGCGCCTGCCTGGAGCGAGCCGATCTGCTTCTCCAGGCCGAGCGCCAGAGCGTTGCCGCGCGTCATGCGATAGAAGGAATTGAACGGCGTCAGCCGCTGCCCTTGCAGATGCAGCACTTTGTAGGCCTCATCCATCGTTTCGAGCATGGAGAAACTGGTCCCGGCGCCGACATCGGTTGCGACCGACCAGCGTGCGCGAAGCCGATCGAACTGGCCGGCGTTGAAGAGCCCGGAGCCGAGGAAGAGGTTCGAGGTCGGGCAGAAGACACCGACCGCGCCCGTTTCGGCGAGCACAGCGACTTCCCGTTCGCTCATATGGATGCAATGGCCGAGCAGCATACGGTCGTTGAGAAGGCCGTAGCGGGCGTAGATATCGGTATAGTCCTTGGCCTCCGGATAGAGAGATGTGGCAAAGGCGATCTCATCGCGATTTTCCGAGAGATGCGTCTGGACATAGCAATCCGGGTGTTCGGCAACGAGCGCCTTGCTCATCTCCATCTGCTCGGGAGTCGAGGTAATGGCAAAGCGCGGGCTGATGGCATAATGCACGCGGCCGCGGCGGTGCCATTTGTCGATGAGCCGCTTGGTCTCGTCGTAGCCGCGCTGCGGCGTATCGCGCAGTGCATCCGGCGCGTTGCGGTCCATCATCACCTTGCCGCCGATCATGCACATGCCGCGCGCTTCGGCTGCCGCGAAATAGGCATCGACGCTTTCCGGATGCACCGAACAATAGGCGACGGCCGTCGTGTTGCCGTTCGACAAGAGCTCGTCCATGAAGCGATCGGCGACTTCGGCCGCATGGGCGGCACGGGCGAACTTCTGCTCCTCGACGAAAATATAGGTGTTCAGCCATTCGAGCAGCTGCGCGCCGTAAGACGCGATCGCCTGCGTCTGCGGGAAATGCAGGTGTGTGTCGATGAAGCCCGGCAGGATGAGATTCGGACGGTGATCCGCGATCCTGATGCCGGCATCTGCCAGCTTGCGAACGTCGCCATAGGCCCCGATTTCCACGATCTTGCCGTCGCGCACGAAGACCGCGCCGTCGTCGATATAGCGATAGGAGGCGGTATCGTCGATGCCTTGCGGCTCGGCGAGGAAGGTCAGCACGCGGCCACGGATCAGGACTTCACTCATTGGGTCTTCTCCCCATTGACGGCACTTTCATACCAGGAGACGAGCAGGCGGCGCTCCTCGTCGGTTATGTGAGAGGCGTTGGCGGGCGGCATGGCGTGGCTACGGCCGGCCTGCAGATAGATCTCGCGCGCATGGGCGGCGATATCGCGATCGGTCTCGAACATCACCCCCTTCGGCGGAGCGACGATGCCCTCCCAGCTTGGCTCCTTCGCATGGCACATGGAGCAGCGACCCATCACGGTATCGCGGACCTTTGGGAAATCCTGCGCCGTGATGAAGGGCTGCTGGATGGCAGAGATCTTCGTCGTGGGTTCGCCGGTCAGGATCTTCGGCACCGTGGAAAGCCACATGATGATGATGAAGAGCACGACGGTGATCAGCCAGGTCCAGGTCGGGTTGCCGGCATTGGCGTGGCGGGTATTGAACCAGTGGCGGATGGTGACGCCCATCAGGAAGACGAGCGAGGCGATGATCCAGTTGAACTGCGTGCCGAAAGCCAGCGGATAGTGGTTCGACAGCATCAGGAACAGCACGGGCAGCGTCAGGTAGTTGTTATGCGTGGAGCGTTGCTTGGCGATCCTGCCGTATTTCGGATCGGGCTTGCGCCCGGCAAGCAGGTCGGCGACGACGATCTTCTGGTTCGGAATGATGATGAAGAAGACATTGGCCGACATGATCGTCGCCGTGAAGGCACCGAGATGCAGGAAGGCGGCACGGCCGGTAAAGAGATGGGTATAGCCCCAGGCCACCGCCACCAGGATGAAATAGAGCGCCACCATCAGCCGCGTATTGTCGTTGCCGAAGGGCGATTTGCAGATCAGATCGTATAGGAGCCAGCCGCCGGCGATCGAGCAGAGCGAAATGGCGATCGCCACCGGCTTGGAGACGTCGAGCACGGCCGGGTCGATCATGTAGAGATCGGCGCCGGCGTAATAGACGAGACAGAGCATGCCGAAGCCCGACAGCCAGGTGACATAGCTTTCCCATTTGAACCAGACGAGATGGTCCGGCATGTTGGCGGGCGCCACCAGATACTTCTGGATGTGGTAGAAGCCGCCGCCATGCACCTGCCACTCCTCGCCATAGGCTCCCGGCGGCAGGGCGGGGTGCTTTTTCAGGCCGAGGTCAAGTGCTACGAAATAGAACGACGAACCGATCCAGGCGATGGCGGTAATGACGTGCAGCCAGCGGACGGCGAAGGTCAGCCAGTCCCAGGCGATGGCATATTCATACATGGGAACTCCTCCCGATCTCTATGGGAGTGTTTGCCATCGCTCCATTTTCTCGAAAATCCCGGTTAGTCCGCCAACACTTTCAAAAAAATCTATAAGATGACCCCTGCTTCGCTCCGTACGTCGATGTGGTAGAAAGGTGCCATGTCCTATCTTGATAATGTCCGCGTCTTCGTTCGCGTGGTCGAACTCGGTACTCTTTCGGCAGCAGGCCGCGACCAGCGCGTCACGCCCGCGGTGGCGAGCAACCGCATCAAGGAACTCGAGCGTCACCTCGGCGTGCGCCTGTTCAACCGCACGACGCGTAAGCTCTCGCCGACCGAACATGGCCGTGTCTTCTATGAAAAGGCAGTGAAGATCATCGAGGCTGTCAATGAGGCGGAAGCGGCGATCGCCGATCTCTCGCGAAATCCGAAGGGTTCGCTAAGGATCACCGCGCCGCTCGGCATCGGCCGAAGGTTGATCGCCTCGGGTATTCCGGAGTTTCACGACAAATACCCGGATATCGAGGTGCGCGTGCGCCTGTCGGACCACAATGTCGATATCCTTGCCGAGGGCGTCGACGTCGCCTTCAAGCTTGGCGTCTTGGAGGATTCCAACCTGCGCATGCGCGGCATCCTCAATTGCGAGCGGGTGCTGTGCGCGTCGCCCGCCTATCTGGCGCAGCGCGGCGTGCCGCCGACCGCGGATGCATTGATTGCCGACAAGCATGACTGTCTTTTGCTGCGCTATCCGGGATCGAAGGAATATTACTGGACGCTGGTAACGGCGGAAGGTACCCGCAAGTTCGAGGTCGCAGGCCCCTACGACAGCGACGACGGTGACGTGCTGACCCAATGGGCACTGGAAGACCGCGGCATCATCAACAAGCCGCTGTTCGAGGTGAAGGCCTATCTCAGGGAAGGCCGACTGGTCGAAATCCTGAAGGAGAGCCCGCCTGCTTCGGTGCAGCTCGCCGCCATCTATCCGCACAAGCGCTTCCAGGACCCGAAGGTCCGCCTGATGATCGATTTCATGGCGGAGCGCTGTCAGCGGCTGAT
Source organism: Rhizobium sp. BK289 (assembly GCF_014193575.1). Classification (NCBI taxonomy): domain Bacteria; kingdom Pseudomonadati; phylum Pseudomonadota; class Alphaproteobacteria; order Hyphomicrobiales; family Rhizobiaceae; genus Rhizobium; species Rhizobium sp. BK289. The sequence continues at coordinate 318,519 of NZ_JACHZO010000001.1, forward strand.
CGGCAAGCTGCTCGAGGACGAGCCAGCCGCTGCGGTCTCGTGATCCGAAGGCGACAGATTGATCTCCGCTTGAATCAAGCCAGCGAAAGCATATATGACTATCAGTGGTCATATGGAGAAACGGATATGAAGGAAATCCAGCTCAAGGATGCGAAGGCGACGCTTTCCGCCGTGGTCGATCAAGCCGTGGCCGGTGAGCCGACCGTTATTACCCGCCATGGCCGGAAGGAAGCGGTGCTGGTTTCCTTCGAGGAATGGCAACGCGTCTCCAGAGTACCTGATTTCGCCGATCTGCTTCTCGCCTTTCCCGGCGAGCCCGCCGATATTCCAGAGCGATCGCGAAAACCCGCGCGTTCATTGCGTGGAAACGGCTTCTGATCTTGTATCTTCTGGATACCAATATCGTATCGGCCGATGCGCCGACCAAGCGCCAAGTCGGCGTTGAGGCATTCGCGGCCTGGCTGCGAGCGAATAGTGACCGGCTTTATCTTTCGGCGATCACCATCGCCGAGATCGAGGCAGGCATCGCCCGCATGGTTAGGATTGGGGCGACGACTAAGGCGGAGCACTTGCGCCGCTGGCTCGCTGCGGTGGAACATTTCTATGCCGGCCGTATCCTGCCCTTCGGAGTTGAGGAGGCGCGGCATGCTGGCCTGATGCTTGACCGAGCGCGTGCTCACGACCCCGGCTTCGAGGACATTGCCATCGCCGCCACCGCAGTTGCACACGGCTTCACGGTTTTGACGGCCAATGAGCGGCATTTCGCGCCGCTCGGCGTGCCGTTCGCCAATCCCTTCAAGCAGTTGCCTGTTATCCGATAACAGGTTTTGTCGCGGCCAGCTGTGCTGCAGCCGTCCAGCTCAGCGCCGCCGTCATGATCTCGGCGGCGGCAAGTGTGGCGATGACCGTGGGACGCTTGTCTTTCACCGCTGTGCCGCCGATCGGGCAGACGAGGCGATCGAAAAGCTCGGCGTGGCCGCTCTCGCGCGACAGCCAGTTGCGGAAGGTGGCGCGCTTCGTCTTGGAGCCGATCATGCCGACATAGGCTGCATCGTTACGTTTGAGCGCCTCGGCGGCAATCAGGAAATCGAGCGCGTGGTCATGAGTAAGGATGACGAAGCTGCTGCCGGCCGGCGCATCGCGTACGACGGCCTCAGGCATGGCCGTGAGACAGGTTTCAACGCCCGGCACAGTGCTGGCCACGAGCTCTTCTTCTCGCGTATCGACAAGCACCACGCGTAACGGCGCCAGCGAAAGCGCCATGGCGAGGGCATCGCCGACATGACCGGCGCCGAAAACATAGACATGTGGGCGTGCGGCCATCTCGCGATCACTCCGAGCTATGAGATCATTCGCAAGCCTGGGGCTGACGACGGTGAAGGCGAGGCCCACCCGGCCGCCGCAGCATTGGCCGATCTCTGGACCGAGCGGTACGTTCATCGGCTCCGCCGCAAGGCCGGAGCGCAGTGCCCGTCGTGCCTGGTCGATCGCCATATATTCCAGTGTCCCGCCGCCGATCGTCGCAAAGATTGCCCGTTCCGACACCAGCATCCAGGCATCCGCATCGCGTGGTGCCGAACCTGCGACACCGGTGACCTCGACGAGGATCGATGCCGGTTCGCGGCGCAGGAAATCCCGGATATCTTCACGGGCGGCAGACATGATCTTACTCCTTCTTCGCCGCCTTGAGACGCTCGATCGCCATCAGCACCCGTTCGGGTGTCGCCGGCGCGTCGAGACGCGGGCAGATCTTGCGGTCGGCGACGCTCGCCACGGCATCCGAAAGGGCATGCAAGACGGAAAGGCCGAGCGGCAGCGGCGGCTCGCCGACCGCCTTGGACCGATGGATCGTCGGCTCATAGGCCTCCGACCAATCCGTCAGAGCCACATTGAAAATCTTTGGCCGGTCGGATGCAAGCGGGATCTTGTAAGTCGAGGGCGCGTGCGTTCGAAGCCGCCCCTTGCCGTCCCACCAGAGCTCCTCCGTCGTCAGCCATCCCATGCCCTGAATAAAGCCGCCCTCGACCTGCCCGATATCGATCGCCTTGTTCAGCGAGCGGCCGGTATCGTGCAGGATATCGGTGCGCTCGACGACATATTCTCCGGTCAGCGTATCGATCGACACCTCCGAGCAGGCAGCGCCATAAGCATAGTAGTAAAAGGCATGGCCGCGGCCCGCCTTGCGGTCCCAATGGATCTTCGGCGTCTTGTAGAAGCCGGCGGCCGAAAGCTGGACGCGAGCCATATAGGCCTTCTTGATAAGATCGGGGAAGGACATCTCGATATCGCCGATCCGCACGCGGTTGGGCAGGAACACCACCTGATTGCGCGGAACCTGTTGACTTTCGGCGGCAAAGGCGATCAGCCGGTCCTTGATCTGGCGTGCGGCATTCTGCGCCGCCATGCCGTTCAGATCCGCGCCCGAGGAGGCAGCCGTCGGGGAGGTGTTTGGCACCTTGGCCGTCGTCGTTGCGGTGATCTTCACCCGGTCGAGATCGATCTGGAACTCTTCCGCCACGACCTGCGCCACCTTCAGATGCAGGCCTTGCCCCATTTCGGTGCCGCCGTGGTTCATGTGCACGGAGCCGTCGCTATAGACGTGCACCAGCGCACCGGCCTGGTTCGATTCCGTCTTGGTAAAAGAAATGCCGAATTTGACCGGCGTCAGCGCGATGCCGCGCTTGACGATGCGGCTCTTCGCGTTGAACTCGGCGATCGCCTTGCGGCGCCCGGCATAATCCGCGTTTTCCTCCAGCTCGGCGACGATGCGCTGGATGATGCAGTCTTCGACCTTCTGGTGATAGGGGGTGAGGTTACGTTCGCCATCGACACCCATCGCGTCGTAAAAATTCAGCTTGCGGATGTCAAGCGGATCCTTGCCGACCGCGAAGGCTACTTCGTCGATAACACGTTCGGCGCCGACCATGCCCTGCGGACCGCCGAAGCCGCGGAAGGCCGTGTTGGAGACGGTGTTGGTGTAGAGCGGTGCCGACTTCGCCTGAACATGCGGGAAGAAATAGGCATTGTCGCAATGGAACAGCGCGCGGTCGCCGACCGGACCTGAGAGGTCGGCAGAGAAGCCGGCGCGAAGCGCGAAGGTGTAGTCCACGGCAAGGATACGCCCCTCGTCGTCGAAGCCGACATCGTAGTCGATGGCAAAATCGTGCCGCTTGCCGGTCGCGATCATGTCTTCGTCGCGGTCGAGCCGGATTTTGACGGCGCGCTTCAGCTTCTTGGCGGCGATGGCCGCGATCGCGGCGCATTGGTTTGCCTGGGTTTCCTTGCCTCCGAAGCCGCCACCCATACGGCGAACCTCGATCGTAACAGCATTGCTCGGCACGCCAAGCGCGTGGGCAACCATGTGCTGCGTCTCGCTCGGGCCCTGGGTGGAGCAGTAGACGACGACCTCGTCATCCTCGCCGGGCACGGCAAGCGAGACCTGGCCTTCGAGATAGAAATGATCCTGGCCGCCGAGCCGCATGCGGCCCGTCACGCGCCGCGGGGCATTCTCAAGGGCGGCCGCCGCATCGCCGCGCTTCAGCGTCAATGGCGTCGCGACCTGCCTATGGGTCGAGACATCGAGATCCCATATGTCGATATCGGCAGGCAATTCCTCGTACTCGATTTTTGCCAGCCGCGCAGCACGCCGCGCCTCATCGTGCGTTTCGGCGATCACGCAGAAGATCGGCTGACCATGAAACTCGACCTTGCCGGCGGCAAGCACGGGATCGTCATGCATATAGGAGGGCGAGATATCGTTGACGCCGGGCACATCCTGATGGGTGAGCACGGCAACGACGCCGGGGGCGGCGCGGACGGCGGAAAGATCGACGGATTTCAGGGTGCCGTGGGCAACGGTGGAGAGGCCAAGACCGGCGTGAAGCGTACCGGTTGGTTCCGTTATGTCGTCGATATAAACGGCCGTACCTGAGACATGCTTATGCGCGGAGTCATGACGGGGGCTGGAATGGACGCCGCCGACGATGGTGTCGGCCTTGAGATCGGAAGCGTGTTTGTTCATGGCTTATGCGGCCTCATATCTGGACACCTGGGCCGGTGCGGCGCTCGAGGTCGTTTCCAGGTAGAAACGCAGGAGAAGATTCTTTGCCGCCAGCGCACGATATTCCGCCGTAGCGCGCATATCGGTCAGCGGCGCATAATCCTCGGCATATTTCTCCATCGCCATCTCCACCGTCGTCTCGTTCCAGGACTGGCCGAGCAATGCCTTTTCAACGGCGAAGGCCCGTTTCGGCATCGCGGCCATGCCGCCATAGGCAATCCGGATTTCGGCAACCGTGCCATCTTCGCCAAGTGCCAGCCGGAAGGCGCCGAGCGTGGCGGTAATGTCCTCGTCCCGTCGCTTCGTCACCTTATAGACCGCGAATTTCTCGTTCGCTGCCGGAACTGGAATATGCACGGCCTCGACGAATTCGCCCGGCTGGCGGTCCTGCTTGCCATAGGCAATGAAGAAGTCTTCCAGCGCAATGGTGCGACGGACGGAGCCTTTGCGCAACGTCAGTGAGGTGCCGAGCACGATCAGGGGAGGCGGGGTATCGCCGATTGGCGAACCGTTGGCGATGTTGCCACCGATCGTGCCCATATTGCGTACCTGCTGGCCGCCGATACGGGCGATCAGCGGACCGAGTGCCGGAATATGCTGGGAGAGCGTCGCAATCGCTTCGGAATAGGTGACGCCCGCACCGATCGAGATGATGCCGTCGTGCACGATGATCGATTTCAACTCCTGCAGCCCGGCAATGAAGATGACCGGCGTGATGTCGCGCATGTGCTTGGTGACCCAGAGGCCGACATCGGTCGAGCCGGCCACCACCGTTGCCGTCGGCGATGCTTCCAGAACCGAGGCGAAGTCATCAAGGTTCGCAGGCACGATAAGCCGATTACGACCCTCGCCGATTTCGACGCGGGCGCCATCGCGAAGGGCTTGCAGGCGCGTGATCATGGTTTCGCGTTCGATCAGCAGCGGGTCGTCTTTTGTCCCGCCATAATTGGAGATGGAGCGGGCAGCGCGCAGGATCGGCTCATAGCCGGTGCAGCGACAGAGATTGCCCTGGAGCGCCGTTTCGATCTGCTGATTGGTCGGGTTCGGCGTCTGCATCCAAAGCCCGTAGAGCGACATGACGAAGCCCGGTGTGCAGAAACCGCATTGCGAACCGTGAAAGTCGACCATCGCCTGCTGTACCGGATGCAGGTGCTCGCCGCTCGGGGCAAGATGCTCGACGGTGACCACATGACAGCCGTCGAGTGATCCAAGGAAGCGAATGCAGGCGTTGACGCCCTCATAGACGAGACCGCCTGCGGGCGTCAGCCGTCCCACAAGCACGGTGCAAGCGCCGCAGTCGCCCTCGGCGCAGCCTTCCTTGGTGCCCTTCAGCGAGCGGGAGAGGCGCAGCCAGTCGAGCAGCGTCTGGTCCGGCGCGACGTCGTTAAGGGCAATGTCCTGGCCGTTGAGAATGAAATGAAGTTCGGAGCGGATTGTCGTCGATGTCATTGCTCAGCTCCCGCGGTAGGTGGAGTAGCCGTAGGGCGAGAGGAGGAGCGGCACATGGTAATGCGCGCCTTCGTCTGCAAGACCGAAACGGATCGGAATGACATCCAGAAACATCGGGCCATCGCCAGAGCGGTCAAGATAATCGCCGGCATGAAAGCGCAGCTCGTAGGTACCGGCCTTCATGCTTTCGCCTGATAGCAACGGCGCATCGCAGCGGCCGTCAGCGTTGGTCTTGGCGGATTTGAGATGGTGATGCGCCTCGCCCTCGATCCGGTAGAGATCGACGCGCAGGCCCTTTGCAGGCCTGCCGAGCGCGGTATCCAGCACGTGGGTCGTGAGCCGGCCGGCTCCTGGCGAATGAGGCTGCATGTTTTCTCCCGAACGTAGCGCTTCTGCCTTCACTATCCGCCAGGCTCATTCCCCTGAAAAGCAGCTGTAACGTTCGAGACTTTCAAAATTTCCAAGGGGAATAGCGCGCGCGATTTGCGGTTAGACATTTGCCATCGACGACATTTGGAGGAGTGTTTCATGCGATATTGCCGTGACATGCACGGATATGGCCGGACGCCGCCGGCGGCTCAATGGCCGGGCGAGGCGCGCATCGCCGTGCAGTTCGTCCTGAATTACGAAGAGGGCGGCGAGAATTGCGTGCTGCATGGCGATGCGGCATCCGAAGCCTTTTTGTCGGAAATCGTCGGCGCTGCTCCGTGGCCGGACCAGCGCCATTGGAACATGGAATCGATCTATGAATATGGCGCCCGCGCCGGCTTCTGGCGCCTGCATCGGCTTTTCATCGAGAAACAACTGCCCGTCACCGTCTACGGCGTTGCAACCGCGCTAAGGCGCTCGCCGGCGCAGGTCGCCGCCATGCAGGAGGCCGGCTGGGAAATCGCATCGCATGGCTTCAAGTGGGTCGAACACAAGGATACGGGGCCTGAAGAGGAGCGTGCGGCGATCGCCGAGGCGATCCGCCTGCACACGCTTATTACCGGCGAGCGGCCGCGCGGCTGGTATACCGGCCGCTGCTCGGTCAACACGGTCGATCTGGTGACGGAAGCGGGCGGTTTCGATTACATCTCCGACACTTATGCCGACGACCTTCCCTATTGGCATGAGCATGGCGGCCGCCACCAACTCGTCATTCCCTATACGCTCGATGCCAACGACATGCGCTTTGCGACGCCGCAGGGCTTCAACAGTGGCGATCAGTTCTTCACCTACCTGAAGGATTCCTTCGATGCGCTCTATGCCGAAGGTGCAGCCGGCCGCCCGAAGATGATGAGCGTCGGCCTGCATTGCCGGCTGATCGGACGTCCGGGGCGCATCATGGCGCTCGCCCGCTTCATCGACTACATCCAGAGCCATGAAAAGGTCTGGATCGCCCGCCGCGTCGATATCGCCGAGCATTGGGCGAAGACGTATCCGCCAAGGCCGGTCTCGGAGCGGGCCTCGCAAATGCCGGAGGGTGCCTTTGTGGAGCGGTTCGGTGGCGTCTTCGAACATTCGCCCTGGATCGCCCATCGCGCCTTCGCAGACGAACTTTCGCCGGCAAACGATACGGCGATTGGCCTCCATGCCGCGCTCGCCTTCCAGTTCCGGGCGGCAAGCGAGGAAGAACGGCTCGGCGTACTCGTCGCCCACCCGGATCTTGCCGGCAAACTGGCGCAGGCGAAGCGTCTGACGACGAACTCCACGGAAGAGCAGGCATCCGCCGGGCTCGACGCGCTAACGGACCACGAGCGGGCGCGTTTCACCGATCTCAACGACCGCTATGTCGCCAAGTTCGGCTTTCCATTCATCATCGCCGTGCGCGATCACACGAAATCCGGGATCCTCGCTGCATTCGAGATCCGGATCGAAAATGATCGCGACGCTGAATTCGCCACTGCCTGCCGGCAGGTGGAGCGCATCGCGTTCCTGCGGCTTGTCGCCATGCTTCCCGATGAAGAAGGGCTGGATCGGAGTGCCGCATGAGGTCGGCCATCGCACGTCAAGAGCACAAATGAGGAGAGCGTGAATGAAAGTGATCGAGATTCAGCCGCTGACGCGTGTTGCCTTCTTCCCCTACGGCGAAGTGATAGAGATGGAAGGGGCCTATAATTACGCCATCAATGCCGGCAAATGTGTGCGATATCATGATCTCGCAAAAGTCGAGACGATCGGCGAGAAAGCGCGCGCGATGATCAGCCTGCTGCGCGGCGAGCCTTACAGGCTGCCGCTGGAGCTGAAGATGGTTGAGCGGCATCCGCTTGGCAGCCAGGCCTTCATACCGCTGACCGACAATCCGTTTCTGGTTGTCGTCGCACAGGAAACCGCAAATGGGCCGGGAGAGCCTTTGGCTTTTCGCACAAAGCCCGGACAGGGTGTCAATATCGGCCGCAATGTCTGGCATGGCATCCTCACACCACTCGACGGCGTCTCGGATTTTGCCGTCGTCGATCGTGGCGGCGAGGGTGTCAATCTGGAAGAGCACTTCTTTGCCGAGCCATTCCTGATCCGCTAATCAGCGGAGCGGTTTAAATGAAACAGGGGCGCCGCAATTCCGACGCCCCTTTCTCATTTGGATGCCTCGCTTCTGGCCCTGCCTTTCACATACAGCGTTCCGCCGATCGTTTCTGAGCATCGCCTATCGATGATGAGATGCGCGGCATTTCTGGCTCTTGAGTGTCCATTTTGGTCAAGACAAGGACTGCAAACAGATTGGGAGCCGGACCACCGCAATGGATGATCCGGCTCCCTTGATGTGCAGCGTTTTGGCTAGCCCGCGAAGAAGGCGAAGCGAACGATGAACAAGGCGGCTACGATCTGCGTTGCCAGATGAAGTATCTTCCAGCGCCCGGTGCAGACCTTCAGGACGACGTAGCTGATGAACCCGAAGGCAAGGCCGTTGGCGATCGAGTAGGTGAACGGCATTGCAAGTGCCGTCAGCGCTGCCGGTGCCGCCTCGGTCAGGTCGTCCCATTCGATCTCCGTCAACTCGCGCATCATCAGGCCGGCGACATAGAGCAGGGCCGGTGCGGTTGCATAGGCGGGAACGGAGCCCGCGAGCGGTGAAAAGAACAGCGACGCCAGGAAAAGCACGGCGATGGTGAGTGCCGTCAGGCCGGTGCGGCCGCCTGCTTGAACGCCTGAGGCGCTTTCGACATAAGCCGTCGTGCTGCTGGTGCCCATCAGCGAGCCGGCGACGATGGCCGCGCTGTCGGCAAGCAGAGCCCGGCTCAAGCGGTTCGGCTTGCCTTCCTCGAGAAGCTTCGCCCGCTTGGCGACACCGATCAGCGTTCCGGTGGCGTCGAAGACCTCGACGAGCACGAAGACGAGGATGATGTGGATCAGGCCGCCGTGCAGGGCGCCCATAATGTCGAGCTGCAGAAAGGTCGGCATCATCGATGGCGGTGCCGAAACGATGCCGTGGAACTGGCTGACGCCGAGGATCCAGGAAAGGACTGTGACCGCAAGAATGCCGATCAGGATCGAGCCTCTGACTCTCATCGCGTCGAGTACGGCGATGACGAAGAAGCCGAAGATCGCAAGAAGCGGGCCCGTCTGCTTCAGATCTCCAAGGCCGATGAGCGTCGCCTTGTTGGCAACGACGATGCCGGCGCTCTTGAGCGCGATGATCGCCAGGAAGAGGCCGATACCAGCGGCGATCGCGCTTCTGAGCGATCGCGGTATGCCGGCGATCAGCCAGCTGCGCACGCCGGTGACCGTCAGCAAGACGAAGATGGCGCCCGAGATGAAGACTGCACCGAGCGCTTGCTGCCAGCTGAATCCGAGTGTGGCGACGACGGTGAAGGCAAAGAAGGCGTTGAGCCCCATGCCCGGCGCCATGCCGATCGGCCAATTGGCAACAAGCCCCATGACGATGGAACCCAGCGCCGCGGCAAGACAGGTGGCGACGAATATGGCATTGCGGTCCATGCCGGTGGTCGACAGGATATCCGGATTGACGAAGATGATGTAGGACATCGTCAAGAACGTCGTCACGCCCGCGATGAGTTCGGTGCGCACGGACGTGCCGTGTTCACTCAATTTGAAAAATCGTTCAAGCATCGTTCCTCCCTAAGCGTTTCATGCGCTCATGAATGTCATGGGGCTTGCCCGCATCTCCTCCGATGCGGGCGCGAGAAGCGCCTGTGACCGGCGTTTCGTGGCGGGAGAGATTGTGCGCTTTTAAAGGCTCCGGGCGCTAGAGCCGGATTTCCCTACAATTTGCGAAAGACATTCTAGATTTTCAGACTATTTCCGAGAGAGTCGAGTTGCGCTCTGGGGATGGACTTGCGGAAGAGAGTGCCAATACGCCATCGATCGGACACCATAGTACCGCATCCAATCTATAGCGTTCCCGGCGGCAAAGCCAACTTATTCTGCGCCGGGCTTTGATCTACAAGAGGCTCATCGTTGTCCCACAAGCCCATTTAGCGCAAATGGCACAATTACGCCCCGAGCCATTGGGTAAGGTCAATGCGCGGTATGGGCCTTGGCAGTGATGTCAACGCCAAGTGCACGCATCACTGCAAGTGTTGTCTTGAGTGTTGGATTTCCGCGTTCACTAAATGAGCGGTAGAGCTGTTCCCGGGATAGCCCGGTTTTGCGTGATATTTCCGTCATGCCTTTAGCGCGGGCGACAACGCCAAGCGCCTTGGCAATATAGGCCGCATCGCCAGTTTCAAAAGCATCCGCCATGAAAGCGGCGATTTCTTCATCGTCCACCAGTGCGGCGGCAGGGTCGTAGGTAGTTAGTTTTTCAGTCATCTTGTGCATTCCATTCTTTAGCCAGTTTCTTGGCGGCGGCAATGTCGCGGGCTTGCGATCCTTTGTTTCCGCCACATAGCAACACGATCAGGAGATTTCCGCGCTGCTGGAAGTAGATGCGATATCCGGAACCGTAGTGAATCCGCAGTTCGCTAACGCCTTCGCCTACGGGTTCGACGTCGCCCGGCAAGCCTTCGGCCAACCGCATCAGTCGCGCTGCAATAATGGTTTTGGCTCGCTTGTCTCGGAGGCGGGATTCCCATTTTGCGAAGATCGCAGTTTGCTTTAACTCAATCATGAGAGAAATGTAGTCTAAAAACTACATACGTGCAACGTCCTTCCTTTCGGGTCCAGCGATGGAATAGACGTCTCCAGTCGGAACGGTTCATCCCGCACACGAGCCGCTGGTGGATTCCATGGTAAGGTTGTTCGATCTCACGGAGCCCCGAGACGACGGGACACCATTCCGGCAGCGCTCCTCACCCGTTCGCCGATCCGGTGGATGTCGGCGTCCTGGAGGCGATGCTTCGGCCCGGAGACGGAAATGCCTGCTATGGCTTCTCCATGCACGTTCAGGATGGGCGCCGCCACGCAGCGCATTCCTTTTGTCCGCTCCTCGTCGTCGAAGGAATAGCCGCGGTCCCGTGTCTTTTGCAGCTCCTCGCGCAACTGGTCGAAGGAGCGCATGGTGTTCTCGGTAAAGCGCTCCAGCTCTCTTTTCTTGAAAAGCGTGGCGAGGCGATCGTCGTCATAGGTGCTCAGCAGCGCCTTGCCGATGCCGGAGGCATGCAGCGGCGACAGCGTTCCCGGCGGAAAAAACGCCCGGATCGACTCGTGGGTCTCCACCTGACTGATGAAAAGGACATTTCCGTCCTTCTCGATGCCCAGATTGGAGGTCTCACCCGTTTCCAGCATGAGCTCCCGCATGATCGGGCGGCTTCGCTCGACGACGTTGGTGCGCCGGAGAAAGGCGGAGCCGAGCCGATATGCCTCCGGGCCGATATACCATACCTGGCGATCGGGGCTGATCTCGACGAATTCGCGGCGCTCCAGCGTTGCAAGCACGCGGTGCATGGTCGCTGCGGATTGGTCGAGCTTCCCGGCGAGTTCCGAAAGTGTCATGCCCTCGGGCGTCGAAAGCGCATCGAGCACGTCCAATGCGCGATCGAGCGCCTGGATCGTATTTTGTGTCTGAGGGCCGTTGAAGGCTTTTGGGCGCCCGCGTCGGCGCGTTTCGGCAGGCATCGGTATCGTCTCCTTGAAGTCATTTCCAGAAAAATTTCATGATGAAAAAATTATTCATATAATGAAAAAAGTCAACATCATGTTTTATATAAATAAAATTGTATTAGCTTCTATTTTGAAAAATGATTTCAAAAAAATTTATCTCCCGTGTTGGACATGCTATCCATCTTTCAACATTAGGAGGACACCCAGATGTATATGCAAAATCCGGTTTTCATCCCCGGTCCGACGAATATGCCCGAAGTCCTTCGCAAGGCTGCGGACATGCCGACGCTCGATCACCGGTCCCCGCTCTTCGGCGAAATTCTGCGCCCGGCGCTTGCCGGCGTAAAGAAGGTCATCAAAACCGAAAAGGCCTCCATATTCGTGTTTCCGTCCACGGGAACCGGTGGATGGGAAACGGCCATCACCAACACGCTCAGCCCCGGTGATCGCGTATTGGCGGCCCGCTACGGCATGTTCAGCCATCGCTGGATCGACATGTGTCAGCGCCATGGCCTCAAGGTCGATATCATAGAGGCCGAATGGGGCGGCGGTGCTCCTGCCGATCGCTATGAGGAAGTTCTTGCAGGCGATACCGCGCACGAAATCAAGGCCGTCCTCGTCACGCACAACGAGACTGCAACCGGCGTCAAATCCGATATCGCTGCCATCCGCCGGGCGATCGACGCCGCCGGCCATCCCGCCTTGTTGTTCGTCGATGGTGTCAGCTCGATCGCCTCGATGGATTTCCGCATGGACGAATGGTCCGTCGACATCGCCGTGACGGGGTCGCAAAAGGGCTTCATGCTGCCCGCCGGTCTGGCGATCACGGCCTTTTCCCCGAAGGCCCTGGCAGCGGTCGATCAGGCAAAGCTTCCGCGTACCTTCTTCGATATTCGCGATATGGCGAAGAGCTATGCGAACAACGCCTATCCCTATACCCCGGCGGTCGGCCTTCTGAACGGGCTGAAACTCTCGACGGAGCTGTTGCTCGCCGAAGGACTGGAGAATGTATTTGCAAGACACCGGCGTATTGCCGGCGGCATCCGAGCCGCCGTTCGGGCATGGGATCTTAATCTGTGCGCTAGAGGCGAGGAACTCTATTCCGACACGGTGAGTGCGATCCGCACGCCGCAAGGTTTCGACGCGACATCGATCGTCGCGCATGCCGCGAGGAAGTACGATGTCGCTTTCGGAACCGGGTTGGGCGAGGTCGCCGGCAAGGTGTTCCGCATCGGGCATCTCGGCAGTTTGACTGACGTCATGGCCCTGTCGGGCATAGCGGCGGCTGAGATGGCCATGGTCGATCTCGGTCTCAATGTCAAACTCGGCTCGGGTGTTGCGGCCGCGCAGGAACACTATCGCAACGACCAGCAATCCAAGATTCAGGCCGCGGCCTGAGGAGCTATATGATGTACATTCCGACATTGGCCGATGTGGTGGCTGCGCATACGCGCATCAGGCCCCACATCCATCGCACCCCGGTCCTCACCTCCAGCTTCATCAACTCGCTCGTCGGCACCGAATTGTTCTTCAAATGCGAGAACTTTCAGAAAGCCGGTGCGTTCAAGGCCCGCGGCGCATCCAACGCCGTCTTCGGCCTGAGTGACGAGCAGGCTGCCCGCGGCGTTGCCACGCATTCATCCGGAAACCACGGAACGTGCCTTTCCTACGCCGCCGGGCGGCGGGGCATTCCCTGCACCGTCGTCATGCCGCGGACCGCGCCGCAGGCAAAGAAGGATGCCGTCCGGGGATATGGCGGCAGAGTGGTCGAATGCGAACCTTCGACCTCCTCGCGCGAGGCCGTCTTTGCCGAAGTCGTCGCCGAGAGCGGCGCCGAATTCGTTCATCCCTACAATGATCCGCGCGTCATCGCAGGCCAGGCAACCTGCTCGATGGAACTGATCGAGCAGGTCGACGGGCTCGATGCCGTGGTCGCACCGATCGGCGGTGGCGGCATGGTGTCGGGAACCTGCCTCACCTTGTCGAACCTCGCGCCGAATGTCCGGATCTATGCCGCCGAACCCAAGCAGGCCGATGATGCCTGCCGCAGCTTCAGGGCGGACTACATCATTGCCGACGACGCGCCGAATACGGTGGCCGATGGTCTGAAAGTGCCGCTCAAGGAGCTGACCTGGCATTTCGTCAGAAACCATGTGACCGATATCCTGACGGCCTCCGAAGAGGATATCGTCGATGCGATGAAGCTCATCTGGAAGCGGATGAAGATCGTCATGGAACCTTCAAGCGCCGTCCCGCTGGCGACGATCATCAAGAATAGGGAGGTTTTCGCCGGTCAGCGCATTGGCATCATCATCACCGGCGGAAACGTCGACCTCGACACATTGCCTTGGCAGTAAGGGAGAAAGAGCAATGAACATGGAACCGAAATTCGCCGGCATGGAAGTCGGCTACGATGTGCCGGCTCTTCCGGGCATGAGCGTCGACGACATCCAGACACCATGCCTGATCCTCGATCTCGATGCGCTCGAACACAACATCCGCAAGATGGGTGACTATGCAAAAGCCCACAACATGCGCCACAGGGCGCATGGCAAGATGCATAAATCCGTCGATGTCCTCAGGCTCCAGCAGGAGCTTGGCGGTGCAATCGGCGTCTGCTGCCAAAAGGTTTCCGAGGCGGAGGTCTTCGTGCGTGGCGGCATCAAGGATGTCCTGGTCTCGAACCAGGTTCGCGATCCGGCAAAGATCGACCGCCTGGCGCTTCTGCCGCAGCACGGCGCACGCATCATCGTCTGCGTCGATGATCTCGCCAATGTCGAGGAACTCTCCAAGGCGGCACAGAAGTACGGCACGACGCTGGAGTGCTTCGTGGAGATCGATTGCGGCGCCGGACGCTGCGGCGTCACGACGACGTCGGCCGTCGTCGAACTCGCCAATGCCATCCATGCGGCACCGGGTCTCAAGTTCACCGGCATTCAGGCCTATCAGGGCGCGATGCAGCACATCGATAAATATGAAGACCGCAAGGCGAAGCTCGATGCGGCCATCGCTCAGGTCAAGGATGCCGTCGGAGCGCTGAAGGCCGAAGGCCTGGAACCCGAACTGGTCAGTGGCGGCGGCACGGGAAGTTACTATTTCGAGAGCAATTCGGGCGTCTACAATGAGCTGCAGTGCGGCAGCTATGCGTTCATGGATGCCGATTACGGCCGTATCCAGGACAAGGACGGCAAGAGGATCGACCATGGCGAATGGGAAAATGCTCTCTTCATCCTGACGAGCATCATGAGCCATGCAAAGCCCGACAAGGCGATCTGCGACGCCGGCCTCAAGGCGCAATCCGTCGACTCAGGCCTGCCTTTTATCTACGGCCGCAATGATGTGAAATACATCAAATGCTCCGACGAACACGGCGTTATCGAAGATCCGGACGGCGTTCTCAAGATCAACGAGAAGCTCCGCCTGGTTCCGGGCCATTGCGATCCGACCTGCAATGTTCACGACTGGTATGTCGGCGTGCGCAACGGCAAGGTGGAAACGCTTTGGCCGGTGTCGGCCCGCGGCAAGGCCTATTGATGAAACAGGGGGCTTCGGCTCCCGGCAAACCAGGCGGAAGTGCAATGATCATCATTCCCGAAAGTGCCATTGCCGAACTGGTCACGCCCTCCGATTGCCTCAAGGCGGTCGAAGAGGTCTTCGCCTCGATGGCGAACAGGTCGGCCTATAATTTTCCCGTGATCCGGGAGGCGATCGGGCATGCCGATGCGCTGTATGGCTTCAAATCCGGCTTCGATCGAAAGAGCCTGGCGCTCGGCCTCAAGTCCGGTGGGTTCTGGCCAAACAATACCAGCAGAGGCCTTACCAATCACCAGTCCACCATCTTCCTGTTCGACGCCGATACCGGAAGATGCCGCGCCATGGTGGGCGGTAACTTGCTGACTGCGCTGCGGACGGCCGCCGCATCGGCAATCTCGATTAAATATCTCGCCCGAAAAGATGCGAAGGTCCTCGGCATGATCGGCGCGGGTCATCAGTCGACGTTTCAGTTGCGCGCAGCCCTCGAGCAGCGCGCACTCGAGAAGATCCTCGCCTGGAACCCGCATCCCGACATGCTGAGTCGTCTGGAGGAGGTTGCCAAGGAGGAGGGCCTTCCCTTCGAGGCAGTCGATCGCGATCGCCTGGGAGCTGAATCGGATGTCATCATCTCGATCACCTCGTCCTTCGCTCCGCTTCTCAAGGCTTCGCAGGTCCGCGCCGGCACGCATCTCGCCTGCATGGGCACGGATACGAAAGGCAAGCAGGAGGTCGAGGCTGAGCTCCTCGCTGTCGCAACCGTCTTCACCGATGAAGTCGAGCAGGCCATAACGATCGGCGAGACGCAGCACGCCATCGAAAGGGGGCTGATCCGAAAAGAGGCCATCGTCGAAATCGGTGCCGTGATCAACGGAACGCATCCGGGCCGGACCTCCCAGGATCAGGTCACGCTGTTCGATGGTACGGGTGTCGGCCTTCAGGACCTGGCCGTTGCTTCCGCCGCCGTCGAACTCGCTTTGGCGAAAGGCGTGGCGATCGAGGTCGATTTCTGAAGCGGCGCATTTGGGGGAGGCATGAGGCGGTGATGTCGTCTACACTTTCCGCTCGATCGAGTAGGTGGAGATTCGCATGTCAGGCCGGCCACTAAGAATTGCAATCAATGGATTTGGCAGGATCGGACGTTCCGTTCTGCGCCTTCTCCTGCGTGATCGCCGCGATATCGAAATCGCGCTGATCAACGACATCGCCGATTTGGAGACATGCGCTTATCTCTTTGAATTTGACAGCGTATACGGCCCGTGGGCGGAGCCGGTGTCCTTCGAGGACCAGCTCCTTATCGTCGGTGGGGCGTCGATACCGTTTCACAATGCTCCCGACATCAGCAAACTCGATCTTCGCGGCATCGACGTTGTTCTGGAATGTACCGGTCATGCCAAATCACGGGTGGTGGCACAGCGAGGAATTGCGGCCGGAGCAAGAAGGGTTCTCATTTCCGGCCCTTCTGCCGCAGCCGATGTGACGCTGGTGCTGGGGGCAAACGAGGAAACCTTCCGCGGCCAGGCGGTGATTTCAAACGCATCATGCACGACGAATGCGCTTGCGCCGCTTTTGCGCGTCGTCGACCGGGAATTCGGCATCATCGGTGGTCAGATGACCACGGTTCATTGCTACACGGCAAGCCAGCCGACGATCGATCAGCCGCGCTCGGAGCTGTCGCGCAGCCGCGCGGCCGCCCTTTCGATGGTGCCTACGACGACGAGTGCACATGCGATCGTCGGCGACGTGCTTCCTTATCTTGCCGGTCTCATCGAAGCCCGTGCCCTTCGCGTGCCGACCGCCAGCGTCTCGGCGATCGATCTGACGGTTGCGGTTCGCAACGTGTCAGACCTGGATACCATGCGCGCAAGATTGAAGCATGTCGCTCTAGGATCCCCGGTGCTGGGGTGGATCGAGAAGCCATTGGTTTCGGTCGATCTGCGCGGCCGCCCGGAATCGCTCGTCTTAAGCGGACCGGAAATGTCGCTTTCCGCCGGCGGTCTTCTCAGGGTGTTCGGCTGGTACGACAACGAATGGGGTTTTTCCAACCGCATGATCGACATGGCGCAATATATCGGGCGGGCAAATTAGCGGGCTCGGTAGCCTCCCCATTCCCGCATTGTCGAAAATGGACGCAGACGGCCGTCAATTCGCTTCAATGAGGAAATCAATGATATGCACGTGCCCGCCTGTCGCGATGGGTAGCGCGATCACTATGAGATTTTAATATTTTCGTGCGCTGCGATGAATGGAACGGCTACGCATGTCGGGCCATCTTCGTCCTATCGTCAATGGTGCGATTGGAGCGAAGATGTATTTCGAACTGAAGGACACAACGGCGGATATTCTCGCAAAGAGCCGTCGTCGTGAAGAGCTCTGCGATCTTCCGCTCGACCTGATAGAATCCGAACGTGAAGCATACGATATCCAGACAACGGCGCAGGACGCGCTCGGTTTCGAACGCAAAGGCTATGCACTTGTCGGCACGAGCGATCCTGCGCGCCGCATGCTCGGCCTGAAGGGGCCGATCTATTCCGAAATCCCTGCCTTCGGCTTGCAAAGAAAGGCTCAAAACTTCCGGCTGCCGCCTGGAACAATCGGCGTACAGTGCGAGTTCGTCTTTACGATGCTGCGATCATTTCCGGATGACGGCGAGCGAATTTCCCTCGACAGCGTGGCCGATGCCATTATGAGCTGCCGCCCGGCAATTGGCATTATCGGCAGAAGGATCCGGCACGCGATTGCCGGTGCCAATGCAGTGATCGCGGACTTCGGCCTGCACGTCGCAACCCTCTGCGGCGAGCATGCCGAAAGGGGCGAGGCCGGCGACTTTGCCGGGATCGAGGTCACGGCGTTCCTGTTCCAGCAAACCATGCTTTCAGGCAATTCGTCATCGGTCATGGGCAATCCGCTGAATGCGGTTGCCTGGCTGGCGGAAGAGCTTGTCGCCAATGGCAGGCAGCTTGAACCGAGCGATATCGTGGCGACAGGCTCCTGCACGCCGATCCTCCAGGTCCGCGCCGGACAGCATCTGGCGGCAGACTTCGGACCGCTCGGCCAGGTCGAATGCCTGTTTAATTGACATGATCAATAGCCGAAAGGACTGATAATGCGGCCGCAACGAAAGCCATTCGTAGTCGAACTCAAGAAGAGCAGGCGCTCCCGCTCAAGAATCCCGCTGCTTCAGGAAGACCGCGATCGCCTGATCGTGCAGAAGGATGCGGCGCGTGTCGGGCTGGCCTTGCAGCGTGAGGATCGTCGTTGATGGTGAGCCGAAACATCCCTCATGAATACTTCCTGCTGTCCGCGGCAAGCGAGGAAGGTCCCGTCGTCGGCTATCTTCACGGCCGGCCCATCCGCAATGCCGTCGTCGACAGGAACGGCAGCAGGTATCGCTTCGTCGGAGTTGCCGTCAGGGATCGTCAAGGCCGGCTTGATGTGCTGTCGCTCCGGCGGGGAGAATGGATTGTCGCACCGGACCTGATTTACGAAGAGGCAGCTTAGCGGTGGCGTAGCGCTGCGCGATCTCAGGCGATCATATAGCCGCCGTCGACCGGCATCGAAATGCCGTTGACCATGGCCGCCTCGTCGGAAAGCAGGAACAGGATCACTTCGGCGACGTCCGCAGGTTCGGCAAATCGGCCGAGCGGGATCCGTTCGCGCATCGGCGCTGCCTTTTCAGGGTCGCTCCATGCCTTGATGGCCATGGGTGTCAGCGTGACGGTCGGATGGACGCCATTGACGCGAATGCCCTTCGGCGCCAGCTCTTTTGCCATCACGCGCGTCAGGCCGTCCAGCCCGCCTTTCGAGGCGCAATAGGCCGCATGGTCCGGTATGCCGACGAAGGCGGCGACGGAGGATACGTTGACGATCGCGCCGGAAAGGCCTCTTTCGATCAGTGAGCGGGCGAATTCCTGCGCCACGATCATCGGCGCGCGAGTATTGACCGCGAACAGGTGGTCGAAGGCTTCAACCGTGGTGTCGAGAAATGACTGCAGCTCGGTCGTCCCAGCGCAGTTGATCAGATAATCCGCCGGAAGTGCGGCCAATGCCGCCTCCCGCGTCTTTTCGGCGTCGGCAAGATCGATCTGGATCGCCTCGCAGCCCAGTTCGTCACGCAACGAGGCGACATCCGCCGCACTTCTGGTCAAGGCCACCACACGAGCCCCCCGCTTCGCAAGTATCTCCGCCGTCACGCGGCCAATGCCCTTGCCTGCGCCGGTGACGATCACCCTCTTCCCATCGAAATTCATCGGAACGTCCTCTTACAATCTCTTGCCGGTTTCCTGATCGAAGATATGAACATGGCGCGGGTCAATACGGAAATGCATTGTTCGCCCCGACGCGATTTCGATCCGCTCGCGAATGAGTGCATCGATCGGCACTCCACCGACGCGGCCGAAGATCAGCGTCTCGGAGCCGGTCGGCTCGAACACGGACACCTCGACCGGGATGCCGTTGTCGCCGATCGTGATGTGTTCCGGCCGAATTCCATAGGTCACCGGCCGGCCGTCCTCGGCGTTGACCGTTTCCACCGGCAGAACGACGCCTTCGTCCGTGATGACGACCTGCCGGCCGTCGCGATTGCCGAACCGGCCTTTCAGGAAGTTCATCGAGGGACTGCCGATAAAGCCTGCGACGAAAATATTTGTGGGAAAATCGTATAGTTCCAGCGGTTTGCCGATCTGCTCCACCCGTCCGTCGCGCATCACGACGATCTTGCTGGCCATCGTCATGGCCTCGATCTGGTCATGCGTGACGTAGATGGTGGTGGTCTTCAGCCGCTGATGCAATTCCTTGATCTCGACCCGCATCGTGACGCGAAGCTTGGCGTCGAGGTTCGAAAGCGGCTCGTCGAAGAGGAAGACCTGCGGATCGCGGACAATGGCGCGGCCCATGGCGACGCGCTGGCGCTGACCGCCGGACAGTTGCTTCGGATAACGATCGAGATAACGGGAGAGATCGAGGATTTCGGCGGCACGACGCACCTTTTCATCGATTTCCGCCTTGGGGCGTTTCGCCATCTTCAGGGGAAAGCCCATGTTCTCGGCGACCGTTTTGTGCGGATAGAGTGCGTAGGATTGAAAGACCATGGCGATGTCGCGCTCCTTCGGTGGGGCATTGGTGACGACGCGGCCTCCAATTCTGATATCGCCGCCGCTTACCGTCTCAAGGCCCGCGACCATGCGCAGCAGCGTCGATTTTCCGCATCCGGAAGGGCCGACCAGAACGACGAATTCGCCGTCGTCGATGTCGACGCTGACACCATGCATGACCTGAAGGGCGCCATATTTCTTCGTGACGTCGCTAATCTGTACGTTTGCCAATGTCTTCCTCCCAGATGCAGCAGTGCATGCTGTGTTTCCTGGCCGTTACCGGCAGTCCCTTACCCGCGCCGGATGATGTAGGCGCCGAGCGCGGCGGAAATCGCCGTCGCTATCCAGACCGAAAGCCCCAATGGTTCGATAAAGCGCATCCATAGGAGCGACAGCGCCACCCAGATGACGACCGAGATGAACAGCCGGTCGAACCAATTCGTCTCAATCGGCAGGAACCCCACCTTGCGCTCGTCGTTTTCGGATTCCGAAGACATTGCGTTATCCTTTCACGGCACCGAAGGTCAGGCCCGCAACGATATGGCGCTGCACGATGGTGAAGACGATGAGTGCGGGAATGAGGGTGAAGACCGATATTGCCGCCATGATCCCCCATTGGGTGCCCGTCGTCGTGACATATTCAGAAAGGCCGGTGGTCAAGGTACGCGCCCTGAAATTGGTCAGGGTCGCCGCGAGCAGATACTCGTTCCATGCGAAGACCCAGGTCAGGATCAGCGTTACTGCCAATCCCGGCCGCGCCAGCGGGAATATGATATCCGACAGAACCGTCCATGTGCTTGCGCCGTCGACATAGGCTGCCTCATCAAGCTCTTTCGGAATGCCTTCGACCGTCGGGCGAAGCGTCCAGATCGCAAAGGGAAGATTGAACGAGCAATAGACGAGGATCATGCCGGTCCGCGTATCCGCAAAGGAAAAACTGCCGATCTTGTAGACCTGTGTCAGCAGCAGGAAGAGCGGCAGCAGGAATACGGCCGGTGGCGCCATTCTGTTGGTGATGGTCCAGAAGAAGATGCTCTCCTTGCCGGCGAGGTCGAAGCGGGAAAGCGCGTAGCAGGCCAGAAAGCCGAGCGTCGTCACCAGCAGCGCATTGCCCGAGGAAATGAGCAGCGAATTCACCATATAGCCACGCAGCGTCGGGTTGTTCAGCACATCGGTATAGTTCTTCCAGAACAGGCTTCTCAGAATGACTTCGGGCGTGGAGAACAGCTCGACCGTCGGCTTTACCGAGATGACGAAGAGCCAATAGATCGGAAAGAGGGTCGCAAAGCTGATGGCGATCCACATGACGGCCAGAAGCCAAGGATAACGGGTCTTCATCGTTTCAACCTTTCCTGGCGCGCGGCGCGATCAGGCTGACATAGAGCAGCCAGCAGACAACGATGGTCAGATACAGCACGACGACCGAGATGGCCGAACCATAGCCGTAGTTCGTCTTGGGAAAGACTTCCCTGAAGATGTGCACGCCGATGTAGCGCGTCGCGGAACCGGGGCCGCCGCCAGTCAGCATCAGCACCTCGTCCACGGTCCGCAGCGCATCCATGAGCCGGATGAAGACGGTGGCGATCAAGGCCGGTCGGATCATCGGGAGCGTGATGTGCCAGAAGATCTGGCTCTTGCCCGCTCCGTCGATCTGCGCTTGCTCGAATGGATCCGGTGGCAATGAAACCAGAGCGGCGATCAGCGAAAGCGTCACCAGGGGCGTCCAGTGCCAGATGTCCATGATCACCGTAACGATGAAAGCCGCACCCGCGCTTTGGCCGATGTTGAGATCGAAGCCGAACCAGCTGTGCAGCAGGTATGGAATGATGCCGATGGAGGGCGTCGTCATCAGCTTCCAGACCGATCCGACGATGATCGGCGCCATGATCAACGGCAGGGTATGGATAGTGCGGAATATTGCCTTGCCGGGAAAATCCTTCAGAAGCGCCTGCGCGAGCACGTAGCCGAGCACGATTTCCGAAACTACGGCGAAGAAGACGAACGCCGCCGTGATGCCCAGGGACGCCAGGAATTGCTGATCGAAAACGACCTTGCGGTAATTTTCCGCCCAGTTGAAGACCATGTGCGGGTTGGCTGCAAACGGATTCCACGCATGGAAGGAAACCCAGACGACATAGACGAACGGAAAAATGCCGAAGAGCCCGAGGATCACTATGGTTGGTGACAGCAAGAGCCAGCCGAGCTTCTGTGAATGCATCGCCCTATCCCCCTGTGGCGGTTGCTAAGGTGCCCGTTTTGCAGCGATGGGATGGCAGGCCGCTATTGACGGCGGCCTGCACGTTCGGAAGGGAAGGCTATTTGCGATAGCCGAGCGAGGTCAGTTCCTCTTCCGTCTTTGCCGCCATCTTGTCGAGGCCCTCGTCCGGGCCGATCTTGCCGGTCAGGATGTCGAAGAAAATCGGGGCGGTCGCTTCGCGCACCTGGGCGTGGAACGGATAGGGCGGAGCGCCGGCGAAGAGCTTGCCCTGATCTTTCAGCATCGTATAGAAGCCACCGAGCTTGACATCCATGGCCTTGACCTTGGGGTCGTCGAAGGTCGCGGTATTGGTGACGCGCGGCGCGGCAATCGCCCAGTCCGGCTGTACCTCGTTCTGGCCGATGAATTGCAGGAAGAGCAGGGCTGCCTCCTGGTTCTTGGAGGTGACAGGCAGGCCGAAGGCGCCGCCGTCATAATAACCGACATAACCTTTGCCGGCTTCGGCGGCCTCGAGCACGCCCGGCTTGAGCGGCGGCAGGGCGAAGCCGACCTTGCCCGTGACCTTCGACTGCGAGGAATCGGTCGCGATCCAGGCCGCGTTCTCGCCATAGACCAGACCCTGCGCCACCCGGCCGGCAGCGAAGGTCGTGGCGACTTCCGTCCATGTGGATTGCGAGGATTCTGGCGGTGCGATGTCACGCAGATGCAGCCACCATTTCAGCGCGGCCTTCGCCTTGTCGCTGTTCATCTGGCCGCCATGCTCGACGGTCGCGGCATAGTCCTTCTGCGCATCGATGCCCCAATTGTAGACGCCGAAGGTCGGCGCAACGGACTCAAAGAACTCGTACCAGGAGGCCGGATGCCCCGTATGGGCCTGCGCCGTCGAGCCCCATAGCTGCATATTGTGATCCTTGCCCCATTGGGTGAAGAAGTCGGCGATTTCCGTATATTGCTCGTGGGTTGTTGCAGGCTTCAGATCATGGCCCGTTTTCTGCTTGAACGCCGCCTGGATTTCCGGATCGTCAAACAGGTCCTTGCGATAGAGATAGGTCTTGAGGAAGGCCTCCATCGGCACGCCGTAGAGATCGCCGTTCGCATCCTTGAAGTAGTTGGAGAAGCTGGTGAAATTGGCGGCATCGTAGGTCGGTGCCTTCAGATCCGGCTGGTCCTTCAGCGCCTTGGTGATGTCGGTCAGGAAGTTTCGCGCCATATAGGAATAGACGATGTCCTGCTCGATATAGACGACGTCGTAGATGCCGGTGCCAGCTTCCATGTCCTTGATCGCCTTGTCGTACATCTGATCCCAGGACGTCGTTTCGATTTCGACCTTGATGCCCGTTTTCTTCTCGAATTCGGGTGCCAGCACATCCTTGATAAAGTTGGAAGGGGGCGTGGACTCGGTCACTCCATGCAGCGTCACGCCCTTGAATTTCGCTCCGGCGTCGGACCAGAAGTCTGCCCAGGCCGGTGAAGCGGCGGCGGCAAGGCTAAGCGTCAGCGCGATGGCGCCGGCTTTCATAGCGTATCTCATTTCAATCCTCCCAGATTACAGCGAGATCATTCGCCGAGGGATTCTTAGCCCGAAATTCCGTCGTTTGCAATATTTGTTGCTTTAACATGCAAATCATGGAGCTATCTTGTTGTTTCGGCTGTCGATAATGGTCGATGTAAACATGTGGGAATATCAAGGCTGATATAAAATGCTGCAATGCAACGATATTCTCGCTATTGCAAAGCTCATTTCGCTGAATTTATTTGTTGCTTTGCCATACTAAATAACTTAATCCTGGATGGGGCTCGGACGAAAAATCGTGAGGTTACGACGATGCGACGCTTAGGAATCCATTCATTTGTATGGACGGGCGGCCAAACCCAGGAAGGGCTTGAAATGGCCCTGCAAAAGACGGCCGAGCATGGCTACGGAACCATCGAGTTCGCCTATCTTCGTCCCGAAAAATTCAACCTGGATCGGCTCGCAAGGCTTGCGCAGTCGCTTGACGTGGAGATCGGCGTGACGATGGGGTTGCCGCTCGACAAGGACGTATCGAGCGAGGATGCTTCGGCCGTTGCGGATGGTAAGCGGATGCTGGCTGACGCGGTGCGCGCAGTCAGAGACATCGGCGGCAACAAGCTGGGCGGGATTCTTTATTCAGCGCACACCAAGTACAATCGCCAGCCGACAAGGAAGGGCTGGGACAACAGCGTCGCGGCCATTGCGGCGACGGCCGACGTGGCTAGGGAGGCGAAAGTCGATCTCGTCCTCGAAATCGTGAACCGGTTCGAGACCAATCTGTTGAATACGACCGCACAAGGGCTGAAATTCATCTCCGAGACGGGCTCCGATCATGTTCGCCTGCATCTCGATACGTTCCACATGAACATCGAGGAGGCCAATCCCGCCGCGGCAATCCGCCTGGCCGGCGACAAGATCGGCTATTTCCACATCGGCGAAAGCAATCGAGGCTATCTCGGCGACGGCGTCATCGATTTCGACCTCATTTTCGACGCCCTGCTCGATATCGATTACAGGCGCGACATCGTATTCGAGAGCTTTTCGACCGCTGTCGTCGACGAGGGGTTGTCGCTCGCCTGCGCGATCTGGCGCGACACATGGACCGACAACGACCCTCTGGCCGCCCATGCGAAGCGTTACATCGAGCTTAAACATGACGAGGCCAGGCGCCGGCGTGCCACAAGCGCTCGTCCCTGATAATCCTTCGTGTGACCCGTTCCTGCCGTGTAAGCTGGCGCGGGTCGATTTGAAGGGATTGGAACATGAACGACACCGTCTCCATCGGAAGCTCGCCGCGTAGAATTCGCCAGAGCAATCTCGTCGCGGCTCTGCAGGCGATCTACAGCCACCGCGGCATGAGCCGCGCCGATCTGGCGCGAAAGCTCGGTATGAACCGCTCGTCTTCGGGTGAGATCGTTGCCGAGTTGACGGAAGGCGGGTTTGTTCATGAGCTGGAGGCAGGCAGCAGGCGTGGCGAGCAGTCGCGCGCGGGACGGCCGGGGATCATGCTGGAACTCATTCCCGATGCCGCGTTTTTCGTCGGTATCGAGATCGGCGTGGAGCATATATCCGCTGTCGTTATCGATCTTGCCGCCGAAGTCAGGCTTTGCCGCAAGGTCGCCTTCGATACGCTGTATTCGACGGTCGAGAGGGCTGTCGAACATGGCATAGCACTTATCGTCGGCGACATGACCAAGGAGATGATGGCGCGGTGCAGGGGGCTGGGCATTTCGACGCCGGCTCATATCCGGCCCGATGGGTCGGTAAGGCTTGCGCCCATTCTCGGATGGCGAAACGTCCCGTTGAAGGAAATCTGCCGGTCCGCATTTCCGGTCGAGGTTCCGATCGCAATAGAGAATGATGCGAATGCCTTCGCGATAGGGGACAGTTATCGCAGCCGCATTGCAGGTGTGACGCTCTTCCTGCTCATGGAGACCGGCGTCGGCGGCGGGATCGTCATCGACGGCAAGCTGTTTCGTGGCGGCCATGGCCTGGCCGGCGAGATCGGCCATACTCTCGTGTCCGGAAGCGGCGGGCAGAAATTCGAACAGCTGATCGGGCGCGAAGTGCTGATCAGGCAGTATCGCGAGGCCGTCGGACGAAATGACGCCGATCTGCAGGACTTCTTGGTCGGCGTTCGCGATCGTGTTCCGGCGGCCGTCAACATTGCGGAGACCTGGTCGCGTCATCTGGCATATGCGCTGTTGCAGGCCTGCCGGTTGATCGACCCCGGCAGGATCGTGCTCGGCGGCTCGGTGGCATCTCTCTATCCGATGGTTGCCGCCCGCGTGGCGGTCCATATGTCCGAGGGCCAGAATATTCCCTTTCCCAATCCCGAAATCGTCGTTGACCAGGACGCGGAATTCGGGTCCGCATTCGGAGCGGCATGCATGCTTCATCAACGCTTCCTTTCGCTGGAAAACGAGGAGTTCAGCAGTGACGACGGCATGCAGCAGCGCGCGGCGGTTTGAAAACAACAGGTATCGAAAGCATGACTGCGATGACTTCAGCACTGGCTCCTGACCAGCTCGGCCCCACGGTATGCGTCGGGGAAATTCTCGCGGAGATCGTCGCCACGACCGTCGGCGATGGGTTCGTCGAGGCCCAGCCGCTGATCGGGCCTTTCGCCAGCGGTGCGCCGGCGATCTTCATTTCGCAATGCGGGCGGCTCGGTGGCAGCGCGGCCATGATCGGCGCCGTCGGAGCCGACGATTTTGGCCGGGTGAACATCGAAAGGCTGAAGCGCGATGGCGTCGATATCTCCGCGATATCCATTGATCCGCATTACCCGACGGGCAGCGCCTTCGTTCGCTACCGCAGGGATGGCTCCCGCGATTTCGTCTACAACATCGCCAAGTCCGCCGCCGCGCGTTTCGGCTGGAGCGACGGTGTCCGCGATCTCATCGGTCGCAGCGGCCACCTGCATGTCATGGGCTCGGCGCTGTCGGTTCCGAGCGCATGCGAGGTGATCGACAAGGCCGTCGACATCGTAAAGGCTCGCGGCGGCACGCTCTCGGTCGATCCGAACATCCGCAAGGAGCTCAAGCTCGACGCGGATACCGAACGACGTTTTGCCAAGCTGGTTGCTGCCGCCGATCTGCTGCTGCCATCCGGAGAGGAGTTGGAGCGGGCGGCTGGCGTCGAGGGTGAAGCGAATGCGATCCGCCGCCTGTTCAGCATCGGGGTCAGGGAAATTGTGCTGAAGCGGGGAGTGGATGGGGCGACCTATTTCAACAGCGAGGGCGAGCGCATCGATGCTCCGGCCTTTACCGTCAAGGAAATCGATCCGACCGGCGCGGGCGATTGCTTCGGCGGCGCCTATCTCACCTGCCGCCGCCTGGGCATGCCGGCGGAGGATGCCCTGACCTATGCGGCGGCTGCCGGCGCCCGCAATGTCACCGTCGTCGGCCCGATGGAAGGTGCCGGTACTCGCGACGAACTCGATGCGTTCATAGCCGCTACCGCGAGGCGCTCCTGATGCAGGTCCATCTCGATCAATTGGCAACGCTGCGAGCCGAAGGCCGGCCGAAGGGCATCACCTCGGTCTGCTCGGCGCACCCGCTTGTGCTCAGAGCCGCGCTCCGGCATGGACGCCTGCATTCGAGCACCGTGCTGATCGAGGCGACCTGCAATCAGGTCAATCACCTGGGCGGTTATACGGGCATGACGCCGGGCGACTTCGCCGCCCTTGTCCAGCGGATCGCGAAGGAGGAGGACTGCCCGGAACAGCTCATCGTTCTGGGTGGCGATCATCTTGGCCCAAATCCGTGGCGGGATCGTCCTGCCGAGGAGGCCATGGCCGAGGCGGAGAAAATGGTCGCCGCCTATGTCGATGCCGGGTTTCGAAAAATCCACCTGGATGCCTCGATGGGCTGCAAGGGCGAGCCTACAGCGCTCGACGACGAGGCGACGGCCCATCGCGCGGCAAGGCTCGCGGCTGTGGCCGAAGCGTCGGCAAGGAGGAGCGGCGGCGTCATGCCGATCTATGTGATCGGCACGGAGGTCCCGCCGCCGGGCGGCGCCGATCATGCTCTAACGGCCATCGAGCCGACGGCCGCTCCGGCGGCGCGCAAGACGATCGACGTCCATCGACGCGTGTTTGAGGGCGCTGGCCTACACGAAGCGTTCGAGCGCGCCATCGGACTGGTCGTCCAGCCCGGCGTCGAGTTCGGCAATCACAATGTCATTGTCTACGACCGTAGCAAGATTGCCGAGCTGAAGTCCGTGCTGACCGACGAACAGCAATTCGTTTTCGAAGCCCATTCGACCGACTATCAGGGTACAGCGCCGCTCACGGCTCTCGTGGAGGATGGATTTCCCATCCTGAAGGTCGGCCCCGAACTGACTTTCGTGCTGCGCGAGGCCCTTTACGGATTGGATCTGATCGCTTCCGATCTCTTGCCGGATTATGGCAATCGGCCGCTTTACGCCGCCATGGAAGCGTTGATGCTGGCTCATCCAAAGAGCTGGAGCCAGCATTATCACGGGACCGAGGGTGAACAGCGGTGGCTGCGGCATTATTCGCTGTCCGACCGTATCCGCTACTACTGGGCCTCGGCGGACGCTCAATCCGCCGTCCAGAAACTATGCGATGCCCTGCGGGGACAGACCATACCGCTGCCGCTGTTCTGGCAACATATGCCTGCCGCCCGACATTTCGCCGATGCGCCGCTGGACCCGGAGGAGGTCCTGATCTGGCGGGTCACCCGTAGCCTTGCGGACTACCACGCCGCCTGCGGTGCAGGGAAACGATAGAAGTTTAACCCAAGGAGGAGAGAATGGACGAATTGAAGGGAAAAGTGGCTGCTGTCACCGGTGCGGCATCCGGGATCGGATTGGCGTCCACGGAGGCCATGATCGCGGCCGGAGCGACGGTCGTTCTCGTTGATCGCGATGAGAAGGCATTGAGGTCGGTTTGCGAACGCCTGGGAGAGAAGGCTATCCCGCTCGCCATCGACCTGCTGGATACCGAACAATGCGCCTCGCTGCTGGATCGCATCCTCGCCAAGGTCGGCCACTTCGATATCCTGCATGCCAATGCCGGCACCTATATCGGCGGCGATCTGGTGGAAGCCAATCTCGATGCCATCGACCGGATGCTCAACTTGAACGTCAATGTCGTCATCAAGAATGTCCGAACCGTGGCGCCGCATATGATCGAGCGGGGAACGGGCGACATCATCGTCACCAGCTCGGTCGCGGGCCATTCGCCGGTGCCATGGGAGCCAGTCTACTCGCCATCGAAATGGGCGATGACATGCTTCGTGCAAACCATGCGTCGCCAGCTTCTGAAGAGCGGAATCCGTGTCGGTTCGGTTTCTCCAGGCCCCGTCATCAGTGCCTTGCTCGCCGATTGGCCGGAAGAAAATCTGCGCAAGGCCAAGGAGGCCGGCGCCCTGATCGAACCCAAGGAAGTGGCGGATGCGATCATGTTCATGCTGACGCGTCCGCGCAACGTCACGATCCGTGACGTCGTTGTCCTGCCAAGCGCTTTCGACATCTGAGGAGCTACGCCATGAGCTACCAGAAAAAATTTCGCCTTGATGGCGAACATGCGGTGGTTACCGGCGGTGGCCGTGCGATCGGCCTTTGCTGCGTGGAGGCGCTGGCCGAGGCCGGAGCGGCCGTCGTCGTCATCGAGCGCGCCGAGGCCGACGCCCGAGAGGCGCTCGCCTTGCGGCAGAAAGGCTACGATATCGACCTGCGGATCGGCGATGTCACCGACTCCGCGCGCATGGAAGCGATCGCCACGGAGCTTGCCGATGGCGGCCGCGCCGCGACGATCCTGGTGAACAATGCCGGGATCGGCCAGAGTGGCATCCCGTCGCAGGACGTCACGGATGCCGATTGGCTGCGCATGATGGACGTGAACGTCAACGGCGTGTTCTGGTGCTCGCGTTCCTTCGGCCGTCACATGGTTGCGATGAAGCGCGGCGCCATCGTCAATCTCGGCTCGATGTCCGGAACCATCTGCAACCGACCGCAGCCGCAGACGCCATATAATGTGTCCAAGGCGGCCGTCCATCATCTCACACGTTCGATGGCGGCCGAATGGGCTGGGGATGGCGTCAGGGTGAATGCCGTCGCGCCGACCTATATCGAGACGCCGATGGTCATGGCGGTGGAGGCCAATCGCGATCGCATTCCGATCTGGCTTGCCGACACGCCGATGGGGCGAATGGGCACGCCTGAGGAGGTCGCCAGCGCGGTCCTCTTCCTCGCATCGAGCGCAGCAAGCCTGATGACGGGCGCCATCGTCAATGTCGATGCCGGCTTTACCTGCTGGTAGACGTTCCGTTCGATGGAAGAGGTGCGGGCCTGCTTGCGTCCATTCAGATGGGAATGGCCATTACAGCGGCTGGTTTCGTCATGCCCCAGCCTCGTCCGCGGACGAGGCTGGATTGTTTCATTGGCTCCGAGGACCGATCTCTCATATTGCCTTTACGCAGCTTCGGCAGGAAAGCCGCTGAGTGCTTTTTCGGGCATAGTCTCCGTCCCGTGCAGAGACGATGCTTTACAGATGTGAATGAAGGTTCTGAATTCGTCATCGTGTCGATCTGGCGACGATGGCAATACAACCGCATGGGCATTATCACAATCAAGTTTACGCAACCTTGATGTCGCAAATGATCTGGCTATTCTGCCTAATCAGGTAGTACGCTTTCCGCATTGAAATACCGTCTCGGGTTTCTCGGCCGCCCTCGGGCCGCGGAGCCACCCGCAAGGAAACGATAAGCAGGTAGTTTTCATGTTCCTAGAAGCAGCTCTTTCCAGCTTGATCAAAATCGGAACGCTCACGGTCATTTTTCCCGATGGTTCCACGCGCGATTTCGGTACGGGATCGGAACCGCGCGCAACGATGAAAATAAAAACCGCTCGCGCAAAGCGCCGCCTCTTCTTCAATCCTGCCTTGGCGCTCGGCGAGGCCTATATGGATGGCGATGTCGAGCCCGGCTCCGGCGATCTCTTTCAAATGATGGATTTGCTCGTCCTGAACATGATGGAAGGCGGCACCCACCCCTTCAGCAAGATCATGGACAAGGTTCGCTGGCTGCGCCGGCATCTCGATCAGTTGAATTTCGCCGGACGTTCGAAGCGCAATGTTGCCCATCACTACGATCTCGATGCGCGACTCTATTCGCTGATGCTGGACGACGACCGGCAATATTCCTGCGCCTATTTTCCTGTCGGCGATGAGACGCTCGAGGAGGCGCAACTCAAGAAGAAGCGGCATATCGCATCGAAGCTTATGCTGGATCGTCCAGGCCTCGAGGTTCTGGATATCGGCTGCGGTTGGGGCGGCATGGCGCTTTATCTGGCTCGAGAATTCGGAGCGCGGGTAACGGGCCTCACGCTTTCGGAAGAGCAATTGCTGGCGGCGAAGGCGCGTGCGAAGGACGCCGGTCTCGAGCATATGGTGACGTTCGAGCTGCTGGATTACCGGTCATGGACGCGGCCCGTCGACCGCATCGTCTCCGTCGGCATGTTCGAGCATGTCGGTATCAATCACTACCGGACCTTCTTCGACAAGATTCGCGCCGTGCTCAAGGAGGATGGCGTTGCCCTGATCCACGCGATCGGCCGGGCTGACGGGCCGGGCAGCACGAATCCCTGGATCGCAAAATATATTTTCCCAGGCGGTTATTCGCCGGCGGTCTCCGAAGTCCTGTCCGTGGTCGAAAAGACCGGGCTCTGGACGACCGACATCGAAATCCTTCGTCTCCACTATGCCAAGACCCTTGAGCAATGGCGGCATCGCTTCATGAAGAACAGGGACACCCTGGCAAAGCTCCATGACGAACGGTTCTGTCGGATGTTCGAATTCTATCTGATCGGATCCGAACTTGCCTTCCTCCGCATGGGTCATATGAACTGGCAATTACAGCTGACCAAGAATGTCTCTGCACTGCCATTGGCACGTGACTACATGGTCGATATCGAACGGGCGAGGGCTGTCATCGCAGAGCAGGGGAAGGCGCAGCCGATCGAAGCCGCGAGCGCGCGGGCAAGACGGGATCTGACCGTGCATGACGAACGCAAGCCCCGTCAGCAAAATCAATCCGGTACGGAGTCTTCCCGGAACCTCTAAAAGCAGCCTTCGATGTGGCAGCTGGCGTCCCCTTATCGTGCGGACCGACGCCAGCCGGCATCGGCAAACACGAGGCCGGCTCCGGCGATGGTTCGGTGTGAGTTGGCTGTTCGCGAAAATGTGCGACGTGTGGTCATTGTCTTGGCGGACTTGCCATCACAGATCGCAATTGGCTATGGGGTTATCGCCATAGGATGATTAGACACGTTTGCCTTTCAGCTTCATTGCCTGAAAGGGCGGCACCAATTCGCGGGGATTATCAGGACCGAAATGCACTCAGCCAAGAACGAAAAGACTCTCTCACGACGGGCTTTCATACTCGGATCCATTTCCGCCACCGCAACGCTTGCGGGGTGTGCCACGACGGCTCCGGTTCCGACGCCGATCGCCGCTCCGGCTCACATGCCGCCCGTCGTTCCCGTCGCTTCGCAAGCTGAGAGCACGATCGCGCCGGATCCGGAACTCGAGGCCCGCTATACCTCTGTGGTTGATGGCGGCCATGTCATTCCGGCGATACCTTATCGAAAACTGGATCCGAAATTTTACCGGCAGCGCGTTCCTGATCCGACCGGAGAGCCGGCCGGCACGGTCGTCGTGGATACCGCGTCGAGATTGCTCTACGTCGTGGAACGTGGCGGCACTGCCATGCGATATGGCGTCGGCATCGGCCGCGACGGCTTTGCATGGGAAGGCGAGGGGATCATTCATTGGCGGCAGCATTGGCCGCGCTGGAAGCCGCCGGGCGACATGATCGCCCGCAAACCGGAACTCGCGAAATATTCGGTTGCCAATGGCGGCATGGATCCGGGCATCAAGAACCCTCTGGGTGCTCGCGCCCTCTATATCTTCCAGAACGGCAAGGATACGCTTTACCGTCTGCATGGTTCGCCGGAATGGCGCTCGATCGGCAAGGCAGCATCGTCCGGCTGCGTTCGCCTGATCAATCAGGATGTCATCGACCTTTACGAGCGTATTCCATACCACGCGCGCATCGTCGTTCATCAGACGCCGCTTCAAAGCAAGGCGATTTCTGCCTGAGAGAGCGGCGCGCCTTCGAGACGGGGGATTGTAAAGCTATAAACGCCTTCTCCCCGAGGAGAGAAGGAGATAGCGAGTGCCTTCAGCGATTAGGGCAGTAGACTGCGCTGCTGGCTTTGACGCTGGGCTTCCTGCGCGGCCTTGAGCTGTGCCTTCGTATACATCAGCGCATGTTCGGCAAGGTCGCGTCCGTCGTCCCAAAGGTTGCGCCAGATGCCGAGAATGCCTTCGAGCGGCTGGCCGACGACGCGGGAGGAGAAGGATTCGAAGGTGATGGGCCCCTTGTAGCCAGAGCGTACCAAAGCCCTGAAGACGCCGGCAAGATCGATCGTGCCAGAGCCCATATAGCCGCGATGGGAATCGCCGGTGTGGAAGTAGCCGAGATGATCGCCGGTTTCGAGGATGGCGGCCTGAATATCGGATTCCTCGATGTTCATGTGGTAGACGTCCAGATGCACTTTCACATTCGGCATGGCGATGCGCTTGCACATTTCCACGCCTTGGGCGGCCGTGTTGAGCACATTGGATTCGTAACGGTTGACCACTTCCAGAACGAGCGTGATGTTGCTTTTTGCCGCCGTTTCGGCCACCTGACGCAGAATGTCGACCGATTGTGCGACGCCGGCAGCCGTCGTCGGCTCGGTATATTTACCGAAGGCCGAGTGCAGGATGCCGCCGATATATTCGCCGCCGCAATCACGGCAGACAGCGATCGCCTGTTCCAGCTTTTCCTTGCCGCGCCGACCCTTCTCCTTGTCGCCGCTTGAAATGTCGCTGTCGAAATCGAGGCCGAGCGAGAAATTGATGCCGATGCCGCTTTTTTCCAGCTGGCGGCGTGTGAATTCAGGATCGATCAGGCTGGGATCGAGCGCCGGCGCCTCGATGAAATCATAGCCTACCTCGGCGCTCTTTGCGATCGCGCGGGCGCATTCGTCGCGGCTCCAGCCAGCCTCCCAGACCAGCGCGTGAACTCCCAGCTTGTTCATGATCGTCCTCCCGGTTTCGTGGATGCAAAAGAAATTGCTGCAATGCAAAGGAAATGAATCGTTTTATACTTGAAAACGTCCACATTGACACCGCACCTATACAGGCATAGCCTACAATAAAACGTTTCACCAGAATTTTTGCAATATCAATCGGAGATTGGTCGTGGAGGAGGGGAAAGTGTCGAAATCGCGAACCCCTTCCATCAAGATGGTGGCCGACAGGGCCGGCGTTTCGGTAGCAACCGTCTCGAATGTCCTCAATGGCAAGCCCACGGTCTCTCCGGACTTTGCCCGGCGCGTGAACGATGCGGTGCGCGAGCTCGGCTATGTCGTCGATCTTGGCGCGTCGCGGCTGCGTTCGCGTAAGACCCAGCTTGTCGGCGTCGTCGTGCCGGATCTGACCAATCCGATGTTTGCCTCCTTCGTCTCCACGCTGGAACATCTGGCGCGCCTGGACGATTACGATCTGGTCGTCGTGTCGGCACGCAACGACACCGAGGAGGAGGCCGATCGCCTGCGCAAGATCCGTGCCTGGCGCCCGGCCGGTCTGATCGTCATTCCCTGCGACGGCGCCTTTGCCGAGCGGTTGCCGACCGGCTTTTTCGCGCCGGTCGTCCTTGCCGACCGCATACCGGATGCGGCTGGGTTCGATCTCATTGCGGTCGATAACGGTCCGGCCGCCGGCGCGATCGCCGCCCATCTCGATGGACGGGGTTATCGCGATTGTCTGATTGTCGGCAGCAGCCTTTCAATCAGCAATGTGCGCGAACGCTGGGAGGGCGTGCAGGCGGCAGCCAGGCGCATGCATGTCGAAATGCTGGAGATCGGCATCGATGATGCCAACGGTGCGCAGCGTCTCGAAGAGCGGCTTCGCCGTCGTCCGCTGCCCGGCGCGCTGTTTTCGCTCGACCACGGCACGACGCTCCTGACTTATCGCGCCATGTCGGAGATCGGACTTTCCGTGCCCGGGGATCTCGCTTTTGCGAGCTTTGACGATATGGAATGGATGCAGCTGGTCGCACCCGGCATCACGGCCGTGCGCCAGCCTATCGAGGAAATGGCCGAACAGGCCTGGGCGCTGCTCTTGCGGCGCATGACCGGCTCTGCCGGAAAACCGGTTACACGGCGCCTGCGCTGCGCCATCGAGATCCGCGGCTCGACGCTGCGGAGCCCGCTTGAGGAGGCGGGTAACACGAAACTGGGAGGAGAAAAATGGAAGTTACAAGACGAACCATACTCACCGGAATAGGCGGCGCCGTCGTCGCCGGGACGCTCGGCGCTACGATCGGGGTTGCCCAGGCGGCCGAGCCGCAGGTCGGCGTCGTCGTCAAGATCGGCGGTATTCCCTGGTTCAATGCCATGGAAGTCGGCATCAAGAAGGCTGCACCGGAATTCAAGGCGAATGCCTGGATGGTCGGACCGACGCAGGCGGATGCCGCCCAGCAGGTCCGCGCGATCGAGGATCTGATTGCCCGCAAGGTCGCCGTCATCGGCATCGTTCCGAATGATTCCGCCGCACTCGATCCCGTTCTCGGCAGGGCGAGGGCAGCCGGCATCAAGGTACTGGCCCACGAAGGTCCGAGCCAGAAGGAAGCGGATTGGGACTTTGAACTGACGACCATCGAGGGCTACGGCCAGGCGCATATGGACCTGCTGGCGAAGCAGATGGGCGAGGAAGGTAAATACATCGTCTATGTCGGTTCGCTGACGGTTCCGCTGCATAATGCCTGGGCGGATGCGGCGATCGCCTATCAGAAGCAGAAATATCCAAAGATGCAGATGCTCGGCGACCGCTTCGGCGTGGCCGAGAGCCTGGATGAAAGCATCAAGACCACGCAGGATCAGCTGCGTGCGCATCCGGACCTCAAGGGTATCCTGACATTCGGCTCGCAGGGGCCGATCGGTGCGGCGCGCGTTCTCGACGATCGCGAAAAGGCGAAGTCGATCGTGCTGGTCGGCGGCTTCTCGCCGGGGCAGGGCGTCAAATATGTCAAGTCCGGCACGATCCGCGGCGGCTTCATCTGGAATCCGATGACGGCAGGCGAAATCTTCGTCCAGCTTGCCTCTCTGCTCGCCGCCGGCAAGGAGCCGACCGACAATATGGAGCTGACCGGCGTCGGCAAGGTCCGCGTCTATCCGGACAAGAAGCTCATCCAGGCCCAGAAGCTGGAGTCGCTCGATAAGGAGAATATCGACCGGCTCGTAGCGCTTGGTCTCTAAAGCATTTCCAGGAAAAGTGCGCAGCGGTTTTCCGTTCGGAATGCGTAAGAAACCAAGAGGATAGAGCTTTTCCGCAATTCGAAGAAAAGCGGAAAAGTTCTGGCTGTTCCTCCCGAGGGCCGGCGGTTGGCGTGGATGCCGCCGCCGGCCAACCCATCCCAATCGGAGTGGATCGATGAGCGATGATATTCCGTTTCTGCGATTGACCGGGCTGTCCAAGCGGTTCGGGGGCGTGCGCGCATTGGAAGAGGTCGACTGGGACGTGCGGCCCGGCGAAATCCATTGCCTTGTCGGTGAAAACGGTTGCGGCAAGTCGACACTCATCAAAACGGTGGCCGGCGTGCACCCGCCCACAGCAGGCATGATCGAGATCGAAGGCAAGCCGGTTCTGCCGCTGGACCCGGCCGGCGCCAAGGCTTTGGGAATCCAGGTGATCTTTCAGGATCTGTCGCTGTTTCCCAACCTGTCCGTTGTCGAAAACATTGCCATCGAGAGCCATCTCGATCGACTTGTAAAGCCGGTCAACTGGAGGCAGATGCGCGAGAAGGCCGGCACCGTGCTGGCAAGGCTCGGCTTTGCGCTCGACCTCGATCTGGTGGTGTCCGATCTCTCGGTGGCCGAGCGCCAGATCGTTGCCATCGCGCGCGGCCTTGCCGCCGAGGCGCGGCTGATCTTCATGGACGAGCCGACGGCGTCGCTGACGCGCGCGGAGGTCGACCGTCTGCTTGATATTGTCGGACGGCTCAAGGCCGATGGCATAGCTGTCGTCTTCGTCTCCCACCGGCTCGACGAGGTGGTCGAGATCGCCGAGCGCGTCACCGTGATGCGTGACGCCCGCAAGGTCGGCACCTGGCCTGCCGATCAGATGAACGAGAAGAAGATCGCGCATCTGATGACAGGGCTCGATATCGATCATTCGATCGTCGCCCGCGACATGGGCGAAGCGCAGCCTGTCCTCGAGGTCAGCGGCTTGTCGCGCCGCGGTGAGTTCGCCGATATCGATTTCACTCTTCACCGCGGCGAGGTGCTCGGCATCTCCGGATTGCTGGGATCGGGGCGCACCGAACTGGCATTGACGCTGTTCGGAATGCATCGTGCCGAAAGCGGCAGCATCCGTCTCGAGGGCGCACAGCTTACGCTTCGCTCCAATCGTGACGCGGTGCGTGCCGGCATTGCTTATGTCTCCGAGGATCGTCTGAGCCTCGGCGTCATCCTGCAGCAGTCGATCGGCGACAACATCATGCTTGCAGTCATGAGGGGCATGGCAAACCAGCTGGGGCTTATTCCCGACAGGACACGCAGGCAGCTTGCCGAAGATTGGGTGAAGCGGCTCGCCATCAAGGTCCCTTCCACCGATCGCGCCGTACAGACGCTTTCAGGCGGCAATCAGCAGCGGGTCGTTTTGGCAAAATGGCTCGCCACGCGGCCGAAGGTTCTGATCCTCGATT
The DNA here is from genome assembly GCF_014193575.1 of Rhizobium sp. BK289. NCBI lineage: Bacteria > Pseudomonadati > Pseudomonadota > Alphaproteobacteria > Hyphomicrobiales > Rhizobiaceae > Rhizobium > Rhizobium sp. BK289. Next base: position 356,146 of record NZ_JACHZO010000001.1, read on the forward strand.
CCCCGACCGTCGGCGTCGATATCAAGAACAAGCAGGGCATCTACGATGTGGTGGCCGATCTCGCCCGCCAGGGCGTCGCCATCATCCTCATCTCCGATGAAGTGTCCGAGCTGTTTGCGACCTGCGACCGCATCCTGCACATGCGCGCCGGCCGCATCGTCGGCGAAGCGGTGCCCGGAAACGTCAGCGAGGCCGATATGAAGGAGCGCATCTATGCATGAGCACAGCAAGACGGTCGGATCATCCTTCGTCGCGCAATTGAAGCGCCGCCCCGAAACATGGCTGCTGGCCGTCATTGTTCTGATGATGCTCGTCTTCTCGTTGACGGCGCGAGATTTTCTGACGCTCGCCAATCTCATCGACCTCCTTGAAACCTATTCCGTGCAGGCGATCATGGCGATGGGGCTTTTCGTCGTGCTGGTTTCGGGCGGCATCGACATCTCCTTCGCCGCAACCGCCTCAGTGGCGCAATATTGCGCGGCATTGCTGGCAACGCAGTTCGGCTATTCCGCACCCGCCGTCATTGTCTGCGGCCTGGCGATCGGTGTCGGCCTCGGCTGCCTGAATGCGCTGCTGGTCCACTACGTGCGCATCACGTCGATCATCGCCACGATCGCCATGATGAGCGTCAGCTTTTCATTGCTGATGTATTTCTCCGGCGGCAAATCGATCTACACGTTGCCGGATTGGTGGACGAACCGCATCGTGTTCTGGCGCATGGAGACGGCATCGGGCGATATCGTCCGCCTGACGCTGCCGATCGTCGCCATGGTGGTGGTGACGCTGTTCACCTGGGCATGGATGACGCGGTCTTCGGTCGGCCGTCAGCTCTATGCCATGGGCGGCAATGGCGAGGCGGCACGACGGATCGGCATGAATATCGGCCGCCTGCAATTCGTCGCCTACGGCTATCTCGGATTGATGGCGGCGATCGCGGGCCTCCTGCAGGCGCACCGGGTCGGCGAAAGCGTGCCCAATGCCATGTACAATACGGAACTTGCGGTATTGTCCGCCGCGGTGCTCGGCGGCGCCAGCCTGACGGGCGGCGTCGGTACCGTGCCCGGCGTGCTGCTCGGCATCGTTCTGCTGGCCGTCCTGCAGAACGGGCTCAACCTGCTCGGCGTCTCCTCTTATTTCTTCCAGATCGTCATCGGCATCACCATCCTGGTTTCGACGTCGATCACCGTGATCAGCTCGCGTCCGGGCCGCCGCCATCGCATCATCGCCGGAGCGTCGTCCAATGGCTGAGCACCCGCTTCTCTATAACATCAACAGCGGCCTTGCGGATCTGATGGCGCGCGTGCGGACGGGCATTCCCGGTGCGCATACCGGGCTGGTCGTCCTGCTGATCCTTCTCGTCGCCGGCTTCTCGCTGTTCATTCCGAATTTTGCTTCGATCGGCACGTTGCAGTCCTTCATGTACCAGCTGCCGCTGCTCGGACTATTGTCTCTGGCGATGATGGCGCCGCTGATAACGGGCGGGCTCAATCTGGCGATCATCGCCACGACGAACCAATGCGCGCTGCTGATGGCCTTCACCATGCAGAGCCTGATCACGCCAGACAGCGGCACCGGGACGGCAATTGCCGTGATCGCCCTGGCACTTGTTGCCGGTCTCGCATTGTGCCTGCTTATCGGCTTCGTCACCGGTCTGCTCATCGCCTATACCGGTGTCCATCCGATCCTGATCACGCTTGGCACGAAATCGCTGATCGACGGGATCAGCATCTATCTCACGCGTGGCATGGCACTTTCAGGCATACCGGACGGTTTCAGCCGTATCGGCACGGCCACAATTATCGGCGTGCCGATGATCTTCCTGCTGCTGATCGTCGTGGCGGTCATCGTCAGCCTCATATTGCGGCGTACCGCCTTCGGCGTCTCCTGCGCCATGATCGGTTCCAATATCGAAGCCGCGCGCTATTCGGCGATCGATACGCGTCGGGTGCTGGTCGGCGTCTATGTCATGTCGAGCCTCATCTGCTTCTTCGCCGCCTTGGTCATGCTGGCGACCTTCAATTCGGCAAGCGCGGATTATGCGCAATCCTATCTGCTCGTGACGATCCTTGCGGCCGTGCTTGGCGGCGTCGATCCATTCGGCGGCTTCGGCACGGCCGGCGGGTTGATGCTGGCGCTGGCGATCCTGCAGGTCATCTCCTCGGGCTTCAACCAGTTCGGCCTCAGCAACTATCTGACGGTCGCGATATGGGGCGGCATTCTCATCTTGGTCGCCATGGTTCAGACGGTACGGCCCTATCTCATGGGGCTGCTGCCAGCACGTTTTCTCGGTCCGAAATGAGCATCGTCGCGGTTTTTGACATCGGCAAGACGAATGTGAAGTTGTCGGCGGCAACCGATGATGGTCGCGTGCTGGACACGTTGTCGACGCCGAACAAGGTCAAGGACGGACCGCCTTATCGCCATCACGACCTTGATGAACTCGAAGCTTGGCTCATCGATAGCCTGGCTGCATTGGCCAAACGGCATGACATAGGCGCGATCGTCACCTGCGCGCATGGTTCCGGCGGCGTGCTGGTCGGCGGGCAGGGTGCGGCAATGCCGATGATCGACTACGAGCAGCCCATACCCGCCGATGTCGACGCCTGCTACAGGACGATCGTCGGCCCCTATCGCGAAAGGGCGAGCGCCATCATGTTGGGTGCGGCGCATCTCGCGCGACAAATGCTCTGGCAGGAAATGCACTGGCCAGAGACATTCGCAGCCGCCAGCGCCTATCTCGCCACCCCGCAATATTGGGCCTTTCGCCTGTCCGGGGTCTTGTCAAGCGAGGTTACGAGCCTGGCGGCGCAGTCGCATCTTTGGGCCTCGGCCGATGGGCGGCCGGCTACGCTCGTCGAAAGCCGTGGCTGGCAGCGCCTCATGCCGCCGATGCGGCGCGCCTGGGAAACGCTTGGGCCTTTGAAGCCGGAGTTGGCCAGACGCTGCGGCCTGCAGGCAACGACGCGCATCCTATGCGGCGTGCATGACTCCTCGGCGAACTTCTACCGTTACCAGGCCGCCGATCTCTCCGATTTCATGGTCATTTCGACGGGCACATGGATCGTCGCGCTCACGGATCGCCTCGGCGTCGATTTCGATGTCGAGTTACCCGGTCACTCCTGCAATGCCGATGTGTTCGGCAATCCGATGCCCGGCATGCTCACCATGGGCGGGCGCGAATTTTCCGCCGTCGCCGCAAAGGCCTCAGGCCCAGCGTCGCTGCAGGCGGTGCGGAGGATCGTCGCCTCAGGCACTTTTGCGCTGCCGACCTTCGGCTCGGACGACGGGCTCTTTCCCGGCACGGCGCATCGCGGCCGTCTGCAAGGTCCGCTTGCGGAGGATGAGGATGTGCGTTTCACGCTCGCCATGGTCTATTCGGCGCTGCTGACGGCAGCCTGCATCCGGGATCTGCCTCCCGCGGGAACGGTGGTACTTGACGGCAACTTTGTCGTCGATCCTCTCTATGGCGCCGCCGTTGCGGCCCTTTTGCCCGAACGGCGGGTGCTTGTGAGCCGCAGCACGACCGGCACGGCGACGGGCGCTGCCATGCTCGCCGCCCATGAGAAGCGCACTTCGCCGGCGCCACTCGCCGCCGAAGCGCCGGATATTTCCGACTTTCCCGAACTTTCATCCTATCAGCGCCGCTGGCAGGCGCTGATCAAGACCATGGAGCAAATATCGTGACGACTTATGACGACAATGCCCTGCGCGAGGAAATGGTAGCGATCTGCCGCCGGATGAACGCGTCCGGCATCAACCAGGGAACGGCGGGCAACATGTCCGTGCGCAATCCCAAGGGTTTCCTGATCACGCCAACATCTCTCCCCTACGACGTGATGCAGCCGAAGGACCTGGTGCAGATGTATTTTGACGGCAGCTACGAGGGCGAACGCCGGCCGTCGTCGGAATGGCGCTTTCATCGCGATATCCTTGCCTCCCGCCAGGATATCGAATGCGTTCTCCACTGCCACTCGGTCTATGCGACCACGCTCGCCGTGCACCACAAGACCATCCCCAGCTTCCACTACATGACCGGTGTCGCCGGAGGTACGACGATCCGCTGCGCGCGCTATGCTACCTTCGGCACCCAGGCGCTTTCGGATGCGGCCATCGAGGCGCTGCAGGACAGGCTCGCCTGCCTGCTCGGTCAGCATGGCCAGATCTCGCTCGGCACGACGCCCGCGGCAGCGCTTGCCCTTGCTATCGAGGTCGAAACCCTGTCGCGCCTTTATGTTCAGGCATTGACGCTCGGCGAGCCTCCCATTCTCGATGACGAGGAGATGGCGCGCGTCATCCAGCAGATGAAGAATATGAGCTATGGGATGGCGCCTGATCTGGGCGGCGTCAACGATACGGCCAAACACCGGCAATAGGGCCAACGCTCCAGATCTTCCGGACACGACGCCTTAACATATATGCGACTGGGTCGCACTTTAACGCTTGAAGGAGATAGACAGTGAGCGTCAAGTCGTCGATATCGTTGACCGAGCAGCAAGATGCGTTTGCCCGCTCGCTCGTCGAAACGGGTCGCTATTCCAGCTTGAGCTCTGTCCTCCAGCAGGGTCTGGAGCTGCTTCGGCAGAAAACCGAGGCGGAGGCGGCAGAGACGGAGGCGCTCCGCATGCTCATCCAGCACAGGGTCGACGAGCCGAAAATCTCGGCAATGGACATGGAAGAGCGGATCGCAAGCATGATCGAGCGGAAACGGCGCGCTCTTCGTGTGGAATCTTGAATATTCAAAAGACGCGGACCGCGACTTCGAGCTGATCTTCGATCATCTGTTCGTGGCCTATATCGACTTGGGGGATACGCCCGAGGAAGCTCTCGAGCGCGCCGCCGAGCGTATCCATGCGCTTCGTCTGGCGATCGATCGGCTGGTCGAGACGCCGCACATCGGAACGTTGCGATCGGATATCCATCCCGGCATTCGCTTCCTGCGGCGTGACGGGGCTGCAGTCTGGTTTCTGCCGATCGAGGAACGTCGGGCGTTTGTCGTCGCCGCGATTTTCTTTGGCGGCCAGGGTCACATCAGGCGGATGCTGGCGCGTTTGCTGGAAAATTAGCGACCGGCTCGATCGCGTCCCCACCGCGCGCAGCCGGCAAGAGTCAACGCAACGCAGTATCCCTTCGCAAATCTGCGTGTAATGTAGCTGCAATCTTTGGCTGTCAGTGGGGCAAAGGACGGCAAGCGCCATTCTTTGGGGAAACATCGTTGCGAATCTTGCTTCTTGAGGATGAGCCCGAGATGGCTCTCGCGCTTCTCGAGGCGCTGAGACGCCGCGACGTGCTTGCCGATCATGTCCGGACGATTGCGGATGCCGAGGCGATGGCCCGTCTCGGGACCTATGATGTCCTGGTCCTGGATCGTCGCCTGCCGGATGGTGAGGGTCTCGATCTTGTTGCCGCGCTTCGTCAGCACAGGCATCCCGTGCCGATCCTCGTTCTGACCGCTCTCGGCACCGTCGATCATCGTGTGAACGGACTTGACAGCGGAGCCGACGATTATCTTGCCAAGCCTTTCGCGATGGTGCTGCCGGCACGATCGATGTCTGCGATGAAGGTCCAGGCATACCGCAGGCGGAGCGCGATCGCGTTTTCGAACCGTTTCGCCGCATCAATGCCAGCTCCTCCGGAGCAGGCCTGGGGTTGAATCTGGTCAAGAAGGCGGACGAGATTCACGGCGGACGCGTTTTATTCCTCGATACCGGCCAAGGCTTCTGCGTGCGGCTTGAGATCGGCTCCATCCCTCCCACGGTCGTGGTGGCGGACAAGGGCTGGCGCGGAAAACGGTGAGGCTATGGCAAGGCCATAGCAACGGAAAATCCTGAAAGTGTTTTCATTTTCTCAGTGGTCCCGGCTTTGATATTCGATTTTCCGAAGCGGAGTTCCCTGCTAGATTCAGACAGAACCACCAACGGGATGAGGCATGTTGAAATTTTTGCTGTCGGCCTGGCTTTTCCTGATGGCTGTCTGCACTCCTTTCCTTGCCTTCGGCGATACAATGGATCTTCGACTACATATGGCGGCCGCGGCGGGCGATGTCGCCGCCATCCGGGAACTGCTCGTCAGCGGTGCTGCCATCGAGGCGCGGGACGCAAGCGGCGCGACGGCACTGCTTGTCGCGACACATGGCAACCAGGTGGAGGCCGCACGGGCGCTGATCGAGGCTGGCGCCGACGTCAATGCCAAGGACGAGATTGAGGATAGTCCCTATCTCTATGCCGGCGCCCGCGGCCATCTCGACATTCTAAAGCTCACCCTTGCCCATGGTGCGGATCTCAAAAGCATCAATCGCTATGGCGGCACGGCGCTCATTCCCGCGTCCGAGCGCGGCCATGTCAAAACGGTCGATACCTTGATCAAGGCCGGCGTCGATGTCGATCACGTCAACTGGCTCGGTTGGACGGCCCTGCTGGAGGCGATCATCCTCAGTGACGGCGGTGCATCTCACGTTCGGATCGTCGAACTGCTGATCGGTGCCGGCGCAAACGTCGATCTCGCGGACAATGATGGCGTGACGCCGCTCCAGCATGCCCGCAACCGCGGCTACGGCAAGATCGTGAAACTGCTTGAGAAGGCGGGGGCCACGTGACGTGGCATTTCCGGCTGTAGCGCAATCCGCTATATGGCGAAGGCGCATGCCGCAGCCTCCGCGAAACCATGAGAATGAAGGGTCCAGACGATGCAAAGAAACTACTATTCCTCCCTCGGCGGCCATCCGCCGCAGAGCGATCTCCTGACGGGGAGGGCGGTATTCACGGAGGCCTATGCCGTCATCCCCAAGGGGGTAATGCAGGACATCGTCACCAGCTATCTGCCCTTCTGGAACGACACCCGCTGTTGGGTGATCGCCCGGCCGCTCTCGGGTTTCGCCGAGACCTTTTCGCAATATGTCATGGAGGTGGCGCCGGGTGGCGGCAGCGACAGGCCGGAACAGGATGCAGAGGCCGAAGGCGTGCTTTTCGTCGTCGATGGCGAGATCGAACTGACCCTGCCTTCCGGCAAGCATGTCCTCCAGCCGGGCGGCTACGCCTTCCTGCCTCCGGGCCTGACGTGGTCGCTGCACAACCGTGCAGGCGCGCATGCCCGCTTTCATTGGATTCGCAAGGCCTATGAGGCCGTCGAGGGATTGGATTACCCGCAGCCGCTTATCCTCAACGAGAAGGACATCACGCCGTCGGCCATGCCAGGCACCGAGGGAGGTTGGGCGACCACCCGCTTCGTCGATCCCTCCGACCTGCGTCACGACATGCATGTGACGATCGTCACCCTGCAGCCCGGCGCCGTCATTCCCTTTGCGGAAACCCATGTCATGGAGCATGGTCTCTATGTGCTGGAGGGCAAGGCCGTCTATCGCCTGAACCAGGATTGGGTCGAGGTGGAGGCTGGCGACTTCATGTGGCTGCGTGCCTTCTGCCCGCAGGCCTGCTATGCCGGCGGTCCCGGCCCCTTCCGCTACCTGCTCTACAAGGATGTCAACCGCCACATGGCGCTTCGTCCCTTCGGCTCGCGCCGTTAAGCCCGAGCGTATCGGGAACCCCGGCGCTTTGGGCGCCGGGCTTTGCCCGCTCGGCGGCTATTGCCCGCGTGCTGCCTCGCTCGACGCGAATATTATCGGCTGTCAGTTTTGTCACCCGGTTTTGGCATGTCATAGCCCGCGGGCAGCTCTACGAAGAATATGCGCATGCCGGCGAGGTGGACGTATCAGACGCTGCTTTTACGGACGCTTCTACAGTTTTCACGAGATCGCATCACTGCTGCTGCAGGGCAAGCCTCACGCCCAGGGCCATATAGATCGTGCCGATGACCTTTCCCTGCCAGCGTCCGATGGTGCGGTTGCGCCGCAGCCAGCCGCCGATCGATCCGGCGCCGATCGCCAGAAGCGACGTGACGGCGATGCTGAGGGCGACGAAGATGGCGCCGAGCAGCGCGAATTGCGCGATGACGGAGCCGCTTTCGGGATGGATGAACTGCGGCAGGAACGCCAGGAAGAAAAGAGCGGTCTTCGGGTTTAGGATCTCGGTGAAGAAACCTTGCCGGAACGCGCGCATGGGGGTGATAGCCTGCGCTGTCGGTACGTCGATGCTGCCGCTCTTTTCGATAAAGGCCTTGAAGCCTAGATAGATCAGGTAGATGACGCCGGCATATTTGACAATCTCGAAGGCCAGCGCGGATGTGGCGAGAAGCGCCGACAACCCGAAGGTTGCCATCATCGTATGGAAGAGATCGCCGACGGCAATGCCGAGGCCGGTTGCCAGCCCGGCACGTTTGCCGCCGCTGACGGCTCTGGTAAGGGTGAGCAGCGTCGCAGGTCCGGGAATGACCATCAGGCCGAGTACCACCAATATATATGTCGTCAAAACACCAAGGCTGATCATCGATCTCTCTCAAGCTGACATTTGCGGGTGGAGGCCGTGAAAACGGTGATCTGCATCCGTCACTGTTGTCTGGTCGAACAGTAGTCGATCCGCGGATTGTTTCAATAGTATCGCCGCACCCGAGATCGGTGGAGACCTATCTATCGGCAATTGCATTTCTCCGAGGCTGCTGTCTGGTCTATGGTATAAGGCTGATTTTCCAATCGTCTTCGTCCAAGCCGAGCCGTGCAAGGGCCGGCGGGAGACTGTCGGAGATATCGTAAGAGTACAAAGCGTCGAAATGGAGCTTAGAATTGAGCACAGCGTTCATGAAGGAAGAAAGCGCCGAAGCGGCAGCGGAAACCGTGCTGCCCGACCGGCCCATTTCACCGCATCCGAACCTTGTTACGGAAGCGGGATTGAAAGCACTGGAACTGCAGCTTCAGGACGCGCGAAAAGCGTATGACACGGCAAATGCCATTGAAGACATCAATGAGCGCCGGCGGCAGACTGCCATCCCATTGCGCGATGCGCGCTATTTCGCGGAAAGGGTTCGCACGGCCGAGGTCGTCACGGCTCCCGGCTCGTCTGACGTTGTCGCCTTCGGAAGTACGGTGACTTACAGCCGGGAAGATGGCCGCGTGCAGAAATATCGTATCGTCGGAGAGGATGAAGCCGATCCCAGGGCTGGATCGATTTCATATGTTTCACCCGTTGCAAGGTTGCTGATGGGAAAGAAGGTTGGCGATATCGTCAGCCTTGGCAAGGAAGAGCTGGAGATCACCGCGATCGAATAGCCTCCATTTCGTTCCGGATATTGCCGCCGCCAAAGCTGAAAAATCGCGACGTGTTTCAGCGCGCGGGCTCGAAGGGCGTGGCGATCGCGACCCGTGACGGCGCCACCTGAAAATCGGCCGGCAACATGCGGTGATAGGCGAGCATGAGCTGGCAGGCGCTGCGGGCGTCATGACGCAGATCGTGATGGATGACGAAGCTGATCTCGCCGGCCGCAAGCAGCCCGATATTATCCTGATCGAGATCGTGGGCGGCAAAGACCGTGCATTCACGCCGGGCTTCGGCAAAGGCTTTCAAGATGGCGCGATTGCCGCCGCCGGCCGAGTAGACTGCACGAATATCCGGGTCTCGTTCCAGCGCGTCGCGGACAAGCAGTTCCGTTGCACGATCGACACCGAATCCTTCTGAAATCCGCACGACCGAAAGGTGCGGAAAGCGCGCCGCCAGTACATCGCGAAATCCCTGTTCGCGCTCGTCCTCGCCGGCAAAGAGCCTGCTTGATAGCGTCACCAACACCTTGCCCGCCCGTTCTCCAGCCATGCGGCCGAGAAGATAGGCGGCGGTCGCCCCCGCCACGCGGTTGTCCATTCCGACATAACCGATGCGGGCATTTTCGGGCAGATCGGTCACGAGCGTAACCACTGGGATCTTTGCCGCGATGAGCTGGCCGGCAAGATCGGCAATGGCAGGTGTGGAGGCTGCCTTCAGGACGACACCGTGGCTGCCGCGCCGGCGTATGGCGCGCAGGATCGAAAGAAGCTCGTGCTCGCTCATCGTTTCGGCCACATGAAACCGCGCGGAAAAGGAAGCGGGCCGCATGCCGGGCAATTCCGCTTCGAAGGCTCCACGGACGGCGGATGAGAAGCGTTGCGGCGTATCCATGACGACATCGATGACAAGGCGCCGGCCGGCCAAGCCCGATTGCACATATTGCCGCTCCAGCTCGGCAATTGCCGCTGCGACGCGTGCACGGGTAACGGTGCGCACGCCATCGCGTTCATGCATCACGCGGTCGACTGTCGCGAGGCTGAGACCGGCCTGCAGCGCGATGTCTTTCAATGGGAAAGGCGGCTTCAAGGCGGCTCTTCTGAGGTGTTTTTGAGGTGTCCTATCTTTTTCATAGGCCGGCCCGAGGCTAGAATCAATCCCATAAGTCCAACGTCACTTTGGGAGGAGATCACCATGGACGCTCAGACGCTCGCCAGCCGGCGCCGTCAAAAGGTTTGGCTGTCGGCCGATTGCGGCAATTTCGATACTTTCAAAGGCCTAGTGGAAAAGACTGCCAATCCGGCGGACTGGCCTTTGGCCGCGGGAATCGAGAAAAACATCCTGATCTATGATGGCGACAAGGTTCGCAGCGCTGCCGAGGATGAAGACGAACGCCGCACCCTGATGGCCGAGTGGGTCGAGGCCTTCACCTCAGGCCCAGGCATCGTCGTGATCAAGAACGCCATGCCGGATGCGGGAGTTGTCGATCGCGCGACTGCCGTATTCGAAGCCATCGTTCGCGAGGAAAAAGAGAAGGGCAGGGGCGCCGGCGATCATTTTGCCAAACCCGGCGCCAATGATCGTATCTGGAATGCACTGGAGAAACATTGCCTGGCGGACCCGGAGAATTTTGCCCGCTACTATGCGTCGGCTGCCGTCGCCATGGTGTCGGAAGCCTGGCTCGGCGTCGGCTATCAGATGACGGCGCAGATGAACCGGGTCAATCCGGGCGGCACCGCGCAGAAGCCGCATCGCGACTATCATCTCGGCTTCATGTCGCCGCAGCAGATGCAGGCCTATCCCGGCCATATCCATGCCGTCTCGCCGCTGCTGACGCTGCAAGGCGCGATCGCGCATTGCGACATGCCGCTTGAAAGCGGGCCGACGCTGTTCCTGCCCTATTCGCAGACCTTCTTCGAAGGCTATATCGCCCTCGGCCGACCCGAGTTCCAAGCCTATTTCGCCGAGCATCACGTCCAATTGCCGCTGAAGAAGGGCGATGCCGTCTTCTTCAATCCGGCCGTCATGCATGGGGCCGGTAACAATGTCTCGAAAGACATCTATCGTATGGCCAATCTCCTGCAGATCTCCTCGGCCTTCGGACGAGCGATGGAGAGCGTCAACCGCAGCCGCATGTCGGTGACGGTCTATCCCGCACTTCTTGCCGCGCTCAACGCCGGCACGCTGAGCCGCACAGAAGCTGCGAACGTGATCGCGTCAACGGCCGAGGGCTATGCCTTCCCGACCAATCTCGACAGCGATCCGCCCGTTGGCGGTTTGGCGCCGAAAACGCAAGCGACCATCATGGCCGAGGCGATCGATGCCGGAATGGATTCCCGGCAGTTTGCCGAATTGATCGCTGCCCATGCAGTACGCAGGGAGGCTTGAGGATCCGATGAGCTGACTGGATGGAAAATTCGCCGTCGTGACCGGCGGCACGCAAGGCCTGGGCGCGGAAGTTGCGCGCCTCTTTGCCGAACGGGGCGCCGCCGGCCTGACGATCTGCGGCCGCAGCACCGCCAAGGGCGAGGCCAAGGCGCGTGAGATAAGTGACCGCTATAAAATACCGGTCGCTTTCGTTGCCGCCGATCTGGGTCAAGTCGAGGATTGCCGTAAAGTCATCGCGACGGCGGTCGAAAAATTCGGCCGCACCGATGCCCTCGTCAATGTCGCCGCCATCACGGACCGCGGCACCATTCTCGATACCGATCCAGGCCTGTTCGACCGGATGTTCGCGGTCAATGTGCGCGCACCCTTCTTCCTGATGCAGGACGCGATCAAGAATATGATCGCCAATGGCATCGAAGGCACGATCGTCAACATCTCCTCGATGTCGTCGATGGCCGGCCAGCCTTTCATCAGCGCCTATTGCTCCTCCAAGGGCGCGCTCGATACGCTGACGCGGAATACGGCCTTCGCGCTGCTCAGAAACCGCATCAGGGTCAATGCCCTCAACATCGGCTGGATGTCGAGCGATGGCGAGGATCGCATTCAACGCGAATATCACGGCGCCGCGGAGGATTGGCTGGCAAAAGCCGCCGCCGAGCAACCCTTCGGCCGGCTGGTCGATCCGGCCGAGGTCGCGCGCGCCGTCGCCTTCCTGTCATCGGAGGAATCCGGCCTGATGACCGGCGCCACGATCAATTTCGATCAGTCGATCTGGGGCGCCTATGAAGGCTCGCCGCATCCGCAGAAGGCGATGTAAGCCATGGAGATTGGCGGGAGCGGCGACCCTCTCGCTGGCGGCAAGGGCGGAACTCCCCTTCTCCCCTCGGGGAGAAGGTGGCCCGAAGGGTCGGATGAGGGGCTCAAAAGCTCTTGATGGAACCGTCAGACCAGACCATTTTGCCGCCGCGGATCGTGCCGCGCACCCGCGGTATTCGGCCGCGCTCGGCGATGACCAGATCGGCGCGTAATCCTTCGGCGATGCGACCGCGGTCGTGTAAGCCGAGCGCCTTTGCTGGGTTGGCGCTTGCGAGCGTAGCGGAGGCGGGAAGGCCGCCCTTGCCGATTTCCGCAAGCGCGATCACGGCCGGCAGAATGGCCGATGGGTGATAGTCGCTGGCAAGAATATCGAGCATGCCGGCTTCATGGGCTTCCCGCGCGGATAGATTGCCCGAATAGGAAAGTCCGCGCAGCGCATTCGGCGCGCCCATGGCCGTTGCCAGCCCGAGCTGCCTCGCCTCTCTTGCCGTTGCGATATTGATCGGAAATTCGCTGATCGCAGCGCCGAGGCTGTGCAGAAGCGCCACCTTTTCGACAGTATCGTCGTCATGGGATGCCAGCACGACGCCATGCTCGCGCGCCAATTCCGACAGGCCGTTGATGATGTCCGTGCCGTCGCCATGTTCGGAGCGGGCAGCCATGCGCTGCTTCACGAGCTCGGCCGCTTGGGCCTCGCTGATCTTCCTTGCCTTCGCCGTGTTGGCGATGTGCAGTTCGATATCGCGGTATTGCCCTTGTCCCGGCGTGTGGTCCATGAGCGAGATCAAGTGGAGCGCACCGGCGTCGATCAGCGTCTTTGCCTCCGTCAAGGCGGGCAGGAAGGTGACTTCGAAGCGGCCATGGATGCGATGATCGATCAAAAGCTCTTCCCGCATCGATACGAGGGTCTGGATCATTGCATGGGTGTGCTCGATGGAGCGGACATGGCCGTAAGTTGCGGGTGTGAAGGCGACGGCGGCATAGGCTGTCGTCACACCATTGGCGGCGAGCATTTTATCGAGATCGTAGACGCCGAGTTCGAGCGGCATGCGGACATTGACGCGCGGTTCCACGCATTTCTCGATCATGTCGCCATGCATGTCGACGAAACCGGGCAGGAGAAACCGGCCGCCGCCATCTATCTCCGCCCCTTGGACAGGCCGTTCGCTGATCTCGGCGATCAACCCATTCTCGATCCTGATAGCGCCGCGTTCGATCACGCGGTCCTGCAATATAATTTCGAAATTACTCAGCCACATCGTCTTGCTCGTCCTCGATCTTGATGGCTTCCAGATGCAATTTCCGGTCGATCAATGCCTTTACATCACTCGGATGGTGAAAGACACCGATCATTGCAATGCCGGACACTTTAAGTTGCGCCAATCTTTCGACCAGCGCCTTGCGGGCAGCACGATCGGGCGATGCGGTGGGCTCGCCGAGCAGCAGCAGGCGCTGCGGCAGGATGAGCGCGGGGGCCAGATTGACCTTCTGCTGCTCGCCACCCGAGAAGGTGGAGGGATAAGTCGACCAAAGCCGTTTCTTGACGCCGAAAGCGTCGAGCCAGTGCCGAGCCTGGGTCAGGGCTCAGCGCCTGCGCATGGCTATGGGATGCGCTGACCGGAGTGCCGGCCTTCTCCTCGGTCATCATCTTTTCCTCGGGCATTTGGCATTCGCGGGGCGAGTCTTTAAATATTCGAATGATGACTACATTCATTCGAATGAATTGTCCACGATGTTTTCAGATGTAGGAGCATTTTCTAAGGCGGCGCGAACTTTTAGTCATCGCGCCGGCGCAGCCATTCCGCCGTGATGCGGCTTGCCTCTCGTGCGGCTGCCGCTGGCGCCCGCCCTTCCAACAAGGCAAAGAGAAAAGATCCCGCGAACCGGTCGCCGGCGCCGATCGTGTTCGCCGTGTCGACACGCTCGGTGGGTTCAATCTCAACAGGCTTTAAGCCGTCAAACAGGGTGATCGGACGCGCGCCGTCGGTGAGCACGAGCATTTTCAGACGCGGACCGGCGATCTGGCCGGCGCGCTGCCAGGCAAGCATAAGATCATCCGGAACATCGTCACGCGAGGAGATGACATAATCGGCCGGGCGGGGTGTCGCCGGCCGCAGTGGAAATTGTGAGACTACAAGGGGCTGGGCGTCGATCTGTGCGACAAGGCTTTCGTCGAGGGCGATAGCGTTGATATAGATGCCGGCGCCTGACAGTGTCCCGGTGGCCGCGAGCGGCTGTGATCGCCCTGTCGGCGCGATGATCGTCCGCTCTCCACTCGGTTCGAGAAGAATTTCCAGCGGTGTGGTTTCGCCGGCCACCATCATTATGTGGCCGATATCGAAGCCGTGCGCTGCGAGCGACTTGAGCGCTGCTTGCCCTTGCTCATCCTGCATCAATCGCGAGACGATGGCGACATCGGCTCCCAATTCCAGCAATTGTCGGCCGGTATAGAAGGCGCCGCCGCCGAGACGGGTTATCTGGGATGAAAATTGTATGCGTCCTCCCCGAGCCAGCGGGGCATCCAGCTGCCATATGCGATCGTGATTTACCGATCCGATTACGATTATCCGGGGCATGCGTCTGCCTATCTGTCGTCAATGTCTGGTGCCAGCGCGTCTTCGATGAAACGCTGCGCCAGCAGGAAGATCAAGAGAACGGGTCGTGCCCGCGATGAGTTGCCGACGATTAAGCAGTGCCATTTATCCTCGATATCCGAATGACTAGAAAAACATTCGGATATTTACCTAATCGTGAGGAATGACGCACCTGTGAAAGGAGATATGGTTAAATGCCAAATATACTCGCTGAATCGGCCTCAGTAGTTGTTCGTAGGATTTCGGCTACTGGACGGAGATTGAAAACGATGTTGTAGCCGATATATATCATTCGAATGATATGATTGAATTCGGAAAGCAGGCATGGAGAAAAAGTCGCCGCACGGGCAATGGCAACAGGTCGAGAGCGATATTGCCGAGGATATTCTGACCGGACGCCTGTTACCCAAGGCGCAGCTTCCGACGGAATCAGACCTGATGGAACGTTTCGGCGTCGGCCGCCACAGCATAAGGCGCGCCATTTCCCGTCTCGAAAGCCGGGGGCTCGTGCTGGTCGAGCAGGGGCGCGGAACCTTTGTCAGGGATAGTCGCCTCGATTACCGCCTGTCGGAACGCACGCGCTTTTCCCAGAACCTGCTCGATCAGGGCAGGGAGCCGCTTGGACAGGCCATTCACGAAGAGGTGGTTCCTGCCTCCGAGATGATCGCGGAGGCCTTGCGGCTTCCCCGTGGCGAACCCGTCTACCATATCGTCCGGCGCTGCTTTGCCGACGAGGAGCCGATCAACTATTCGCATGCCTATTATCCGGTGCGTCGCTTTCCGGGCTTCGACGAGGCGCGCCGCAGCGGGCGAAGCGTGACCGTCATTCTGGCCGAATACGGCATTCCCGACTATATCCGCCTGCGCACCGACATCATCGTCCGTCTGCCGACGAGCGAGGAGGCCAAGCAGCTCTGCCAGCCCATGTCTCAGCCGGTGGCCGTGTCGAGAAAGGTGGACGTCGATCTCAAGGGCACGCCGATCTCCTATTCCGAGTCTGTATGGCCGGGTGAGCGCATCCAATTCTCGATCGATAATACCAGCCAGCTTCTGGACGTACTTGCGCGCGGCGATGCGGACTGAGTGGATCAGTTTCGCGCGGCTTGCACCCGTCCGACGCCGAATGACGCCCCCGCTGCGATATGCTAATATAATGGCCTGTGAGGTGCGCAGGGGATCATGGCAATGTTGGAGACGGACAAGGTATTTGCCGGCTCGATTCCGGAAAATTACGACCGCCATATGGTGCCGCTGATTTTCGAGCCTTACGCCGCGGATCTTGCACGACGGGCCGCGTCGCTGGCGCCGATCGCCGTCTTGGAAATTGCCGCGGGAACCGGTGCGGTCACCCGCGCATTGACGCCTAAACTATCCGACAGTGCAAGCTATGTCGTCACCGACCTCAATCAGCCGATGCTGGACTATGCCGCCTCGCGACAGGCTCCCGACAGCCGCATCACTTGGCGGCAGGCGGATGCCATGACGCTGCCGTTTGAAAATGCGGCCTTCGATCTCGTCCTTTGCCAATTCGGCGCGATGTTCTTTCCAGATCGTATCGCGGCTTATCGCGAAGCAAAGCGCGTTTTGAAGCCGGGAGGACATTTCCTCTTCAACGTCTGGGATCGCATCGAGGAGAATATCTTCGCCGATGATGTGACGAACGCGCTGGCCCGCATTTTCCCGAACGATCCGCCGCGCTTTCTGGCACGCACCCCGCATGGCTATCACGATGTGGACCGGATTCGCAGCGATCTCGAGAATGCCAGCTTCACCGATGTGGTGATCGAAACGAGAGCCGAACAGAGCCGTGCATCCTCACCGCGCCTTCCGGCCGTAGCCTATTGTCAGGGAACGCTTCTTCGCAACGAAATCGAGGCCAGAGAAGCGGGAAGCCTGGAGGCTGCAACCGCCTGCGCGGCATCTGCGATCGCCGACAGACATGGCAATGGCGAAGTTGCTGCGAAAATTCAGGCACATATCATCCTGGCCACCGCCTAATCCGTCTCGTGCTGCAAGCTTAACTGAAGAATAACTATGATTTAAAGCAAGTCTGCCGAATTTAGCGCGCGGCGACGAGTTGTTATATCCTCCGGGTCATAAATAGAGATCGAAGACGATATTTACTGAGATTTCTTGTGGGATTTTATAGGGAAATACTTGAGGGGCCGGCCGTCGGCAGTAATGCCGGCAAGTCATCGCGCCTGCTGTCGAATCTTCAGGTGTTGCGTGCGCTCGCCGCCTTGTCCGTCGTCGTTGCTCACGCCTTGCACGAGACCGAGATACTGGCCGGGGCGACAGGGCGGGCAGCGGTCGACGGCTCTGCATGGAATCTCGGTTTCGGGGTGGATATATTCTTCGTCCTCTCCGGCTTCATCATGACCCATACCGCTGCTTCGGAATTCGGCAAGAGCGGCGCTCCATTGCGTTTCTTCCTGCGGCGCTGCGCCCGCGTGATCCCGCTCTATTGGCTGCTGACGAGCCTTATGCTTATCGGCGCGCTCGTAGCACCCTCGCTGCTGGCTGTTCCTATCGGTTCCGTGTCTCATGTCCTGGCATCCTATGTCTTCATTCCGTCCGGGCGTGGTGCGGATGAGATCAGGCCGGTGCTCGCGCTCGCCTGGACGCTGAACTACGAGATGCTGTTCTATGTGTTCTTTGCGGCCGCACTCCTGCTGCCGATAAGGCTGGGTATCGTCTGGCTGTCGGTGCTGATGTCAGGCATGGCGCTTATCGGAAGGCTCGTCGATCTCAGCCATGTCCAGATAGCCTTCTGGACGAGCCCGATCATTCTGGAGTTCCTCTTCGGTGTCTATGTCGCCCTGATCTTTCGCAGCGGCATCAGGATCGGCGGTGCAGCGGCGGTCGGGCTCATGGCCATCGGTCTTCTCGGCTTTGTACGCATCTCCACCCCTTGGGATGATGCGGCTTTGCCGCAATTCCTGCGAAGCGGCCTACCCGCGGCACTATTCGTTCTTGCAGCCGCAATCGGCCCCGTCCTGCCTCAGAGGAGTCTCGTTCTTTGGGGTGTCGCCCTAGGCGATGCCTCCTATAGCCTCTATCTTGCGCACCCCTTTATTCTGCGGCCAATGCGAGCCATCTGGGCAAAAGCGCTTGGCGGGGCTCTTCCTCTTGGTTTGTTCGTTGTCGCTGCGACGAGCGTCGCCGCCATGTCTGCACTGGCACTCTTCAGAGGCGTCGAAAAGCCGCTCACGAGCTACGTCCAGAGCTTGGTGCTGCGCGCAGCACCGCGAAAGCGCATATCGGCAACCCTTTCGGCAGCCGACACTGAAAGCCTCTAAACAAGCTAAAGCGATTCATAAATCGGGTTCGAAATGCGACAACGGTTCGCCCGTCCCGCCGATCTATATTCTTGCGGCAGCTATCCTGCCGTTCAATCGGCCCATTCGGGATCGGTCGTAAAAGCGATCGTCAGCCAGCGGTCCGGGCCTTCGTCGCCGATCGCCTCGCCGATCTCGTCGCGGATATGGTCCCACTCCTCCAGCTTCTTCGCCGGTCCGTCCGGTGGCACGATGAAGTAGAGCTCGATCTGCTTGCCGCGGCCGACGCGGGCGACATAGGAGCGATAGGATTTAAAATTATAGCGTTGGACGATGTCGGTGGCGACGCGATCGACATGTTCCCGCAGATCGGAAGGCGTCACGAGCAGGATATCGGCAAAGGCCTGCTTGATCGTTCCGATCGGCATGGGGATGACGATGAGGCAGACGAGAGAGAGCGCAATGGGATCGACATAGGGTGACATCCATTCCAGGCTCGTCCCCTGAATGAAAAAGCCGAAGATGAAGGCGAGCAGCAGCGCCCCGCTGAGGCAGCCTGTCATTACCCAGGCCTTGGCATCGAGCGCAATGAAACTGGACCTCAGCGTTTCGTTCGCACGCCTGCCATAGGCGGCCATCAGGAAGGCGATGATCATGGTCAGCACCGCATAGATGATGGCATGATCGAAGGAGAGGTGCCGGCCGCCGGCCATGATGCTGCCGATCGCGTTGATCAGGGCATAGACCGCAGCCCCGGTCAGCAGGACGCCATTGAGTCCGAGCACCATGGGTTCGAGATGCCAGAAGCCCATGGTGAAATGCTTGGCGAACCTGCCGCCCGCCGCCGTGTTCGTTGCGGAGGACACGATCAGGTTGGAGACGATCAGTGCAACGATCGTCATGCTCGCATCCGTGAGTGCGTAGACGCCGTCGAAGACGATCGCATAGGAGCCGGAGAGAAGACCGAAGACAATGCCGGCGACCGCCAGAACGAACGTCACGATAATGGAGATGCGCAGGACGCTTTGTTCGGTTGTCACTTTCAATCTCCGGAGAGAGGCTGGTCAGCGGTTCAGATAAACTTGCATACACGCCAGACTTCTATCGTGTCATGTGGCCCGAGCCAATCCGAGCCATGATAGCGAGGGACTCTCCCTATATGGTGACAGAATGCGTTGTTCGATCAGGGCTCGCGCGGCCGAGCGCTCTGACCCTGCCGCCTGAATTCGCTCGGCGTGACGCCAACCAGTTTTTTGAAATCCCGGGCGAAGTGGAAGGGATCTGGATAGCCGCATTGGGCGGCGATCCTGCCGATCTGCTCGTCGGTTACGACAAGCAAACGCTTCGCGGCGTTCACGCGCTCGTGGCGGAGCCAATCGACAGGTGTTGTCCCCATTCTCTGACGGAAGCGGCGAAAAAGCTGCGCTTGGCTTAGATGGGCGGCGATGGCGAGTTCATCCACCGACCAGGGGCGGCTGAGGTCGGCGCGGACCAATTCCATGACCCGCTGCAATCGCTGGACGGCGCCGCTCAGCTCGCCATGTTCCGCGCGCGCGGAAACCAGAAGCGAGATCAATTGTGTGAGCAGGGCAAAACAGTGACTGTCGGAGAGGAAACTGCCAGTTTCCACGTTTCGGAGGATGCCTTCGAACAGCGCCTGCGGATCGCGTGGGTTAGAAATGGCGAAGACCGGATTGGCGATCACGCCGAGGCTGTCGAACAGTGTGTCGAGCCCGTGCCCTGCGAACCCCAGCCAGAGATAAGACCAGTGCGAATGATGCGGCTCGCAACGATGTGAATACAGCATCGAGGAATCCAGCCATGCGATCGTTCCTTCACAGAGAGCGCTTGAGAGACCGTTGACCTGCAGCAGGCCTTTTCCGCTGAGGGTCAGGATGAGAGTGTGCTGGTTGAAACGATGGGCGATCGGCATTTCCTCGGGCGTGCAGATGCGGCGCCCCGCGGCGAGAAGCGCATAGGGAAGGGCGCGGGACAGCCTGCCCGGCGTCTGAAAGAAGACGTCATCCAGAGGGTAAATATCATCTGGGATTGCTTCATCTGTCATGTCGTCAGGTCTTATCCGGAGATGAGAGTTTTATCCATATAGCTGCGGCTGGCATCCATGTCTTTTCGCCGTTCGACGCTGTAATCTGTGGCCGATGAACCAGAATGGACGAGGTCCTGATCATGTCGATGGCAAGCCCGGTGTTTGATCCGCTCTCGCAAGCGTTTACAGACGACCCTTACGCCGCCTATCGCGAGCTGCGCGCCAGCCCGGGCCCGGTCTATTACGAGCATTTCGACATATGGCTGTTGTCGCGCTATCAGGACGTCGCCGCTGCCGCCGGCGACAAGACGCTCGTGCGCTCGCTCGAGTTCTTTCTCTCCCCGGAGGAAATACAGGAACAGAAGGTTAGGCAGAACTGGCACGACATGCCGAACCATTCGCGCTTCGTACAATTCAGCCTTTTGGATTCCGATGGCGAGACACATGACCGATTGCGCCGCAAGGTATTTCGTGAATTCACGCCGGCCCTCGTCGCCCGCCAGCGCGGGATGATACAGGATTTCGTCGACCGGCTGCTCGATCGCCTTCTGCAAACCGGCACGATCGACTTTGTCGAGGATCTCGCCTCGCAGGTCCCGGGGCATATCATCGGTTCGGTTCTCGGCGTGCCGGAGGAATATGCCGGGCAGCTGCGCAAGTGGTCGGAAGAGGTGGTGCAATATTTCGACGTCGATCGCAGCGCGGAGCGCAAGGCGATCGCCGAACGAGCGACGACGGAGTTCTACGAACTGCTCAAGGAGCTCATCGCCGACCGCACGCGCAACCCGCGCGACGATCTTCTCTGTCGGCTGACAGAGGCGCATGTCGCCGGTGAACTGACCGAAGACGAGCTCGTCTCCACCTGCATGCTGATCCTGATGGCCGGCCACGGCTCGACGATCGACGTGCTTGGCAGCGGCATGCATGCGCTGCTGCAATATCCGGACGCTTTGACCAAGCTTCGGGAAACGCCTGATATCATATCGACCGCCATCCAGGAGATGTTCCGTTTCGAGTCGCCGCTACCGTTCTTTCATCGCTACCTGACGGAAGAAAAGACGATTGCCGGCGAGCGGCTGCCGAAGGGCACGAAGGTCGGCCTGCTCTATGGCGCGGCCAATCGCGACCCCGAGCAGTTCGAGGCGCCCGATCGGTTCAATGTCGAGCGTACTCCCAATCGCCATCTGGCATTCGGCGGCGGCGCGCATTTCTGTCTTGGCAATCACCTTGCACGGCTGGATATGGAGATCATCTTCTCGACGCTCCTGCAGCGGACACGTTCCATCGAACTGCTGGATGAACATCCCGCCTATAAGCGCGGGCTGTCGGTGCGCGGCCCGAAACGCCTGGACATCAGGCTTGTTGCCGCATGATCGGTTTTGCCGAAAGCATGGAGAATACAATGTGTGAAATCGTGTTCATCGATTCCGCCGGTCGCGAGACCCATGTGGTAGCCCAGGATGGCGAGACGGTGATGGCCGCTGCCGTCAGGAGCGGTATCGATGGCATCGTGGCGCAATGCGGCGGCGCACTGGCCTGCGGCACCTGTCATTGCTATGTCGAGCAGCCTTATCTCGATCTCCTGCCCCCGCCTTCCGAAGAAGAGGCGGCGATGATCGAGTTCGTCATGGAGCCGGCGCCGAACAGCCGCCTGAGCTGTCAGATCGTGGCACGCAGCGTCGTCGACGGCATGCGCGTCATTGTGCCGGATAACCAGCACTAGGGACTAGCCTTCAGACGAGATGTCCGACGCAGCGACCTCGCCCGAACTTTCACGATTCCGGCCTAGACCGACTGTTCCGATGCCAGGAGATCGGCATAGTGAGCACGGGCGACATCCGGGTGTGACCGCAACCGGCTCTTCAGCTGGTTTTGGCCGACCTCGCGGAAGATCGGGTTGAGCGGATCGACCGAGATGCCGCGTTCGGCGCGCTTCAATTCGTCAGGCAATTCGATGACGGGGATCGCGGCATCCGGCCGGGAGCCCAGGAAGAAAGCGACGGAGAAGCGTTCGACGCCCGCAGGCGGCGCGATGACATCATGCACGTCGGCGCGTACGAAACCATTGGTCGCCAATTCTAGCAACTCGCCGGTATTGATGACGAAGGTGCCGGGCACCGGCGGCGCATCGATCCATTGTCCGTCTTCCGTGCGCACACGCAGGCCGGGTGTCGTATCCTGCAGCAGCACGGTGACGAAGCCGCCGTCCTTATGGGCGCCGACGCCCTGATCCGTTTCGGCGACATCGCGGCCGGGATAGCGGATGATCTTCAGAAGCTGCGAGGGCTGCGGCTCATAGATGTCGGCAAAGACGTTTTCCGGCTGATCGAGAGCTGCAGCGATCGCCTTCAGCACATCGATGCCGATGCGCGTCACTTCTGCCTGATAGGCAAGCAGGAGTGGTTTGAGCTCCGGCAGTGCCTCGGGCCATTGGTTTGGTCCCTGCAGTCGCCGCCAGGCCGGGGTATTCGGGCCGATCTCGAAGGGTGTGCTTTCGGTGTTGATGTCGAGCTGTTCGCGCCAGTCCTGTTCGCCGCGGGTGCGCTCCTGTCCGGCCCGATTGTAGCCTCGGAAATGCGGCGATTTCACCATCTCGATCTTGAGCTTCTCTTCGAGCGGCAGCGCGAAGAAGCGCTTCGCGGTGGCAACGACGTTTTCGATCAGTTCCGGATCGACGCCATGGCCCGTCAGATAGAAGAAGCCGTGATCATGGAGCACCGTGCGAAGCTCCGCGACGAATGCCTGGCGTTCCGATGGCGATGCGTAGAAGCGCTGGAGATCGAGCGTCGGCAATGATGTTTCGACGGCTGATTGCGCGGTGTTAGGGGTCAACGATTGCTCCTCTTTCAAGGTGAACTTGTTGCTGTCGTTTCAGATGGCAACGTGTCATCCAGGCCGAAGCTAGAATTCATCGGGAGCGAAGGCAAAGAAGATAATCCTAGAGATCGCAGATCCGTTGGAATGGTTTTTGCAGCCACTGCGGCGCCCGGCTGAGGACTTATGTCGGGAGAATCCCTTTTAAAAGGCTGGCGGCGGCCCAGTTACGAATACTATCGAGCTAGAAGAAAGGATTGCTGTTGCGACAGTAGGAGGAGGCAATCCCGGATTTTGTCGGCAAGCCAACGTTTGCCGCCCCGCAGACAATGAGCTCAACTGCGGGCCAATCAGTCTAGCCCTAAGGTCATAGCCTCAAGATGCCAGTATCGCGACTTCGCGATACCGGCATCGAGTGGCGGCTAAGCATCGATGATGTAGACGATCTCGAAGGTGGAGGGATCTACGATCACAATTCGGCCGTCAGCCAGAACGAAGAAGCGGTAAGTCTTGTACTGAGGTACGATTTCGACGATTCGCGGCGGTAGCGGCTGCAGCTTGATCTTCCGGGGGATTCTCGTGCCGACCGATACCGTGAAATCGGTCTCGCGGACGGGCGTAACGTGAACTTCCTTGATGACCTGGCGGATCTGCGTCTGTTGTTCGACAGATACCTGCACTTGCGTGTTCGTCTGAGATTTGCCTGTCGTCGTAGTTTCGCTTCCGGTTGTACCCTGCTGGCTGTTGCTAGCCGGATTATCGGGAGATTTCATATTATTTCCCGAATTCCCTGCAGTTCCGCTTTTTGTATTGGCGCCATTCTGGCTCTCGCCGGACTGATTTGCATCGTTGGATTGGGGAGCGGTAGTGTTGTTCGTCGATCCGCTCTTAGTATCCTTTCCGCTTTTGGTGCCATTGTCTTGCTGCTTAGGAGTTCCAGATTGATCGGTTGATCCATTGTTCGTCGAGGTACCTTTTTGGGTGCCGTTCGACATCGAACCCTGATTATCCGGCGCGGACTGACCGGAGGGTTGATCGGCGGAACTGCCGGTTCCCGACTTTGA
Organism: Rhizobium sp. BK289; assembly: GCF_014193575.1. Classification (NCBI taxonomy): domain Bacteria; kingdom Pseudomonadati; phylum Pseudomonadota; class Alphaproteobacteria; order Hyphomicrobiales; family Rhizobiaceae; genus Rhizobium; species Rhizobium sp. BK289. The sequence continues at coordinate 380,287 of NZ_JACHZO010000001.1, forward strand.
ACCTGTTGTGGAGCCACCGGTAGTGGTTCCCGAGTTTGGCTGGGATTCCGTGGCGGGCTGTTTGCTGTCGTGCGTTTTCCCACTTTTGGGGACGATCGGGTTATCCTGTGCGTTTGCGGGCATGGTGCCTGCAAACGAAACGCTCATGGATAGAGCCGCTATCAGAGCGGCAAGTGCCTTGGTCTTCATGATTTCCTCATTTCCTGCTGGTGATCGATGGCGACGCCTTTCCGCCGCTATGGAACGAACACAGCTGCAGCTGCCGTGTTCCAGAGCTGCGGCTTCAGTCGGAATAGGGCGCGACTAAAGTCCAAACAGGAGTTCCTTGGCGCAATAGCGATTATTGATGGAGTGGGCGCGCTTGTTTGCTTTCCGCTAAGACGTTATGGCGGCGGCGCAAAGGGAAACGATCGAGGCTGCTTCTGCGAGAACTGCTTACACGGACGCCTCGATAGCTGAGCTTAGGTCAAATCTTCCGCCAGCGTATTCAACTCATCGACGTTATGGATCAGCGTGAGCCTTTTGCCGGCATCAAAGGCCTCAGTGCACAGGCGGCGGATGTCAGGCATCCAGTCCTGCTCGATTTCCCATATGGTTCGGAACAGATCCCGTGTTGGCGGCATCGCCGAAAGCCCGCCAGGTGCATGCTCGAGCTTGCCTGATTGCCAGGCGATCTGCCTCTCCGCAGCGAGCCAGAAATGCATCCAGAGTGGCATGTCGACGAGAATGATCTCGGTTGCGCGATCTATTCGCGCTTGGATTGAGTTCCGGTGCCCCAGTCCATCGATAACCCAGCTCTCGCCGGCTATGATCCGCTCATGCTTTGCTGTATAAATTTCAAGTGGCGCCGGGACCCAGCCTTCTCGCCAAAGGAACGTGTCGATCTCGAAATGGGGAATTGCGTGTTTCTCGCCCAATCTACGGGCGAGGGTGGATTTTCCACCGCCAGCATTTCCGAGAATGGCGACGCGCAGCATTCGAATAGACCTGAAGATTTGAACCTATCGGAAGCCTGACAGAGATGTCTGCATGTTTATGCTGCCATTCCGCCGCCGTTGCAATCTTTGCCTATTGCTACCGGTCAAACAGCGTCCCGGCGCACGAAATGTCGGATGCCGGTCGGAGTAGTTTCGATCAGATCGCGCAAGGTCGGTGGCACCAGCTCGAATTGATCGAGACCGGCTCGTGTGGATGGTGCCCAGCGAAATTCAAGCTCGGCACTGCCGTCTTTCACCCGGTGCACGACGTCCGTTTCATGAAACGGAAGCGGTTGCGAGAGCTCTGCCTCGTAGTAAAAGCCGACTTCGTGAACGCGCCGGCCTGACAATTCGAAGAAGTTCTCGATGATGAAGCGCAAGGGGCCGACGGTGGCCGTACAGCCGATTTCCTCTTCGATTTCGCGGGCAAGCGTCTCGGCGCCCGCCTCGTGAAATTCCACCCGGCCGCCGGGTAAGGACCAGAACTTATCTGCGAGTGCGCGGTGAATGAGGATATGATCGTTCGAGCGGATCAAGGCGCCTGCGCGCAGTTGGAAGCGGGATTCCCCCGAATCCATGACGATCATGGTTCGCTGGGTTTCTGTCATGGATCGGCCTCCGGTTCCGGGTGGGATGGGATCAGTGGTCAGAATTATCGACATTTGCTCCGAAGTGTATTGAAATCGTTTGAAGATTGTTTCCTTCTCTATCGATCCTGTTCATCAAATCGGCCTGGACGATGCGTTTCGTAAATCCAATTCCTTTCGTCGGCGATATTGCTCGCTCGAAGACGTTCTACAGCGATCTGCTGGGCCTCAAGATCCTGAACGATTTCGGGAGTTTCGTGCTCTTTGAAAGCGGCTTTGCCATTCATGACGGAAAAGCGCTGGAGCAAACGGTCTGGAAGAAAGTCACGGAAACATCGGAGCCATATGGGCGCCGAAACATGCTTCTCTATTTCGAACACGACGATGTGGATGCGGCCTTTACCAAAATAGCCCTGCATGTCGATCTCATCCATCCGGTCGAGCAGCAGGAATGGGGACAGCGGGTATTCCGCTTTTATGATCCCGATGGTCATGCGGTGGAGATCGGTGAGCCGCAATCGGTCGAACAGGTCCCCGCGGCAGGCTGATAAGATCCTCGCGTTCGGGTAGGCCTTGGGACATGCCGTGCAGCGGCATGCATTCTCACAGCACGTCGAATATGGCTGACGCGACCGCTACCTCCGTTCCCGCCAGGCCAACCGAGCAAAAAAGTGTCGTATCGGAGGGCAGTGTTCGGCCTGGCACCTTGTTCGCAACGATGTCGGCAAGGTCCCGCATGCGGGTTTCGTGCGCCGATCCCGCAAGGAAAAAGGGCGAGGCGTAGGTTCGTGTCTGTTCGATGGAGTCCGTGACGATCACATGCGCGGCATCGGCTACGTCCAGTCCGAGCTCGTGTCCCCGCAATGTTTTCGGACCGACCGTATTGACGTGCGCTCCGGCCTTCAAATCCGCCGCGTGAAGCACAGGCACATTGCTGTCCGTTGCACAAAGTACGATATCGGCATCCGCCACGGTTTCGGCAATGCTGCCGGCGGGTTCTATCGCTATGTCCAATTCGCGTTGCATTTCCTCGGCGAAAGCCCTGCAGTTTTTCTCATCGCGGCTGAAGACGCGGACACTTTTTATGTTTCGAACGGCCGCAGCGGCAATCAATTGCATCCGGGCCTGAGCACTGCTGCCGATAACCCCAACGGTTTTGGCGTTTGGATCGCTGAGATGGCGTATGGCCACGCCCCCGATCGCTCCCGTTCTGATCTGGCCAAGCCGTTCGCCCAGGATGATCCCTTTAAGTTTTGCGTCATGCACGGACCAGACGGCAACGATCTGCGAATGTTCCGGTCCATTGAAGGTTTCATACACGCGGAAGCCGGCGAGCGGCTTTTCCCCGAGTATACCCCCGACCGTAAACACCAGGTCGCCACTGCCGGGAAATGAGACGTGATGCCGAGGAGGGCAAACGATATTGGCGGATGCTTTGGCGAGGAAGGCCGTTTCCAATGCGTCGAGAGCGATCGGCATGAGCGCGAAACTGTCCAAATCCTCATCTCTCAGTATTTTCAACATCACGAACCTCCGGCGTGACGACATGCTGCAACCTCAACGCAAGTTGAGGTCAAGCTCTATTTTCAGCTCGGCGCTGGTCCGGGCACATGTTGGCTGGGCAGGTATCGGCCTGGATGAATCGGTCGGTATTCCGCTTTAAAATCGCCTCTCCCATCGTAAGTGAAGGATACCGTCAATACACCATGTCGAATGATTGGCCCGCAGCAATATCTGCCAGTAGCCGCGTTACGGCGGGTGGACCGCCATGGGTCGCGATCCACCGGCTCACCCGACAGGCAGCTTTCGCATACAGATTGACCGACGCTGCGCTTTCAATCCACGCTCTCCTCGACGTCGGGAGCGTATCATCTGGTTCCACCAAGCAACGATCAGGCGACGATGCCGGCCTCAGGTAGCGGCCGTCATTCGAAACGAGTACCGCAATGCCCTCGTCGAACCATTGCGGCACATCACGTCGGAAGGTCTTGATCAGTCCGATCCGGGTATGAAGTTCGATATGTGACATCTCGTGTGATGCAATGGTGACGGTCGTTCCTTGGAGCGAGAGGAACAATGCGAAATCGAGAAGCGCCATACCCCGCGACCCTCCGCCGCCGATCTTGCGGTAGCAATTGTCGTCGCCGCAGACGAAGATTCTGGGATCACTATCGATTGTCCCGTAGAACTGGCGGAGCTGGTCGCGAGCCATGGCAATCGTCTTGAGCACGGCTGCCTGCTGCTGAGAAGCCATCCCATCCTCGACATAGACCTGACCCCGAGCCCTCTTGAAGCCCATGCAGTTCGGGCACACCACAGCAGCTATCGCCGGATATGCGGCCAAGAGGCCGGCGGCTGTCGTCGCAATCAGAAGGACTGCGAGTGTGGCTGCTTTGATCGATATAGATACCATGCTCCTTCCGGTCCCGTTCCGTCGTCTAAAGACTTCGAAGGAAGTCAATCATGGCTGTATTCACCTCCGGCGCGCGTTCCTGCTGGGTCCAGTGGCCGCAGCCCGGTAGCATGACCGCCGGCCGGAGCTTGGGAACCATTGCCGATTGCTTGGCAATGATCGGCTGAAACACCTCGACAATGATGTCGCGGTCGCCCGCGATATAGAGCGCTGGAACGGTTATCGTTGCTCGGCCAAAGGCGGCCATGAGTTCCCAGCTGCGATCGATGTTGCGCCACCAGTTCAAAGCGCCGCGGAATCCGCTTCGCGAGAAGGCCTCGACATAGAGATCGATGTCGGACTCCGCGAGCCAGGAAGGCAGCGAAACCGGATTGGTGAAGAGATCCCCACTCCGCGGCACCATCCCGGCGGTAAACCCTCCAGCGCCCGCCGGCGGCGGGCTATCGCCCGAGAGGGAGTAGAACATGGATCGGAACGTGTGGCGCAGATCGCGCCCGAGCGCCGCCTCCGCCTCGGGGGTCTGGAAGTAGAGCTGGTAAAACACCGCATCCTTGGTCTGCGGCATGAGCGTCGTCGGCGGTCCTGCGTCGCCAAAGCCCCGTGAGCGGAACGGCGGGCTGAGCGCGATGACTGCGCGGAAGCGATCGGGGCGCAAAAGCGCCGTTTGCCATGCTATCGCAGCGCCGATGTCGTGGCCGGCGATCACGGCTTGTTTGGCATCTAAGGCATCGACAAGCCCCAGCATGTCACCGATGTCATGGAGAATCGTATATTTCTCCATCGCTTCCGGACGATCGCTCCACCCATAGCCGCGCAAGTCGGGCGCCACTGCATGGAACCCCGCCTCCGCCAGCGCGCCGAGCTGATGGCGCCAGGAATACCAGCATTCGGGAAAGCCGTGGCAGAGAATGACGAGTGGACCCTCACCCTGTTCGGCCACATGCAACCGGATACCGTTCGCTTTGACCATGCGATGCCTGATCTCGGGCATTGCCGAATCTACCCAGGATGTCGGTTCAGAGTCAGCTCCGCCGAGTTCAGCGGCGGCGGTTTTTAACGGCTCTCCGAAAGCGGCGCCTATGGTAAGCGCGCGCCCTGCCAAGAGGACTTCACGTCGGGAAAATATCGCATCTCGCATTGTGTCGCTCTCTTCCGATCGTCGCATCCGGAACCTCGGTGGCTTTGAAGGCACCGAAATGCGGACCTAATTCCAGATTGCACACCGAGTGTATGGCCGCTTGCTGCGGTCGACTATTGGCGATAACGTCGATGGGCTATGAAGCAGAACTTCACAGTGAAGCAGCGGCCTGTCGCCGAGCATGGAGTCACTGGGTGACGCGCGGAATTGCTTTTGGCGCGGCTATGAGACAATCACGGGCCGACGAAAGTTCTGTATCGTGATACGACGAACATTGGTTCAAGATCTCGGCACTCTACCGACATCGTTCAGCTTTCTCATAGGCGGCCGATGCGGGAGGTGAGCGAGAAACCCACGACTTCGGGCTTATGGAAGCAGCGCCAGAGCGAACCGATCGGCGGCGGCCACGACGATCAGCGCGATCGCCAGCACCGGCAAACTGACATAATGCAGGATCAAGGCCGCGCCGACAAAGAACCCGGCCTCAAGCACCAGCCGTCCGGCGGGTCCGATTTCGTATTTCCGCTTCGGGGAGAGGAATGTGCCCCAGCCGATAGCGCCCGCCGCGCAGAACACTATACCCAACAGTGCTTTTACCACCAATGGCACTGCCAGATGCGCTGCTAATGCGGCAAGTGACGCAAGGATGCAAAGTTCCAGGGCAAACCTTATGCCAAGCGCGATCGCTCTCATTCTTCCCCCCATGCCGGTCAAACGATTGTTTGTGGTCTGCCGGATGGCAGAGGGTATCGTCGCATGCTCGATCCCGCAGGTCACTTTATAGCGGCACCTAAGTCCGGGGCAACCGACTTCCCATTCGTTCTCTGCCCCAAGCTTCGGCAAACTCGATCAATGGGCGCAGGCTCACCCTTCCTTCGTGGCGCGATATTCGACACACGGCGGAGTCTCGGCATGGACGGTGTGGCTTACCAGTCCTCCTTCAGGCCCCTGTAATGGGCACTATCGCGCCGTCTTTGGGGCGGCTGCCTGGTTCCGCTCGCCGGCGGCCGAAAGGATCTCGCACCTTTCGGCATGTGTCGGCGCGGGTACAGCCGCCGCAAGGGCCCTGGGACAGATGCCGATCTCGTGTCCTTCAATCCGAAAGAAGGCGATGCCTCCCGTCTCCAGTGCCAATCGCAGCTGTGCTTCCGTCGCCCGATGCAGGCTGTGACGATTGCCTTCATAATCGCGGATTGTGCTGCGCGACACGCCAGAGCGGTCCGCAAGGTCCATCTGCGTCCAATCGAGAAAGCCTCGGGCCGCCCGGCAGAGCGCTGGTGTCAAAATCATCGCCATCTTAACCTTGACGCAGGGTTCAAAGCTGCCCATATTGGGCAATATCTATCATATAGGACATAATCCACCGGATTTCCAGGGGTTTTGCTGCCGTAGCAGTCTGAGTTATCCGGCCAAGCGAGGGAATGACGTTTTGGGATAACTGGCGAGCCTGTTTTCATTCTGGCACTTTTGGCCCTGCCGTTTATCGGAAGTCTCCTTTCCGTCTGCCTGTTGCGCACTCAGTCGCGGCGCGGTCCGGCTGCGGTCGCCGGAGCGGTCACATTTCTGGCGCTGCTGATTTCCGCGAGCTTCTTTCCCGCCGTCAAGGATGGCGGCGTGGTGCGATACAGCATCGCGTGGCTGCCGCAGCTGGGGCTGGATTTCAGTCTCAGACTGGATGGTTTCGCCTGGCTCTTCTCGGTCGTCATTACGGCGATCGGCTTTCTCGTCATCGTCTATGCTCGCTACTACATGTCGGAAGAGGATCCGGTTCCTCGCTTCTTCTCCTTCCTGCTCGCCTTCATGGGGGCGATGCTCGGCATCGTGCTGTCGGGCAATGTCATTCTGCTCTCGATATTCTGGGAGCTGACCAGCATCTTTTCCTTCCTGCTGATCAGCTATTGGCACAATAGCGCCGCCGCCCGTGATGGCGCCCGCATGGCATTGACCATCACCGGGATCGGTGGGTTCTGCCTGCTGATCGGCCTGATCCTGATCGGCCATATCGTCGGCAGCTATGATGTGGATAAGATTCTGGCCTCGGGTGATGCCATCCGCAATCACCCGCTTTATTTGCCGGCGCTGGTGCTGATCCTGCTGGGAGCGCTGACGAAGAGCGCGCAATTCCCGTTCCATTTCTGGCTTCCGAATGCCATGGCGGCGCCGACGCCGGTCTCTGCCTATCTGCATTCCGCTACGCTGGTAAAGGCCGGCGTCTTTCTGCTGGCGCGCTTCTGGCCTGTTCTGGCCGGTACGAATGAATGGTTCTATATCGTCGGCGCTGCCGGCATCATCACGCTGCTGCTGGGCGCGTATTTTGCGATGTTCCAGCAGGACCTCAAGGGACTGCTCGCCTATTCAACGATCAGCCATCTCGGCCTCATCACCACCTTGCTCAGTCTCGGCAGCCCGCTTGCCACGGTTGCCGCCATCTTCCACATGCTGAACCACGCGACCTTCAAGGCATCGTTGTTCATGGCGGCCGGTATCATCGATCACGAAACGGGTACGCGCGATATGCGCCGTCTGAGCGGCCTGTTCCGCTATCTGCCGTTTACAGGATCGCTCGCGATCGTCGCGAGTGCCGCGATGGCCGGCGTGCCGCTGCTCAACGGTTTTCTGTCGAAGGAAATGTTTTTCGCCGAAGCGATCGAAACTCATGCCGATTCCATGCTCGATCGCATGCTTCCCTATGTGGCGACGCTTGCAAGCGCCTTCAGTGTCGCCTATTCACTGCGCTTCATTCAGACCGTCTTCTTCGGTCCGGCGCCGGCCGACCTGCCGATCGCCAAGCCGCATGAGCCGCCGCGCTCAATGCGCTTGCCGATCGAGCTTCTGGTCGTCGTTTGCCTTGTCGTCGGCATCGTTCCGGCGCTTTCGGTCGCGCCCTTCCTGCACGCGGCCGTCGTCAGCGTTCTGAATGCCGATACGCCGCAATACAGCCTCTCGCTTTGGCACGGCTTCAATCTGCCGCTGGTCATGAGCATCCTCGCCTTGGTCGGCGGAACCGCTTTCTACTTCGCCTTCAAGGATTATCTGTCGCGATGCGACGACGGTCCGCCCCTTTTCCGTCGCCTGAAGGGGCAGCGCATTTTCGAGCGCGTGCTGGTGGAGGTTTCCTGGCACTGGGCGAGAACGGCCGAAAAGCGGATCGGCACGCGCAAGCTGCAGCCGCAGCTTCGCTGGGTCGTTGTGACCGGCTTTACGGCCGGCCTGCTGCCGCTCTATTTGTCGGGTTTCGAGGCGAAGCATTTTGCCTTTTCAGGCGCCGATCCGGTCTTTGCCTTCATTTGGGCGATCGGCATCTGCCTTGCAATCGGCACCGCCTTCTTTGCCAAATACCACCGTCTTGTCGCGCTCGTGATGCTGGGCGGCGTCGGGCTGATCGTCTGCATGACCTTCATCTGGCTTTCCGCGCCGGATCTCGCCATTACCCAGCTTCTTGTCGAGATCGTCACGACGGTTCTCATCCTGCTCGGCTTGCGCTGGCTGCCGAAGCGGACGGAAGGGATCGACGATACGGTCGACCTGCGCGCTCGTTTCCGCCGGTTCCGCGATCTTGCGCTGGCCGTCATCTGCGGCGTCGGCATGACGTTCGTCTCCTACGCCGTCATGACCATGCCGGTGCCCGACGCCATCGCGAATTATTTCCTCGAAAATGCCTATTCGAAGGGTGGCGGCCGCAATGTGGTCAATGTGATCCTGGTCGATTTCCGCGGCTTCGATACTTTGGGCGAGATCGCCGTCCTCGGTGTCGTCGCCTTGACGGTCTACGCGCTGCTGCGTCGTTTCCGCCCGGCGCCCGACAGCATGCAGATGCCGGAGCAGCAGCAGATCCAGAACCGTTTCGACGAGGAAAGGCCGGAGCGTTCGGCCGGCGATACGGTGCGCGATTACCTGCTTGTGCCCTCCGTGATCATGCAGTGGATGTTCCCCTTCGTCATCGCCCTGTCCGTTTATATTTTCATGCGCGGACATGATGCGCCGGGCGGCGGCTTCTCGGCTGGCCTGACGCTCTCGATCGCCTTCCTGCTGCAATATCTGGCCGGCGGTACGCGTTGGGCCGAGGATCGCATCCGCATCCTGCCGCTGCGATGGATGGGGGCGGGGCTTCTGGTCGCAACTGCCACGGGCATCGGCGCCTGGTTCTTCGGCTATCCCTTCCTTACATCGCATTTCCAGTACCTGGATGTGCCGTTGATCGGCAAGGTGCCGGCTGCGAGCGCGCTTCTCTTCGATCTCGGCGTCTTCCTGCTGGTCGTCGGCTCCACGGTTTTGATCCTGGTGGCCCTTGCGCACCAGTCACTGCGCATCAACCGCCTGCGCGTGCTAGATGCCGATAAGGCAAAGGGGGATTGATGGAACTCATCTTGTCCATTGCGATCGGTGTGATGACGGCCTGCGGCGTCTGGCTGATCCTGCGTCCGCGCACCTATCAAATCATCATCGGACTGTCGCTGCTGTCCTATGCGGTCAATCTCTTCATCTTCGGCGTCGGCGGTGTGAAGACGAATGTGCCGCCGCTGCTCGGCGATGGCATGGCGACGGGTGCTCTGGCGGACCCGGTGCCGCAGGCTCTGGTGCTGACGGCGATCGTCATCGGCTTTGCAACCACGGCGCTGTTCCTCGTCGTGCTGCTCGCCTCGCGCGGCCTGACCGGTACAGACCATGTCGATGGAAGGAGCGATCGGAAATGACAGGCTGGTCGCACCATCTCATCATCGCGCCGATCCTCGTTCCGCTTATCGCGGGAGCGCTGCTCGTATTCATCGACGAGCGCTCGCGGACACTGAAGGCGCTCATCAGCTTGGCCGCCACCGTCCTGCTGGTCGGCATTGCGCTTACGCTCTTCCTTGCAGAAGGCGGGTCGCCCGGCCAGGAACGCGCCTATCTGCTTGGAAACTGGAGCGTGCCCTTCGGCATCGTGCTCGTGCTCGATGGGCTGTCGGCGCTGATGCTGCTGCTGACATCCATCGTCGCCGTTGCGGCGCTGATATTCTCGCTGGCGCGCTGGCACGCGGTCGGTGCGCATTTTCACACCATGTTCCAGCTGCTGCTGATGGGCGTCAACGGCGCATTCCTGACCGGCGATCTCTTCAATCTCTTCGTCTTCTTCGAGATCATGCTGGCGGCATCCTACGGCCTGCTGCTGCACGGTTCCGGGCCGCTCCGCGTCAAGGCCGGCATGCACTATATTGCCGTCAATCTCGCGGCCGCGCTGCTCTTCCTCATCGGCGTCAGCCTGATCTATGGCACGGCGGGAACGCTGAACATGGCGGATCTCGCGGTGCGCATCCCGGAGATGTCCGCCGATCGCCGCATGCTGATGCAGGCCGGCGCCGGCGTGCTCGGCATCGCATTCCTGATCAAGGCCGGCATGTGGCCGCTCTGCTTCTGGCTGCCGACGGCCTATAGCGCGGCTTCGGCGCCGGTCGCCGGCATCTTCGCCATTCTCAGCAAGCTTGGCATCTACGTCATCCTGCGGCTGACCATGCTTCTGTTCAGCGCCGGCCCGTCCGCCGGCTTCGGCGCGACCGTGCTTCTCTACGGCGGCATGGCAACGTTGATCTTCGGAACCGTCGGCGTGCTGGCGTCTCAGGCGCTCGGCCGGCTCGCCGGTTTTTCCGTGCTCGTCTCGTCCGGCACGCTGCTGATGGTGATCGGCATCAATGATGGTTCCATTTCGTCCGGCGCGCTGATGTATCTTGTCAGTTCGACGCTGACGATCAGCGCCTTCTTCATGCTGATCGAGCTCGTGGAGCGCGGGCAGGATGCGGGCGCCAGCGTTCTTGCCGTCACGATGGAAGCTTATGGCGATGCCGAGGAAACGGAGCCGACGGAAGGCGAAGGCGTCACCATGCCAGGCACCATGGCGATGCTCGGCATCTGCTTCGCCGCCTGCGGTATCCTGCTTGCCGGTCTGCCGCCGCTTTCCGGTTTCGTCGCCAAGTTTGCCATGCTCTCCGCCATGATGGGAACCGGCGCGATCGGCATTCCGCCGAGCGCCGCCGTCTGGACCTTGATCCTGCTCGTCATCCTTTCAGGCATTGCCGCGCTAATCGCGATGACGCGTGCCGGCATACGCACATTCTGGAGCTCGCTCGAGGGAACGGTTCCACGCGTGCTTGTCATCGAGATATTCCCGGTCATGGGCCTGCTCGCATTGACGCTGGCCTTGACCATCTGGGCCGGCCCCGTCATGCAGTACATGGATGCGACCATCCGCACCCTTAGCGATCCCAATATCTATGTCGATGCTGTCCGTAATGCGGTGGTTGCGCCGGCAACTATCGCAGCTCAAGCAAGCAAAGCGGGGGGCCTGTAATGCTGCCTTATCCGCTGTTGGCGCTGAGCTTGATCCTGATGTGGCTGCTGCTGAACGGTTTCACGCTTGGTCAACTCATACTCGGCATCATCGTTGCCGTTTTCGCCTCCTGGGGCATGGCATCGCTCAGGCCCGAAAAGCCGCGCTTGCGCAAGTGGTATCTGCTGCCCAAGCTCTTTTTCCGGGTTGTCTTCGACGTCGCAAAATCGAACCTGCAAGTCGCCTGGATCATTTTGAAAGGTCGATCGCGCAAGACAAATCCGGGTTTCGTTGTCCTGGAACTTCGGGTGCGCGATCAGATCGCGCTTGCGCTGCTGGCGGTTATCCTCACGAGCACGCCGGGCTCGGCGTGGCTCGAATATGACTCCAATGACAATACCGTGCTGCTGCATGTTCTTGATCTCGAAAATGAAGCGCAATGGCGCGACATGGTCGCCAATCGATACGAAGCCTTGCTGATGGAGATATTCGCATGAGCGCCATGATCATCCAGATATCCGTCGCGGCTGCACAGCTGATGATCGTGGTGGCAATGGCGATTGCTTCCATTCGCATGTTTCGTGGACCGCGCGCGCAGGATCGCATCATCGCGCTCGATACGCTTTATGTGAACGCCATGCTGCTGCTTCTGACCTTCGGCATCGGCACGGGGCGTGTCGTCTATTTCGAAGCGGCACTCGTCATCGGCATGCTCGGCTTTGTCGCAACCGTTGCTCTAGCGAAATTCCTGATGCGCGGGGAGGTGATCGAATGAGTCCGCAGTTTGAAAACTTGCCCCTATGGGCTGCGATCCCTGTCGGTGGACTGCTTCTCATCGGCGCCTTCCTCACCCTGGTTGGTGCGATCGGCTTCCTGAGGCTTGGCACCTTCTACGAGCGCATTCATGCGCCGACATTGGGAACGAGCGGCGGCATTGGCGCAATCATGATCGCCTCGATGATCTTCTTTTCGATTTCGACATGGTCGCTGGTCATCCATGAGCTGCTGATCGGCATTTTCGTAACGGTGACGACGCCCGTCACCTTTATGCTGCTTGCGCGCGCGGCCTTGCATCGCGATCGTGCCGAGCAAAACAGCAATGCTCCGCCCAAGCAATCGCCTGCAGGAACGTCGTCCGAAGGACGCTCTTCGTAGTCATCTGACTCTTTTCGCCATGTATTGGGGCAAAGGTTGGCTTCGTTGCGCCTAGGACAATCAGCGTTAAGGTCCGAGAGGCAAGTCTCCCTTTTCAAGCATATAGCAGCATTGGATGATGGTTTCGCGGCGCGAGCGCGAGAAAAGCTCTCTGCTGCCGATCTGTGTGAAGCCGAGTTTGGTCAGCACGCGTCCCGATGCGGGATTGTCGGATGCATGACCGGATTCGAGCCCGGTCAGGCCGACTTCGTGGAAGACGAAACCGAACAGCGCTTGTGCGGCCTCGAAGGCGTAGCCCTTGCCCCAGGCGGCTTTCTCCAACCAGTAGCCCAGGCTGCCCTCGGCGCCGCTGATGCCATCGACATCGACGACACCGATCATTCTTCCCGCCTGCTCGATGGCGAAGCGGTAAGCCGTGCCATCGGCCCATTCCTGCTCGTGGCTGGAAAACCAGCTTTGGATATCTTGCCGGCCTGGCGGATAGGTGGCGTTGCTCAGCATGCGCGTCACATTCCAGTCGCTCTGAATTTCGCACGCGCGTTCGGCGTCACCCGCAGATGTGGGGCGAAGCAGGAGACGGGCAGTTTGAATGAATGAGCGGGGGATCGATCTTGCGGTCATCATACATGCCTTGCTGTCTGGGAGACTATCGATGCATCTATATCGCGCGATTCCATTTAGCTGCATATTCTTGAGTGACAGCCCATATATTGCCGCAATGCGTGCGCAAAAGCGCCGCCTCTTGCAGGCACGGCCTGCAGGACAGCGGGACCGGCCGTGAAAGCGTTCCGTTTACGAGGGGCGAACCCCCTTTTGCGGTCCGGTCCTATCTTCCAGGTGATTGTCAGCCGCTGCATCTAAAAACTCGGAGGAGTGCAGGCGCTGATGACCTCGCAGGGAACCGGGCCAACGCAGCGGAAGCGATGCGGCCGGCGGCTTTCGAAGTAATAGGCGTCGCCCGGGCCTAGAATACGTCGTTCATCATCAACGGTTACCTCCAGGCGGCCGGTGAGCACGATGCCGCCTTCCTCTCCTTCATGAACCAGCGGCACCTTGCCGGTATCGGCGCCCGGTTGATAGCGCTCCTTCAGGATCTGAAGGCTGCGCCCGAAGAGGTTTTCACCGACCTGGCGGTAGGAAATCGGGCCTTTGCCGATCTCCACCAATTCCTCGGCTGCATAAAAGGCCTTCTTCGGCGCTTCGGGTTCGAAGGCGAAGAATTCCGCAAGCCCGATCGGGATGCCGTCGAGAATGCGCTTCAGGGCCCCGACGGATGGATTGGCCGAATTGGATTCGATCAAAGAGATTGTCGAATTGGTCACGCCGGCGCGCTTGGCGAGCTCGCGCTGGGAGAGGTTGCGCGCCAGGCGCAGATGACGCAGGCGATTGCCGATATCGACAGACATCGTGGCTCCGGGGTTTCGGATGTTCGAAATATCGAAAACATTCCATGTCGATGAAACAAAATCAATAATTTAAAGGCGGATAGAAAAGGACTTGTTCGGAGCTGGAAAATCGCTGATGTCAAGGACAGCGCAATGGAGGCGAAAATGGACAAGATCACTCATCCCAATACCCCTGTTCTCGACAATTTCTGGATGCCGTTTACGGCAAACCGGCAGTTCAAGGCAGCGCCCCGGCTGCTCGCAGCCGCTGATGGCATGTATTACACCGATGTCGATGGCAACAAGGTGCTTGATGGGACGGCAGGCCTCTGGTGCGTCAACGCCGGCCACGGCCGCAGAAAGATCGCGCAGGCGGTCGAGCGCCAGCTTTCCACCATGGACTACGCGCCGACTTTCCAGATGGGCCATCCGATCGCCTTCGATTTCGCCGCGAAGCTCGCCGCGCACGCACCGGGCGGCCCTGAGGCCGGCCTTGATCGCGTGTTCTTCACCGGCTCGGGTTCTGAATCCGTCGACACTGCGCTCAAGATCGCCATCGCCTATCAGCGCGCGATTGGGCAGGGCACGCGCACGCGCATCATCGGTCGGGAAAAGGGTTATCACGGCGTGGGCTTCGGCGGCATCTCTGTCGGCGGCCTTGTCAATAACCGCCGTGTCTTCCCGCAGATCCCCGCCGATCACATGCGCCACACGCTGGACATCGAACGCAACGCCTTCAGCAAGGGTCTTCCGGCCCATGGTATCGAGCTTGCCGAGGATCTGGAGCGGCTGGTCGCGCTGCATGGCGCTGAAACAATCGCGGCCGTCATCGTCGAGCCGATGTCCGGCTCCGCCGGCGTCGTCTTGCCGCCGAAAGGCTATCTGGAGCGCCTACGCGCCATCGCCGACAAATATGGTATCCTGTTGATCTTTGATGAAGTGATCACCGGCTTCGGCCGCTTGGGCACGCCGTTTGCGACGGAATATTTCGGTGTCGTTCCCGATCTCGTCACGACTGCGAAAGGCATCACCAACGGCACGATTCCGATGGGTGCCGTCTTTGCCAGCCGCAAGATCTATGATGGCCTCATGACCGGTCCGGAAAACCAGATCGAGCTCTTCCACGGCTATACTTATTCGGGGCATCCGGTTGCCTGTGCCGCCGGTCTTGCGGCCATGGAAATCTACGAGGAGGAAGGTCTGCTGACGCGCGCGAGCGAGCTCGCGGGCGAATGGCAGAGTGCGCTGCATTCGCTGAAAGGCCTTCCGCATGTCGTCGATATCCGCAATCTCGGCCTCGTCGGCGCCATCGAACTTGCGCCGCGCGATGGTGCTCCCGGCACGCGCGCCTATGACGTCTTCGTCGATTGCTTCCAGAAGGGCCTGCTGATCCGTGTAACAGGCGATATCATCGCGCTCTCTCCGCCACTGATCATCGAACGCGAACAGATCGAGACGATCGTCTCCATGCTTGGTGACGCGCTGAAGCGGGTGGCCTGATAATTCACGATCCCTGGCCGGTACCATCTGCACCGGCCAGGGATCATCGGGCCGTTCGTGCAAGCGTCGGTGTGGCACGGGGATGCCGCATGACAGGTTACCGGCTGCCGGCGTCGTCAGCGCCACGGCCATCCTGTTCGAGGATGTGGGCACAAGGCTATGGAAACCTCGATCACCGCGGTGCAATAACGTTTGTTTTCGAACCCAGCGATCAAATGCCGAGGGCGATACAAAGAGGAATGGAAGCGGGTTGTATAAGGCGCCGGGCCGGGGAGGAATATGGGTGAGGAGCGAGCGTACCTATCCGCGCTTCCGGTGTCGTTTTGGCGAAGCGATATCAGTTTGCCGGACAACAAAGCAGTGATGAAAGCCGAAAGCCTGTATCACTTGCCCACAGATACTTGCGCCGATTTCCGGCAACGCCATAGAGTATTTCCAACGGGTATGCGATCGCAGTACCGGCTCGTTGAGCTTAAAATCATCGTCTCGAATGGCTGGATCATGCCGCTCCACAGATGATGCGGCTGCTCTCACGATGGGTAAAGCCACAAGGTTTGTGATTCCTGGTGTCCAAAGAGCGGCAAATAACGCAACCGCGGGGTCCAATTATCGATAATAATAACGGATGATGTTGCCATTATACATCTATCCTTTACATTTGTGCGGGCATCCATGTGGAGGAGCTCCGTCATCGCTTCACAAGCAACGGCGGCTTGGCAAGGAACGCTAACTAGAAGAGAGCAGACTAATGGCAAACTTTCTCGATAAATGGTCTTCGAAGAAGGCTGACAAGCCGAAGGCTGGCGCACGGAATGTTGTCGATACATTTCGTGCACGAGTAGCGGAACAGAAAGCATATCTGGAGGAGTATGAGCGCGATAGCTCCGGCTTCAAGAAGTGGCGCTCCACTTGGTTCCAGCGCGTGCCCGGCGGTTTCGGCGTGACGGTCGGTCGTGACTCCATCAATGCCGGTCACGGACTAAGCTATGTCGTCGTTGAATCGGTCAAGGACGTCTCCGAGTTCCTCGACGATCTTGCTTATCATGCGGAAAATGATGTCGGCTTTCAGCAGGCACTTGAAAAGAACCGCCAGCGCCGCGTTGCACTTCTGAATGCTGCAAAGACGGGCGACAAGGCAGTTGCTTCCAAGGGCAAGGCAAAGGCCAAGCCTGCAGCGGCTAAGCCGGCTGCCAAGCCAGCCACAAGCAAGTCCGCACCGAAGACCACTCGGGCAAAGGCTGCTCCCGCAGCTGCCGCGCCGGCCGTTGCGGAAACGGCAAAGCCGAAGCGCGCTCGCAAGGCAAAGGCCGCGAGCGCCGCTGAATAAGATGACGAAGCCCGCTTCGAGCGGGCTTTGATCCTGCAGCTATCGATTGGCTTTGAAGCTTCCTGTTCGATCCACGGTCAAACAGGAAGCTTCGAAGTGTTGAGACCACCGCGGAACCTCGCATCATTCCGTATGCAAGGAGCAGCAAGACGAATTCAAAGCGGCCGATGTGACCGCCGTGATATGTCTTGATGTCCAAAACCTAGCGATATCGCCGAACAACGACTGTGGCTGCATAATCGAAGGTGCAATCGCGGCGCATTGCCAGTGCTTTCGATGTTGTTCAACCGCTCTATAAGAGCTTTGTCTTTGCTCACCCGATTGCGCGGACATTACGGCGGATCGTTTGCGGCGGCTGGCCGAGTACGCGCAAGAAGGCGCGGCGCATGCGCTCGCGATCCGCAAAGCCCACTTCTATGGCGATTTCGTCCATCGAATGACCGCCTTCTTCGATCATCAACCGCGCCGCCTCTACCCGCATGTTCTCGATCGCCTTGGCGGGTGACTGGCCGGTTTCGCTGCGAAAAACGCGGTTGAATTGGCGGGGACTGAGCCTTGCCGCCTCCGCCAGCTCCTCGACGGACACGATCTTGCGCAGATTTCGTCCTGCGAAGTCGAGCGCGCGTTGAACACGATCCGATTTCGGCTCGAGTTCCAGGAGGGCCGAAAATTGCGACTGTCCGCCGGCGCGGCGGTGATAGACCACGAGCTTCCGGGCAACCTCCCGGGCCAGTTCCTCGCCGTGATCCTTTTCGATCATCGCAAGGGCGAGATCGATGGTGGCCGTCATGCCAGCAGAGGTCCAGATCGACCCATCGATGATGAAGATCTTGTCTTCATCGACCTTCAGGGCAGGGAACCGATCTCGCAGCTCCCGAGCAAAAACCCAATGCGTCGTCGCACGGCGGCCATCGAGCAGACCGCTCTCGGCCAAGGCAAAGGCGCCTGTGCAAGGAGCGGCGACGCGTCGGCAGGACTTTGCCGACCGACGGATATAATCGAGGATAGCCGGAGACATGGCCGAGACCTGCGTGGCGGCGCCGATGAAAAGAGAATCGAACGACGTGTCGCCAAAGGCTTCCGTTTCGACGCTGAACCCCGCGGATGAGCGCACAAGCCCTCCGCCCTCTGAAAGCAGCGTCACGCGATAGAGCTCTCTTTCCCTCGCCAGATTTGCGACCTCGAAGGCGGTCACTGCGGTGAAACCCATGACCTGGAAGCCAGGAAAGAGGAGAAATCCAATGGAATGCATGGCGGCGCTCGCAGCTGGAAACGGTACCTGAGGCGCTTCTCGGACGGCACGCCGTGCCGGATGCCTCGATCTGCTCTCGGAACTTGATCGCATATGCGCGCTCGCATGTCCGAAAACGTAGTGAATATGACATTTGGGACGCAAGCTTTCAAGACTATTGTTCCTTCATGCGGATTGAACCTCCCACCGCAGGAAAAGGACAGAAACGATGACAAATTCATCCCTAGGAAAAGCATTGGTAACAGGTGCATCGTCGGGCATCGGCGCGGTTTATGCGCATCGTCTTGCCAGACGCGGCTTCGACCTCATTCTGGTCGCGCGCAATGAAGAACGGCTTTCGGCAATCGCCGCTCAGCTTCGCGAGGAGACGGGCCGCAAGGTCGAGGTCATTGCCGCGGACCTGGGCTCGCAGAAGGATCTCAGCCGTGTCGAGCATGTGTTGAAGACGGATGATGCGATCACGCTTCTCGTCAACAATGCCGGTTTCGGCGGGGCAGGATCCTTGCTGGAGTCGGACGTCGAAAGAATGCAGCAGATGATCGATCTCAACGTCACGGCGCTGATGCGGCTCACCTATGCCGCCGCGCCGGGGTTCGTTCAGCGTGGTGGTGGCGCCATCATCAACATCGCGTCAATCGTTGCGATCGCGCCGGAGCTGCTGAACGGCGTCTATGGCGGTACGAAGGCTTTCGTTCTGGCGTTCAGCCAATCGCTGAAGCATGAGCTGGCGGATAAGAATGTTCGCATCCAGGCGGTTCTGCCCGGTGCGACCGCTACGGAATTCTGGGCTGTCGCCGGTGTTCCCGTCGAGCATCTGCCGTCCGAGATCGTAATGTCGACCGAGGACATGGTCGACGCCGCGCTGGCCGGTTTTGATCAGGGAGAGCTGGCGACGATTCCCGCTCTCGAAAGCGTCGAACTGCAGAACGCCTATGAGGATGCGCGGCAGGCTCTGAAACCCAATTTGTCACGCTCCAGCGCCGCACCGCGCTACAAGGTGAAATAGTAAGATTATCGAAATGATGCCATGGCCGGCATCAAATCGCGGGTGCCGGTCATTCAAAAGCCACAAAACTAAAGAGGCTCAGGAATGCAGGGCGGATCGACGCGATCCTGACAGCCTCTGCTTGAGCTATTCGTTGACGCCACTCGTGCGCCATGCCCATCCCGCTGCCAGCGGGTTCAATCACAGGACCTGATGAGAAGGTTCGCCACGACCAAAGCAGATCTGCGAGGTTCAATGCGATGTATTCCATCCACGACCGCATTCCCGTTTCCATCGTTATCGCCAACTATAATTACGCTCATTATTTGAGGCGCGCCATCGATAGCGCATTGGAACAGGACTACGACAATGCCGAAGTCATCGTCGTCGATGACGCATCGACGGATGCGACAACCGATGTCATCGCCTCTTATGACTCACGGATTAAGACCTGCCTCAGAGAGGTGAATGGCGGACATGCCGCAGCATTCAACACAGGCTTCGCATCCAGTCGCGGCAAGATCGTGCTGTTTCTCGATGCGGATGATTATCTTTATCCGAATGCGGTGTCGGAGGTGGTCGAAGCCTGGGAAGAGAAGACTGCCCAGATGCAGTTCAGGCTGCATATCGTTGATGAGTACATGCAGGTGAAGGACGTGTTTCCACCTGCGGAACTACCTTTCGATTCCGGTGACGTCACTCCGGAGCTTTTGCGAAAGGGGCGCTATCAGACGACCGTCACGAGCGGCCTGGCGTTCAGCCGCTCGGTTCTCGACAGGGTGATGCCCGTTCCGGAACGGGAATTTCGACAGGGCGCCGACGGATATCTGGCGACGGTTGCTCCCCTGCATGGCGAGGTGACATCCATCGATGATTGTCTGGGTGCCTATCGTATCCACGGCGCCAATCATTCCGTCTTTGCAGAAAGGCTCGGCCGGCGTGCGCGCTGGCGCATACAGCATGATTTTCGCCGGCTGGAGGCTTTGTCGGATCAGGCGGCGGAGATCGGCCTGGAAGTACCTCAAGATGCCGGTCTGCGCGATCCTGTGCATTTGGAGGAGCGTCTTGCATCGCTTTGTATCGACAGGGAACGACATCCTGTCGCCGAGGATTCCCGGCTCTCTCTCGGCGCCGCCGGAGCGGTCGCCAGCCTGAAGATGAATGCGTCCAGACGGCGCCGTGCGATGCTGGCCGCCTGGTTTCTGTCGGTCGGCATCCTTCCTCGCCATATGGCAAAAGCAATTCTTTCATGGAAACTCGTTGCCTCATCGAGGCCTCGGTTCCTCTTGCGCCTGTCGAAAACGATCCGGCACGCGGTGGGGTAGGGCGAATTCACCAGTGCGAATGACCGGACGGCCCTAGTCGGGCATGTCTGGTTTGCGCGAAGCTCCCATCAATGCGTCGATCACGCCCTGATGGTGGATGTTCCGGTCGAAACGGCTGTCGTTTGCCAGTTGCATCAATCCCGCGAAGGCATGCTTGGCCGAAGGTTTTTTGCCCTCTCCGCGAAGATGGGCGACCAGGCGGCGGTAGTCTGCATTCGCCTTGATTTCGAGCGGGTTGCCCGCACCGATTTTCTTCAGGGGCCACCATGACCAGCCGATGCCGTTTTTCTCCTGCAGCGCCACGGCGCGGGCATACCAGTCATTGTTGTTTTCGCCGGATTCGCCGTTCCAGAGCGGCATGTCATATTGCTCGCGCAGTTTCAGGAACGGTTCGATCGATTCCCGCGTCGTCGGCGTCCAGTATTTGTGAAAGCTGAGCGCCGTGTTGCGATCCTCGATCGGCAGCACGCCGGCATAATTATTGCCCCAGCAATTGCCCTCGATCACAAGCATATGGTTGGTATCGATCGCGCGGATCGCACGAATGGTGCGTATGTAGATGTCGCGCAGCGGCCGGTTTTCGGTTTCGCGGCAGCCGCCCTTGTCTTTCTTGTCCTGAAAGCCCCAATTCGGTTCGTTAAGCAGGTCATAACCCGCGATCGTCGATTCGTCCTTGTAGCGACGGGCGATCTCGCTCCAGAGCGCGATCATCATTGCCTGGTTCTCATCGCTGTGCCAGAGCGACGGCTTGTTCGGATTGCGATCGGAAATGGCGATGTCGTGACCCTGGCCGCCAGGTGCCGCATGCAGGTCGAGTATCAAGTACATGTCATGGGCTTTCAGCCAGCCGATCAGCGCATCAACCCGGCGAAAGCCCTCCTCGTTCCAGACAATGTTCTTGGACGTTTTCTTGCCGTGCCTATCCTTGATGAACAGGTTCCAATGCATCGGCAGGCGCACGCTGTTGAAGCCCCATTTGGCCATTGCGTCGATATCGGCTTTCGTCACGGCATTATCGAGCCAGGACCGATAGAATTGTTCAGTCCTTTTCTCGCCGATGATTTCGGAAATGCGGCGGCGAATGATGTGCTGCGCCTTCAGATTGGAAGGGCCCATCATGTAGCCTTCCTGCACCATCCATCCTCCAAGGCCGAGGCCACGCAGGATGAGCCGATGGCCTTTGCCATCAACGATTTGCTGATGATCGGCGCGGACGAATCCCTCCGCATGCGCCGGCGGCGCATATGAGCCCAGGCAGATAATGAACAGGCTGGAGAGCAGCAGCAGAAAATGCCTCATGAACCTCAACTCGCCCGAAAACTTTGGCGCCATGTGGGCACGATACCGCGCAGGCGATTAAAATCTTGCGACGGAGCCTATGCCGGACGATCCAGCGGCGCACCGAAGATGATCTGCTGATAGGCTGCAAGCAGGGCAGGTTCCTCGATGGAGCCGTGATGATGAAGCTGCCGCCAGACGCCGTCGATCCTGACGAACCAGCGGGTTGTGCGAATGCGAAGTTCAATGCTCTCGCCGGCCGTGACGCAGGTTCCTTTCTCCCGGCCGACGAACAGGTGCCAATCATCGCCGCCCTGACTGGTGAAATCGTGGAATGTGACCCGGACCTTCGCCTTCCCGGTAAACAGCTTCTGATAACCGTCGCGGATCGACGGCCATCCGCGCCGGATGCCTCCGATCGGATTGTCCATGCTTGGCTTGTCGCCATCGGCCCAATTGGCGGCCAAGGCAGTCAGGTCGCCGGCATTGAAAGCGCGGTAGAAGCCGATAAGTGCGTCGAGGGCGCCGCCATTGTTCACCATGTCTTCGCTGCCGGTAATTTCAGTCAAAAGCTTTGCCATGTCATGTTCTCCTATTGTTATGCGTCGTGATCCCGGGCACTTCCCTGAGGAACTCGAACCAACACCGCGACGGCGAGGTCGATCGTCAAGGCGAGGACCATGGCGCCGGTTCCGATGAAGAAGAGCAGGTAATAGTTTCCGCCGGTTTGGGCGAAGACGAAGGAAAGTCCATAAGCCGCCGCCGCTTGGAATAGGGCAAAGAATACGGTTGCCAGGCTCCATGCGACCTTCTGCTGCGCCGGATGGTGCGGCAGCAATTCCGCGATCCTCCCGAGCATCAAGGGAACCGTGCCGGTCACGAATGCCCCGACGATCAGGCTCGATGCGATGAGCCATGCCTGTCCGAGACCAAGGGCGGGAATGACGACTGCGAAGGCTTCAAGCAGAAAGGCAAATCGCAGTGCTGCGGCGAAACCGGTGCGATCGGCCAGATGGCCGGCAAGGATCGGGCCGATGGTGGCGCCAAGGCCAAACAGCACCCAGTATTCCGCGCCAACCTGCAAGCCCTCTCCCAATCCGCGGGCAACGAAATCCACGAGGAAGATCATATGCGGAACCCAGCCGGCGGCATTCAGCGCATATTCGATGTAGAGCGCGCGTAGCGTCCAGCGTTTCGGGACATGCGTGGCATGGTGGCTTGCGGTGGTGTGACCGGCGATTTCGCGCGGCCATCCGGCCCAGGCAATGATCGTCAAAAGCAGCGACAGGGCGCCGATGCCGAGCCAGGTTTCGCGCAAGCCCTGTTGCAGCAGCAGGGGAACCAATGTGCCCGATAGTGCAACGCCGGCGCCGATGCCCATGAAGATCACGCCGCTGGCAAGCCCTCGGCGAGACGGTACGATCAGCGGCAGGACGGTTGGCGCCGCGAGTACCATCAGGGCGCCACCGGCAAGGCCGGCTGCGAAACGCCATGCGAAGAACCATGGAAAGCTGACAGGGAAGGCGCAGGCAAAGAAGGCCGCCGTTGCGGCAAGCATCATGATCCTGAGCGTCAGGACAGTGGAGGCGCGTGCGGCGATTGTCCGCCCGAGCAATGCGCCGACCAGATAACCGGAAAGATTTGCGGCACCGAGATAGGCGGCTGCCGGGGCTTCGAACCAATTGTTATCGACGATGGCAGGCAGAAGCGGCGTATAGGCGAAGCGGGCAAGGCCGATGCCGATCAGGCAGGCACAGAATGCCGACAGGATGGCACGCCATGCCATCCGGGCATCATAATGGTTCCGGTCGGTTTCGTGCGTGGCAGCGTCGATCATGGGAACTCTCTCAGTGATCAGTGCTTGAGAGAATACGGCACACATATTATCATAAAAACTGAATTATTATGAGAGCAGTTATCTCTTTGGGAGATATGAAATGGACGTATCGGATCTCAGAGTTTTCGAAGCGGTATCACGGCACGGCAGCATGAACCGGGCGGCGCAGGAGCTGCACACTGTTCAATCGAATGTGACCGCGCGAATCCGGGCACTGGAAGAAGAGCTGGGTGTCAGCCTATTCCAGCGGCATGCAAGGGGCGTGTCGACCACACCGGCGGGACAACGAATTCTCCCATTTGTCGGCCGCATCACCAAGCTTCTGGCCGATGCCCGCACCGCCGCCAAGGATGATGGCGAGCCGGGCGGGACGCTTTCCCTCGGCAGCCTGGAAACGACGACAGCGCTGCGATTGTCGCCGCTCCTCGGCCAATTCGCCAAGACCTATCCGCAGGTACGTCTTGTCGTGACAACAGGCACGACCCGCCGGCTGATCGACGATGTCGTTTCATGCCGGGTCGAGGGCGCCTTCGTGGCGGGTCCTGTCAGCCATCCCGATCTCGAGCAGGAGGTGATCTTTCAGGAAGAGCTCGTTCTCGTGACATCGCCTGCCATTCGCGGAATGGAAGATTTGGCCGGCATTATCGATCTCAAGACCATCGTCTTCCAGATCGGCTGCTCCTACCGGCAGCGGCTGGAGTCGCTTCTTGCCGATATGGGTATCGTCACCTCGAAGCCGCTGGAATTCGGCTCTCTGGATACGATCATAAGCTGCGTGTCGGCCGGCGTCGGCATCACTCTCTTGCCAAGAGGTGTCGTCGCTGCCGCCGCCCAAGAGGGCAGGGTTGCAATCCACACGCTTCCTCCGGAACGGTCTCTGGTGGATACGCTTTTCGTGCGCCGATCGGATGCCTATACGACGAGCGCCATGACCGCTCTGCTCGATATGCTCAGATCGGCGAGCCCGATTAGCTCAACGCCATGATTTCCTGCCACGAGCGGTAGGCGGAAAGCACTGTTTCCATTTGCGCGGTATGGCCGGCGATGAAGGCGTCGCCGTAAATGGTCTCGTCCGGATATTCGGTGATCAAGGTCAATGGCACCGTATGGCGATCGTCGATATTGGCGAGACAGGGGAAGCCGTTGATGATGCGGAAGCCTGTTTCGCCGGCATGGGTTTCATAGAGTGCGATCTGACGATCGTTATAATCCCGTAGACCGGGGATGGCGTCGAGGTGTTTGGTCACTTTATCCAGAAGCTGCTCGGCCTGAGCCGCCCAGCCGGAATGATAACGGGCAATCAGGAAAAAGCCCTTCGGCAGCGTCCACATGGCGAAGTTGCGTGGGACATAACCGGAGAGCGGCCGTGTCCACTCGTGCGCCGGATAGCCATGCAGGTTGACGTGCAGCTGCGCTCCGCTCAGCCTCTCCGCCTGGAAGCGGATTTTCTTTTCGAAGAGATAGGGGCCGGCAGTCTCTTCGGTCCGATATTCGAGATCGTCGCCAAGCGCGGTGTAGCGGGCGGCATGATACATATGGCGCGGACTATCCTGGCGCAGGCGCTGATGCAGCGCGTAGCCATCGGGATTTTCGAGCGGCGAGATCGTGAAATGCGCGCCTTCAACCTTGGCAAGCCGACGGGCCGCACGCAAGGCACCCGCACCCCCGGTCGTCTCGTTGGCGTGCTGTCCACCGCTGATCATCACGGCCGCGTCGCTGCCCTTGATGTAGCGCGCTCGAACTGTGCGACCAGAGCGTGCGGCAGCCTCAAATGCTTCGCCGCCGATCTTGCTAAGCTCGGCCTCGATCTGCTGCATAGCCAGAGGTTCCGTCGCCGTCTCGATCTGCTGTTCGGCTCTATCCCAGTAGCGAGACGTCAGTGGCTGCGTTTCCACTCGGACGGAAATCTCACCAGAGGACTGCAGGATCTGCGGAACGATCTGCCCCGGCTTCAAGCCGCGGTCGCCGAGCGGGCGGCCGGATTTCTTCTGGAAGAATTCGAGCAGCGAAAAATAGAAATCCTCATGTAGCGCCTCGCGAAGGCTCATGACTTCGTCGCCGACGGGCAAGGCCTCGTCCAGCGCCGGCAGGGCAACGCGAATGTTCAGTTCCTCGAAATAGGGTTCGCTTGCGCCCCAGTCGAAGTGTGTGACCGCGGCAATGGTCTCCTCGAAGAGTTGTTCATAATCGGTGGCGAGCCGATCGCCCGTCGCATTGCCATCCCGCACGAGCCAGCCGGTCGGGGAAACGCTCGTTTCGCCGGCGGCGTCTATATGGACGCGATTAGGCACCAGCACCTTCAATTGGCGCTCTTCACCGGCTTTGCTTTTCAGCAGAACGCCATAGTGAAAGTCACTGTCAGCTCTTGCGACAAAGGTGATCTCGCGATTTTCCACCATTGCCGCGAGCGGATAGGCTTCCAGACGGAAGCGGTTTCCCGGTGCACTGGGATGAACCGGGTAGCGGATCTCGATCGCATCCACATCATGCAGGTCGATTTCCTCGATAAAGGCATTTACCAGCGGCTTGTAGGTGCTGCGAATGCGGGCCTTGATGCCTTTTTCCGCGAGCTTGCGTTCAGCTTGCTGGCGGCTGTCTCTGTCATCGAAAGTCCATGCCTCGAAGTTCTGGCCAGGCTTGGCATCGGCGACAAGGCGCGACAGCGTGCGCTCAAAACGTCTCTCGAAAATCACGGTCATGATATCTACCTTGTCGTTCTGCCGGTCGGGTCGAGGCTGTCGCGCAGCCAGTCGCCGAGGAGATTAAGGCCAAGCACAGTCAAAAGGATTGCAAGGCCGGGGAAGAGGCTGACCCACCATGCCGTCTGCAAATAGGTGCGTCCGTCGGCGAGCATGCCGCCCCAGCTGGGAATGGTCGGGTCGACGCCCAGTCCGAGGAAGGTGAGGCTGCTTTCCAGAAGGATGTTGTTGGCGATGTTCAGCGTCATCAGCACAATAACTGGACCGATAAGGTTCGGCAGCAGATGCTGGAAGATGATGCGCCAGTCTTTGACGCCGATCGCCCGAGCCGACAGGATAAACTCGCGCTCGCGCAAGCTCAGCACCGAGCCGCGCACGAGGCGCGCATATTGCACCCATTGCGAGACGATCAAGAGGATGATCGTGTTGGTGAGGCTGCCGCCGACGATGGCGATGAAGGTGATTGCCAGCAGAATGAAAGGCATCGCGAGTTGGATATCCGCAAAGCGCATCAGCAGCATGTCCCAGATGCCGCGGTAGTAACCCGCGGCAAGCCCTACCAGCACGCCAAGCACAACGCCGCCGATGACCGACGTCAGGCCGACGGTCAGCGATATCTTGCCACCTGCAACGACACGGGCCAGCACATCGCGTCCCAGAGGATCAGTGCCGAAGGGATGGGCGAGGCTGGCGAAGGGCCTGGCAAGTCTTGCCATCAGGTCGATCTTTTCGGCGCCGCCGGGAAAAAGGACGTCGGAGAGAAGAACGGCAAGGCAAATGACGATGGTGAGCAAAGCGCCGAATATGAATTCGAAGTTTAGAAAGCGCGAACGGCGCGAGATCGTGGCAGCCATCGGCGTTACTCCGTGCGGATACGGGGATCGACAAGGCCGTAGGCGATGTCGACGAGAAGGTTCACGCCGACGATGAACAGCGCCAGCACGGTGATCACGCCCTGCAATACCGGGTAGTCGCGGGCGCCAACGGCATCGAATGCCAGCGTGCCGAGACCGGGCCAGTTGAAGACGCGCTCGATGACGACGATGCCGCCGAGCAGCCCACCGAACTGGATGCCGAAATAGGTGATGAGCGGTATCGCGCAATTGCGCAATGCATGCTTGTAGAGCACTTTGCTTTCGCTAAGGCCCTTGGCGCGCGCGACCATAATGTATTGAGATTGCAGCGTTTCCAGCATGGCGGTACGCACCAGGCGCACATTCGTTGCCGTCAGGATGACGCCCATGGTCACAGCCGGCATGATGTAGCTCGAAATTCCGACCATGCCGCTCGGCGGCAGCCAGCCGAGCGTGATGGAAAACAACAGCACCATCATCAGCGCCAGCCAGAAGTTCGGGAAGGAGAGGCCGAGGAGCGAGAGAACGCGGATGATCTGGTCTGCTGTCTTGCCCCGCGCCGTCGCGGCCTTGATGCCGAGCGGGATGGAGAGCGCGATCGAGACCACCATGGAGATGAAGGCGAGTAGCAGCGTCGCGGGCAGGGCATTGGCAATTAGCTGGGAAACAGGCGTGCCGCCGGTGAAGCTGCGACCGAAATCGAGCGTCAGCAGCCCCTTCAGGAAGCTGAAATACTGCACGAGGAAAGGTTGATCCGTGCCGAGGGCTGTGCGGATACGGGCCAGGTCGTCTTCGGTCATGCTGCCGCCGCCCTGAAACATCATCACGGCAGGGTCGCCGGTGAGGCGGATGGCGAAGGAGACGAGAAGAGTGATGGCGATCACGACGAAAATCGCCTGCAGCAATCGCTTGATGAGAAAACCGGCCACGTTCTTACCCCGAGAGCTTTCGGATGACGCCGCCGGCCGGGCCGACGGCGTCCTGCTTGATGATTAGTCGACGGTGACTTCGTTCAGCTTGATGCGGGTATCCGGAGCGGGCACGAAGCCCTTGACGCGCTTGCTGACGCCGTAGATCGCATTGCTGTTGTAGAGCGGCAGTTCGAGCGCCTTGTCGGCGACATATTTGCCGATGTCCTTCAGCACCTTTTCGCGCTCGGCGCGATCGGTGAGCGGGCGCTGCGATTCCAAGAGCTTGTCCAGAGCGGCATCCTTTTCATAAGGATTCCACTTTTCGCCGGAGTGATACATCGAATAGGCCGTGTTGTCGTAGTCGAAGGTCCAGCCGCCCCATTTCTGCTGGAACATCGCGCCGGTCTTGCCCTGCGGAATGATGTCGTTCAGCAGAACGTTGGTTTCATAGGGCTTGATGGTGGCGGTGAGGCCGACCATCTGCAGATAGCTTGCCACGACCTGCGCCACCTCGTTCATCGTCGCGTCATTGCCGCGAATGTCGATCTGCAATGCCGCGCCGGGCTTCACTCCGGCTTCTGCAAGCAGCTTCTTGGCGCCTGCCGGGTCGTAAGGAAGCGGCTTCAGGTCGGCATCGTAGCCGAAGGAAAGCGAATTCTGGAAGCTGACGATTTCGGTCCCCTGGCCTGCAAGGATCGACTTGACGATCGTGTCGCGATCGACGGCCATGATGATCGCCTTGCGCACCCGCGGATCGGCGGTAATTCCGTCGCGGGTGTTGAAGCGCAGCGCATCGACCGTCGGGCCGGGAACGCTGGCGATTTCGAGCTTGGAATCGCCCTGGATGACCGGCAGCATGCCGATCGGGATGGTCGGCGGGATGACGATATCGACGCGGCCCGCCTGAAGCTCGGCAACGGCGGTCGCCGGCTCGCTGATGAAGCGATATTCAAGCTCGGAGAGCTTCGGTGCGCCACCCCAGTAATCCGGGTTGGCTTCGAGCTTGATGTTCACTTTCGGCGTATAGGAAACGAATTTGAAGGCGCCGGTGCCGACCGGATTGAGATTGAAATAATCCTCTCCCTTTTCCTTGATGTATTTCGGCGGCACGATCATCGCACCATAGCCGGCAAGTTTCGTCAAAAGTACCGGATCGGGCGTCTTCAGCTTCATATCGACCGTGTAGTCGTCGATGATGTCGATGCTTTCGATCGCGGTGTAGTTCGAGCGCTGCGGTCCCTTGGCGCCCTGCTCGCCGAGCAGGCGGTCGAAGGTGAACTTCACCGCTTCGGCATTGAAGGGCTCGCCATCATGGAATTTCACGTTGTGACGCAGCTTGAAGCGGATGCGCTTGCCCAGATCCAGTTCTTCCCAGGATTCGGCAAGGCCCGGCACCAGCTTGAGATCGGGGCCGCGATAGGTGAGGCCGTCGAAGATGTTGGTCGAAACGGCAGCCCATGCCACCAGGAACGTGTCGATCGGGTCCCAGCTACCGGGATCCTGTGACGACGAAACCGTCAGCTTGCCGGCCGCGAAGGCGGGAGCGGCACTGATGGCGACGCTCGATATCATGAGTGCGGTCAGAGCGGTCTTCAGTCCCCATTTCATTCTTTTCATTGAACCTGTTTCCTCTTCAGATCGATGCGATGTTTGGTAGTCGCTCAGGCGCTCTTGGCGATGAAGTGGCCTGAGGTGATTTCCTCGTGAGCCAGGATCGGCGGCTCGTCGCCAACGCGGCGGACGGGATTGGGGATCTCGCCCTCCAGCAGGGTGGTTCTGCGCTCCTGCGTCGGATCGGCGATCGGTACGGCCGAGAGAAGGCGCTGCGTATAGGCGTGCATTGGTGTTTCGAAGACCTGGCGGCGGCTGCCGATCTCCATGATCTGGCCGAGATAGAGAACGGCGACGCGATGGCTGATCTTCTCGACGACGGCCATGTCATGGCTGATAAACAGATAGGCGAGCCCGCGTTCGGCCTGGAGATCCATCAAGAGATTGATGATCTGGGCCTGGATCGACACGTCGAGAGCCGATAGCGCTTCGTCGGCGATGATGAGCTTCGGATCGGAGGCCAGGGCACGGGCGATGCAGACGCGCTGGCGTTGGCCGCCTGAGAATTCGTGCGGATAGCGATCGGCATGAGCCGACGTCAGGCCGACGCGCTCCAGAAGTTCGTCCACCCGGCAGCGAACTTCCTTCGATCCGGAGATGATGCCATGGGTGTTGATCGGCTCCGCAATCGAGAAGCCGACCATCTTGCGCGGA
The DNA here is from genome assembly GCF_014193575.1 of Rhizobium sp. BK289. Taxonomy (NCBI): domain Bacteria; kingdom Pseudomonadati; phylum Pseudomonadota; class Alphaproteobacteria; order Hyphomicrobiales; family Rhizobiaceae; genus Rhizobium; species Rhizobium sp. BK289. The sequence continues at coordinate 410,476 of NZ_JACHZO010000001.1, forward strand.
TCGAGCGAGGCGAAGGGATCCTGGAAAATGTATTGCACGTCGCGCCGCAGGCGGAAACGTTCGAGCTGCGACATGGCGGCGAAACTCTTGCCGTTGAAGGTGATTTCACCGGAACGCGCTTTCTGCAATTGCTGGATGGTGCGGCCGATCGTCGATTTGCCGGAGCCGGATTCGCCGACGAGGGCCAGGGTTTCACCGGGATGAATATCGAAAGCGACCTTCTGGACGGCGCTGCAGCGATGCGTGACCTGGCCGAATATGTTCTTTCTTATGTCGAAGCGCACAAAGAGGTCGCGTACCGATAGCAGCGGCTGCTGGTCGTAGCGGGCGGTATTCTGGACTCGTTCTTCACCGACGATCTTCGGCTCGCCACCATCGAGCACCGTCAAGGGCATGCGCTTCGGAAAGTCCTGGCCGGTCATGCTGCCAAGCTTCGGCACTGCGGCGAGAAGCGCCTTCGTATAAGGGTGCCCGGGATTGGCGAAGATCTCGCGAACCGGGCCTTCCTCGACCTTCTTGCCCTTCCACATGACCACGACATCATCAGCCATTTCGGCCACCACACCCATGTCATGGGTGATGAAGATCATGCCCATGCCGAGATCCTTTTGCAGGTCCCGCATGATGTTGAGAATCTGTGCCTGGATCGTCACGTCGAGGGCAGTCGTCGGCTCGTCGGCGATCAGCAGCTTCGGGCGGCAGGCGAGCGCCATGGCGATCATCACACGCTGGCGCATGCCGCCGGAAAGCTGATGCGGATAGCGCTTCAAGAGTGCCTGCGCATCCGGCAGACGCACCATTTCCAGCAGGCGCTGCGCCTCCGCCATGGCAGCGGATTTGCCGATCCTCTCATGTAGAAGGAGGACTTCGCAGATCTGATCACCAATGGTGAAGACAGGGTTGAGCGAGGTCATCGGCTCCTGGAAGATCATGGCGATCTCCTTGCCGCGAACAGCGCGCATCTCCTTCTGCGGGAGCTTCAGCAGATCCTTGCCGTCGAAGAGGATGGTGCCTGTCTCGAAGCGTGCGCCCATCATATCGGCAAGGCGCATGATGGAAAGCGAGGTCACCGATTTGCCGGAGCCGGATTCGCCTACGATTGCGAGCGTCCGGCCCGGCTCGATCGAAAAGGAAAGCCCTTCGAGCACGCGGTTTTCACCGAACCGCACAGTCAGATCCGCTACAGACAGAAGCGGTTTGTTGTCGCCCGCAGCATTCGTCATGCGCTTACCTCGGTATTGGGCTGGTCGCTCATGGCATCCGAGATGATGACGATGTTGCTCTGTGCATTCATGATGCAGGTGCACTCGCCGAAATCGAACCGCAGCATCCTCATGCCGACACCCGCTGCAGCCTGACAAAAGCAGGCGAGGTTTTTCTACAAAACAGGCGTCTCATGAACATCTGTATCTGCGTTCCCGTTATGTTTGTGAGAACGTGAGATAGCATCAAACCACAATGTGGTCTATATTGTTCAACAATTTTCATATTGCCAATCGAAAACGGGGACAAATCTGCGCAAAATCGCCCGCCGGACCTTGCTGTCAACGGGCCGCCAACCGCAGACAAGTACGAATAGCCACTCGCTTTCCAACAAGTGGCTGATTAGTGGCCGTCGGAGCGATTGAATGCAGGTGCCGGGAGAGCAAATGAAGCAGACAAATCTTGCCAGCATCGAGCCGACGGTTGTCGCGGAGACGGGGCAGACGGTTGCGGAACTGACCGCCGCCCGCATCCGCGAGCGCGTGATCAGCGGCACGCTCTCGCCTGGCAGCCATCTGTCCGAAGCGGCTCTTTGCGAGGAATTGCAGGTCTCGCGCAACACGCTGCGCGAAGTCTTCCGGCTGCTGACGAAAGAGGGTGTGCTGCGTCATGAGGCCAATCGGGGCGTCTTCGTCACTACGCCGAGCATCTCGACAATCATGGATATCTTTCATATTCGCCGCCTGATCGAATGCTCGGCGCTCGCCAATGCGCATCACCGCCACCCGAGCGTCGACAAGATGCGCGCCGCCATCGATGCCGCCGTCCAGCATCGTGATCGTGGCGAGTGGCTGGAGGTCGGCAGCGCGGATATCGCCTTTCATGCCGCCATCGTCGCGCTTGCCGACAGTCCAAGGCTTTCAGCCTTCTATGCCCAGATTTCCCTGGAACTGCGCCTCGTCTTCGGCCTGATCCGCGATCCCGAATATCTGCATGCTCCCTATGTCGGCCAGAACGCGGCCATCCTGGCGCATCTGGAGCAAGGGGCGTCCGTGAGCGCAGCCGACGCACTGGAGAAATACTTGTTTCAGTCAGAGCGCTTCATCCTGGCCGCCTATTCGCGCGCGATGCCCGGCTGAAGCCCACCTGCCGTCATTGATGTGATGAATGATGTGGACAATCCATGTCCGAAGGGGTCAAGCACAAAGCAACCATTTGCGTCTCGATCCACTTTGACGGAAGGATATCCAGCGCCCCGAAGGCGTGATTTACAACATCCTCGACCCGCCGATGACCCACCTTCTTCCTGATGTTTTCCGCGACCCGACCATTCGGGTGAGCATGCTTGCCATTTTTGCCTTTGGCTTTGCCGGCGCCGCCACATCGCCCTATCAATCGGTCGTCGGCATCCACGAACTCGGACTCAGCAATGGGCTCTATTCGACGCTGATCTTCTGCGCGGCCGCGGTGAACGTCGTCGTCAGCATCCTGCTTGGAAATCTGGCGGACCGGATCGGCCAGTATCGCGTGATGATGCTGAGCGTCGCCATTTTCGGGGTCCTGGGTTATGGCGCCGTCTATGCCGTGCCTGCGCAGGCAACCTTCGTTCTCAGCGCCTTGTTCTTCCTGCCGGTCTACGGTTCGCTCAACTCGCTGCTCTTTGCCAATGTCAGGGTGGCGACAAGCGGAATGGAGCGCAACCATGTCGCCACGGTCAATTCCGGCGTACGTGCGATGATCTCGCTCTCCTGGGTTCTGGTGCCTGGTATAACTGGCGTCCTGCTTGCAAATTCAGCAAGCATGCTGCCGGCCTATTTGTTTGCCGGTCTCGCCTGTGCGGTCTGCTTCGGATTGATCGCCTTTTTCCTTCCGCGCCAGGATGGCACCGACAAGGCATCGGCACGCCATCTTTCCTATCTTGCCGCGCTGGGCGAAGTTATGTCACCGCCGGTCTTCGTGCGCCTCATCGCGGTGGCACTGATCACCAGCACGCTGCATGTCAATGGCGCCATTCTGCCACTCATCGTCACCGGCGCGGCGCACGGAACGGTGGCCGATATCGGTATCCTTGTCGGGATCGTCGCCCTTCTTGAAGTCGTTTTCATTGTCGCGTGGGGGCGGGCGCAGCGGATCATGACCCATCTCATGGCGCTGGGGATCGGCACGGTCATCTACGTCGTCTATCTGGTCCTGCTCGGCTTGGCTTACGCACCCTGGCACGTCTATGCGCTGACCCTCGTCAGCGGGATCGGCGCGGCAGCGCTCATCAGTATTCCCATTACCTATCTGCAGGATCTGATTGCCGAGCGCCCCGGTCTCGGCAGCGCGCTCATATCGGTCAATATCTTCCTCAGTGCAGGTTTGAGCGCTCTTCTCTTCGCGATCGGCACGGCGATCAGCAGCTATTCCGGAACGGCCCTTATCGGTGCTGCCGCCGGTCTGCTGGGACTTGCCTTACTGCTTTTCTTCGAAAAGAGCAGACGTCATAACTAGCCGCTGATCATTCCTGCAATTGGATTGACGAAGAGCTTTTCGCCGCCTAAATCATAAAGTCATCCGATGACTTGATGATAGTAGATCATGCGTGCCCTGACCAAAACCACTCTTGCGGACAATGCCGTCGAGGCCATTCGCGGCGAAATCATCGCCCGACGCTGGCTTGTCGGCGAAAAGCTCCCGAATGAAGCCTCGCTCTCATCCATGCTGTCGGTCAGCCGCGGCACGATCCGCGAGGCAGTGAGGGTGCTGGTCTCCCAAGGCTTTCTCGAGACGCGGCAGGGGTCCGGCACCTATGTTCGCTCGGTGACGGATGTCAGCCGTCCTTTGGATATGGCGCGTCGCGCCGGCTTGCGCGATCAGTTCGAGGCCCGGCTTGCGCTGGAGGTCGAGGCCGCACGGCTCGCTGCCTTGCGTCATTCGCCGGAAATTGTTTCGCAACTGCGCGCCTTGCTGATTGCGCGCGGAAACTATACCGGCGGTGACAAGGCCGCGTTCATCGAGCGCGACCTTGCCTTCCATAAGGCGGTCGTCGCGGCCTCACAGAACAGGGCGATGATCGAGCTCTACGAATTCTTCTCCCTTTCCATTGCCGAGACCATCGAGGCGACGCTCGGCGCGGATATTCCCGAGCCGGATATGCAGGCGCATATCGCGATCGTCGACGCGATCGAAACCGGCAATCCTGAAGCGGCCGATGCCGCCGTACGCCGCTTCATGGCGCCCGTCGTCGCTACTCTTGATCGATTGCTGATGTCATGACCATAACTTCACAAAATGCCGCCTCGCTCGAATTGATCGATGCCGAGGCCGATGAAATTCCCGTACCGCGGCCACGTGGAGGCAAATCGCCGATCGGCAGGTTTCTGCTGGGTGCAAGCCTCGTGCTCATTGCGTTCAATCTCAGACCGGTTTTCTCGAGCGCATCGGCGCTTCTGCCGGAAATCAGGTCCGCGCTTGGCGTTTCGGCCTTCGGTACCAGCATCCTCACGACCTTGCCCGTGGTCTGCATGGGGCTGTTTTCGCCATTTGCGCCAAGGCTTGCGCAGCGCATGGGAACCGAGCGTGTCCTGCTTGCGGTCATCTTCCTGCTTGCGCTCGGCACGGCGCTGCGCGGAGTTTCCTCCATTTCCCTGCTCTTCCTCGGAACGGCACTGACCGGCGCATGTATTGCCATCGGCAACGTGCTGCTGCCTGGGCTCGTCAAGCGTGATTTCCCGGACAAGGCCGCCCTGATGACGGGCTGCTATACGATGGCGCTATGCGCCGGCGCGGCAAGTGCTGCCGGGTTCACGCTTCCGATCGAGCATGCCCTCGGTGGATCGCTGGGTGGTGCGCTTGCGGCGTGGGCCGTGCCGGCCTTCGTGGTCGGACTTCTCTGGCTGCCGCAGGTGGTTCGAACGCGCAGCCAGGTCCGCCGCGCTGGTTTTCGTGTCACCGGCCTCTGGTCGGATCGCATCGCCTGGCAGGTAACGCTTTTCATGGGGCTGCAATCGGCACTTGCCTACTGCGTCTTCGGCTGGCTCGTGCCTATTCTGCGCGAACGCGGCCTTGACGGCGTGACCGCCGGAGCCATTGTCTCCGCCTCGGTTATGGTGCAGGCCGTTGCCTGCCTCGTCGCACCCCATATCGCCGTCAAGGGAAGGGACCAGCGCGCCATCAATGTCATTCTCTGCCTGGTCGCGGTCGCAGCATTGCTGGGCCTGCTCTTTGCGCCGCTTTGGACGGTCTGGTTCTGGGCCGTGCTGCAAGGCATCGGGCAGGGCGGATTGATCGCGGTGGCACTGACCGTCATCGTGTTGCGATCGCCCGACGCGCATGTGGCGGCCCATCTCTCCGGGATGGCGCAATTCGTCGGTTATCTGCTTGCCGCGATCGGCCCGCTCGTCGTCGGCACGATCCATGGCTGGACCGGGAGTTTTGCCTGGAGCTCCGTATTGTTCGTCCTGCTCGGCCTCGGCGCCGGTATCAACGGCTGGTTTGCCGGCCGCGCGATTACCGTCAATGCCAAGACAATCGAAATTCCGTGATCCTGCAGCGACTTGATCGCGCAATTATCGTCGAAGTGCGGACAGGGCGGATCACGCGAAGTGGCTCAAAACGTTCCTGGAGCATCTACAAGCGTGCGCGCAGCGATTTTCCGTTCGCAACGCGCTGGGAAATAAAAAGATAGGCGCGTACGCTTTTCGAAGAAACGCAGAACTACTCCAAATCAGCCGGTTTTCCGCTGCCGTCGAGCCGGCTCGGCAGCCGGCGCAATATCGGTCGCGTTCTTTGTATGGCCGAGGAGGGCTTTCTTCGCCAGCGTCGATCGTGTGGCTGCATAGGTGGCCGAGACCATCGGGTAGTCGGCCGGCAAGCCCCATTTCTTTCGATATTCTTCGGGTGTCAGGCCGTATTTGGTGTTGAGGTGCCGCTTCAGCGATTTGTACTTACCGCCGTCTTCCAGGCAGATCAGATATTCATCGGTAATGGATTTCTTGATCGGCACCGCCGGCTTCAGCGACTTTTCCGATGACAACGGCTCAGGTTGCCGAGAACCGGTAAGCGCGGCATATGTGTCTATGATGAGCCTCGGCAAATCTTCCGGCGCGGTCGCGTTGCGAAGAACGTAGGCCGAGACGATCTTGCTTGTCAGCTCAATAAACCTCTCGTGGCTGGCAGTATTTTCTCTTTTCATTTTCGGCCTCACGTCGTGTTTTTTTACTCATGTATCCAAAGTTGTTTTTACTTTCAATTAAAATAACGAGGGCCTCATGTATTCTGCGCATGTTATCATATTCGTAGTAAATAAGCTCACCGCTAAAGTTGAAATCTATTAATTTTTCATTTTGTTACAATATTTAAATTTTACTCTCGCCCCATGTAAAGCGACGTGCAATTGGACGGCTCGTCCGCCGTGAGCAACGCGTCTGCCGCCCATAGGCGAATAGGCGAACGAAGTTGTATTCCAGGCCAGGAATTTCCAGGAAATCGCCGAAGTTGCCCTCATTGTCTGGAGCCGATGAAATTCGACCTCATTGGCCCGCGGACACAGTCTGCTGCCGATAATGAGGAAGGATATGATGCTCGGTCAGGGGAGCCATAGCTATATGTCCCGGATTGTGGGGCGATACCCAGCGGATCTCCTCGATCTCTGCCGCTGCTGTGATTGCCGGATCGCCCACATGCAGCCGGAATATATCCGCGACGACAGTATGGTGCGGTTCGTTGGCTGCCGGCGCCTAGAAACGACCGAGGAAAGTCAGATCCTTCATCTCTGCCGCAAGGCCCAGTTCTTCGAGGAGTTCCCTGATCAGCGCCGTCTCTGGCGTCTCCTGCTGCTCCACCTTGCCACCGGGTTGCATGAAGGCAATAGTGCCGCGCTTGCGCACAAGCAATGTCTTCCCGTCCGGGCGCAGCACCAGAGCCGCCGCTATGCGTATCGTTTTTGTCATGATCTGATCGGATTCGCGGACGAGTTTCAACGCTCATAATGCCTGCGCATTGTTCCACGTCACATGCTGCTTCACGCTCCGATATGCTTGCCGTTACCGCTGCGTCAGATGCCGGCGGAAAAATGCGACGACAGCGGCGTTGAATTGTCTATGAAACGCGACGCGATCGAAGCCCGGCGCATCGGTGCAGGCATCCGACGACGGCCTCATTTCCGGGCAAGGTGTCAGAAACGACAAATGAACGGCATTGGGGACGACTCGAAAATCAGGTTTTTCCGGCAATAGCCGTGCAAGCGTTGCGACATTTTCAGGAGATGCTCCACCACCCCCTCCAAGCTCTGAGCCCCAAAGCTGAAGCGGAACTTTGACATCTTCCACGCTGTCCACGGTCGGGAAGACGATGCTCAGCGGGTCGGCTACAACGACTGCTTTGATGCGGGGATCGTGAGTTAGCAACTGTGGTGGCGGTTGTCGCCGGGGACTACTCCATTTAACCAGAGATACAGGCTGCGCGATGGCTGTGATGGCAAGGCATGTCGGTCCGTAGTCCAGACGATGACACGAAGAGGCATGTGCCGGTTGCGAAAGCCGTCCTAGCTACCTTGCATAAACAGATAGCTTGTTATATTCGTTCTGTAAAGCTGAGGCGTTCATGACTGACTCGATCCAAGTTCAATTGCGGAAGGGCGTGCTCGATCTTTGCGTCCTGGCCGTGCTCTCGCGGGGCGAAAGCTACGGCTATGAGATTGCGAGTACGCTGGTTGCGGCGGTGGGCATGGGCGAAGGAACGATCTACCCGCTGATGCGCAGGATGCAGAATGACGGACTGGTTGCGACCCGCATCGTCGAGTCGAGCAGCGGGCCGCCGCGTAAATATTATCGGCTCACGCCGCTCGGCCGCTCGATTTTCGAAGCCCATCGCCGCGACTGGCGCTCGCTAGCCGACGCTGTCGATAAACTTCTTGAGGATTCACCATGACCAGGGACGCTTTCTTACGCACGTTGAGGCTTGGGCTTGCGAGCCTGCCGCCGCATGAGATTGACGATATCCTGGCTGATTACGCAGCCCATTTTGCCGAATCCGAGGCTTCCGGCCGAAGCGAGGAGGAGGTTGCCGCAGCGCTTGGCGATCCGGGCAGGATCGCTCGGGAGCTGCGGGCGGATGCGGGGCTGCGCCGTTTGGAGGCCCACTGGAGCGTACCGAATCTCCTGGCCGCTATGATGGCCCTGGCCGGCCTTGCCATTGTCGATATTTTTTTCCTGCTGCCGCTGCTCTTTGCTGCGATCTTCGTCACGCTTGGCCTTGCGATTGCATTGGTGGCTGTCGGCGCCGTGGGTCTGAAGATCATCGTCACCACCGTGCTGTTCCACATCGGCCTGCCTTCCGTCGGCATGCTGGCCCGCCTGCTGATCGGTGCCGGCCTGGTGAGCTGCTTCGTGGGTGGCGGTGCTTTGCTGCTGATGGGTCTGAGTTTGGGCATCCGCATGCTTGGGCAATATGCTCGCCTGCATTTCCGCCTGGCTCAAGTGGACGAAAGTCGAGCTTGAGCACCGGACTGCGCATCGTTGGAGGAAATGGACAATGAACGGGAAATTGGCGACTGTCGCGACGACCGGACTGATTTGTGCATTCGTCTTTCTTACGCTCGGCACCGGGCTTTCCGGGCCGGATTGGGCCAATGCGGGGCGTTGGTGGGGTGGCATGCGATCCGGTTGCGAATCTGCGGCATCCGGCAAGCAGCAGGTCATCCTGCCTTTCAGCTCCAATGGCAGCCTGGCGGTCGATATTCCGGCCTCCGTTCAGTACCGGCCGGGCGGAAAGGCGGAGGCCGTCATCAGCGGTGATCCGGCACTTCTGGATCATGTACGCCTGCAGGGTGGCAGGCTGAGCCTGGATTGCGATCCGGGTTGGTCCAGCTCCAAATTCGAAGTCAGCCTGTCGGGACCGCTCGTCACCGATTGGAAGGTGCGCGGCAGCGGCGATCTTGCCCTGTCGCAGCTCGATCAGTCCGATTTGCGTTTGAGCATATCCGGAAGTGGCAGCGTCTCCGCCACGGGCAGCGCGCATACGGTCGATCTGGAGATTTCCGGCTCAGGTACCGCACGGTTGAAAGACCTGGCCGCCCAATCGGTGAAGATCAGGGTTCGGGGCAGCGGCGATGCTGAGGTTGCCGCTGCTGCCGATGCGGATATATCGATCAGCGGAAGCGGCAACATCGAGCTATATGGGCATCCAGTCCTGCGACGCTCGGAGATCAGAGGCAGCGGCCGCCTCGTGCAGGTGCCATAAACCTCTCCCGACGGCCTCCCCTTGGCCTCAGGCGACGCCGCCGAGGCAGACATATTTGATTTCGGTGAATTCCTCGATGCCGTAGCGCGATCCCTCGCGGCCGAGGCCGGAAAGCTTGACGCCGCCGAACGGCGCTTCGGCCGTCGAGATCAGGCCGGTATTGACGCCGACCATGCCGTATTCCAGCGCTTCGGCGACCCTGAAGACGCGGGCGAGATCCTTGGCATAGAAATAGGAGGCAAGGCCGAACTCGGTGTCGTTGGCCTGGGTAATGACATCGGCCTCGTCCTTGAAGCGGAAGAGGGGAGCGACCGGCCCGAATGTCTCTTCCTTGGCGACGGCCATGGCGGGCGTGATGTCGGCAAGGACGGTCGCCTCATAAAAGCGTCCACCGAGATGGTGGCGATGGCCGCCGGCAACGATGCGGCCTCCCTTCGAAAGGGCGTCGGCAACATGCTCCTCGACCTTGGCAAGGGCCGCCTCGTCGATCAGCGGGCCGAGATTGATGCCTTCGTCGAAGCCGTTGCCGGTCTTCAGCGAGCCCACAGCCTTAGAGAGCTTCTCGGCAAAGGCATCATAGACGCCGTCCTGAACATAGAGACGATTGGCGCAGACGCATGTCTGGCCATTGTTGCGGAACTTGGCGATCAGCGCGCCTTCGACGGCAGCATCGAGATCGGCATCGTCAAACACGATGAAAGGTGCGTTGCCGCCGAGCTCCAGCCCGAGTTTCTTGATGGTCGGCGCGCTCTGCTTGTAGAGTTCTGCGCCCACTTCGGTCGAGCCGGTGAAGGTGAGCTTGCGCACGACCGGACTTGCGGTCATCTCGGCGCCGATGGCGCGAGCCGAACCCGTCAGTACGCTGAAAAGCCCCTTGGGCAGACCGGCGCGTTCGGCAAGGACCGCAATGGCGATCGCCGAAAACGGCGTTTGCGAGGCCGGCTTCAAGACCATGGCACAGCCAGCGGCAAAGGCAGGACCGGCCTTGCGAGTGATCATGGCGTTCGGGAAATTCCAGGGCGTGATCGCCGCGACAACGCCGACCGGCTGCTTCATGACCAGAATGCGCTTGTCCTTCTGGTGACCGGGAATGATGTCGCCATAGACACGGCGGGCTTCTTCGGCAAACCATTCGATGAAGCTCGCGCCATAGGCGATTTCGCCTTTGGCTTCAGGCAGCGGCTTGCCCTGTTCGGCTGTCAGGATACGTCCGAGATCATCCTGGTTTTCCATCATCAGCTCGAACCAGCGGCGCAAGATACCGGAGCGTTCCTTGGCGGTGCGGGCGGCCCATTCCTTCTGCGCGGCTTCGGCTGCAGCAATCGCCTTCCTGGTCTCCGCAGCACCCAGATTGGGAACGAGGCCGATGATCTCGCCCGTTGCGGGGTTGTCGACCTTGATCGCGTTGGATGGATCGGCTTCGATCCAATCACCGCCGACCAACGCGGCCTGCCGGAACAATGTTGCGTCTTTCAAATTCATGATTGCCTCCTCGCGCTTCGAACGTTGATGAGGAGCGGGTGTTTTTCATCCGCTCCCAGGGGTAACGCTTAAGGCGCGATAATCGGCTGTGCCTTCAGGTCAGGCTCTGCCACTTCCGCACCGGCAACAGGCTATCATGTTCGAACCAGGATTTGGGAGCGGATACTCCGGCCGCCTGCCGACGGCCAAGCCTGAAACGGAATTCCATCCAGCGGCGGCCGTCCGATGAACGGATGGTTGCGACGAGGCGGCCGGTCTTGAGCGTTCAGCTCCTCCTGAACCGCGAGCGAAATTCGCGCGGCGTGCAGTTTTCCCGCTCGTGAAACAGCCGGGAGAAGTAGAACGCATCGTCAATGCCGACCTTGGCGGCGATGACCTCGATCTTGTCGTCCGTCGTTGCCAGGAGTTCCTTGGCATGATCCATGCGCACCCTAAGCTGAAAGCCTTTCGGCGGCAGCCCGACCTCCCTTGCGATCTTTCTGCGGAGTGTCGCGGGCAACATTCCATATTCGGCGGCGAAGGCGGCGATATCGAGCGGTTGCATCGCCCTGCGCCGAAGCGCCTCGACGATTTCGGCCATATCCGCTCCTTCCTGAAGGGAAGGCGTGGTCTGGCAGGCCTTTCGCGCCGCCAGGACAACGATCTGGTGGAGCGAAGCGGCCGCCGAGGCTCTCGCAAGGTTCGAATCCGCGAGCAGATCGCCGTGAATGCCGCCGAAAAGGCGCTGGATGCGATCGAGATTGCGCAGATTGATGAGCGGATCCTGCTCGCTGATGAGGCGCAGCCTCAGAAAGTCCCGCACCAGAGAGCCCTCGAAAAGCGCCCATCGCTCGTTCCAGCCATCAGCATCCGGGCCGTATGAGTGCTGGCGGTTTGGAAAGAGCCAGAAGAGGGCCGGGCCTTTCACGCTCCGGCGACCGCAAGCCTCGGTCTCGAGAAAGCCCTGGCCATTCTCTACGAGGACGACCGCATAGCACGGCAGCTTCCGTCCTTTGACGGCGTGCATTGCATGCTGTCTTCCACTGCCGGTGATAGCTAGCCCGCTGGCGGCCGCGAGTGATGATCGGTAGACGGCTTCCGTCGGTCTCATGATGAGCGAAAAGTCCAGTATGATTTCCGTCCATGTAATGGAACATCACTGACTGCTAGATTCAATGGGCAATCACATCGAGCGATAGGCGAATGAAATGTCTATTTCCATGCAGGCCGTGCAATCCGGCGAGCGCGAGCTCAATCTTGTCGCCAACGGAAAGGTTCTTTCCACCGCACCCGATCGGCTCGGCTATCTGACGCCGACTGATCCGGGCATCGGCGTTCAGGCAATCCGCAGCCTTTATGAAGAGAATGGCTATGTGTGGCTCAAGGGTTTCCTGCCGCGCAAAGACGTCATCGACTTTCGCGGCTGGGTTTTCGGTCATCTGGCGGCGACGGGGCTGATCGAGAAGGGAACGGATCCGAGGGATGGCATCGCGTCCGCTGTGGCGCCCGAAGGCGGTGATGTCGATCGCTGCCTGATGTCGCTGGTCCGTTCGGTCGCTTATGAGGGCTTCTGCGCGCAGCCTCGCATGTCGCGTTTCATGGACGAATTCCTGTCGGGCATTTCCTATCTGCACAAGCGCAAGATCATGCGCCATGTCCGGCCGGGAACGACGACGGCAACGCCTGCCCATTATGATCTCGTCTATCTGCGTGGCGGAACGAGCCGGATCGTGACGGCATGGATACCGATCGGCGATATCCCGATGGAAATGGGCGGCCTTGCCTATCTGGAGGGATCGCATGCCATCGGCGTCAAGATGGAGCGTGAGTTCAGCGAGCGGAACAAGGATCTCGGTCCCGAGGAGCGCGTGAGCGCCTATAACCGCAACATGACGGAGGGCGGCTGGGTTTCGAAGGATCTGCCCGAGATGGCGAAACGTTTCGATACGCGCTGGCTGGTCGCCGACTATGAGGCCGGCGACGTCATGCTCCATTCGCCCTTCATGATTCACGCCTCGACCACCAACCAGGACAGACGGCAACGGCTGCGTCTCTCCACCGACATCCGGTATCAGAATGTCGAGGACGAGATTGATATCAGATGGAACAACCATTGGACGCTCGGCGACATGCTGTGATCATGTCACCGGCGGCTTGCCGTTCACTGCCAAAGTCAAAGTGCAGACCGGGTAGCGTGCCTCACTCGTGACGGCCGAGGATGCGCTCGATTTCCTCGATCCGGTCGCGGCGACGCTTCAGGCGTTTGCCGATACGGCCGAACCAGCGTTTACGCTTCGTCGCCTCGCGGCTTGCCTGCAGCTGCTCGATGAAGATTTCGCTCGCAGGCTCATTTTCGAGCCGATCGAATATCCAGCAGAAGGACACGGGCAATTTCACGATTTTGAATTGCGGGTTCGGAGTTGCGGCATCTTCGGCAATGATCTGCTGGAGAACGAGCTGGTCCCACATGTCGGGCTTGGCAAGACATCCTTCCTGCCAGAGCTCGATGAGCCGCGCCGCCCCGGGCGTATCGTTGATGAGGATCGTCGCGCTGATGAGGCGCGCATTGCCTTCGTAATAGACCGCAAGGTCGCATTCGAGCTTACGAAGTTCCGGCCAGGGATTGCGATGGAAGACCGCGTCGACGTCGACGTACAGTATGGGTCCGCGCAGCCTTGCCCTCTCCTGCAGCAGGAAACCGGGTTTCAGGCCGGCATTCAATACCCAGCTACCAGCGCTGGGCACTGGCGTCGCCTGAACGCTCAGTCCGATACGCTTGGCGGAGTGGACCATGCGATCCTTCTCATGTTCGTAAAAACTGCCTTCCGTGAAGAAAGCGACGATCGGGCCATCGGCGATGGTTGACGTGGATCTGCGTTCGGCCAGATCTTGTTCTGCTGGAAATGGCACAATCAATGCACGCTGCTGCGCCGTCCAGGGGCGGATTTTACTGAGGATATTCAAGAGGCACCTTCAGAGTTGGTGGATTTCAATCGGATATCCGCCACCACAGCCCCCGGGGCGTTGCAGACAAGATTGAAGTTGAGATGAATTGAGCGCTTTGCCCGACCATTTTTGGAAACATCGCCTCCGGCATCCATACCGGATTGGCAAACTGTTTGATCTTCGCTAATCGATTGTCATGTCCGATAATGTCATCAAGTTTGAACGTCGTCCTAAGCCAAAGCCGCCGAGGCAAACGCCCCCTTGGCTCAAGCGTTTGCTGGCGATCCTGGCCGTCATCGCATTTTTCGTAGCAGCCTTTGCTTATTTCACGCTGAAGAGCGGCGCGTCCGGGCCGACTTTTTGATCATCTTACGATCTATGCGATCTCGAGCCGATTTCTTGATCGTCGTGGGAGCCGTCGCTTGATTGCAGAGCAAGCGCTGCGTAGCGGCCTGCAAGATTTTTCGTTGCCGACGAAGGGAAGTTTATTCCGCTATTTCAGGGCGTTGGCGAGAGTATCTCGTGCCTGCATAGCCCGGCCGCGGGTGGAAGTTTATCCTCGAGTTGCTATATTTCAGGGATGTTCATGGTCTGGCAAACAGGAAGAGGAGCAGGACATGACATTGACCTCGCAAGACGTCACCTCCGTACTCGGCCCTGTGGACGAGACCCTTATCGCCGAAATTGTTGCAACAGGCGCAACGCCGACGGAACTATCCGAGGCTTGGGCCTGGGTAAACAGCGATGAGGCTTTGATCGGCGAAGGCCGCCATCTGCCTGCCGGTAATGTGGCAGTCTTGGTGGATCTGCTTTCGGCCGATGAAGAGGAATGGGAAGAATAGGAGTTCATGCCATCCGGCCCGGGCTCTGGTGCGAGCCATGCCGCCCCGGTTGGCGCGGCATGGCTCGCAGTGATCCATCGCCTCTAAAGCTCGACTTTCACGTTCTCGCCCATGTCGGGCTTTGAATTTGAAACGGCGGCAGCGGCCATCTTGATGTAGCTGATGATCGTCCCGGGACTGTCCCAGTATTCGGCGAAAGAAGGGGTCACCTTCAAGACGCGGATGGAGGGATCGTCGACGCTGTGCCAGCGGGCCTTCGCACCCGTCGTCCAGAGATCCTCCACTCGTTCGCGGTCGTTGCTGACTTCCGCCGTACCGGATATCGAGACATATTTCTGGCCTTTCGTGTCGGCGAAGGCCAGGCAGACGTTCGGCCAGCGGGCGATCTCCTCATCCTTGTGGCCGGCGACATCCGTCAGAAAATAAATCGCATTCTCGATCGGTTCGGGATGTGCGGCCATCGGTCGGGCGCGCAGGCTGCCGGAGGTTTGAGTGGTCAGCATGCAGACGCCGATCTTCTCGACCAGTTCCCAAACGCGGGCGTTCTCATCGATATCCATAATGGCGATCTCCTTGAGTTTACTTTTAGCGTGGGTGGAGGATAGGCGCCCCGGCGCAATCTCAGGGCTGCTCGCGGGTGCCCGGTGACGCCTCGCGCTCGTCTGCGTCTTCAAGATCGCTTTTCACGATGAAGGCATCGTCGTGCTGACGCACCGCCTCCTTCGTGGCCTCGATATTGGGCAGGTCGTCGGGACCGCGCTCTTTGGCGTGCTCCGACGCGGCGTCGAGTTCACCTTTGGTCTGATTGGCTGCCGCAGGCCGGTGGCTGCGAGAGCCTGTATTGCGCTCAGCCGTTGTTTGGCTGTTTTCTCGTCGCGAATCCGTCATGTCGATTACCTTATTCGTCTGATTTGCAAGAGCTCGCGTCATTTCAAATGCAGCGCGGCCGAAATCTTCCCGGATGAAAGGTGTCCGGCCACACCAATCGAACCGTGCGACGGCCACAATGTTCCGCATTGGCGAGGGCGATGCCTTTCTTCGCGGCTGATGAAGGTCCCATCTCCTATCGGCGAGATCACGATTTGGCCGATATCGGGTCGAACGAGGGAACCTTGAACCCGAATTTGCGTCTTCCTACGTGAGGAGTAATCGAGGCTTCATGAGCTCGGTTGCCATCACGTCTATGAAGAGTGAGTAATCAAAATGGAAGATAAAACCAAAACCATCGAAGACCTCAGCATCGAAGAGCGCGAGGAAATTCTCATCAATGTCGCCCGAACGCTGGAAGGCACGGCGCTTGAGGCCCTTGTCGAGGGCAACAAGCAGTTTGCGGCGCTTTCCACCAACATGGCGGAAGCAATCCGCGTCAATGCTGACGAACTGGCCCGCGACGATCCCGAACAAGCCGAGGAATTGCTGCAGCAGGCTGTCGCAATGATCTCGCAGTTCAATGCTACTCATCCTTACCGGTTGATCAGCACGGCTGTTCACTGATCGGCTTGAAGACTCCAGTTCCCGTCTCGACACCCCGACCCGGAGAATTTCGATGTCAGAACTCATAGTGCTCGGTTTCGATAATGCCGACAAAGCGGACGCGGTTCTCAACCGCCTCGTCCAGCTCGAGAAGGAATATCTGATCGACCTCGAAGATGCGGTCATTGCCGTCCGCGACGAGTCCGGCAAGGTTCGTCTGAAGCAGAGCGTCAATCTGACCGCGGCAGGCGCTGCAAGCGGCGGCCTTTCGGGCGCCCTGTGGGGATCGCTCGTTGGCCTGCTGTTTCTCAATCCCCTTGCCGGCCTTGTGGTCGGCGGTGCAATCGGTGCCGGTTCCGGTGCTCTCGCCGGATCGATGGCCGATTACGGCATCGACGACGGGCTCATCGAGAAGCTTGCCGAGACCATTCCGGCGCAAAGCTCCGCGCTGTTCCTGCTGATCCGCAAGGTTCAGCCTGAGAAGGTGCTTGCCGAGTTCAAGGGCGAGCATGCAAGGCTGCTGCGCACCTCGCTTTCGCCCGAGCAGGAAGAACGCCTGCGGCAGGTTCTCGTCAGCGAGACGACTCCGACATCTGCGGCCTCCGCCACGGTTTGAGCTCAAAATCTGGTCTGTGACTATCGTCCAAGGACCGTGCTTCCGGGTAGGAAGCACGGCAGAAGACGCGGAATGGGCCGGTGGTTGCCGTTGGGCAGGCACCTTCCATATTATGTCGAATGCCGCCATCGTGAGCGCCGGTTCGCCGGGCGATCGGCGGCATTGCATCAAAGGGGAGGGGCAAGACCCAAACGGCCATTGTCAGCATACGTTTCCAGACGAAAAGTTGCGCGATGACCGAGCCCGCATCTCGCCAAAGCCAGCCTCCGTCAAAACCAAAAACATCCCTCGTTCAAACCCAGCGCGCAGCGGTGCAGGCGCTGCGGGTCATGATCGCCTGCACGATCACCTATGCCATCTCCCAGCTTCTCCACCTTCAGCAAGGTTATTGGGCTGTCTTCACCGTGCTGATCGTCATGCAGGCTTCGGTGGGCGCGACGGCCGGCATGGCTGTCGATCGCTTGGTGGCGACGGTCGCCGGGGCGATACTTGGAGGCATGGCGGTATTCGTGACACCGCAGGATCCGCTCGCCATCGGGATCGCGCTGATCTGTGTCGTCGGCTTTTCGAGCTTCGTGGCAGCGCGCCTGCCTCGCCTGCGCAATGCCGGGCTGACGGCGGCGATCGTCATGCTCACTCATTCCGCCGCCGTTCCCGTCGAGATTTTCGTGATCGACCGCATTGCCGAGATTACGCTCGGCGGTGTCGTCGGCGTGCTCGCCAGCCTCTTCATCCTGCCGACGCGTTCGCGGACCGTGGTGCTCGATCGCTTCGGATCCGCCCTCGACCTCATGGCGCAGATATTGCGCACGCTTGCATCGGCGGTCGAAAAGGGCGAGCCGGTCTCCGCCTCGCAAGCCAATATCGCGCTGCGCCAATCCCTGATGGCGACGGAGGCGCTTTTGACCGACGCGCAGCGCGAACGCGCCTTCTGGCTGACGAGGCAGGGAATTTCAGAAGCCATCCCGCGCTCGCTCTGGCGAATTCGCAACGACATGACCTATGTCAGCCACATCGTGGAAACGCCTTTCCCGCCGGCGATCGTCGAAGCAATCGGGCCGCAGGCAGGGCAAGTGCTCGAGGCACAGGCCCGCTTCGCGGAAGCGTGCGGCCGGGCACTGCGTGACGGTGGCGAGATCGATCCAGAGATGCTTTCGGCCGGTGACGCGGCTTTCGAGGCCGCATTCAGCGCACTTCAGCGTTCCGAGGCGGCTCAATCGATGGATTTTAGCGAAACGGGCCGCCTATTCGGTCTCGATTTCACCTTGCGCCGCATACGTCAGAATTTTCTGGATCTTGCCGATCGCATTCGCGAGAGCAAGATCAGTTGAAGCGGCGAACCGTGTACCGACCTATTTCGGGACGCGTTAGCTGGTCTTGCGATGTAATCATCCGGAACCGATCACGCAGCGGCGTTCGCCTTCGCTTGAAAAAG
Source organism: Rhizobium sp. BK289 (assembly GCF_014193575.1). Classification (NCBI taxonomy): domain Bacteria; kingdom Pseudomonadati; phylum Pseudomonadota; class Alphaproteobacteria; order Hyphomicrobiales; family Rhizobiaceae; genus Rhizobium; species Rhizobium sp. BK289. Next base: position 428,675 of record NZ_JACHZO010000001.1, read on the forward strand.
CAAACAGCCGGCCCCAACGATAGAGCCGGCCATTGAATCATCGGATCTTAACGATCCGGGATCGGGATTACTTGTTGAGCGCATCCTTCAGCGCCTTGGCGGGCGTGAAGGCAAGCTTCTTCGATGCGGCAACCTTGATGGTTGCGCCCGTTCCCGGGTTGCGCGCTTCGCGCTCCGGAGTGTCCTTGACCTTGAATTTGCCGAAGCCCGGAATCGAGGTTTCGGCGCCGGAGGTGGCGGCTCCGGTGATGGCTGCAAAGACGGCTTCTACGATTGCCTTGCTCTGGACTTTGGTGAGCTTATGCTCTGCGGCAATCTTATCTGCGATTTCATTGGTAGTGGTCATGAGGCTTCCCCCGCATTGATGACGCCGGAATCATTTCCATTGCCGGTGCCTATTGTCACGTGGGGTCCTGCCCGGAAAGGCCGAGAATGCCTGCATTTCCACAATTTCCGACGTATTGAAGCCATTTCGGACGCTTTCCGCGGGTGATTTTCCAGTTGAAGAACAGGCCAGCAGCCAGCAGGTGAGCGGTCGGCGGCATCCGGGGGCGCCTGCGAATCTGCTGAAAAGTCCGGAATCGGCGGCTCCAGCGCGCCTTTTCGCCATGCGGATCCGGCCTGTGGCGGCGTAATCGAGGCTGGTCTTTCGCAGGGAGGGCCTATAGAGGCTTGCTCACGATGAAGGAATGGGACAGGCAATGGAACACGAGATCAAGATAGACAATCGTGGCGATTTCGGGCTTTGGGCGATCGAGGTCGCAAAGCAGATCATCAGCGATGAGGGCTTTGAGCTGGCAAGAGCCGCGCGTGACGGCACGGACGATGATGTCCGCGCCGCCGGCAATGCGCTCGGGCAGGCGATCACCAATGCGCTGATGGAAGTTTATGACGGTCTGACCGAAGGTGCGGATGAAGACTAGCATCGTCTCCGGAGGCTGCGGCCTGTCATCCGCATGCTCGCGCGATCGGCATGCTCAGGATTGAGCTTTTCAAGCTGCACCAACTTAAAATCGCACCTTACAATCATGAGCCGGCATCCCCATATAGAGGGCAAATTCGTCTTTCTGCCCTATGACAGGAGAGCCAATGTTCAGTGCAGTACCGCGTTTTGCCAAGATCGCAGCTATCGTCGTCCTTGCCGCCGCTTCGTCCGTAGCGACCTTTGACGCCGCCGATGCGCGTCGGGCTGGATCCAGCGGATTCGGAAGCCGCGGGATGCGTACCTTCGATACGCCGGCCATTACGAGGACAGCGCCCACGCAGGCAGCACCCATTGACCGGACGATGACGCAGCGGCCGCCGCAGCAGACGACGAGCCAGCCGCCGCTTGGCGCGCCACAGCGTCCAGGCCTTTTCGGCGGCTTCGGTGGGTCGATGATCGGCGGACTGATCGCCGGTGGCCTTCTCGGCATGCTGCTCGGCCATGGTTTCGGTGGCGGAATCGGCTTCCTCGGTATGCTGCTGCAGATCGGCTTGATCGTGCTGCTCATCAGCTTTGCCATGCGGTTCTTCGCAAACCGCCAGCGCACGCAATATGCAGCACCGGGATCAGGCACGCCCTACAATGTGAATCCGATGAACAATGCGAGCGCCTCGCAGCGTCCCTCCTTCTCCATCCCGTCTCTCGGTGGCGGAGCGGCGGCTGCGCAGAAAGCACGTCAAGCCAATGACGAGATCGGGTTGCACCAGGCCGATCTCGATCGCTTCGAGCATCTCCTGACCGAAATCCAGTCGGCCTATGGCAAGGAAGACTACGCCACGCTGCGCCGGCTGACCACGCCGGAGGCGATGTCCTACCTGGCCGAAGAGCTTGGGGAAAACGCGACGAATGGCGTGCGCAACAGCGTTTCCGATGTCCGCCTGCTGCAGGGCGATATTGCCGAGGCCTGGCGCGAGGATAACGCCGAATATGCAACGCTTGCGATGCGCTATTCGAGCATCGATGCTCTGGTCGATCGCACGACGGGAAAGCTCGTTGATGGCGACGATCGCAATCCTTCGGAAACGACCGAACTGTGGACCTTCGTGCGCAAGCCGGGTTCGGACTGGACGCTTTCAGCAATCCAGGGAACGGAACAGCACTAATCCTACGCAGCTTCCGCAAAGGGCCGCCCCACGAGGATCGGGGGCGGCCAGCCTTATCCGAAAACTGACTGTGCTCCCCGTTTGACCCTGGAGAGGTCGAGCAGATGTCGAGGACGATCGGCATCCGCCTTGACTCGCCAAATCCGTCCTCTAATGTGCATGTGTGGAAACGTTACCACATCGGGAGGAAACAGATGAAATCGGCGCGGCTCAACCGCCTCTTCGGCGTGTCCGGAAATTGCTTCGATGTTGCCATCGATCATGGCATGTTCAATGAACGGACCTTTCTTTCCGGCATCGAGGATATGCGGACAGCGATCAAGGTCATTGCCGATGCCGCGCCCGATGCCATCCAGCTTCCGCCGGGCACTGCGCCGATCCTCCAGGCAATTCCCGGCAAACATCGGCCGGCTCTGGTGCTGCGGACCGATATCGCCAACATCTACGGCAATCCGCTGCCCTCGGCGCTGTTTTCCGAGATGATCGACCGGGGTGTCGAGCAGGCATTGGTATTGGATGCAGCCTGCGTCGTCGTCAATCTTCTGATGCTGCCTGACCAGCCGGAGGTTTATCGCGCCTGCGTGCGCAACGTGAACAGCCTGAAGCGCGAATGTGAGATTTACGGCATGCCGCTGATGGTCGAGCCGCTGGTCATGCAGGACAATTCCAAGGGCGCCTATATGGTCGATGGCGCGATCGACAAGATCCTGCCGCTGGTACGCCAGGCTGCCGAACTCGGCGCCGACATCATCAAGGCGGACCCCTGTGACGACGTGCAGGAATATCACCGCGTTATCGAGATCGCTCAGGGCTTGCCCGTACTGGTGCGAGGCGGCGGCCGCGTCTCGGATCAGGAAATTCTTTCCCGCACGAAACAGTTGATGGAGCAGGGCGCCCGCGGCATCGTCTATGGCCGCAACGTCATCCAGCACAGTAACCCCGCTGGCATGACGCGCGCCCTGATGGCGATCGTCCACGAGGAGGCTTCCGTCGAAGACGCCTCGCGGCATCTCGTCTGACGCATCCTGGGAGGAGGAAACATGAAGAAGGTATTTCGCTTCGGCGTCATCGGCTGCGGCCTGATGGGGCGTGAATTCGCAAGCGCTGCGGCACGCTGGCTGCATCTTGCCGACACCAGGGCACGGCCGGAAATCGTTGCCGTCTGCGATACCAATGCGGCACTGCTGGACTGGTTCAAGGACAATGTGCCGTCGGTCCGGCAATTCACCAACGACTATAAGGAACTGCTCGCCAATCCGGATGTCGACGCGGTCTATTGCGCCGTGCCGCATGTGCTTCATCAACAGTTTTACGTCGATATCCTGAAGGCCGGCAAGCATCTGCTCGGCGAAAAACCGTTCGGCATGGATGCGGCACAGAACCGCGAGATCATGGCGGTGCTTGCCGAGAATCCGAAGCTTCTGGTTCGTTGCTCGTCGGAAATGCCCTTCTTCCCTGGAGCGCAGAAGGTCATTGCGCTCGCTGAAAGCGGCGAGATGGGCGATATCCTCGAAGTCGAGGCCGGTTTCCTGCATTCTTCCGACATCGACAGGCAAAAGCCGATCAATTGGAAGCGCATGGCCGATATTAATGGCGACTATGGCTGCATGGGTGATCTTGGCATGCATGTGCTGCATGTGCCCCTGCGGCTCGGCTGGCGCCCGCAAACCCTCCATGCGCAGCTGGTCAAGAAGATCACCGAGCGCCCGGACGGCAAGGGCGGCATGGTGCCGTGCACGACCTGGGACAATGCAACGATCAGCACACGCGTCAGTGCAGGTGGCCAGGATTTTCCGATGGTGCTGAAGACGTGGCGCATCGCGCCGGGCGAAGCCAATAACTGGTATATTCGGATCCTCGGTATGAAGAAGAGCGCGTTCTTCACCACCAAGTCGCCGCGGCAATGGCAGTGGATGGACTATACCGGTGGCGCGCAGGCATGGAGCACCGAAGATTTGGGATACGGTTCGCTTTTCCCGGCGATAACAGGCAAGATCTTCGAGTTCGGCTTCGCCGATGCCATCCAGCAAATGTGGGCCGCCTTCGTCGACGAATTGGCAGGCGGAAACGCCAATGGCTTTGCCTGTGCGACGCCCGAAGAAGCGCAGGCGCATCACGCAGTGCTGACGGCGGCGCTGAAATCCGGCCGTGAGAATATCGTCGTACCCGTCGATTACGAAGGAGCGGCCGCCCGATGAAGCGCTCCGAAATCAACGAAGCGCTGCGGCGCGCAAGCAAAACCCTAGACCATTGGCGCTGGTCGCTGCCGGAATGGGGTTATTGGACTGCGGCGGATTTCGCCACCAATCAGGAGGCGGCGCGCTATTTGCGTGCCCATCAATTGGGGTGGGACGTCACCGATTTCGGCTCCGGCCGTTTTGCCGAATGCGGCCTCGTGCTCTTCTGCCTGCGCAACGGTATCGTCGGTGTCGAAGGCGAGCGGACCTATGCCGAGAAGCTGCTTTTCGTCGAGGAAGGGCAGATGACACCGACGCATCGTCATCAAGCCAAGATGGAAGACATCATCAACAGGGCCGGCGGTGATCTCGTCATCGAATTCGCCGCGACCGACGCGGAAGGCAATGTGCTGCAGGATGATGTCACCGTTCCGGTTGACGGCTTGCCGAGGAAGCTTGCCGTATGGGAGCCGCTGGTTCTCTCGCCCGGCCAAAGTGTCACGATTCGAACTGGGCTCTATCATCGGTTCTACGGCCGCAAGGGCGGCGGGCCTGTGTTCGTCGGCGAGGTCAGTCAAGTCAACGACGACAATACCGATAATTACTTTCTGGAACCGATCGGGCGCTTCGCCGCGATCGAGGAGGACGAGCCGCCGCTCAGACCCCTATGGAATGAGGCAGGTGGCTGATGCGGACCGGGGAGGAGGTTCAAGGCGGCGAAAAGAAAGACAAGGGAGGTATCGTTTGCGCGGGAAACTTCATCGTCGACCGCGTGCACACGCTGTCCTATTGGCCCGAGCAGGGTGATCTCGCCCATATCCTGCATCAGGATGTGGGGGTCGGGGGAGGGGCTGCCAATGTCGTCACCGACCTGGCCTCGCTCGGCTTTCCCGGAAAGCTCGCCGCCGCCGGCTGTATCGGCGCGGATATCGACGGAGAGATCGTCAAGACACGGCTTCAGAGCGCCGGCATCGATGCGAGCGGTCTGCGGCAGCTTCCGGACCACGCGACGGCGCACACGCATGTCATGAACGTGCCGGGGCAGAACCGCACCTTCTTCTATCATGGCGGCGCCAACGACGCGGTGACGGATGCGCTCGTCTCAGCCGGCGTCTTTGCGGATGCCGGCTATCGCTTGTTCTATCTCGGCTATCTCATGCTGCTGCCCGGTCTCGACACGCTCGATGCGGACGGCCGATCCGGGGCATCGCGCCTTTTGGAGGCCGCGCGCAATGCGGGCCTGACCACCTGCGTCGATTTCGTCTCCAGCGAAGATCCGGAGTTTGCGGTCAAGGTTGGCGCGGCGCTGCCATATTGCGATTTCCTTGTCATCAATGAAATCGAGGCGGGGCGGGCAACCGGCGTAACCGTACGCGACGGGAAGGGAGAGTTGATCGAAGCCGCACTTCTGACGGCCGGCGAGCGGCTGCTGGCGGCAGGCGTCGCCAGGGGTGCGATCATTCATGCTCCGGAAATCTGCTTCTGGTTTGCGCCTGGGCACTCGCCTATTGTTTGCAGATCGCGGCCGGTCGATCCGGCTGAAATCGTCAGTACGGTCGGCGCCGGCGATGCCTTCTGCGCCGCCGTACTTTACGGCCTGCATGAAGATTGGCCCGTCGAGCGCATCTGCGCCGCCGCCCATGCCGCCGCTGCCCGTTGCCTGGGAGGCGCGACCGCGACCGACGGCATCCCCGACATGGCAACGCTTCTGGAGGATGTGACGGCGATGCAGCATGCCTGCGTATGACGTGTCGGTTGCGAAGCGGTAACGCGTATCATTGGATGCTATGGTGCCGACGGGAGCGGCGCGATAGGATCAGGAAATTGAACCTTATGCTCGGAGGAGGAGAATGAGGGCAGTCCGTTTGGAAGCGATCGGATCCATGGCCATGCGCAATGTGGAAAAGCCGAGCGCCGGACCTGGAGACATCATCGTCCGGGTGCTGGCCGCCGGCGTCTGCGGATCCGACCGGCATATGTACAAGGGCGAATATCCGACTTCCATGCCTGTCGCGTTGGGCCATGAATTCTGTGGTCTCGTCGAGGAAGTGGGCGAGGGTGTTTCATCCTTCATGGGCGGTGAGCTCGTGACGGTGGACCCGAACATTGCCTGCGGTACTTGCCACGCCTGCCGGCACGGGCGGCCGAATCTCTGTGCCAATCTGAAGGCCATCGGGGTGACGCGGGATGGCGGCTTTGCAGACTATGTCGCGGTTCCCTGCGGCCAGGCGTTCACCCTGCCTCCCGATCTCAATCCCGTCCACGGCGCTTTTTGCGAGCCGCTTGCCTGCTGCATTCATGCCATCGACAAGGCGAAGATCCGCCGGGGCGATAGCGTCGCTATATTGGGCGGCGGCGTGATCGGCCTGCTCATGGTGCAGCTGGCCCGCCTGGCCGGCGCGGACCGGATCATCCTGATCACGAGACAGCTGTCGCGGCGCGAGGCGGCGCTGCGGCTGGGGGCGACGCTGGCCCTCGATCCGACGGCGACCGATGCCGTTGCCGCCGTCCGGGATGCGACCGGCGGTGGCGTGGATGTCGTCATAGAATGCGCCGGCGTTCCCGAAACGCTGCAGACCGGCGTACGGATGGCGCGGCGCGGCGGAGTCTTCGTCCTCTTCGGGGTAACGCCGGCGGGTCTCGAAGTGCCCGTTCTGCCGTTCGATCTGCTCGTCAACGAGGTCGAGATCAGGCCGGCCTATCTCAATCCCTTCACCCATTCCCGCGCGGCCGCCATGGTGGCGAGCGGTATTCTGGAACTGGATTCGCTTGTCACGAAGACCATAGGTCTTGAAGAGGTGGCGAGCGTGGTCGGCAGCGCACCATTGGCCGGTGAGATCAAGGTCATTGTCCGACCGTAAAAGCCGATTGACGGCGGTGCGCATTCATTTGCGGACAGGGCCGGTGGAGTCGCGCGTGATCAATCTGACAGGTATTTTGACGATCGCGTCTTCTCGCGATTCGCCGTCTGCCTCTTGCTCTTCGATCAGGGCCTCCAATCGCCGGACTGCCTGCTCGCCAACACCGCGGATCGGCTGCGCGACGGTCGTCAGGCGTGGAAAGACATAGGCGGCCTCCGGCAGATCGTCGAAGCCGATGACGGAATAGTCGCGTGGTACGGAAAAGCCGTGATCCTGAACGGCATGGATTGCGGCGATCGCCGAAATATCTGTTGTGCCGATGACGGCTGTTACTTCGGGCCTGGAGGCCACCAATTTCCTTGCGAGCGGATAGGTCGCCGCGAAGCTTTGTTCCTCGGCCATGGCCACCACCGCCGGTGCTATGCCAATCTCGGCCATTTCCGCCCCGATGCCGCGAAGGCGAAGCTGGACCGGCTGGCTATGGGCAGGGGCGCCAACAATGCCGATTACGCGATGGCCGAGGCTGATCAGATGGCGGGCCATCAGGCGCCCGCCCTCCTCATGATCGGCCATGACGGCATCGCCGGCAATTCCAGTCAGTTCACGGTCTATGGCGACGATCGGGATCTGCGCGTCGCGCAGCGCTTCGAAATGTTCGGTGCTCCCGAAGGCGCTCGCGACGATGACGCCGTCGACGCGCTGGGATAGGAGCATGGAGATGTAGCGCGCCTCGTGATCCATATTTTCGGCCGTGCTGCAGATCAGGGTCTGATAACCGCGTCGGAACAGTTCCTGCTCGATGGCATGGGCCAGAATGCCGAAGAAAGGCACGTCGATCGATGGCAGCATCAGCCCGATCATCCGGCTCGGTGCGCCGCGCAGCATGCGTGCTCCCTTGCTCGGCGTATAGTTGAGCGTGCGGATGGCGGCCTCCACACGCTCCCGCAGCTCCGGAGAGGCATAGCCGCTATTATTCAGCACGCGCGAGACTGACGAGACCGATGTTCCTGCGAGCTTGGCGATATGTCTGATGCTGGTGGTCACGGGCTCGCATTTCTTTGTCTGGCGGTCGAATAGTCGTAGGACAAGTTATCAAAACTCGATCCGTATGCCGTGGACTAAATCACTGGCGGGAAACGGCATCAAGCGTGATGCGGCGCTCAGCATTCATATCTCGCCACACTCCTTTTCGACCGTCTCAGGTTTGCGGTCCAGGTGCGGAATGGAAACATCTCCGCTCGTCTCGGCAATCCCATGGGCATTTATAAGATTTTTATATCTTCCCCTGTCGGCCCGTCTCGAACCTTAATGCGGTTCGGTCGCATATTGTATGGCGAAGATACACCTGAAGTGCTCTTCCCCCAGGCAGAATGAAAAGAGGCGCCTTCATGCAAGGCGCTCCCTACTATTTTCTGTCATCAACAATAACAATCAAGGACTCGCGATCGATGATGGACATTATTCTTGTCGGGATCGGCGTTTTATTCTTCCTCCTTTGCGTCGCCTATACCAAGGCTTGCGACAGCCTATAGTCGGAGAGACGGCAATGCTTCTCGATTACATTCTCGGTGGCGGCGTGACGATCTTTCTCACCGTCTACCTGGTCTATGCTCTTATTCGCCCCGAGCGCTTCTGACAGCGCTGGATAGGGAAAGTTACCTCCATGACCTTCAACGGATGGCTTCAGATCCTCCTTTATATTGGGATCCTTCTCCTGCTCGTCAAACCGCTCGGCGGTTACATGACGCGTGTCTTTACCGGCGAGCGCACCTTCCTCTCCTTCGTCCTCCGTCCTGTGGAACGGGGGCTTTATCGTTTGGCCGGCACGGATGAGCGCGAAGAGCAGCACTGGACGACCTACTCGGTTTCCATGCTGCTGTTCAGCCTCGCGGGCTTCCTCGTTCTTTACGCGCTGCAGCGACTGCAAGGCAGTCTGCCGTATAATCCGGCCGGCATGACCGCAGTCGGCCCGGAACTGTCCTTCAACACGGCAACGAGCTTCGTCACCAATACCAATTGGCAGAACTACGGCGGCGAAAGCACGATGTCCTACCTCGTGCAGATGGCCGGCCTGACGGTGCAGAACTTCGTGTCTGCAGCAACCGGCATTGCGATCGCCATTGCGCTGATCCGTGCTTTCGCACGTGCTTCGGGTAAGGCGATCGGCAACTTCTGGGTCGATATGGTCCGCGCGACGCTCTACGTCCTCTTGCCGATCTGCATCGTGCTGACGATTGTTTTCGTCTATCTCGGCGTGCCGCAGACGCTCGGTCCCTATGTCGATGCTACGACGCTCGAAGGCGCGCGGCAGACGATCGCCGTCGGTCCCGTCGCCTCGCAGCTTGCCATCAAGATGCTCGGCACGAATGGCGGCGGCTTCTTCAATGCCAACTCGGCGCATCCGTTCGAAAACCCCGATGCCATCTCCAACCTCCTGCAGATGCTGGCGATCTTCGCCATCGGCGCAGCGCTGACCAACGTCTTCGGCCGCATGGTCGGCAGTCAGCGCCAGGGCTGGGCGATCCTGGCTGCGATGGGCACGCTGTTCATCGCCGGCGTGATCGTCACCTATTGGGCTGAAGCGGCAGGCAATCCGCTTGTTCATGCGCTCGGTATCCAGGGCGGCAATATGGAAGGCAAGGAAGTCCGCTTCGGCATTGCCGCCTCTTCGCTCTTCGCCGTCATCACCACGGCCGCATCCTGCGGCGCGGTCAACGGCATGCTCGACAGCTTCACCGCGATCGGCGGCCTGATCCCGCTCATCAACCTGCAGCTTGGCGAAGTCATCGTCGGCGGCGTCGGCGCCGGTTTCTATGGCATCCTGATGTTCGTCGTCATCGCCATCTTCGTTGCGGGTCTGATGGTTGGGCGCACGCCGGAATATCTCGGCAAGAAGATCGAGGCCAAGGACGTGAAGATGGCAATGCTTGCCGTGCTTTGCCTGCCCTTCGGCATGCTGATCTTCACGGCGATCTCCGTTGTATTGCCCTCCGCCGTTGCCTCGATCGCGAATGCCGGTCCGCACGGCTTCTCGGAAATCCTCTATGCCTACAGCTCGGCCGCGGCAAACAACGGCTCGGCCTTCGGCGGTCTGACCGGCAATACCTCCTGGTACAACATCACGCTCGGTATCGTCATGCTGATCGGCCGCTTCCTGGTCATCGTTCCGGCCCTTGCGATTGCCGGTTCTCTGATCAGCAAGAAGACGGTTCCTGCCTCGGCCGGTACCTTCCCGACGGATGGCCCGCTCTTCGTCGGCCTCCTGGTCGGCACGATCCTGATCGTCGGCGGTCTGACCTTCTTCCCGGCGCTGGCACTCGGACCGATCGTCGAACATCTGTCGATGATCGTAGGCCAGACCTTCTAAGGAATGACGGCCATGAGCCAACCGCTTCTGGGCAAGCTTAGAAAAGTCATCGATCCACGCCCCTTCGACAGGGGGCGTGGCCCGGCCGGAACGACCTGCGCGTCCGATGCCATCTTGCTGGCAATGGCCGCACTGTTCCTCGGCATTGTCGTCTTCGGATTTTTGATCGGCTGATCGGCGGCGTTCCGATCTGACGTTTTCCTCTTCACGCTGGAGCCTCTTATGAGCCAGTTAAAATCAGCGAGTATTCTGGATTCTCGCATCCTCGTTCCGGCGATCGGCGCTTCGTTCAAGAAACTGAACCCGCGCACGCTTGCCAAGAACCCCGTCATGTTCGTGGTCGCCGTCGTTTCGATGCTGACGACCGTCCTCTTCCTGCGCGATCTCGTGACCGGCGGCGGCAATCTCGCCTTCTCGCTGCAGATCAATATCTGGCTGTGGTTCACGGTGCTGTTTGCCAATTTTGCCGAAGCGGTAGCGGAAGGTCGCGGCAAGGCGCAGGCGGATTCGCTGCGCAAGTCGCGCACCGAAACGCAGGCGAAGCTGCTCGTCGGCAACAGCCGCACCGATTACAAGATGGTGCCCGGCACCAGCCTTAAGGTCGGCGATGTCGTCCTGGTCGAAGCCGGCGATATCATCCCCTCGGATGGTGAGGTCATCGAAGGCGTCGCTTCCGTCAACGAAGCCGCGATCACCGGCGAATCTGCGCCTGTCATCCGTGAATCGGGCGGCGACCGCTCTGCTGTGACTGGCGGCACGCAGGTCCTGTCGGACGAGATACGTGTGCGGATCACCGCTGCCGCTGGTTCGACCTTCATCGATCGCATGATCGCGCTGGTCGAAGGTGCAGAACGGCAGAAGACGCCGAACGAAATCGCGCTCAACATCCTGTTGGCCGGTATGACGCTGATCTTCGTGCTCGCGACCGTCACCATCCCGAGCTTCGCCGCTTATGCCGGCGGCTCGATCCAGACTGTCGTGCTTGTTGCGCTCTTCGTCACGCTGATCCCGACCACCATCGGCGCTTTGCTTTCGGCGATCGGCATTGCCGGCATGGACCGTCTGGTGCGCTTCAACGTGCTCGCTATGTCCGGCCGCGCCGTCGAAGCCGCCGGGGACGTCGACACGCTGCTTCTCGACAAGACTGGTACGATCACGCTCGGCAACCGCCAGGCGACCGCCTTCCGCCCGGTCCGGGGGATCAGCGAGCAGGACCTTGCCGATGCCGCGCAGCTTGCCTCCCTTGCCGACGAGACGCCCGAGGGCCGCTCGATCGTCGTGCTTGCCAAAGAGAAATATGCGATCCGTGGCCGCGACATGACGAGCCTGAAGGCGACCTTCGTTCCCTTCACGGCCCAGACCCGCATGAGTGGCGTCGATCTCGATGGCTCCTCGATCCGCAAGGGCGCTGTCGATGCCGTGGTCGCCTATGTCGAAGGTGCGGCCAATGACACGACGGAAGGCACGGCCGTGATGTCGCGCACGACGAGTGAAACGTTGCGCGAGCTGCAGGTGATCGCCGACGAGATCGCCAAGGCCGGCGGCACGCCGCTTGCCGTGGCGCGAGACGGTCGTCTTCTCGGCGTCATCCATCTTAAGGATATCGTCAAGGGCGGCATCCGTGAGCGTTTTGCGGAACTGCGCCGCATGGGTATCCGCACCGTGATGATCACGGGCGACAATCCGCTGACGGCCGCCGCCATTGCCGCCGAAGCCGGCGTCGACGACTTTCTCGCCCAGGCAACGCCCGAAATGAAGCTGGCGCTGATGCGTCAGGAGCAGGCACAGGGCAAGCTGGTCGCCATGTGCGGCGACGGCACGAACGATGCGCCAGCGCTCGCCCAGGCCGATGTCGGCGTCGCCATGAATACCGGTACGGTCGCCGCCCGCGAAGCCGGCAACATGGTCGATCTCGACAGCGACCCGACGAAGCTGATCGAGATCGTCGAGATCGGCAAGCAACTGCTGATGACGCGCGGTGCGTTGACCACCTTCTCCATCGCCAACGACATCGCCAAGTATTTCGCCATCATTCCGGCCATGTTCATCGCCTTCTATCCGCAGCTGAAAATGCTGAATGTCATGGGGCTGGCAACGCCGCAAAGCGCCATTCTTTCGGCCATCATCTTCAATGCGCTCATCATCGTCGGACTGATCCCGCTATCGCTGAAGGGGGTCCGCTACCGGCCGATCGGCGCCGGCGCGCTGCTCAGCCGCAACCTGCTGATCTATGGCCTCGGCGGCATCATCGTCCCCTTCATCGGCATCAAGGCCATCGATATGGCGATCACCGCCATCGGCCTCGCCTAAGGAGTTTCTCTCATGTTGAAACAAATCAGACCCGCCATCGTCATGATCGTCGCCACGACCGTCCTGACCGGCCTTGCCTATCCGCTTGCCATGACGGGTGTCGCCCAGACGCTCTTTCCCCACCAGGCCAATGGCAGCCTGGTGGAGAAGGACGGCAAGGTGATCGGCTCCAGCCTCATCGGCCAGAATTTCACGGCGGATAAGTATTTCCACGGCCGCCCTTCGGCCACGACCGGCGCCGATCCGAATGATCCGACCAAATCGGTTTCCGTACCTTACAACGCCGCCAACTCCGGGGCCTCCAATCTCGGTCCGACCAATTCGAGCCTGATCACCCGTATCAAGGGGGATGCTGCGACATTGCAGGCGCAGAACCCGAATACGCCGGTTCCGGTCGATCTGCTCACCACTTCGGGCAGCGGTCTCGACCCGGATATCTCGCCTGAAGATGCCTATTTCCAGGTTCCGCGCGTCGCCAAGGCCCGCAACATGGATGAGGCTAAGGTCAAGTCGCTCGTCGATGCTGCCATCGAGCCCCGCGAGCTCGGCGTTCTCGGCGAGCCTGTGGTCAATGTGCTGGCATTGAACCAGGCGCTCGATGCTTCTATGACTCAATAAGTTGAAGGGATTGAGACGGTTAGCGCCGTCTCAACCTATCAGGAAAGACGACTCTCGAATGGCAGACGACAGCCGCGACATGTTGAGCAGGCCTTCCCCCGATGCGCTTCTCGAAAAGGCGCGGGCCGAGACACGCGGACGGCTGAAGATATTCCTGGGAGCGGCACCCGGCGTCGGCAAAACCTATGAGATGCTGATGTCAGGCAGGGCGAAGATCGCCGACGGTGTCGATGTCGTGATCGGCGTTGTCGAGACCCACGGCCGCCGCGAGACGCAGGCGCTGCTGGAAGGGTTTGAGATCGTTCCGCGAGTCAATGTCGACTATAAGGGCAGGGCGCTCGAGGAGATGGATCTCGATGCCATCCTGAAACGCCGCCCCGACCTGGTGCTGGTCGACGAACTTGCTCATACCAATGCCCATGGCAGCCGGCATCCCAAACGCTACCTCGATGTCAAGGAACTTCTTGACCGTGGGATCGATGTCTACACGACGCTGAATATCCAGCATGTCGAAAGCTTGAATGACGTCGTCTCGCAGATTACCCGCATCCGGGTGCGCGAGACGGTACCGGATTCGATCATCGACATGGCCGATGATGTCGAGATCATCGATCTGACGCCGGATGATCTCATCAAGCGGCTACATGACGGCAAGGTCTATGTCTCGAAGACGGCCGAGCGGGCGCTGACCAATTATTTCACGCCCGGCAACCTGACGGCCTTGCGCGAGCTGGCGCTGCGACGCACCGCCCAGCGCGTCGACGACCAGCTGCTGACCCATATGCAGGCGCACGCGATCCAGGGCCCTTGGGCTGCCGGCGAGCGCGTGCTCGTCTCTATCGATCATCACCCGCGCTCTGCCGCGCTGGTCCGCTACGCCGCACGCATGGCCGCGCGCTTGCGTGCCCCCTGGGCAGCCGTCTATGTGGAGACCAACCGCTCGATCAGTTTGAGCGAGGCGCAGCGCGACACGATTGCCGCAACGCTCAGGCTCGCCGAACAGCTTGGTGGTGAAGCCATCACACTTCCAGGTCGGGAGGTGGCGGAGGAGCTGCTTCGTCATTCTGCCAGCAACAACGTCACACACATCGTTATCGGTTCGCCGAAAATCGGCTCATGGCGTGATTGGTCTCGCCGCTCAGTTTCTTATGATCTCATTCGCAAGGCCGGGGATATCAGCGTCCATGTCATTTCCGGTAGCGAAGCGGATGGTCAGGCAGCGAGCCGCGGCGTCAAGGTCGCGCCTTCACCGCCTCCCTTCCAGCTTCGCGGCTATGTTCTGGCGACGCTCTATGTCGCCATCGCGCTGGGCTTTTGCGTCATCCTCGATCAGGTGCTGGATGTCCGCAATCTGGCGCTCGTTTTCCTGATGGCGGTGCTGGTAAGCGCCGTGACCCAGGGTCTGCGTCCGGCACTTTACTCCTGTTTTCTCGGCGCGCTTGCCTTCAACTTCTTCTTCCTGCCGCCGCGCTATACGCTGACGATCAGCGATCCGGAAAGCGTGCTTGCCTTTTTCTTCTTCCTTGGTGTCGCGGTCATTGCGAGTAATCTGACGGCGACGGTGCAACGGCAAGCGGCTGCAGCGCGACAACGGGCACGAACGACGGAAGACCTCTATCTCTTCTCCAAGAAGCTCGCCGGCACAGGTACGCTCGATGATGTTCTCTGGGCCACCGCCTTTCAGCTGGCCTCGATGCTGAAGCTGCGGGTGGTGCTGCTTCTTCCCGAACATGGCACGATCGCCGTCAAGGCCGGCTATCCGCCCGACGATACGCTCGATGATGCCGATATTGCCGCGGCCCGCTGGGCCTGGGAGCACAATCATGCGGCAGGCCGTGGCGCGGATACCCTGCCTGGCGCGAAGCGCCTTTATGTTCCGCTCCGCACCGGTCGAACCGCTGTCGGCGTCATCGGCCTCGACAGCGATCGCCGCGACGGTCCGCTTCTGACGCCGGAACAGCAGCGGCTGCTCGATGCGCTCGCCGATCAGGCCGCACTTGCCATCGAGCGCGTGCAGCTGGTGGCCGATGTCGACCGCGCGAAACTCGCCGTTGAGGCCGACCGGCTGCGCTCCGCACTGCTGACCTCGATTTCGCATGATCTGAAGACGCCGCTCGCTGCCATCCTCGGCGCAGCGGGAACGCTGCGCGACTACCTTCATTCGCTACCGCCTGAGGATCGCGTCGATCTCCTGTCGACGGTCATCGACGAATCGGAACGCCTCAACCGCTTCATCGCCAATCTTCTCGACATGACCAAGATCGAGTCCGGTGCGATGGAGCCGAATTACGCCCTGCATTATGGCGGCGATATCGTCGGCAGCGCGCTGCGGCGGGCGGAAAAAATCCTGGCTCATCATCGCGTCGATGTGCAGATGCCCGTCGATCTGCCGATGGTGAAGGTCGATCCGGTGCTGTTCGAACAGGTGCTGTTCAACCTGCTCGACAACGCCGCCAAATACGCGCCTGAGGGATCGGCCATCCGCCTGGAGGCCTGGGCGGATGTCGACAATATCGTCTTCCGCGTGATGGACGAGGGACCCGGCATTCCGCCCGCCGACCTCGAACGCGTCTTCGATACGTTCTACCGCGTGCGCAAGGGCGATCAGGTGCGCGCCGGCACCGGCCTTGGCTTATCCATCTGCCGCGGCTTCATCGAGGCGATGGGCGGCACGATCGCCGCCGGCAATAGAACTGATCGGCAAGGGGCTGTCTTCACTATTCGCCTGCCGAAACCAACAGATGTCCCGAAGCTGGATGAACTGAAATGAACACCACTGCCGTCAAGATTCTCGTTGTCGATGATGAGCCGCCGATCCGCAAATTGCTGCGCGTGGGCCTCGGTGCCCAGGGCTATGTCGTCAATGAGGCGCAGAGCGCCGCGTCAGCCCAGGCGTCGATCGATGAAGACCAGCCTGATCTGATCGTGCTCGATCTCGGCCTGCCGGATAAATCAGGCCATGATCTGTTGCTCGGTTGGCGCGAGGATGGGGTGCAGATCCCGGTCGTCATTCTGTCAAGCCGCACGGATGAGGCGGGCATCGTCAAGGCGCTCGAGAGTGGCGCCGACGATTATGTGACCAAGCCTTTCGGCGTCAACGAGCTTGCCGCCCGCATCCGTGTGGCGCTGCGCCATCGGCTGCAACAGCAGGGCGAGAAGGCGATTTTCCAGACCGGCGGTCTTTCCATCGATCTCGTCAAGCGCATCGTCAAGGTCGACGGCAAGGAGATCAAGCTGTCGCCGAAGGAATACGACATCCTGCGCGTGCTCGCCCAGCACGCCGGCAAGGTGCTGACGCACCAATTCCTGCTGAAGCAGATTTGGGGACCGGCGGCCGATGTGCAGTATCTGCGCGTCTATGTCCGCCAGCTCCGACAGAAGATCGAGGAGATTCCCGATCAGCCGCACTATATCACCACCGAGACGGGCGTCGGCTATCGCCTGCGCGAGCCGGATTGAAGCCATCAAGACTTCGGATCCGTTATCGAGGTGGCTTAGCCTCGATCTTCCGGCGATGAAAATCATTCCAGAACGACCGATTGCCCGACTCTGAGTGCGACCATGGACCTTTCCACGATCATTCTTCCCGAACACGTCTTTGTCGGATTGGCGGCTCCGACCAAGTGGCGGGCGCTGCAGATGCTGTCGTCGAAGGCGGCGAGTTGCTTCGGCTTGGATGAGGCAATGGTTCTGCGCGTACTGGAGGCTCGCGAGAAGCTCGGCACCACAGGCATCGGCAACGGCGTTGCCGTTCCGCATGCCGCCATTGCCGGCATGACGAGGCCGCGCGGATTGATGGTGCACTTTGCCCATGCCGTCGATTTCGAGGCTATAGACGATATTCCGACGGAATGGGCGTTCGTGCTGCTTTTCGGGGAAGGCGGACGGAGCGACTATCTGAATGTGCTTGCCGCGATTGCCAGACGGCTGCGGACCGAGGGCGTTCTGACGGCGATGCGGCAGGCCAGGAGCGCCGACGAACTCTATTCGGTCTTCATGTCCGACTCCATCGCCTGAGGTGCTTGGATCGCACCCTCGTCGCTGTTCGGGAATGTGATTTCACTTTTCAAGATTCTATGGGATGCTGTTCTCCGGAGTTCCTTAAAACGGGAACGGTCTTCGTTACTTTATACGACCAAGTTGATAGGGTTTAAGGACAACGAAGGGGGTGCATCCATGCAGACGATAAAGCTTTCCCGGCTTCTCGCCACCGCAGTTCTGATCGGTAGTTTTTCGGTCGCGGCCGTCGCGCCGACCTGGGCGGCGGACAAGACGTTTCTCAATGTTTCCTACGATCCGACGCGTGAATTGTATAAGGATTTCAACGCGGCTTTTGCCGCCAAGTGGAAGAAGGACAGGGGCGAAACCATCAATATCAAGGCTTCGCATGGCGGTTCCGGCGCGCAGGCCCGTTCGGTCATCGATGGTCTCGACGCCGATGTCGTGACGCTGGCGCTCGAAGGCGATATCGATGCGATCGCCAAGGCGACGCACAAGATTCCCGCCGACTGGAAGACCAAGTTCCCGAACAATTCCGTTCCCTATACTTCAACCATCGTCTTCCTGGTGCGCAAGGGCAATCCTAAAGGCATCAAGGACTGGGGGGATCTGGTCAAGGACGGCGTTGAAGTCATTACGCCGAACCCGAAGACGTCGGGTGGTGCCCGCTGGAACATTCTGGCAGCATGGGCCTGGGCCAAGCAGGCCAATGGCGGCGACGATGCCAAAGCGCAGGACTACGTCGCAAAGCTCCTGAAGCATGTCCCGGTTCTCGATACCGGCGCGCGCGGCGCGACGACGACCTTCGTGCAGCGTGGCCTCGGCGATGTTCTGCTCGCCTGGGAAAACGAGGCCTATCTCTCGCTCGACGAGCTCGGCCCCGATCAATTCGAGATCGTGACTCCGTCCGTCTCGATCCGAGCCGATCCTCCGGTTGCCGTTGTCGACGGCAATGTCGACACGAAGGGTACACGCAAGGTCGCGGAAGCCTACCTCAACTATCTGTACTCGGATGAGGGTCAGAAGATCGCCGCCAAGCACTATTATCGGCCGATCAAGCCGGAAGCTGCAGACCCCAAGGATGTTGCCCGTTTCCCGGCCTTGAAGCTGGCAACCATTGACGATTTCGGCGGATGGTCTCAAGCTCAGCCGAAATTCTTCGCTGACGGAGGCATCTTCGATCAGATCTACAAGCCGGGACAGTAAGACTGAATGCATTCTATAACCCGCAAACGGTGGCGGTTACGGCAGCCGAGCGTCATTCCGGGCTTCGGATTGGCGCTCGGTGTTACCTTGGCTTGGCTCATCTTTATCGTTCTTATTCCGCTGTCGGGCTTGCTGTGGAAGAGCAGCGCTCTCGGCTGGGAAAAATTCTGGGCTTTGGCTCTTGATGTTCGCACGCTCTATGCGCTGCGCATGAGCTTCGGCGGCGCCTTCATCGCCGCGCTCGTCAATGCGGTGCTCGGGCTTATCCTTGCCTGGGTGCTGGTGCGCTATCGCTTTCCGGGCAAGCGCATCCTAGATGCGATGGTCGACCTGCCATTCGCCCTGCCGACGGCAGTTGCCGGCATTGCACTGACGACGCTCTATGCGCCGAATGGCTGGATCGGTCAGTTCCTGACACCGCTCGGCATCAAGATCGCCTTTACTCCGGTCGGGATCGTCATCGCGCTGATTTTCGTCGGTCTGCCTTTCGTGGTGCGCACCGCGCAGCCCGTCATGGAGGAGATCGACCGCGAAGTCGAAGAGGCGGCGGCAACCCTTGGGGCGAACCGCTTTCAGACGATCACGCGCGTACTTCTGCCGGGATTGGCGCCTGCAGCGCTGACAGGTTTCGCGTTGGCATTTGCGCGCGCGGCCGGCGAGTACGGATCGGTGATCTTCATCGCCGGCAACAAGCCCTATGTTTCGGAAATCGCACCGCTGCTCATCGTCATTCGCCTGGAGGAATATAATTATTCCGCAGCGACGGCGATTGCGACGCTGATGCTGTTCATTTCCTTCACCATGCTTTTGATCATCAATCTCATCCAGTCGTGGAGCAGAAGGAGATACGGCTATGGCGCATGATCTTTCTGCAGCTGCCGAAACGGGTCATTCCGTCATCACCGAAAGCCGGCTCGCGCGCATCACCTTCATATTGATTTCGCTCGCCTTTTTGACGTTGATGGTGCTCCTGCCCCTGGCCGCCGTCTTTGTCGAGGCTTTCCGCAAGGGGATCGAGACCTTTTTTGGAGCTCTGGTCGACGAGGAGACCTTCGCAGCGATCCGGCTGACATTGATCGTTGCTGGCATCAGTGTGCCGTTGAACCTCGTCTGCGGCATTGCGGCCGCCTGGGCGATCGCCAAGTTCGAATTCAAGGGCAAGGCCTTACTGACGACGCTGATCGATCTGCCATTCTCGGTGTCGCCGGTCATATCGGGCCTTGTCTTCGTGCTGTTGTTCAATTCGAACAGCACACTCGGCCCTTGGCTGCAGGGCCACGGCATTCAGATCCTGTTTGCGGTTCCCGGGCTGGTGCTGGCGACGATGTTCGTCACCTTTCCCTTCGTCGCGCGCGAATTGATCCCGCTAATGCAGGAGCAGGGCAGCGCGGACGAAGAGGCGGCGCTGTCGCTCGGGGCCAATGGCTGGCAGACCTTCTGGCATGTCACGCTGCCGAACATCAAATGGGGCCTGCTTTACGGCGTGCTGCTCTGCAACGCCCGCGCCATGGGTGAGTTCGGAGCCGTTTCGGTCGTTTCGGGTCATATCCGCGGCGAAACCAACACCATGCCCCTGCAGGTCGAAATTCTTTATAACGAATATAATTTTTCGGGGGCATTCGCGGTTGCCACGCTCCTGGCCCTGCTCGCCCTTGTCACATTGATACTGAAGACGCTGCTGGAAATGCGCTATAGCGAAGAGATCGCAGCCAGCCGGCGTCACTGAAGGAATTCTTGATGGAAGTTCGCGTTCAAAACCTGCGTAAGGAATTCGGTCGCTTTCCCGCATTGCATGACGTGTCGCTGGATATCCGCTCGAGCGAATTGATTGCGCTTCTTGGTCCATCGGGCTCCGGCAAGACGACGCTACTGCGCCTGATTGCCGGATTGGAGACCCCGACGGAGGGGCAGATCTTCTTCGGCGAAGAGGATGCGTCGCGAAAGACGGTGCAGCAGCGCAATATCGGCTTCGTGTTTCAGCACTACGCGCTGTTTCGGCACATGACCGTGCTCGACAACGTCTCTTTCGGCCTGAAAGTCCGCTCGGCATCGCGTCGTCCGCCACGCGATGAAATTCGCCGGCGTGCCCTGGAGCTGTTGGAGCTGGTGCAACTGAACGGCCTAGAGAAGCGTTATCCGGCCCAGCTTTCCGGCGGTCAGCGCCAGCGCGTTGCACTGGCGCGCGCCATGGCCGTCGAGCCAAACGTGCTGCTTCTGGACGAGCCCTTCGGCGCTCTCGATGCTCAGGTCCGCAAGGACCTGCGCAAGTGGCTGCGGGAAATCCATGACCGGACCGGCCATACTACCGTCTTCGTGACCCATGACCAGGAGGAGGCGCTGGAACTCGCCGACCGCGTCGTCGTGCTCAACAAGGGGGCTATCGAGCAGGTCGGAACGCCGGACGAGATCTACGACTCGCCGAATTCTCCTTTCGTCTACGGCTTCATCGGCCAGTCCAACCGTCTCAAGGTGCGCATCACCAGCGGCGAGATCTGGTTCGATGACAAGCCGCTGGGGCTCAGCACGCCGCATGAGCCTGATGGCGAAGCCTATCTCTATTTCCGACCCCACGATATCGAGATCCGCGACGGCGATGGCGGCGCGATTGCAGGTTTGCTCGTTGCCAGCAGGCGCGTGGCAGGCACCCGCCATCTTGAGATCAACATCGGTGCCGAGCACGATCCTATCGAGATCGAGCTGCCGCCGAACAAGGCGGATGCCTTGGATCGCAACCGTATCGCCTTCAGGCCGACACGCTGGAAGCTGTTTCGCGACGGCAGCTGAAGCGGTTCAGTTTTTCACGGAATCTCTGAACCGCTCCGTCTCGTCGTTTTCCAGCAATTCCAGGAAAGCCGCAGTGTAATTTTCCTGGAATTGCCTGAGGGTCAGTCTTCCGGATGGCCGGCCGAGGCGAAGCCGCCGCCCTGGTAGATGACGGTCGGATCATTGGGATCCTCCGGCGGTGCTTTCGATAGGATTTCGGCCCGCCACGGCGCTGCGCTATCGCGCGGCTTCCAGCCGAGGAAGGCAGCGTTGCTATTGTCCCACCATTGTTCGTCATTGTCGGAGGCGCCGTAGACGATCGTGTGCCCGAGCCTTGGTGCATCGAAAGCACAGCCGCAAAGGGAAAGAAAGTCCCTGACGCTGAACCAGGTGGCCAGCATGCGCGTATTGCGCGGCTCGGGGAAGCAGGAGCCAATGCGCACCGAAAGCGTCTCCTGGCCGAACTTGTCGAAGTAGAGGCTCGCGACCGCTTCGCCGAACACCTTGGAAACACCATAGAGCGAATCCGGTCGGGTCGGCACCTTGTTGTCGATCCGCTCGTCGCGGCGATAGAAGCCAATCGTGTGGTTGGAGCTCGCAAAGACGATACGCGGCCTGCCGGCGGCGCGCGCCGCCTCGTAGAGATTATAGAGGCCGACGATATTCCCCTGCAGGATCATGTCGAAAGGCTTCTCCACCGAGATGCCGCCAAGATGGATGATGCCGTCGACACCCTTGACCATGGCATCGACGCCGCCGCGATCGGAAAGGTCGCAGGCGACGAAACGCTCGTTCGGACGGAGATCGTTTATCGGCGTCAGATCGGACAATACAACGCTCTCGGCAATCTGCGGCAGAAGCGGCCGGATTGCCTGGCCAACACCGCCGGCGGCGCCGGTCAGCAACAGAGTTTTCAGCATGATTGTCTCCCGGATCGGTCATTTCGGCGGGGAGCCTATAAGATGGTCCGTCGCCCGTCATCACATATATCGGTGGGATCAACATGAAGCATGTCGATAGCGTTTAGGCAGTCTGTGAATGCGCCCGGGCGTCGAAGTCGAGCGCTTCCAGACTGACCACGGCCTTGATGGGCAGGTGATCGGAAGCCACGCGCGCCAGCGGCGAGTCATGCACCTCGACCGCCGAGATCATGCCGCGGCGGTTTGCCATGATGCGATCGAGCGCCAGAAGCGGCAGCGTCGAGGGAAAGCTCGGAACAGCGGGAGGAAGCGGGCCGAAGGCGGCCTGAAAGGTGTTGAGCGATGAGCGATCGCCCAGCCGCCACTCGTTGAGGTCGCCGAGCAAGATGGTCGGGACCTCGCCGCCATCGCTCATCAGGTCGACGATCAGGCGGGCCTGCTGCGCCCGCGACCGGTGCAGCAGGCCAAGATGCGCGGCAATGATCCTGATGCTTCCGCCACGCGCCAGTTCCAATTCGGCGATCAGGGCACCGCGCGGCTCCAGCCCCGGCAGGCTTATCTGATGCACGTCGCGCACCGTGCCCTGTTTGAAAAGAACGACATTGCCATGCCAGCCATGTGCCTTGGTAACGCCGGCGACAGGCACCGGGGTAAGCCCGGTCTCGCGTTCGAGCCGGCGCAGATCGAGGATGCCCGTGCGTTCGCCGAAACGCGTATCGGCCTCCTGCAGGCCGATGACGTCGGCATCGATTTCATGAATGACCCGGCTGGTCCTTTCCGGATCGAAGCGCCGGTCGGCGCCGACGCATTTATGGACATTATAGGAGGCGATCAGCGTGCCCTGAGGGCGATCAGGCTTGCCGACCGGCTTGGCGCGCGATTTGTTCCGGCTCTTCAGGCTTTCCAGAATGCTCGCACGGAGACTTTCTTTCTTTTTCTTCATCTATCCGTCGACCGTTCTTTGATCAGATCATGTCGGACACATGCATGGGAGTATAAGAAGCGATAATCGGCCTTGTCATGTAAAAAGGCTGCGACAGGGATAGATTGTCTATGGGCTCGACCGTCAGAGATAGGGCGAACCGAGCCAGAGAACCTTCTCGATGAGCCTGACGACGAAGGGACGTGCCCGGAGCTTTTCGAGATCGACCGGACGCGCCGTTTCCAGGATTGCGCCGATATGAGCATCGATCGTGCCGGCGAAACCGCGATCGAGCACCTCCAGATCCACTTCGAAATTGAGTCGCAGGGAGCGGGGATCGAGATTGGAGGAGCCGACATAGGCCCAGATTCCATCGATCGCCAGCAGCTTGGAATGATTGAACGGGCCTTCGGCGCGCCAGATGCGGCAATAGTTCTTCAGCATCTGGTCGAACTGCGCCGTCATGGCACGGTCGACAAGCACGAGATTGTTGGCGGTCGGCACGACAATGTCGACCTCGACGCCGCGCCGGGCTGCCGTGACCAGCGCGCTGATCAGCTCCCGATCCGGCAGGAAATACGGCGACATGATGCGGATCGATTTATGTGCAACCGACAGGGCACCGATGAGCATCTTGTGGTTGGTCTCGACGCTGCGGTCCGGGCCGGAAGCGACCACCCGCATGAAGACAGCCGCTCCCGGCTCATTGGAGGGCGCTGCAATCCGCCATTCGTTTCCGCTGAGGACCTCGCCGGTGGTAAAGCGCCAGTCCTCGGCGGCTGTATTGAAAAGATCGGCAACCGCCGGGCCTGTCACGCAGAAATGCATGTCGCGGGCGCAATGGTCATGGGCAAATTCCCGCGTGAATCCCTGGCGGATATTCATGCCGCCGGTAAAGGCGATCCGTCCGTCGATGCTCAGAATCTTGCGGTGGGTGCGCAGATTGGCGTAGGGCAGTCTGAGGCCCATGATGACATTGCCGTTGAAGACGTCGACCTCGACGCCGCCCTGACTGAGATAGCCCATGATGCTTGGCACCGAATAGCGGGCGCCGACGGCATCGATCAGCACGCGCACGCTGACGCCGCGTTTGGCGGCGGCGATCAGGGCGTCGGCGATGCGCAGGCCGATCGGGTCGCGATCGAAAATATAGGTCTCCATCAGGATGCTGCGTTCGGCGCCATCTATCGCAGCTTTCATTGCCCCGTAAGCGGCGTCGCCGCTGGTCAGCATTTCGATCGTGTTGCCGGTGCTCATCGTATAGCGGACGACGCGGTCGCCGAGCGTTTTCATCGAGCCGAAACGCTCGCCGAAAAGCCGCCGCACCCGGTCGTCCTCGGCATCGAAGCTGGAGAGTTCTCCGTTCGCATCCTTGCGAAAAAGCGCATCTCGCTGTGAACTGAGCGAGGCCCTGCGGATGCGGTTGATGCCCGCAAAAGCATAGAGCGCGGCGCCAATGATGGGCGACAGGATCACGACACCGACCCAGCCGATCGCCGCGCGAACATCCTCTTTGGTCATTGCCGCATGGATCGCGGCGGCTGCCCCCAACCCAATGGACAGGACAGCGAGAACTTGGCCCCAATGGGCATCCACCAGGTCGATCATGGCGCGAGTATATCTCTGCCCGCAAAAGCTGCAACGAGCTGGCTTGCGATTGCAGATCTTTGGCCGATTATGGTGCTAAAACTCATCCTATTAGATATTTTTAATTGAAGACAGTTGTTGGCGCCTTCATACTTAGGGTGCTTCGGCTGCTTCGCTACCGTCCCCCACGGTAACTTTGTTTCTTGTTTGAAGCGCCACTGCGTTCGGGAGCCGAGACCGAAGAAAACAAGCCTGGCATTTTTTAGGCCATGGCGTCTCGGATGCTCGGG
Source organism: Rhizobium sp. BK289 (assembly GCF_014193575.1). NCBI lineage: Bacteria > Pseudomonadati > Pseudomonadota > Alphaproteobacteria > Hyphomicrobiales > Rhizobiaceae > Rhizobium > Rhizobium sp. BK289. The sequence continues at coordinate 453,783 of NZ_JACHZO010000001.1, forward strand.
GGAGGCGTGAAAGCCCGCGTTTCAAGAACGGGCATTGTTCATCGAAACCATGTTCAATGATGCGAACGGAGAACAGCAGATGTTGGAATCTCGGGACGAATGGATCAAGAAGCGCGCATATGCCATCTGGGAGGAGGAGGGCCATCCCTTCGGGCGCGATGTCGAACACTGGGAACGGGCGAGCGGTGAACGCATCGCGCTCGACGAAAGTGCCGCGATCGCTATCGGAGGCGAAGCAAAGCCCAAAGCCAAACGCAAGCCGACCGCCGCCGCTGCCAAGGTGGTCGCCAAGCCGACGGCAAAGAAGGCATCGAAGAAAGCCGCAGTTGCAAAGGCGTAGGGCGCGCTGGTTTTAGAGGTACGGCAAAGACCGGGGCGGTTCGATGGCAGACATCGAGCCGCCTCTCTTTTTGGGCTGTTGCAGGAGAAATATTCGCAATAATTTCGGTCATTTGGGGCCTGATCGCGAAATAGCTGTCACACAGCGATGCTACCAAGTGAAAAGGGAGCCACGCAATGAGCTGCAGCCATATCGATGATCTGGAAATGACTGGTACTACGATCGTCACAGCATACTGCCTTTTGCGTTTTGGCGGCAGTGCCGGGGGGTGATTGAGGTGACGTCCCTTCTCGTACTTGCGGCGATCTATCTTGTGGCGGCGCTGATCCTCATCCTGATCATCGACCGTTCCGTCGGCATGTTTTTCCCGGCATCAGCCAAACGCCGGGCGACGCGGCAGCACGATCGGCGCCTGTGGCCGTTTTCGGCCAATCGCAATTCTCCCGGCCAGGTATCGGAACCTTTTCCGTGACGACGTGTTGCTCTTTCTTCCATAGTAAGGAGAAAGATCATGCCACGAGGAGACAAATCGGCCTATACCGACAAGCAGAAACGCAAGGCCGAGCATATCGAGGAAGGCTATGAAGACCGCGGTGTCTCGCATGGAGAGGCGGAACGACGCGCGTGGGCGACCGTAAACAAAGAAAGCGGCGGCGGCAAAAAGTCCGGCTCGGGCCGCGGCCATGCGGAAAGTCATGAATCTTCCGAGAAGGGCGGCAAGATCGGCGGACGCGCCGCCGCAAAACGCCCGGCGTCGGAACGCTCCGCTTCCGCAAAGAAGGCGGCCGCGACACGTAAACGTCATGAACACCGAGCGCATTCATAGGCTGCGCTTGAATGCCGAATTCTGGGTTGGCGCGCATTGACCGGTGAGGTGATGTCATTTCGTCGGCTCGCGATCGTCGACACCCTTCCGTTCCGGAATATGGATTTCTGCGCGAGGCCAACCGGTGATTCACGCCGATCGTCGCTGGTAGCCTATTCAATTCTCGGGAGGGAAAGCCGAATGCCTTATGAACTCTACTATTGGGACGGCATCCAGGGACGTGGCGAATTCGTCCGGCTGGCATTGGAGCAGGCCGGCGCCGACTATATCGATATCTGCCGTGGCAAGGCGAGCGCAGGGCAGGGAATGCCGGCTATGCTGGCGATCATGGAAAATGGCGAAGGGTCCAATATCCCGTTTGCTCCGCCGTTTTTAAAGGACGGTGACGTCATCATTCCGCATGTGGCAAATATTCTGATGTATCTCGGCTTGAAATTCGGCCTTGCACCAAAGGACGAAGCACAGCGTCATGTGTTGAATGGCCTGCAATTGACGATCACCGATCTCGTTGCCGAGGTGCATGATACGCATCATCCTATAGCCATTTCGAAATATTATGAGGACCAGAAGCGAGAAGCCAAGGCTCGCGCCGCCGAATTCATCGACAATCGTATTCCGAAGTTCCTCGGATATTTCGAGCGGGTACTGCAGCAAAATCCGGACGGACCGAACCATATTTTCGGCAAGAGCCTGACCTATGTCGATCTCTCGCTGTTCCAGATCTATGAGGGGTTGCGTTATGCCTTTCCGCGCGCGACCGCACATCTGGACCGTCGCTATCCGCACTTGGCGGCACTGCATGCCGCTGTCATGAAACTGCCCAATATTGCTCGCTATCTTCAATCCGATCGCCGCATCCCCTTCAACGAGGACGGCATTTTCCGGCACTATCCGGAGCTGGATAAAGATATGGCGTGAGCGATGCTCCTCTATCAATTCATTCCCGCGTGCTGGATCATCTGGCTGCTGATCTGGTTTTTTGCGTCCTTCGGCGGCAAGAAAACCGTGCGGCAGGAAGATCCGTTGTCGCGGCTTGGCAATACCGCGCCGATCTGGATCGGCGCGTTTTTTCTGGCGGTCAATCCTTCCTGGCTGGGGCCTCTGCGGTTTCGCCTAATCCCGCAGGATCTGACGTTCTATATGATCGGTGCGGCTTTGACCTTCGTCGGGCTCCTCTTCGCGATATGGGCCCGCTACCACATCGGTCGCAATTGGAGCGGGGTGATTACCCTCAAGGAAGATCACGCACTGATCCGTTCCGGACCCTACGCTCTTGTCCGCCATCCAATCTATTCCGGGCTGATGCTCGCCATCGTCGGTTCGGCCATCGCACGCGGCGATATCGCAGCCGTCCTTGCGATCGTCGCGGTGCTTTATGCCGTTTTGCGACGCGTATCCATCGAGGAAAGCTGGATGAGTGAGACTTTCGGTTCGGCTTATGCCGACTATAAAGCGAGCACGCCGGCACTAGTCCCGTTTCTTCTATAGCGTCAGACTTTGAGCGGCGATGCCGCCGCGAAAAAATCGGCCCAGGGATCGGCGCTCGATCGGCTCAAACGCGAGGCTGCGTTGCCAATGGTGAAAGAAGCCGGGCCGATCTTGCCGTCCAACTCCTCCCAGCCGATCGGCATCGAAACCGCGGCACCCTTTCTTGCGCGCGTCGAATAAGGGGCGACCGCGGTATTGCCGCGGCCGTTGCGCAGGTAGTCCACGAAGATGTGGCCGGTCCGCTTCGCCTTGCTGGCGACCGACAAATATGTCTGCGGGCTATCGGCGCTCATGGAATGCGCCATCGTCTCGGCTGCCTCCTTGACCTGCTGCCAGTTTGCTTGTGGTGTAAGGGATGCGACGACGTGTAGGCCTTTGCCGCCCGAGGTCTTGATGAATGAGGTCAATCCCTGGGCGGAAAAGCGTTCCCTTATTTCCTTCGCCGCAGCGGTGACCTTGCCCCAGGTGACGTCTTCGCCCGGGTCGAGATCCATGATGATCATGTCGGGCTTTTCCCAGTGACGGATGGTCGTGCCCCAGGGATGTATTTCCAGCGCCGCCGACTGAACGAGGGCAGCCAGTCCGTCGAAGTCTTCGATCTTCAAAAGCTTTGCCGCATCCTTGTCTTCAGGATCGGCAATCTCCTCGATATGCGGATTGATGCCCTTCCAGGCATGTTTCTGGAAAAACTTCGGCCCATCGATGCCGTCGGGGCAGCGCAGGAGGGCGAGGGGGCGATTGGTGACGAAGGGTTGCATCCGCTGCCAGGCAAGCGCGTAGTAATCGAGGAGATCCTGCTTGCTGACACCGTCATCGGGCCAGTAAACCCGCTCCGGATGCGTCAGTTCCACCGAGGTCTTGATGTTGTTCTGAATGGGCGTCTTTGCCATCTCGCGCGCGCTCCATTTTCTGCGACGGATGGGCCGTAGCGCCGGATAAGACTAGCATTGTCCGGCGCATGAAGTCGATTGGCTGTTACGGCATGAGTTGGCCGCCATTGACCTCGACGACCTGGCCGGTGATATAGCCGGACAGCGTTGCCGAGGCGAGGAAGAGATAGGCGCCGACACAATCCTCCGGCGTACCGACGAAACCCATGGGGATCGTCTTGCGTTGAATTTCCATCTGTTCGTCGTTGGTGTAGCGCTCGTGGAAGGGCGTCGCGATCACGCCAGGTGCGACCGCATTGACCCGGATCTTGTCGTTGACGAATTCCTTGGCATGGCCGTGGGTGATCGTCGAGACAAACCCCTTGGAGGCTGCATAGAGGATCGCGCCGTTGCCGCCGCCGTTGCGCGCGGCAATCGAGGTCGTGTTGATCACGAAGCCGCCCTGTTGCTTGAGGTATGGGTGGGCCGCGCGGGTCGCCGCGAGCACGGAGCGGGCGTTGAGGTTCATCACCCGGTCGTAATGTTCATCGGTCATGTCGACGGTGGGAAGCCGCCCCAGCATGCCGCCGGCATTGTTGACCAGCCCATCGAGGCCGCCCAGCGCTTCGGCCGCGTCCGTGACGACGCGTTCGGTCTCGCCGCCTTGCGAGACGTCACCCTGGATCAGATGAACCACGCCGCCGCTGGCCTCGATGTCTGCCGCCAGCTTTTCCGCCGGTTCGCGGCTGGCATTGAAATGAAGGCCGACCTTCATCCCCTGCGCGGCAAAGGCCCGTGCGACGGCAGCGCCGATGCCGGTCGAAGCCCCTGTTATCAACACCCGTTTTCCGGCTAGATCTGGGATGCGGATGGACGCAAGCAATTGCGCGAGTTCTGCCATGACAACTCCTCCTCAATGTCAATCAATCATATGACGAAATATGCCCTGTCTTATCAGGCGGAAGGGAGGAAAGGCAATCGGGGCAGGGCCAGACAAAAGGACGCGATATGCTCTTGGGATCGCATTTCCGCTCTGCAAACTCTCGCTTTTGCATCAAAATGGCACTCCAGGATTTTACCGTAAATTTTTGAAATTATGATCATTTCCATAAATGAAAAACTTCATTCTCTACTTTAACAAGGTGCAATCCGCGGAGATTGACACGAAACGATCTGGTCTGACAGTGCCGCGGCAGATAATGAGGGTGCTCCGGGAGTCGGCCGCTCCTTACAGTGGTGAGGCGCTGGCGGCCGCGGCTTCGACAACAAGGAGAGACCGAACAATCATGAGCAGGAACAAACTGATCCGTTTCGATGTTGCCGACAATCAGGCCGGTGGCCAGCGCCGTCCCTTCGCCAAGGCAGTCCGCGCCGGCGATTTCGTCTATGTCTCGGGCCAGGTGCCGACCATCAACGGTGAAATCGTCGTCGGCAATATCGTGACCCAGACCGAGCAGGTCATTGCCAATATCAAGGATGTTCTTGCCCTCGCCGATTGCACGCTCGAGCACGTTGTGAAGGTCAATGTCTGGCTGGACGATGCCCGCGATTTCTCGAGCTTCAACGCGGTGTTCGAGAAACATTTCATCGATCACCCGCCAGCGCGTTCCACTGTCCAGTCGCCGATGATGGTCGATGTCAAGGTCGAGATGGATGTCGTGGCTTACAATCCGCTCGACTGAGTAGAGATTGCTTTGCGATTACGATCGCAAAGGTGCGGCGACTGCATCGTCATATCCGCGAATGCCGCGGTGACGGCCGTTCGATAAATTTCTGCCGCGCCTAACTCCCGCGCTTTCGATGCCGGCTCTCTGTATGTCGGCATCAAGGTGGCGTTTCCATATCATCGGTATGCGGCATCAATGCCCTGTTCGCTCCGCCGTTGCAGACAGCGGCGAACCGCAACGATTTCCCCAATCCCAATCGCCCGATATCGCCGCCTCATCGGCGACTGCGCCCATTAGGTCCAATCCATCCCTGTTGATTTCCAATCAGCGATTGACGAGTCTCAAAACTCACGATTAAATCAATTTGATTGACTACTCGAAAACGAGAGGGAACGACAAATGGGAATGAGGAAAAGGACACTGCGCAATCTTTTAAACCGGACGCCTTGGGCGGCCGCGGCGGCACTGAGCGCCTCGCTGGTATTCGGTTCCGGCATCGCCTCGGCGGCGGAATCCGTGCTGACGATGCATATCGAGGAGCAGACCAGCTGGGTCAGCAACTTCAATCCCTTCGATCTGGCCGGTCGTCGCCAGAGCACGATGGATTTCATCTACGAACCGCTGGTCATCTTCAACGCCAATGATGGCGGCAAGCCGGTCTGGCGGCTTGCGACCAGCTACAAGTTTTCCGACGATCTGATGTCGATCACCTATGAGCTGCGTCCGGGCGTGAAATGGTCGGACGGTCAGCCGCTGACCTCGGCCGACGTGAAATACACGATCGATCTGATGCTGAAGAACCCGGCCGTCGATACCGTCGGTGTCGGCCAGACGGTCGCCTCCGTCGAAGCGCCGTCGCCAACGCAGGTGAAGATCAACCTCAAGGCTGTGAATTCCGAATTCCCCGAATCGCTGGCCGATCTCGCCGTCGTACCCGAGCATATCTGGAAAGACGTTCCCGATCCGGTCGCCTTCAAGAACGAGAAGCCCGTCGGTTCCGGCCCGATGACCGAGGTTCGCCGCTTTACGCCGCAAGTCTATGAGCAGTGCCGCAACCCGAACTACTGGGATGCCACATCGCTGCATGTCGATTGCCTGCGTCTGCCGCAGATTTCGGGTAATGACCAGATGCTGGCGCTGCTGCCGGAAGGCACCGTCGATTGGATCGGTTCGTTCCTGCCGCAGATTGACAAGACCTTCGTCGCGCTCGACCCGCAGCACAATGGTTACTGGCAGCCGCCGGCGGAAACCGTTGCTTTCGAGATGAACTTCAAATCCACGAATGCCGGTAATCTCGAGGCTTTCAAGGACCTGAACTTCCGTCATGCCTTCAGCCTGGCGATGGATCGCAAGTCGATGGTCGACATTGCCGGCTTCGGCTACCCCGTCGTCAACCTGCATGCCAGCGGCCTGCCGCCGCGCTTCGAAAGCTGGCGAAACAAGGCAGCCGAAGGCGACAAGGACGCCTTCATGGGCTTCGACACCGACAAGGCAAACAAGATCCTCGACGATGCCGGCTACAAGAAGGGTGCGGATGGTTTCCGCACCACGCCGAGCGGCAAGCCGATTACCTTCCCGATCATCGTACCGAACGGCTGGACCGACTGGATTGACGCAGTGCAGATCGCCGTCGAAGGGTTGCGCGCCGCTGGCATCAACGCCTCGGTCACCACGCCCGAATACGAGCAGTGGCGCAAGCAGCTTCTCGATGGCAGCTTCGATGTCGTCATGAACTCGCGTGCGGATAGCGCAACCCCGTTCCAGGGCTATTATCAGAGCCTGTCGACGGCCTATGCCGGCAAGCTCACCGTCGCCGCGGCACGCTATTCCAACCCGAAGCTCGATGCGCTCTTCGATCAATATCTGAAGTCGTCTTCCGATGATGATCATAAGAAGATCTTCAACGATATTCAGGTGCTGATCGCCGACGATTTCCCGGTCGTTCCCGTCTTCAACGGCCCGACCTGGTACCAATATTCGAGCAAGCGTTTCACCGGTTGGGTCACGGACAAGGATCCCGTGATGAACCCGGAAAACCACGACAACAACCGCATGCGTCTCATGCATCTGCTGCGTCTGAAGCCGGTCCAATAAGACCACAGCGAAGGAAGCAGAGATGCGTGTTTCAAGCCGGCGCCTCGGCGTCTACGCGGTGGCCCTGGCCTTCGCGATCGTCGTGAACTTCATTCTTCCCCGGCTTATGCCGGGGAGTCCCGTCGACGCCATGGTCGCGCAACTCGGGCCGCGGGCCACGCCCGCGGCCGTGGAGGCGATCAAGGCCCGTTTCGGCGAGATCGATCAGCCGATCATGATGCAGTTCTTCGACTACCTTAAAGGCCTTGCCACCTTCGACCTTGGCGTTTCGGTCAAGTATTACCCGCAGACGGTGGTCCAGGTGCTGAGCCGGGCCACTCTGTGGACCATCTTCCTGGTGGTAACGGCGATCATCTTTTCGCTGTGTGTCGGCGTCGTGCTCGGCGCCATCGCGGCCTGGAGGCGTGGCGGGCGGTTCGATACGATCGTATCGCCTTTTGCCGTCATCCTGTTTTCGATCCCGCCCGTCATTGTGGCGCTCACGACCCTGTTCGTCTTCGCCGTATCGTTGCGCTGGTTTCCTGTGGGATATGCCTATGATCCCAATCTCGATCCAGGCTTCAATTTCACCTTCTTCGGCAGCGTGTTCATGCACTCGATCCTGCCGGTGCTGACGCTGTCGCCTTTCCTGATCGGCGAGTTCCAGACCACCATGCGCTCATCCATGATCGTCGTGCTCGGCGAGGATTACGTGACGATGGGGCGGGCCAAGGGGCTGAGCAATCTCGCCGTCATGTTCGGCTATGGCGCGCGCAATGCGCTTCTGCCGGTCCTCACCAATCTTGCTCTGATGCTTGGTGCCGTTTTCGGCGGCTCGATCGTCACGGAGATCGTCTTCAACTATCCAGGTCTCGGCCTGACGCTGTTTACCGCCAGCGTGGCGCGCGACTATCCCGTCATCCAGGGGCAATTGCTGCTGATGACGCTCGCAACCCTGGGCGCCAATTTCCTCGTCGACATCATCTACGGTCTCGTCGATCCGCGATTGAGGGAGGCAGGCCGATGAGCTTCTCCTTCCGATCCATTTTCAGCCAGAAAAAGGCGCTTGTCGGCTTCGTCATCGTCGCCGCGCTATGCCTGATGGCGATCTGCGCGCCGATCATCGCGCCAGGCGAAGCAGGAGCCCGTGTCGGCCGCTCGCATCAGCCGCCATCTGTCGAGCATGTCTTCGGCACGACAAAGATGGGCCGCGATGTCTACAAGCAATTTGTCTGGGGCGCCAGAAGCTCGCTTTCCGTCGGCTTTGCCACGGGCATCGCGATCACCGTGCTCGGCACCGCCATCGGCCTCATCGCCGGCTATACCGGCGGCAAGACGGATGCGGCGCTCGATCTCGCTACAAACGCCGTGCTTGTTATCCCGAACATGCCGCTCCTCATCCTCCTCGCTTCCTTTGCGGGTACTGTCGGCCCGATAACGATCATGACCATCATTGCGCTAACGTCCTGGCCGTGGGGCGCGCGCATGACACGCTCGCAGACGATGGCCTTACGCAACCGCGATTTCGTCACCGCTGCCAAGATGATCGGCGAGCCGGCCTGGCGCATCATCTTCGTCGAGATCTTGCCAAACCTGACGCCGCTCATCGGCATCAATCTGGTCGGCAGCATCATCTATGCGATCGTCGCCCAGACCACGCTCGAATATCTCGGCTTCGGCGATCCGCTGAAGGTCACCTGGGGTACCATGCTCTATAATGCCCAGAATGCCTCGGCCATCATGGTCGGCGCCTGGTGGGATATCGGCGTGCCGGCGATCGGCATTGCGCTGACGGGGCTTGGTCTCGCGCTGATCAACTTCACTTTCGATGAAATCGCCAATCCGCAATTGCGTTCCGGCCCGGCCTTGACCCGCTGGTTCCGCCTGACGCGTGCCCGCAACCGCATGATGAGGGCCGAGCAATGAGCGACAATCTGCTTGAGATCGAACACCTCAATATCGACTATCTGCTCGACAAGGGCGATTTCCGCGCGGTGAAGGATGTATCCCTCAGTATTGGCCGGGGTGAGATCTTCGGTCTTGCCGGCGAATCCGGCTGCGGCAAGAGCACGATCGCCTATGCGATCACGCGGCTATCGAAGGCGCCGGCCTGGGTCAGCGGCGGAAGCATCCGGCTCGACGGGCAGGATCTGCTGAAGATGCCGGAAGGCGAGCTGCAGAAGATCCGCTGGAAGCGCATCGGCATGGTATTCCAGAGCGCCATGAATTCGCTCAATCCGCTGATGCGGGTGGAGGCGCAGTTCCACGACGTCCTGCATCGCCATACCGGCTGCTCACGCCAGGAATCGCGCGCCCGTGCTGAAGAGATGTTCAAGCTGGTGGGTATTCCTCCGCATCGCGTCAGCGATTATCCGCACCAGTTTTCCGGCGGCATGCGCCAGCGCATCGTCATCGCCATCTGCCTGGCGCTGCGTCCTGAACTCATCATCATGGACGAACCGACAACGGCGCTCGATGTCGTCGTGCAGCGAGAAATCCTGGAACAGGTTCTCGACCTGCAGCAGACCTATGGTTTCTCGGTGCTCTTCATCACCCATGACCTGCATCTGATGGCCCAGCTTTGCCATCGCATCGGTGTCATGCTGAAAGGCGAATTGGTCGAGGTCGGCGATGTCGCCCAGGTCAGCCAGTCGCCCGTTCACGAGTACACGCGCAAGCTCTGGAATGCCATCCCGCAGCTTCCGGCCAGCGCCCATTCTCCCGGAGTTTTCGCATGAACCCGCAGATACAGGCCGTAACTGCAGAACCCATCATCCGGCTTGATGATATCCAGCGCCACTTTGGCCCCGTGCACGCATTGAAGAGCGTTTCCTTTTCGCTATTCGCGGGAAAGGCGCTGGCATTGGTCGGCGAATCCGGCTGCGGCAAGACCACGTGCGCCCGCATTATCGCCCGGCTCGACAAGCCGACGGCCGGCAGGCTGCTGTTTCGTGGGCAGGATCGCACGGCACGAGGGTCGGGCAGGGAAGAGCGGATGTACCGCAAGGATGTCCAGATGGTCTTCCAGGATCCGTTCTCATCGCTCAACCCGGCCTTTACCATCAATCATCACATCGCAAGGCCGCTGCAATTGCACGGCCAGGACAAGCCGAAGGCCGAGCGGGACGAGGATATAGCGAAGCTGCTCGAAAGCGTTGGGCTCGATCCTTCGGTGACGCGTCAGAAGTTCCCGCACGAACTCTCCGGCGGCCAGCGTCAGCGCGTCAATATCGCCCGTGCGCTGGCGGTTTCCCCGAGCGTGCTGGTGGCGGATGAGCCGACCTCGATGCTCGATGTCTCGATCCGCAAGGACATTCTCGATCTGCTGGCGCGGGTAAAGCGCGAAAACGATCTCGCCATGCTCTACATCACCCATGATATCGCGACGGCAGCCCATGTTGCGGAGGAGATCGTGGTAATGTTTGCCGGCCAGATGGTCGAGTGGGGCGAAACCAATGCCGTGCTTGCCAATCCGAAGCACCCCTATACGCAGCTTCTGCTTTCGGCCGTGCCGGATGGCGGCCGCAGGTTTGTGACCGGCGGCAGCGCTCGCTTCCTCGAACAGGCGGAAAAGATCCGCGCGCTCAGCCGACCGGTCTCGACGGTGGTCGAGGAGGTCGGCCCCAATCATTTCATGCGTGCGCTGGTCGCATCGAATTAGGAGGAATTCCCGTTGGACTATCTGGTCAATCTATCGACCCTGCCGATCGACACGCAATCGCCCGGGCGCATGGCGAAGGCTGATGTCACCATCCGGCGCGCTCTGCCGCCGGAACTGCGTGTTATCACCGCTTGGGTGGCTGAACATTTCAGTGAGGGCTGGGCGAGCGAGACGACGGTCGCGATGAGCCGCCAACCGCCGACATGCTTCATCGCCACCCGTAATCGCGAGCTTGTCGGCTTTGCCTGCCACGAAGCGACGGCGCGCGGCTTCTTCGGTCCGACCGGCGTCGACGAAAGCGTGCGCGGCCTCGGCATTGGTCGGGCGCTGCTGTTTGCCTGCCTCAACGACCAGAAGGCGATGGGCTATGCCTATACGGTCATCGGCGATGTCGGCCCATCGGAATTCTATGAGAAGACGGTCGGCGCCATCCAGATCCCCAATTCCGCACCCGGCATTTATGCCGGCATGCTCAAGCTTTGAACGATCCTTCAGGAAGAGAGAATACTCATGTCCACACCGCGATCCCTGGCTCTGCGGCTTGAAACAACCTGGAACCCGCCGACAGACGACAAGGAATTCTCCTATGTCCTGCGGCTGAAGAACCTGTCGTTAGAGCCGCTTTCCGGCTTTTCGCTCTGCGTCAGCGGCCCTGGCCGCGTCGATCCGGCCGGCGTCGTCGAAGGTGCGACGGTCACGAAACGGCTGTCCAATTTCACCGAATTCCAGCCGCCGGAAGGCTTTGTGCTGGCCGGTGGCGAGACATGGACCATCATGGTGCACGCGCTCAGCTGGCCGTTCCGCCATTGGACTGACGGTGCGACCAGCGCCTATCTTGCACTGCCGGATGGCACGGCGGTATCGCTCGCCGCCGAGCCGACGCGCACATCGTCGAGCAATGCGCCGCTGAAGCGCGGTGCCGAAATCTATCCCGTTCCAGCCAATCCTCCCGTTCCGCTGGCGATCATTCCCTGGCCGAACCGTGTAGCCGTTTCCTCCCGCCGTCCGCTGCCGGCAGGCTTTGCGCTCAAAGCCGATACGTCGGCAGCGCAGGCGGCGGCTGCAAGCTTCACGGCTCTGGTCGAGCATCTCTTCGCAGCTGAAGGCCTCATCCGCCCCGAGGCGGAAGGCGGCACCACGGTGGTGCTGCGTCAAACGGAAGATCTTGGGCCTGAGGCCTATAGGCTGGAGTTTTCGCCTGAGACCGTCACTGTCGCGGCGAGCACCCAGACCGGCTTCGTCTATGGCCTCGTGACCATCGGCCAGATCTGGCGCGGCGCGCGCCTGCATCCGCAGGCTTTCCACTTCCCGGCGGCTGGCGAGATCGTCGACGAGCCATCCATGAGCTGGCGTGGCCTGCATCTTGACGTCTCCCGCCAGTTCTACGCGACCGCCGAAATCAAGAAGCTGATGGCGGTTCTTGCCTGGAACAAGCTCAATCGTTTCCACTGGCACCTGTCGGACGACGAATCCTGGCGCGTCGAGATCGATGCCTATCCGGCATTGACGGAGATCGGTGCATGGCGGGGCCACGGATTGCCGTTGCCGCCGCTGCTCGGCTCCAGCCCGGCCCGCACCGGCGGCTATTATACCAAGGCGGCGGTGCGCGAGATCGTCGCTTACGCCAAGGGTTTCGGTATCGAGATCCTGCCCGAGATCGACATGCCCGGTCATTGCTATGCGATGCAGCAGGCGATCCCCGAGCTTCGCGATCCGAACGAGGCCGGCAGCTATTATTCGGTGCAGGGCTTCCCGGATAATTGCATCAATCCGGCGCGCGAGAAGACCTACGAGGTCATCGAGACCATCCTTTCCGAACTGATCGAGCTCTTCCCGTTCAAGACGATCCATATCGGCGCCGATGAAGTGCCGCTCGGGGCCTGGTCCGGGTCGCCGGAGGCGCTTGCCCGTCTGCGCGAACTTGCCGGCGCCGACGTTGCGGACGCCCATGCCAAGCGTCTGAACGTCATCACCAACACCCATGGCGCCGACGATATTCACGGCTCCGGTGCTGCCATCCTGCAGGCGGAGTTCCTGGAGCGCGTCCAGGCATTCCTTGCCTCGAAAGGCTGCGTGACCGGCGGCTGGGAGGAGGCGGCGCATGGCGATAGGATCGACAAGGACAAGAGCTATCTCTGCAGCTGGCGTAACGTCGAGGTGGCGGCCGAGCTTGCGGGGCGCGGTTATGAGATCGTCGTCTGCCCGGGCCAGGTCTACTATCTCGACATGGCGATGCGTCCCGATTGGGACGAGCCGGGCGGCAGCTGGGCCGGATATTCCGATGCGGAGAAGATCTACACCTTTGATCCCGTTGGTGGTTGGACGGATGCGCAGAAGGAGAAGCTTCGCGGCATCCAGGCCTGCATCTGGTCGGAACCGATGACCGACCGCGCTGTCTTCGACCGGCTCGTCTTTCCGCGCCTGTCGGCGCTGGCGGAAACCGGCTGGACGAAGCCCTCGGCCAAATCCTGGGAGCGGTTCAAGGCGCTGGCCGGCACCATGCCCCTGCTTTACGGCCTGCATCAATTTTGACAGCTTGATGCATGGCCCTCAGGCGCGGCCCCGGCGGGTCGCGCCTGAGCAAGGTTGACTGGATATAAGTCGAATCGTTTGCCTAACCTATGACGGCGCGGTGCGTCAGTGGCTTCTGAAGGACATCGAACTGCGGATTGGTCTCGGAGAAGATCGGCAGGGCCGCTGCACCGAGAATGGCGGTATCCTTGCCGGTGGCGCCGATCATCAACCGCGGAATGCTGCGCTCTTCGGTTGGGTTGACCGGGGTGTGGAGAGGTTCGACGCTTTCGGCCAGCCCCGTCATCAGGGATGTTGGTGCACTGCCGCCAAGCACAATCGTCTGCGGATCGAAGGCCAACTCAAGAAAGTCGATCGTCTGGCGCAGCGGCTGTACCGCCTGTTCCAGCCATGCCTTTAGGCCATGGCCGTTTGCCGCGATCAGCGCATCTAGATCGTCGGGGTCCAACTCCTGTGCATTCTGGATGCCCAGACACTCGTAAGCGACAGATGGCGAGACATAGCGATCGAGACAGCCGCGCTTGCCGCAGGTGCAAAGCCTGCCATGCGGCTCGACGATGATATGGCCGATTTCGCCGGCGTTGGCGCGGCTGCCTTTGTAGAGGTGGCCATCGAGGAACATGCCGGCGCCGATACCCCCGTCACCCGCCAGAAAAAGATAGACGAAACTCCCAAGGCCGCGGGCGACGCCATAGAGCCGCTCGCCGATCGCCGCCGCCGTCGCGTCGTTTTCGACGAGGACGGGCAGCTCGATGAGCCGTTCCAGCTCGCGGGCAACCGGGAAATCCTGCCAGCCGGGCAGGTTGAGCGGGCTCAGCGATGTGACGCCGCCATCGGCATAGCGCCCCGGCAGGGCGATGCCGGCGCCAAGCAGCCGCGCACGATCGAAGGAAAAGGCCTCCTGCAATTCTCTGACGATCTCGGCAAAGATCGGCATTGCCTCCTTCGGTCCTGGCCTGTCGACGTGGCGGTCAATACGGGCACAAACCGTGCCGGAAAGATCCGTGAGCACGCCGGCCGCGCGCTGGCGGCCGAGCTCGAGGCCAATGGAATAGGCTCCCATGGGATTGATGGTGTAGGGAATGATCGGCTGGCCGCGGGCGATCCTCTGTGCCTCCATGGGGATCAGCAGGTGCGAGCGCGCGAGTTCCTCCACAATATTCGAAACCGTCTGCGTGGTCAGTGCTGTCATGCGCGCAATCGCAGCGCGCGACATCGGTCCGTTGGTGCGAATGGCCTCGATCACGACACGCCGGTTATGCGATTTGGCCTGTTCGAGATTCGTGCCTGAAATTATCTTCATGAGTGGATGGGGATTTTCTGTATCGGCGTTCGGTTGGCGTTGTTGCTTGTCACGAGCCGCCGTTGGCGTGACGGGGAAATGGCCGATTTTGCCGGTGTCTGCCCCAGCAGGTATTTTCCATTCTTTTGTCGAGCTCTTCAAGTGGCCGCGCGTTTCTGCCTGGCGACTGTGCGCCTGTCAAAGCGGGGCGGCAGCCCTTGGTCGGCGGAAAAGCGTTGGAAACGCCGCTCTGTGGCGTCGCACATCACCGCAGGCGGGGATTGCAATGCCTGCCTGCGAACCAGATCATCTCATTGTTTGCGATAGGTTCCCTGCAAGGTCACGCCCTCGGCAAGATTGCAGACACCTGTCTGTGACACGCGCCAGGTCTTTGCGTTGAGGCGCTCAAAATCGACCTTGCAGGCGTCTCTGGAAAGCTGGGTATGTTCCTTTACCAGCGGAACAACGCCGTCCATGCCATCGGCATTGACATCGCCCGCTTCGGCACCACCCGGGCCGACAGAGGTCGATGAGATCGAAATTGCGATAAGGCCGTCGACCGGTCCGAAAATCGAAAGATGGCTCTCATTGCCGTCAGTGTTGTTCGACTGGAAATCCATCGATGCGCTTCGCCCGCCCTTGGTCATCAGGAGGGAGCCGATCTGGTCATCATAGGCCTGCCGGATGCAAGCCGCATCGCCGCAGGACTGCACTTTCGTAATCCAGCGCCGCTGCCGTTCCCGGATCTTACCTCTATCGTCCTGCTTCAGGGCGGAAGCATACAGCGCGCCCATCATGTTATCCCGTGAAAGCAGCGATTTATCCTGGCAAATCATATGATCGCTCGTCGAGGCAGGCTTGGCGCAATCGATGCCGGCCGCTTCGACGGGCACTGCAAACAGCATGACGACGACCATCGCTGATGCGGATATCGAAGTCCTCATGGGCACCTCCATTCTTCGATATTTCAGCTAATTATGCCCGGGAGCGGCTTCGTAAAGGCTCTGCCTGCGCCTCAGGCAAATTCAACAGATACTGCGCCGGCGTTTGACGATCGCAGGCATCCTTCTAGTTTCAACCCTCTGGGCATGAGATCGACAGGGAGGTCATATGGCGGGCGAAACGCAACTATCCGGCAGGATCACATTCCTGATCGTCGGCTCCGTGTTTCTTGCCGTCACTATCGGGATGGGAGCCTTGGCGGTCCACCTCTACCGGACCTATGCGAACCCGACCGCTATGGCGGCATGTACGGTTTTTTCCTGGGCATTCGGCAGCATGGTCATGTCGATGATGCTCGTGCTTCTGACGTCGGGGCGGAAAACCAGAGGCAGGATCGGCACCAGGAGAGGGCAGGTCACCGTCATGCTTGGCAGCAGATCGCCCGCTTCCAGCGGCCACATTATCGGTGATGGCATCGAGGCCGAAGGCGAGGCGGGAACGCGCATCATAAGCGTGATCCCGTCTCTTTTCCTCATCGCATCTTCGCTTGGACTGGCTCTTCTCGGCCTGTTCCTCTTCGGCCGCCACCGGCTCGATCTGATCGGATCCGGAATGTTCATCGCCGTGGTGTTCTACATCGCGAATTGGAGCAGGCTGGCCTGGCCGCGAAAATAAGTTTGGAGGCTTCAGGCGGCGTTCTTTCGATCTATGGAATGACTTACGCCCAGCGGGGCGAGATCGGCTCGATACGCAAACAATTTGCGGCCAGCCCTGACGCTGATCGGAATAAAGAGAGGCAGAAGCAGATCCCTCAGAAACAGGCTAAACCGGTTGGTTTTTCGCTTCCGCGAGGCATTTCGCCGAGTAAGTTTCACCACGCGGGCAATGCGTGGGCGCCGCAGGTCTTCATAGCGGGCGAAGGCAGCGCCGTAGTCGAGTGTATCGGCGAGGCAGGCGGACAGGACAAGGGCATCTTCTATAGCCATCGATGCGCCTTGGCCGGCATGCGGGCCGATCGCATGGGCAGCATCGCCGAGCAGCGCCACGCGCCCGTTGGACCAGACAGGAAGCTGCGGCATATCGAAGATGGGATAGCTGCGCCCGATCCCGCCGACCGCACGCAGGATCGACATGGTGGGTTCCGGATCGTCCGCATGCATCTGGCGAACATGGGCAGCCAGCGCCTCTGGCTCCAATGTGCGTAGTGCATCGGACGCGTCGGCGGGGAAGGAATCGAACCAGTAAACCGGATGGGACGCCGTCTTGATATAGCCGAAGAAGGCCTTCTCTCCGAAGGTCATACGCATTATGCCATCCGTATCCGGTACATCCGCGTCGACGATCCCTCCGGTGCCGATCAGCCCCGTAAACTGCGGCAGGGGGTAATCTGGGAATATTTGCGCGCGGACGGAGGATCGCAATCCGTCGCAGGCCACCAGCAGATCGACGGCGATAGCGTTACTTTCGGAGAAGGCGAGAGTCACGGCATGCGCGTGATTGTTGACCCTGGTCACGCGACGGCCAAACTGCACGATGATGCCATCCGCCAGGCACTTCTCGATCAGAATATTCGCCAGAGCGCCGCGCCTGATCGTCACGGCGGGCGCGCCGAAGGTTGCAAGGTGATCGTTTTGATCCACGAGCGCGAGCCGTTTGCCTCGCGCATTGCAAAGCTCGATGGCGCAGGTCTCCAATCCGTGGCGCAATACCTCCTCGTAGCAGCCCACCGCCCGAAGCCCGTTCAGTCCGTTCGGGGCGAGCGTCAGAAATTCTCCTTCCGACAAGGCGGCTTCCTTTGAGCGGGCTTCGAACAATATCGGACGAAAGCCTAGCTTTGCCAGCCGGAGTGCAAGCACCAGCCCGCCAACGCCGGCGCCGCATATGCCAATCAACGTTTCCGGATGCATTGCCTGATTGCCAGTTGCGGCATGCTCGCCGATGGGGCACATTGGTTCTCGCTTCTAATAGTTTGATAAATGAATTATTTGATGATAGAACAAAAATCAAATGAAGACGAGCAGCATCTCGCCGAAGCCATCGGGTTTGCCTGCATGCGCTGGCAGGAGGCGACTGAAAGCTTTGACGAGGCCTTCGGCAAGTTGCATGGGCTCAACAGCGCCGAGCGACGCTGTCTCAGCGCGATCATGCGCGCACCGCAACCCGCAAACGCCGTCGCCAAGGCCATCGGCCTTGCGCCGCCATCGGTGACGGCGCTGATCGACCGCCTTTCGGCACGCGACCTTGTCCATCGCATTCCCGATCCGAACGATCGACGTCGTGTGCTGGTCGCCCCTTCCGAGAAAGCAATCAGGCTGGGGAAGGAGGGCTATGGCCCGATCCAGGAGGCCGGCATGCGGATGCTGAAGCAGTTTTCCGCCGCGGAAAAGCAGGTGGTCCTGCGGTTCATCACGCAGGCCATCGAGATGCAGGAGCGCGAACTTGCTCGGCTGTTGATGGACGACAAGGACTGATCTCGATCGCCGCGGATGGCGCTCCGATTCTAGACGCGCTGTGCGTCTTGCCATGGTCTACGGCATTCCTTTACCATCCGGCGTTATAATCGGGCCTGGGGATAAATTTGAAGACCCTCTGGGAGAAGATGCTGGACGCGGAAATCGTTGCATTCCTGGAAGCGTGTCCGATGGCGGCACTTGTGCTCGACGCCGTCGGCACGATCGTCTTCGCCAATGCGGGAGCCCGGGAACTCTTTGTCCTTTCAGATGCGTCCCACGAGCTATCGGTCTCGAATTTGATACCGGACTGGCCGCTGCCTGCCACTGCCTCGCAGCCACTGCTCGTGACAGGCGCCGGTCATCGACGGGACTGCCGGGTCGGCGTCATGACGTGGTCCTCGGCGTCAGGAAGATTGACGGCGGTTCTGATCGAACCGGAGAGTGAAGACCGCCATGCCGCGGTGGCGGCGAGAGAGGCCAATCTGCGCCTTCGATATGTGATCGAGATGCTGCCGGAAGCCGTGTGCGTCTTCGATGCGAATGATCGCTACGTTCTCTGGAACGAGAAATATGCCGAGCTTTATCCGGATATCGCCGATCACCTCAAGCCGGGCATCGCTTTCGAAGATATTCTGAAGATCAGCCTTGCCAGCGGCCGCATGCCCGAAGTCGTCGAAGACAGGGATATGTGGCTGAAGCAGCGCATGCGAAAATTTCGCCAGCCGGTTTCGCAGGAGGAGCAGCAGCTCAAGGATGGGCGATGGCTTCGGCATGATGATCGGCGCACGCCCGACGGCGGGGCCATCGGCATGCGGATAGACATCAGCGAGTTGAAGCAACGTGAGGAGCGGTTGCGCCAGCTTTTCGATGCCAATCCGATGCCGATGCTCCTGTGCGATGGCAGCAGTCTGCAGATCCTGCAGGTCAACCGGGCGGCGATCGACTTCTATGGCTTCGCAAAAGCGACGCTGCTCTCGCGGAGGGCGTGCGACATGCATGTCGAGAGCGAGGCGGATCGCTTTGCAGATGGGCTTCTGGAACTCGAAGGCGATTGCGAGGCGAGAACCGTCTGGCGCCAGAGAGTGGCCGATGGGACGGAACGCCACGTGCTTGTTTACGTTCGGCTGCTCCATGAAGGCCTGGACCGTCGCCTCCTCCTGACCATTGCCGATGTCAGCGATCGCATTCTCGCTGAGGCCGAAGCCAATCGCCTGGCACGGCACGACATGCTCACCGGATTGCCGAACCGGATGTGCTTCTACAAGGCCCTCGATGACGCCTTGAAGATGAACAATGGAATGGGCGTCGCCGTTTTCTGTCTTGATCTCGATGGGTTCAAGCCGGTCAACGACACTTTCGGGCATGCGGCCGGCGACGAGGTTCTCAAGATGGTGGCCGAGCGGCTGCGCGGTGCAGCCAGAGGCCACATGGTCGCGCGCTTGGGCGGCGATGAGTTTGCCATCCTGATGACCGGGGATGTGGGTGATATCGCCGATGTTGCGAAGGGTTGCATTGCAGCCTTCAAATCCTCGTTTCGCATCGAGGGTGCCATCGTCGATATCGGTATCAGCATCGGCGTTTCGGCAGCGCCGGAGAACGGCGAGAACGGAGAGGTTCTCATTCAGGAAGCAGACCGTGCCCTCTACCGAGCCAAAGCCAACGGCCGGAACACATGGCGGACGGCGAGTAGCGACCATCGCCAACAGACCGTTTCAGGGCGTATGAGATAAGAGGCGGTTCAGTACACACGTCCATATGTGGCTCTTGAACTTGGCGTGATCTCTCCTCATTTCAGTATCTACTGTTTCAATCTGTCGAACCGACAGCCTCCTGCTTTCCAACAGTTGCTGCCGTTCCTCTATGCGACGCGTCCGCGTCGGGGGAGTTTTCATGGGCTTTATTGATCGCGACATTCAGCCGTCATCCGATGCCGGGCTGCTGGATGCCTATTCTCAATCGGTATCGAGCGCCGTCGATCTCGTCGGTCCGGCCGTCAGCCGTATCGAGCGATTGGGCGGCCGTGCCGGGCATGGTTCCGGTTTTGCCATTTCGCCTGACGGCCTTGTGGTGACCAATAATCATGTCGTCGACGATGCCAAAGCCGTACGTATCAAGACCCCGGAAGGGGCAACCGTCGAGGGAAGGGTGCTGGGGCGCGATCCGGATACAGACCTCGCGCTCATTCGCGCCAATGACTGGCCAGGCAACTGGGCGAGACTTGGCGATTCCAAATCGCTGAAGCGCGGTCACATCGCGATCGCCATCGGCAATCCCCTCGGTTTCGAATGGACCGTCACGGCCGGCATCGTCTCGGCGCTTGGCCGCTCCATGCGCGCGGCGAGCGGTCGGCTGATGGAAGACATCATCCAGACCGATGCCGCCCTCAACCCAGGTAATTCCGGCGGTCCGCTGGTCTCGTCGGCGGGTGAGGTTATCGGCGTCAATACCGCCGTCATCCAGGGCGCGCAGAGCATCGCGTTTTCGGTCGCCTCAAACACGGCTAAGCACGTCGTATCCGAGATCCTGCGTTTCGGCCATGTCCGGCGCGCCTATATCGGCATTGCCGCCGACACGGTGGAACTGCATCGGCGGATCGCGCTGGAAGCCGGCGTCACGCATTCGACCGCCGTGCGCCTGCGTCGTGTCGAGAAGGATAGCCCGGCCGCAAAGGGCGGCTTGCAGGAGGGTGACTACCTGCTTGCCATCGACGGCCAAGCCGTCTCCGGGATCGACGATGTCGTGCGGCTGCTCGATGGCGACAAGATCGACACCGAGATCGAAGTTTTGATCTTCAGCGTCGGCGGCCTGATCGAGCGAAGGCAGGTCAAGCCTTCGGCACGGCCGGCAATCTAGCCAATACGCGAATTGGTAATGTCGGCAGCGCCGTGCTCACGACGCTGCCGATTGCTTTTATCCCCTGCCGACGAGCGGCATCTTCGTTGCCATGACGGTCATGGAAAGAACGTTGGCATCGAGCGGCAGCGTGGCCATGTAGACGACGGCGCGGGCGACATGCTCTGCCGAAATCGTCGGCTCTGCCGCGGTCTCCCCATTTGCCTGCAAGACGCCGGCGCTCATCCGTGCGGTCATGTCGGTGGCGGCATTGCCGATATCGATCTGGCCGCAGGCGATATCGAAGGGACGGCCGTCGAGCGCCGTCGATTTTGTAAGGCCTGTAATGGCGTGTTTCGTGGCCGTATAGGGTGCGGAATGCGGCCGTGGCGTCGTTGCCGAGATCGAGCCGTTATTGATGATACGACCGCCTTGCGGCGTCTGGGCTTTCATCAGACGGAAAGCCTGCTGCGTGCAGAGGAACGCGCCGGTCAGGTTTGCGCCGACAATAGCATTCCATTGCTCGAAACTCAGTTCCTCCATCGGCACGGCCGGCAGGCCCATGCCCGCATTGTTGACCAGAAGGTCGAGGCGGCCATAGCGACCTGCAATGGTGTCGAAAAGGCTGCGGACCGAATTGGGGTCGCTGACATCGGCCGCCACCGCAAGAAATTCTGCCCCTGTCTCCTTGGAGAGCTCGCGGGCGGATTTTTCGAGAACGTCCGCACGACGCCCCGAGATGACGATCTTGAAGCCGGCCGAGCCGAGTGCCTTGGCGATGGCGCGACCAATGCCGGTGCCGCCGCCGGTCACCAGTGCGATTGCGCTTTGTGCGTTCGATGACGCCTCCGTCATGCGACCCTCCCGTCCAATTCGTCTTCGATATGTGCCTGCAGGATCTCGTCGAAGCTCTGTTCGGCCTTGAAGCCGAGGTCGCTCGCGCGCTTGGCGTCGAACTGCGTCGCCCAGCCGGAAACGATGCGCTCGATCACCGGATCAGGCTGACGGCGGATCAGCGCAACCGCCTTGTCGCCGCCGACACGGCGCAGCGCATCGATCTCATCGGAAACGAGTGCAGAAAGCCCGGGCATGGTAAGATTGCGCCGCGGCCCGACCTTCGCCGTATCGAGCGTTGCCGCATGCACAAAGAAACCGACCGCCGCCCGCGGGCTTGCGAACCAGTGGCGCACCGTATCGCTGACGGGCAGAACAGCCTCTTTGCCGACCAGCGGCTCGCGCAGGATGTTGGAAAAGAAGCCGGAGGCCGCCTTGTTCGGAGTGCCGGGGCGAACGCAGATGGTCGGTAGTCGGATGCCGATGCCATCGAAAATGCCGCGACGCGAATAATCGGCAAGCAGGAGTTCCGCGATCGCCTTCTGCGTGCCGTAGCTCGTCAGCGGTGCGGTCAGGAATTCGTCACCGATAACCTCGGGGAAGGGGGTGCCGAACACCGCAATGGAAGAGGCGAAGATGACGCGCGGCGTATAGGCGGATTTCAGGCCTTGCTGGCGGATGGCTTCGAAGAGAGCTCGCGTGCCATCGAGATTGACGGAGTACCCCTTGTCGAAGTCGGCCTCGGCCTCGCCGGAGACGATGGCGGCGAGATGGAAGACCATATCCGGACGGTCTTCGATGAGTTTTTCCGTAACACCCGGTGTCGCAAGGTCGATCGTCAAAGCCTTGGACACGGATTGAAGCGCTTCCGGCACCGGCGGCTGGAAAGCGTCGACCAGCGTCAGGCGATCGATAGCCTTGCCGAGAATCGTCGGTTCGGCGGCGATGCGGTTGACAAGCTTGCGGCCGACCATGCCCGCGGCACCCAGGATCAAAACATGCATATCGGATTTTCCTCCCAGTAGACGAGTGTCAGTCTTCGGGATCAGTCCCGAGTGAATAAGTTTGACGGCCGCATCCGGGACGCCAACCGCCGTTTCATCTGTAAGTCTGCAGCCAGGTGAGCCCCGCATTCGTCGTGGTTGCCGGCCGATATTCCGCGCCGATCGGCCTGTCATAACCAAGCATTTCCAGGACCTGCAGAATGTGACGATAATCGATCTCTCCGTGATCCGGTTCGCGCCTGTCCGGAACAGCAGCGATCTGGATATGGCCGATTGCTCCCATATGCGCTTGCAGCCTATGTGTCAGATCGCCCTGCATGATCTGGAGGTGATAGCAGTCGAACATCAGTTTGAGATTATCAGCGCCCACTTCAACGATGATGTCCAGCGCCTGATCGGCAGTCTGGAGGAAGTAGCCTGGTGCATCGCGATAGTTGAGCGGCTCGATCAGGATGGTCGCTCCCATCTTGCTGGCGCGTTCGCAGGCATAGCGCAGATTGGAAATGAAGGTGGCCCGTGCGTCATCGCCGGCGGTCTTGCCTGCCATCACATGCACATTTCGCGCCCCGATGGCGTCTGCATAGTCGATAGCCTGATCGATGAGCAGGCGGGCTTCTTCCTCGCGTCCCGGGATGGCGGCAAGTCCGTTGTCGCCGGCCGCGACATTGCCGCGGGCAGTATTGAGGCCGAGCATGGCGAGGCCGGTTTCCTCCAACGCCCGACGCACGGCTTCAGCGGGCGTGTCGTAGGGGTAGTGGCATTCCACGGCGTCGAAGCCGGCGGCCTTGGCGGCGCGGATGCCGTCGGGAAGGGAAAGCTCCTGCCACAGGAAACCCAGATTGGCGGAAAAGCGTGTCATGTTCAGTCCCATTCCACATCATAAGTGCGGACGAGATCGGCGATTTGCGCATCCGTCAGCAGCGAAGGATTAGCCCCACGGGTCAAGATGGCAAGCTTAGCCGTCTCTTCCAGTTCTTCGATCGCATAGATAGCGGCTTCCAGATCCTTGGCCGAAACGACAGGGCCGTGTGCTGCCAGCATCACGGCGCTGCGCTTGCCGGCAAGGCCGCGAATGGCATCGCCCATCGCCGGATCGCCCGGCATGAAATAGGGCAACAACTTCACCTTGCCGAGCTTCATGATCGAATAGGCGGTCAACGGCGGCAGCATGTTGTCGGCATCGACGCCGGGCAGGATCGAAAGCGCCACCGAGTGGCTGGAATGAAGATGGACGACGGCGCCTGTCTTTTTCGGTCGTGTCTCATAGAAGGCGGCATGCAGCGGCATCTCCTTCGTTGGCTTGTCCCCGCCGATCAGGCGCCCTTCATCGTCGAAGAGCGAGAGGCGGGCGGGATCGAGGCGTCCGAAGGAGCTGCCCGTCGGCGTCACCAAAAGCCGTCCGTCGCTGAGCCGCGCCGAAATATTGCCGGAGGAGCCGGCGGTCAGGCCGCGATCGTAAAGCGATTTGGCCATCATGCAGATCTGTTCGCGCAGCGCGGCTTCCTCGCTCATGCCGCCCTCAATCCATCGAAAGCGTCTGTAAAGAAGGTTTCCCCGCCGAAATTGCCGGACTTTAGAGCTAGAGCGACTGTTTCGCCCCCAAGGGTCGTGAAAGTCCAAGGCACGCCGGGTGCTATTTCCGGCCCGATAGTCAAATGCGCCGCCCCGAGCGCCTGCGTGATCGCGCCGGAGGTCTCGCCGCCGGCAACGACGAAGCGGCGGGTGCCGCCATCGAACGCCGCGCGGGCGATCTCGGAAAGCGCGTTCTCGACGACCTGGCCCGCCTTGTCCCGCCCCAACCGCTCCTGCGCCTGCCGTACCTCATCGGGTTCGGCGGTCGCGTAAATGAGTTTCGGCGCATCGGGGGACTGTTGACGCAGCCATTCCAGCGCAGTACCGGCGCCTTCCTCTGCAAGCACGACCGGATCGAGCTGCAGGCTGGCGACCTTGCCGGCGTAATTGACAACCTGCTTCCGCGTCATGGCGGAGCAGCTGCCGGATAGGACGATCGAGCCGCCGGCGACCTTCGGCGGCGCCTGTCTATGTTCGGAGAGGCCAACGAGACCCTGCTCCATGTAGAATCGCGGAAGCTGGCCGGCAATTGCGCTGCCGCCCGTCAGCAGCGGCATGTCGAAGGATGCCGCCGCGATCGTGCGGAGATCGTCGTCGGATACGGCATCGACGATCACATGTTGAATGCCGCCGCTGCCGAGTTGCGCCAACTTTGCTCTCAGCGCCGCTGCACCCTTCGAGACGATATTACGGCTGGCAAGGCCGACAGCGCCATTCACCTGCGGCGTCAGAAGCCGCAAGAGGCTTGAATCGCGCATCGGCGTCAGCGGATGGTCCTTCATCGGACTTTCCGACAGAGGCTGCTCGCCGACGAAGAGATGGCCCATGAAGACGCTACGCCCATTTTCCGGAAAGGCAGGACAATAGATTGTCTGGGTCGCACTCGTCTCCGCCAGCAGCATCTCAGCGACCGGACCGATATTGCCTTCGGCCGTGCTGTCGAATGTCGAGCAATATTTCCAGAAGAAACGGTTTGCTCCCGCTTCCTTCAGCCAATCCAATGCTTGCCGAGCCTGCTTCACGGCGATCGCGACCGGCGATGTCCGGCATTTCAGGGCGATGACCTCGAAGGCAGCCGTCTCGTTCCGGTCGCGCTTCTCCGGCGGTATGCCGATCCGCAGCGAAACGGGCAATCCGCTGCGCGCCAGCAGCGCGGCAAGGTCGGTCGCCCCGGTAAAGTCATCCGCGATGCAACCAAGCAGGAGCGCCATGGTCTAACCTTTCACGCCCGGCAGGCTGGCTCCGCTCTTGGCGGCCAGGATTTTTGCGACGGCTGCGTCATCTTCAAGACCGAGACCCGCTTGCGATGCTTCAACGAAGAGATCGAGCGCCGTTGTTGCAAGCGGGGTGACGGCACCGGCCTTGCCGGCCTCCGAAGTGACGATGCCGAGGTCCTTGACGAAGATATTGACCGCCGAGCGCGGCGTGTAATCGCCTGAAACGATGTGCTCGCCGCGGTTCTCGAACATCCAGGACGAGCCGGCGGAAACACGAATCACCTCGTAGAGCGTTTTCAGATCGATACCTGCCTTGGCGGCAAGCGTCATGGCCTCGGCTGTCGCGGCGATATGCACGCCGGCCAGCAGCTGGTTGATCATCTTGACCTGCGAACCGGCGCCTGGGCGATCGCCGAGCCGGAACACCTTGGCCGAAATGGCATCGAGCACCGCGGATGCGCGATCGAAGGCCTCGGGCATGCCGGACGCCATGACGGTGATCTCGCCTGCAAGGGCGCGCACGTGACCGCCGGAGACGGGCGCGTCGATGACGAGCATGCCTGCCGCTTCCAGCCTTTCCGCAATGGCTATTGTGGCGCTCGGGGCCATAGTGGCGCAGAGCAGGAACACCGTCGACGGCCGCGCTGTTTCCAGCGCACCGTTCTGCCCGAAAAGCACGTCCTCGGTCTGCTTGTTGTTGACGACATAGACGAGGATCACGTCGGCATCTTCCGCCGCCGACGCCGGCGTCGTGCAGGGTGTGCCGCCGTTCTCGGCAAAACAGGCGAGAGCCTCGCTGCGAAGATCGCAGCCGCGCACGTTAAAGCCAGCTCTCAGAAGCGACAAAGCGGCGCCCCAGCCCATGGACCCCAGACCGATAACGGCGGCCTTCTTCGTATTCTGCACGGCGCTACCTCTGCGATTTTCAGCCTATGTTACCGATACCGGTATCGGTAACATAGGCTCATTTCTCGAGGAATTGTCAATAGGCTCATGTTTGCCTTTTCGGCGAAACATTCTATGAAGGAGAGCGGCATTGTGCCAGCCGCATGGTTCATCGAGGGTTGCTTGGGGATGCGCAAACCCACTCTGGAAGAAGTCGCGACCGAAGCGGGCGTCAGCAAGATGACGGCGTCGCGCGCTTTGCGCGGCGTTGCCGACGTCTCCAGCGAGACGCGCGACAGGGTGATCGAGGCGGCAACGCGGATGAACTATGTGGGCAACAGGCTGGCACTCTCACTATCTTCTCAGCGCACCAATCTGGTCGCTGTTGTCGTTCCCAGCATGTCGAACATTGTTTTCCCGGAGATTCTTGCCGGCATTTCCGCCGGGCTTGATGGTTCCGGCATGCAGGCCGTGTTCGGCATATCCGATTATGACATGGCAAAGGAGCGCGACATCATCCGCGATATGCTCTCCTGGCAACCCTGTGCCATCATCGTCACCGGCCTGGATCAACCCGAGGAAACGGTGGACTTGCTCCGCCACGCCAATATTCCGGTCATCCAGCTCATGGATCTCGATGGTGCGCCCATCGATTTCAATGTCGGGCTGTCGCATGGCGCGGCGGGCGAAGACATGGCCGAAGCGCTCATTGCCGCCGGCCGTTGGCGGTTCGGCTATGTCGGCAGCGCGCTGGAAAAGGACCTGCGTGCCGGCAAACGCAAGGCCGGCTTCGAGCGCATATTGCGTACGCATGGTCTCGATTTCATCGAGCAGCGGATTGACGATGCCTTTTCCTCAATCGCACTGGGAAAGCGGCTGACGATGGCAATGCTCGCGGCTGCGCCCGATATCGATTGCATTTATTATTCGAACGACGACATGGCGAGCGGCGGATTGTTCGCCTGTATGCAGCTCGGCATTGAGGTTCCTGGCCAAGTGTTGATTGCCGGATTCAATGGGCTGGATCTGGTCGGCTCCCTGCCGGCGCCGATCGCGACCTCCCGCTCGCCAAGGCGCGCCATGGGCGAGATGGCCGCACAGCTGGTTCGCCACGCTGTCGCCGGCGAGGGCGATATCGGCGAGAAAACCATCGCGTTCAAACCGACGATCACTGGCATCGAGCGCTAGGATATCTCCGTCTGGATGACGAAGCGGGGATATCAGGCCGGGTATTGAGGGCAGCATGGCCTCTTACGTTCAGCAACAAGATTTCCCATAAATTCCATCGTGCAGAAACATTCGGACAGGGGCGGAGCGAGCTCGTCAGCTAGACAGATATCGGGTTTGCTATCCAGCGAGGTTTCCGAGTGCCGATGCTTTCCATAAATTCGCGGCGATGCGCTGAAAGCCCGAATTCTGGCGATCGCATCATCATGTGAGCAAGTTGTCATTTCGTAGGCTTGATACTAATTTGGGTAGCATCAGGGGATTGGGGATTCATGTACGACGATTCGATCCTGCCAACAGAGATTGCCGTTTTGCTTGGTTTGGTCTGCAATATCGGCGCGCCGCTTTTGGCTTTCTGGGCGGCGGGAAAATTACCTCGACTACGCCTCTGGTTTCATGCAGCCGCCTTTGTCGCGATCCTGGCCTCGCCGCTGGTGGCCATGAGCCTTGGGCTGCCGGATCTTTTTCCTGAAGAGGAAGACAGCCCAGGCGCCCATTTTGCTTTCCTGCCGCTGATCATAGAAACGGCCATTATCGTGTTGCTTTATTGTCTCGCCGCCGCAATGCTTCTGTCCCAGTCGGTTCATTCTGCCATCACCGATTGGCGGGATGGAGATCATACGTCCTGACGCGTGGTACGCGAAAATAGGTAGCGGTTTTCGCGAGATTGGCGCGGTTTGGCTGCAGACTGCTGGCATGAATCTCGAGGACATGGAATTTTGCTGGCTGTCGAGGAAATTGCGAGCGCCTCTGCGCGGCCGTCAATGGCTGGTCCGTCGATAGTCCCTTGACGTTCGACCCTGTGCTATGATCACGCTCCGGCGGCGTTCAGGCAGAGTTCAGGCGAGCTGGTGTATCTCTGCCTCGTCCATAAGAGAAAATGGGGTAAGGGAAATGTTGGAACGTTTCGTACGAGTATCGCGCGTCGCCCTGATCGGGCTGGCCGCGTTGCAACTGATGACCTCTGCCGCCTCGGCGCAGTACTATGGTGGCGATGACGGCTACGCGCCGCCGCCCTGGCAGCGTGACCAGGGTCGTGATTGGAACCGCCCGCCGCGCGGATGGGACCGCGACCGGGATCGCGATTGGGACCGTGATCGCGGCTGCAGCCGGCGCGAGCTCATGCGAGCCGCCCGTGCCGAAGGCTTCCGGCGCATCGATTCAATTGACAGCAATGGCCGGCGTATCGTCGTTCGTGGCTGGAATGATGGCGGCCCGGACCGTATGGTCTTCGCCAATCGGAGCGGCTGCCCGGCTCTCAACTGATAGCCGATATAGCGCAAGCGGAAGCCGAGTGTGGATCGGCTTCCGCTTACCTTCGCGGCCGCGCATCCTTTCGACTGGCTAAAAAAGGATGCGCCGTTGCCGCTTTAGAGCTTTGTTGCCGTTTGTCGCGCAGCCTTAGGCGGCGGCGAATTTCTTTTTCGCGGGAACAGTGCCGCTGGTCTTGTCGGATATGACTGCCGCTTCGACGCCATCGCTTTGCGACGTCACGATGAACTGCCAGGATACACCCCAGGGATCTACCACCGGGCTGTGACTATCCTTCGAACTGCCCTTTTCCAGAGCAGCGCGCAAACGATCCGCTTCGGCCTTCGTTTCGCATTCGAAGATGATGGAAGAGCAATGCTCCGAGCGATCGAGCGGCCCGGCCTCAAAGCCCATGAAGGAACGGTTGCCGAGTGTGAAGCCTGCGAATTTCACGCTGCCGGCCGGACCATTCGGATTATCGGTCAGGATATTCGAGATCCACCCGGTTGCCGAATTCGGAATAAGCGTCGCGTAGAACTCGATCGCCGATTCCATATCACGCCGAAACCAGAGATGTTGCCTGACTTTCATCACTATTCGCTTTCTTCAAGTCCCGCCTGGATAGGGCGCCGCATGAAGGAGGCATGTCTGCCGTATTGATGGGTAGAACTCGTGCCGCCGGCGAGCCGCCTTCTTGGTGAGCGGTGTCGCCGGCGGCATGCTGAAGAGTTGCTGCTGGCCGTCCGTGCCCACCCCTGCGGGGCACGGACGGGTACGCAACACTATTTTTCGGCAACTCTACCAGCGAGAGCCATGACGTAGTCGTCGGCGATGTCGGCGAGGGTCAAAGCGACTTCCGGTTCATTCCAGCCGGCAGCAAGCACCATTTGTACGAAATCGCGAAACGCTACTTCCAGAACCTCTTCACGTTCGACGGCGCGATAGGCGTCGGTGGAAGGATGTTGAGGCTTGCTGATGGTCATTGTCTGGCGGGTCGATACCATTGCTATGTTCCCTAAAGCTTTGCCGTGGTGGACGGAGGGTACATTCGCCACTCACCAGGGCCTTGGTGTCCAAACGATTATTATGCTTCTTTTCTAATAGGTTACGTGCGACATGTCGTTAGCCGTGCATCCTGAAACTTGCAGCAGCGTCCATTTTCGCAATTGCTGAAGTGCGATCCGGCGGCCGAGCGCCGAGATCGCGGAGGCGAACGTATCGCCCGGCGCGCGAAGCAATCCGCTTTGCGCGCGTTCAAGGGATGTCAAAATCCATCGTCTTTAGTGATAGTAGCCGAGGGTCCTCAGCCATTCTTCGAAGGAATGGGTGTCAGGCGATGCCGGCGAAGCGACTTGTCCAAGATAGCGTGGAATGGTGAGATTTCTTGCTTCACGAGGACTGTAGCCAAATTCCTTGCTGAATGCCCGGCTGAAATGTGCTGCCGATGAAAAACCGACGCTAAAGGCAATATCGAGGATCTGCTCCCGGTTCGCCGGATCGCTGAGCGCGGCATGGGCCGACAGAAGACGGCGTCGCTGAATATAATGATGCACGCCGCCATATTGCTCGAAGATTTGGTAGAGCCTGGTGCGGGATATGCCGAGCTGCCGGCATATCTGCTCCACCGTCAGGTCGCCCGCAGCAAGATTGCTTTCGACGAACCGCCGCACGCGCTCCGTTACTGCCAGAGTGCTATGTTGCTCGACGCCTGTCGATTGGGCCGCCGATGTCGAAACGGACGCCACGATCATGTTGCGCACCGTCTGAACGATATGCGGCAGGTCGGTCGCCGCAAAGCGAGGAAGATTGTCCGTGACGCTGTCGAGATATTCGATCAGCATGCCCGTGAAGATCCCGGAAAGGGCGATGTTGTTTTCGATCTCGACGGGGGCGGGAACTTCGAACAGCAATGCTCGCGGCAGAAAGAGCGAGAGGGTTTTCGCTTCGGTCGATCGTCCCCGAAAAGGATGCCCGAGAGAGCGCAATTCTATCTTGCCCGGCTCGCCTTCCAGCACACGCCCGTCGACCTCCGTCCATGTCCGGCCATCGCTCAGGACGGAAATATGCCAATGATCGATGAGGTTGGCTTTTACCTTCGCCTGCGAGCGCATGTAGCTGTGAGGAGGCGTATCCTGCTGAACGATGAGCATGCCACCGAGATTCCAGGCCACATGATCTGCGGGAAAACCGGTTTCCGGCGAGACATTATCCGGCAGGCGGATGTCAACCAGGGGTGCGATATAGGTCTGCCAGGCGGCAAATTGTGCCGCCGGTTCGAGCTCGCGCGTCGAAAACCGCAGCGGCTGCAAAGCCGGCAGTGGCAACACTTCCTCGCTCGCCGGCTTTTCCGGCCGCGGAAAGCGCCGCCGATCTGACGGCTGGGGCCTTCTGTCCTCGCGCCACGATCGATCCTTCGCCTCGATGGACGCAGATGCGGATTGTTCTTCGCGCCGCAAATCAGACAATCCGGTCTCCTCGAATACCGTCGGGATAAAACATGAGCACCGCCTTCAAACGGCCACTCACGATGCCGGCTGATAGATGGTCGCCTGTTTCAACAGGAATAAGGTTCAAAGCCTGCTTCGGGCTGTCTTTTCTCCAGCGAAACGACATGTTGCACCTGCCGTATCCTTAGCTACCTGATGATGCCAAACCCTTTCATTTGCAGCGCGATTTCGAAAAGGCAAGTCCCGCGGGTCATCAACCTCATATTCGCGTGGCAATTGCCCTGAACTATGGCGCCAGGTGGTGTGGATTCGTGTCGTATTGGCACATACCGAGCGATTTCGGGACGGCGGGCCGATCGGATATCTGCAAGAGTGGACGGACTTTGGGCTGCGCTGCAGACCAATGTCGCCCCGGTATTTGATTGAAGGCGTTGCCGACTTCCGGCAATAGCTTTATGCCGCACATAACGAGGCTTGGCATGGTCCGGTCTCCATCATATCTTTGCGGAACTCCCCACCGGCGCGCTTTGCGAGCAACCCTTCCGTTTTTCATGCGTAGTTTGCATTTGCCCATCCAGCCAATTTTTCCTACGCAGATATCAACCACAGTTTTGGAATGAGACATGACCGAATCCTCGATAATCCCCGTCTTTGATGGCCACAACGACGTGCTGCTCCGGCTGCGCCGCGGCGGCTTGAATTCCGTCGACGCTTTCCTGAATGGCGAAGCTGCCGGGCATATCGACCTGCCTCGTGCGCGCCGCGGTGGCCTCGCCGGCGGGCTATGCGCCATATTC
The DNA here is from genome assembly GCF_014193575.1 of Rhizobium sp. BK289. Classification (NCBI taxonomy): domain Bacteria; kingdom Pseudomonadati; phylum Pseudomonadota; class Alphaproteobacteria; order Hyphomicrobiales; family Rhizobiaceae; genus Rhizobium; species Rhizobium sp. BK289. The sequence goes on from NZ_JACHZO010000001.1 coordinate 485,982, forward strand.
ATTCCGTCGCCGGATCAGCCGAAGCCCGAAAACGCCGATTTTGTCACGCCTGCCCAGCCCGACGCGCTGAACGAGACCCTGGCCATGGCGCGGCTTTTGCTAGCGATCGAGGCCCGCTCCAAGGGAGCGGTAAAGGTTTGCCGTTCGGCCGCCGATATCAAGCGCTCCATTGCCGAGGGCCAATTCGCTGCGATTTTCCACATCGAGGGCGCGGAGGCTGTCGCGGCCGATCTCGATGCTCTTTACGTCCTGCATCAGGCCGGGCTACGCACGCTCGGGCCTGTATGGAGCCGCTCGAACGTCTTTGCTCATGGCGTGCCGTTCCGCTTTCCCTCGACGCCGGATATCGGCCCTGGCCTCACCGATGCCGGCAAGGATCTGATCCGCGCCTGCAACGAGCTCAGGATCATGATCGATCTATCGCACATGAACGAGCAGGGTTTTTGGGATATCGCGAAATTGTCGAATGCGCCGCTGGTCGCCTCGCATTCCAACGCGCATGCCATCAGCCCGCACAGCCGCAATCTGACCGACAGGCAGCTCGACGCGATCCGCGATACGGGCGGCCTGGTCGGCATCAATTTCGGCGTGCTCTTCCTGCGCGATGACGGCGCGAGGAACATGGATACGCCGCTCGACATCCTCGTTCGCCACGTCGCCTACATTGCCGAGCGCATTGGCATAGAGCACGTCGCGCTCGGTTCCGATTTCGATGGTACGACCATACCGGCAGCACTAGGCGATGCGAGCGGGCTGCCGAAGCTGATCGACGCCCTGCGCGCGCATGGCTTTGACGACCAGGCGCTCGCCAAGATCGCGCATCAGAACTGGATTCGCGTCCTCGATCAGACCTGGGGCGGCTGAGAAGAGCCGTCTCCGTCCAAGCCGGGGCAGCTGCGGAAGATCGCGGCGGCCCCTTGCCTGAAGCCTATCCGGCGCGTCTGGATAGGGCCGCAACTTCCCCAAGATTGCGATAGCCGGCCGCCGGATGCGGTGCCGTGAGTCTTGGGCCGCTGCCGCCGAGCTTCTCGCGCAGGGTGCCCGCGCGATATTCGGTCTTGTAGACGCCGCGCTTCTGCAGCTCCGGCACCAGAAGATCGACGGCATCTTCGAAGCTTTCGGGCGTGACGGCATAGGCAAGATTGAAGCCGTCGACGTCGGTATCCTCGATCCATTCCTGCATGAGGTCCGCGACCGTCTGTGGCGAGCCGACAAAGACCGGGCCGAAGCCGCCAATGCCGACCCAATCCGCCATTTCGCGCACCGTCCATTCCTTGCCTGGGTCGATGGTGGTGAAGGTCTCGACAGCAGATTGCACCGCATTGGTATGGCGATGGCGCAGCACCTCGTCGGGCGAGAACTGGCCGAAATCGATGCCCGTCCAGCCGGAGATCAGCGCCTGCGCGCCTTCGAGCGAAACATATTGACGGTATTCGTTGAACTTGCGCTGCGCCTCGGCATCCGTCTCACCGAGAATCACAGTCTGAAGATTGAAGGAGAGGATTTCTCGGGGATTGCGGCCGATGCGCTCGGCGGCTTCGCGAACATTGGCGACATAGCGTTTCAGGACCGCTTTTGACGGTGCGGCGACGAAAATGCATTCGGCATGCGCGCCGGCGAAATCCTTGCCGCGGCTGGAGGCGCCCGCCTGGTAGAGCACAGGCGTGCGCTGCGGCGACGGTTCGCAGAGATGAATGCCGGGTACGCTGAAATGCTTGCCGGAATGGCGGATCGGATGCACCTTTTCCGGTCTCGTAAAGATGCCGCTCTCGCGATCGCGGATGACGGCGTCGTCTTCCCAGCTGCCCTCCCAAAGCTTGTAGCAGACTTCGAGATATTCCTCGGCCAACGCATAACGATCGTCATGTTGTGTCTGGGCCGATTGACCGATGTTGAGCGCGCCGCTGTTTAAATAGGAGGTGACGATGTTCCAGCCGACGCGCCCTTTCGTCAGATGATCGAGCGTCGAGATGCGCCGTGCGAAGGTATAGGGATGCTCGAAAGAGAGCGAAGCCGTCAGACCGAAGCCGAGATGCTCCGTTTCATAGGCCATGGTCGGGATGAGCTGCAGCGGATCGTTGACCGGCACCTGTGCCGAATGGCGCAAGGCCGCATCGACATTGCCGTTCAGAACGTCATAGACCCCAAGCACGTCGGCGATGAACAGGCCGTCGAACTTGCCGCGCTCCAGCGTCTTTGCCAGATGGACCCAATAATCGAGGTCCTTGTAGGTCCAGGATTTGTCGCGCGGATGGCGCCATAGGCCCGGTGACTGGTGTCCGACGCAGTTCATGTCGAAGGCATTGAGCCTGATTTCGCGTGTCATCTTGCTATTCCTGCGATTGTATCGTTGGGCCGGCGATCAGACGCCGACGGCTTTCTTGTTGACGAAGCTGAAGGCGAGCACGGCGAAGATCAAAAGGCCGGTGCCGACCTGCTGCCAATAGAAGTTCAGGCCCGTCAGCAGCAGGCCGTTGGCAACGATGCTCAACAGCAGAACGCCAAGAACGGTGCCGGCGACATTCGGCCGACCGAGTGGCGAAAAGGTCGTGCCGATGAAGGTGGCGCCGATGGCGTTCAGCATGAAGCCGTTGCCGGAGGAGGGGATATAGACGGTGACCGTCGCCGTCAGGATCAGCCCGGCAAAGGCGGCAATCGTGCTTGCAAGAATGAAGGTCACGGCGACATGCTTTGCCAGTCCAATCCCGGAATAGCGCACCGTCCGCGGTTGGATGCCGATCGCAAGCACGACTCGGCCGAAGCGCATGCGCCCGAACAACAGTGCTGCGCCCGCGATGATGACCGCGGCGATCAGAAGCGGGACCGGCAGGCCGGCAATCGTTCCATGACCGATAAAGCGGAACGCTGCGGGGACGCCGGAAGGCGGCAGATAGACCGGATTGCCACCGTCCGTGAGCAATTGCTGAATGCTGCGGCCGATGAACAGCGTTCCGAGTGTTGCCAGGAATGGCGAGACGCCGATCGCCGAGATCAGCGCCGCATTGACGCTGCCGACCACGGCTCCGGCGCCAAGGCCCGCCAAGGCGGCCAGCGGCACGGGCAGGCCTGCAAGAATACCGGAGACGAAGGCGAAGCTTGCGAAATCGACCGCCGTTCCGACGGAGAGATCGATGCCGCCGGCGGCAACGGCGAAGGTCATGGCGATCGAGACGATGGCCAGCAGCGTGAAGTTATTGACGAGAATGCTCTGCAGATTGCCGATGCTGAGAAATGTCGGTGCCACGATCGAAAACAGGGAAAAGACGACGACAAGGGCGACAATGAGTCCATAGCGGGCGAGGCCGGCGAATGATCGTGTCGGAGCGATGGCAGCGGTCATGGCTCAGATCTCCCGTTTGCGCAGCAGGGTGGTGGCAGAAACCACGATGAGGATCAGAAGACCTTGAACGCCGCTGACCAGCGTGCTTGGCAGGTTGAGCAACTGAAAGCCATTGATGAGAAAGCCGACGAACAGCGTCGATATGAGCGTGCCGCCGATGGTCGGTACGAGCCGGCGCGAGAAGACAGAGCCGAGCAAGGCCGTTACGACGACGGGAAGCAGCATTTCGCCCGAACCGGTGGTGCTGCCGCTGAGATAGGCGACCGACAGGATGCCGGCGATGCCGCCGCAGAACCCGCTGGCGACGAAAGCGCCCGCGACCAGGCTCCTCAACGGCAATCCGGCGGCGCGTGCGGCCTCCGGAAACTCGCCGACGGCATAGAGCCTGAGGCCGAGTGGGGTGAATTGAACGATCGCCGTGGCGATGATGGTGAAGCCGATCAGCACATAGGCGAGGATCGGAATGCCGAAGCCGTCAGACGATGACAGAAGGGCAAGGAGGTCAGTCGAGGCGGGAAGCACGGTATTCTGCGTCAGCACCAGCTCCAGCCCGGCGACCACGTTCATTACGGCGAGGGTCGCCAGCAATGGTACGATGCCGGCAAAGACGATCGCCAGCGCATTGACGGCGCCGATCGCCAGACCGGTCGCCAGCGCGCCCGCCGCGGCGACCAGGTCACTGAAGCCGAGCTGGATGAGGCTTGCGTAAACCGCGGCGCTCAGCCCCATATTGGCGGCAAGCGAGAGGTCTATGCCACCGGTGACGACATTGGAGCCGCCTGCAATCAACACGATCGTGAGGCCGATGGCAAGAACACCCGAAATGGCCGATTGTCCGAGCACGTTGCCGATATTGCCGACCGTCAGAAAATAGGGCGCCGTCAGCGCGAAAATCACCAGAATGGCTGCAAAGGCAAGCAGCGAACCGAACCGCAGGGCAGCAGCGGCAAGCCTGCCGCCGGTCGGTAAGGCTTTTGCCGTCGAAGTTTCAGGCAGCGAGGCAAATTGAACATCAGCCGACATGGCGCAATCCTTCCAAGGCACCGGTGGATGCCGACAGAACTTCGTCCGTTGTGGTCTGAGAGGAAATCAGTTCACGCGTCACGCGACCGCGGAATAGCACAAGGATCCTGTCCGTGATGCCGACAAGCTCCTGAAGATCCGAAGACAGCACGATCACACCGGCACCGCGGGCGGCAAGTTCGCCGATCAGCGAATAGATTTCGACCTTCGAGCCGATGTCGACGCCGGCGGTCGGCTCGTCGAGCAGGTAGATATCCGACCGGCGGCTCAGCCATTTGGCAATCGCCACCTTCTGCTGATTGCCGCCCGAGAGCGTCCGCACCAATGCCTCGCGTCCAGCCGTCTTGATCTGCAGCCGCTTGATCAGCTCGTCGGTGTCGGCGCTTTCTCGCTTTTTGTTGAGAAAGCCGAAGCGCGTATAGCGGCCCAGGCTCGACAGGGTGATGTTTTCACGGACGCTGAGCTCCAGACCTACACCGTGGCCGCGCCTATCCTCCGGTACCAAGGCGATCTGGTGATCGACGGCTTCGACCGGGTTGCGCGGCTTCAGGCCACGCGCATCGACATCGATCGTCCCATCTGTTGCGGCCTGCAAGCCAAACAGGGTGCGAACGAGATCCTTTGCCCCCGAGCCGAGAAGGCCCGTAATACCGAGGATCTCGCCGCGATGCAGTGAGAAGCTGACATCGTGAAAACGGCTGGCTGCCGAGAGATTCCTGACCTTGAGGATTTCCTTGCCGAGTTCGACCTGCCGCTTGGGAAACATGTCGGCGATATCGCGTTCGACCATCAGGTTGGCAATCTTACCTGCCGAGATTTCGCTTGCCCTCAGAGAAGCTACATCGATACCATTGCGCAGAACCGTAACATCGTCGCACAAGGCCTCGATTTCATTGAGATAATGCGAGACATAGACAATGGTCACGCCCTCACCGCGCAGGCGACGGATGAGGCGGAACAGGATCTCCGCTTCCTGGCGCACCAGCGCCGCGGTCGGCTCGTCGAAGACAAGGATCTTCGGTTTATGCAGCAGCGCGCGGGTGATCTGCACGATCTGGCGTTCGGCCGTCGAGAGCTCGCTGATGAGCGCGTTCTTCGGCAGATCGACGCCGAAATAATTGGCAAGGAGCTCTGCTGCCCGCCGCTGCATGGCGCTGCGGTCGAGGAAAGGCGTCTTGCCGAGGCGGGTCTCTCGCCCGAGAAAAAGCGATTCTCCGACGGTGAAGGTCGGGACCAGCAGCCGATCCTGGTGGATGAAATGAATGCCGAGCTCTTCGCACAGATGCGGCGTCAGGCGATCATAGGCCCGGCCCTCGATCTCGATCCGTCCCTCGTCCGGGGTATGCAGACCGGCAAGGAGCTTGATCAAAGTGGATTTGCCCGCTCCGTTCTGACCGACAAGTCCGTGGACGGTGCCGCGCCTGATGGCAAGTGACGCTCCGGCCAGTGCCTGCGCGCCGCCGAAGCGTTTGACGATGCCATCGAAGCGCAGGATGTGCGACTCGTTGTCTGCTGTGGTCGCATGCTCGGCTGCGGTCATGAAAGAGGCCTTTCGCCTTTGGAGGAGCGATGCGGGGAGATCCGCATCGCCGGTTTGCAGGTCAGCCGATGCCGAGCTTCTTGATCACGTCGGCGACATTGCTTTTGTTTGCCAGCAGGGCAGGGACGTAGGTTTCGCGCGGCAGCGTCTGCCCCGAGAGCAGCTTGGCGACATTGCGGATAGCCGTACGACCGATCTCCGCCGGCTGCTGGGCAGCATCGGCGCCCGCCGGTGAATTGGGATCGGCGACGAGCTGCAGCACTTCCGGGCTGCCGTCGACGCCGTAGGTGCGGATCTCCGTGCGGCCGGCGGCGGCGAGAGCCTGCGTGGCACCAAGCTGCGGAATGTCCCAAGCCGACCAGATCGCTTTGATCGACCCCTTTTCCGGATATTTATTGAGGATCGCTGTGATCTGGGTGAATGCGTCCTGAACCGTATTCGGAATGACGTCACGCAGCTCCGGCTGGATAATCTTCACCTTCGGGAAGTATTTGACGACGTTGACGAGCTGGTCGTAGCGGATCGCGCAGGGCGTCACGCCGTAGAAGCCGTTGAAGGCGACGATATTGCCTTCGCCGCCAATGTCGGAGACGAGCTGCAGCGCCAGGTCCTTGCCGATGCCCCAATTGTCCGAGGTGGTGTTGTTGATCGAGTTGGTCGAGCCGACATCGACGGTCAAAACGGGAATGCCGGCGTCGCGGGCCTTCTTCAGCCAGGGGTCGATGACGCTCAGCGTGCCGAGGATCTGGACGATCGCGTCCGGCTTCTGGGCGATCAGCGTCTGCAGCTGCGAGACAAGCTTGCCGTCATTGCGGCCGGCATCGACGGCAATCGGCGTGCCGCCCAGGCGCTTCACTTCGTCGATTTGTGCGTTGTAGGCCTGCAGGTCGAAATAGTGGTCGGTTCCCGTCGCGCTTATGGCGATCCGCTTGCCTTTCAACGACAATGCATCATCGGCAGCTGCCGCGGTTTTGGACAGAATGCTCGAGGCCGCGAGCGCCGTTCCGGCAACCGCCGTCAGTTTAAGAATATCCCGGCGTCCGAGGCCGATCGTCTGTTCCTTGGTCATGAAAGCATCCTCTCCAGCAATCCATAAATGCCAATAGAATATAAAATTGGTAGATTTAAATGATTTGCGGGAGGAACGTTTTTCCAAAACTGGAGCGGCCTGGGAAATTTCCGTCATCCAGCCTTCTAATGTACAGATCGGGTTTCCGTGGCTCGTGCAGTGATTGACAGGTCAAGGTCTGCCTTTTCGGACGCTGCTCTATCGCCATCACCCGAACTGGCTATCTGCGAGATTGCGCGATCTCGTGGGCAAGCCCTTGCCGCCAAGCCTTCCCGTCGCGAACAAAGAATCTCCGAAGGCGGGCAAAATCGGATAATTTAATCTACTAAAAACATAGAGTTTATAGCTAAATAATTGCACGCGTCGCAGGGTCATCATTCCGTCAGACGACGCTTCCGATTGATCGTGAGGGTCGCGACAATGAAATTTCTCACACGGCTTGTCCTGTCGGCCGTTGCTCCTCTTCTTCTTGCGCAGACTGCGCTGGCTGGCGGTGTGAATGGCGCTCCCGCGCCCTTTGATAAAGGGGGCGTAAAGATCGCCTTGGTCAGCTACATATCCGCCGGCGATTTCTTTCAGGCTTATCAGGCCGGTGCGGAAGCGCAGGCGAAGGCGCTCGATATCGATCTACGCGTCTTCCCCGGCCGTCAGGATGCCGCAGCTCAGCGCGAACAGATCCTCCAGGCAATCAATCTTGGCGTCTCTGCCATCGTCATCGATCACGGCCTGCCGGAATCGCTTGGCGATGTCGTCCAGCAGGCGCTCGACAAGGGCATCAAGGTCGTCGCTTTCGACGTCAATCTCAACAATCCGAAGATCCCCCAGGTCGAGCAGAGCGATCATGAGCTTGCCGATCTCGCTTTGAAGCAGGCCGTCAAAGACAACGGGAACAGTTTCAAGGCAGGTTATGTCTATGTAGCCGGCTTTGCGCCGCTCGACCGTCGCAACGAGGTCTGGGACACGTTCAAGAAGCAGAATGCAGGGGTCGTCGAGAAGACCCGTTTCGGCAATGTCAGCGATACGACGGCGACGTCGACCGCGGACCAGGCAAAGGCGGCGCTGACGGCCAATCCCGATATATCGGTCGTCTTCGCTCCCTATGACGAATTCGCGCGCGGTGTGAAGCTTGCCGCCACCGATCTCGGGATTGCCGACAAGCTGAAGATCTACTCGGCCGACGTATCGACAGCCGACATTCAGGAGATCACCGAGCCGGGCAGCCCCTGGGTCGCGACGGTTGCAACCAATCCGGCCGTGGTCGGCGCCGTCTCCATCCGTGCCGCGGCTTTGCAGGTCGCAGGCCAGGAGGTTCCGCATCAGATCACCGTCAAGCCGACCCTGCTGACGCAGGAAGGGCTGCGGGCGGCCAGCGTCAAGACGATCGAGGAACTGGCACAGAAAGTTCCCGCCTTCAGCGCTAGCGACGCAGTGACCGCAAGCTGGATACCGGACAAGCTTTTCTAAGCTGCCGACTTCGATCTTTCGGCGGGGTCCCTTGATCCCGCCGGATTACGTCACTGAACCGGAGTTCATATCATGAGCCAGTCCAACGTCGTCTTTGCGGGCAATCGAAATGCCACGCGAGAGGACCTTTTTGCCAGAGCGGAAGAGATTGCCGCGGATCTTTCGAAGCGAGCTGCAGAACTTGACCGGGAGGGACGGCCTCCTCACGGCGAAATCGTCAGACTGAAGAATGCCGGGCTGCTGAACGCCCTGCACCCACAGCAGATCGGCGGCGGTGGTCTCGACTGGGTGGACGGATTGCGGCTGGTGCGCATCCTTGCGCGCGGCGAAAGCTCCATCGGCCAGCTTCTCGGCTATCACTATGTCAACAGCCAATATGTCTATTGGGCCTTCGACGAGACACGAGCGCAGGAATTCGGCAGCAAGACGGTTGCCAACAGCCTCTATTGGGGCGCCGCCGTCAATCCGCGCGATCCAGGCCTCGTGCTGACGCGTCGCGGCAACGGTTATGTCCTGAATGGCCGCAAATCCTTCTCGACGGCCGCTCGCGTGTCCGACTATATCAATGCCAATGCCGCGCTCGACGACAGGATCGTCGGCTTTGCTGTTCCGACGAACCGGCCGGGCTACAAGGCCAATGACGACTGGGACAATTTCGGCCAACGCCTCTCCGACAGCGGCAGCGTCGAATTCCATGATTTCCCCGTCTATGAGGAGGATCTGGACAGGGCGGCGGCGACTGGCGGTGAGGCGCCGGTGCTCGCGACGTTCAACACGCCGTTCATTCAGCTTGTTTTCGTGAACTTCTATCTTGGCACGGCCGAGGGCGCGTTGCGCGAGGCCATCGACTACGTCCGCACCACGACACGGCCCTGGGTTACTTCCGGCGTCGAGCGTGCATCGGACGACCCCTATATTCTCGAGCGTGTCGGCGAGTTCACTGCGGCCTTGAAGGCTTCCGTTGCGCTGGCCGATAGCGCCGCGGCAGCGGTGCAGGAGGCTCTTGCGAGAGGAAGCAGGGCAACGGCGCGCGAGCGCGGCGAGGCGGCAGCCGAGGCCTATGCGGCGAAGGTGCATGCGACGCACGTTTCGCTGGATATCACCTCACGCGTCTTCGAACTCACCGGCGCGCGCTCGACCGCAGAGAAATATCGCTTCGATCGCTTCTGGCGCAATGTGCGGACGCATACGCTGCACGATCCGGTCTTCTACAAGGCCAAGGAAGTCGGCGAGTTCGTGCTGAACGACCGGATTCCCGAAGTCAGCCTCTACAGCTGATCAGACCTCATCGGACAGAAAAGCCCCGTTGCCCAATGTCGGCAACGGGGCTTTTGTTTGCGCTCTTATCAAAGTGCGCCGTTCTTCGGCGGAATGACGTCGTTCAGATGGTAGTTGCCAACGACATGATATTTCCAGCGAACCGGATCGTGAAGCGTATGCGTACGGGCATTGCGCCAGTGCCGGTCGAGATTGAGGTCGAGCTTGACCGATGCCGTCCCGGCAAGCTCGAACAGCGTATTCGTCGCTTCGATGGCGATTTCCGTCGTCAGCACCTTGGCGGCAGCGACGGCGAGCGTTGCCTCAATTACTCTTTTTTCGGTCGTCTCGACCTGTGCGGCATCGACCTTGCGGCCGGCGCGTTCGATAGTCGCAGCCGCTGCTTCCAGCCGGATGGCGATCTGGCCGACCTTGGCGATCGTCAGCGGATCGTCGCTCGCGCGCTCGACGCCGCTATCCATCCAGGGGCGGGATCGGGTTTTTACGAAGTCCAGCGTTGCGGCAAATGCGGCTCGGGCAATGCCGAGATCGACGCCGGCGTGGATGATCTGACCGACCGAGCCGATCGTCGTCGGCCGTTCGAAGCCCTTGTGATGGGGGACGACGTGATCGGCATTCACATAGACATTGTTGAGGACCGTGGTGCCGCTGCCGGTCGTGCGCTGCCCGAAGCCATCCCAGTCATCGATGATCTCGATGCCTTCCGTGCCCTTGGGAACGAAGGCCATGACCAGCTTGTCGGCTTCATCCAGCGCGAAGACGGTGACCCAATCGGCAAAGAGAACGCCGGTCGAATAGAACTTGCGGCCATTGATACGATAGCCGGGACCGTCGCGGGTGATACGGGTATCATAGTGCCCGACCGTCTTCGTGCCGCGTTCGGAAAGGGCGTTGCCGAAACGATCGCCGGCCAATGCGCGGCCGAAGAAATAGCGCTTCTGATCTTCCGAGCCGTCGATGCGCAGGGCTTCGAGGATGTAGAAATGATTCTGCGGTATCTGCCCGATTGAGCCGTCGGCCTCAGCCAGGATCGCGGTGATCTCCGCCAGGGTGGCATTCGAGACATCCAGGCCGCCATATTCTTCGGGAACGGTGATCGCCAGCAGCCCGGACAGAGCCAGCTCATCCATTTCCGCAAACGGGAGCAGCCTTTCGCTATCGCGCTCCGAAGCGGTGGCGGCAAAGCGTGCGGCAAGCTCCTGCGCGACGGCCAGCGCCTGTTGCTCGGTCTCCAGCAAGGTCGCCTCGGGATGCTTGGCGTTGATATGGTGCAATTGCGCGTTCATGGGCAGGCTCCGATTTCATCCGGCGCCACGATGCCGCATTAAAAGCAGGCGTTCGAGAAAAGCCATTTCGTTTTTACGGATGCGGTCGCGTCTTCATTCCTTTCTCTATAGAATTTATGGTCAATTGCTGCCTGAAGCTGTCTAGGCATTGATAAGCAGCGATGTTCTCACCAAGCTATCGACGCCCGGTGCGCCAGTCTTCAAAGCGCGCATGCGCCAGAGCAAGCGAAGCGACGGCGGGCGTGAATCGGTGGAACGGCAGCGGGTGGCTGGATTGCAGCGGAATCGGCAGGGATTCCGCCGTTTCGCCGAGCGCCAGTCTCGCCAGTGTCCGGCCAAGCTGCGCCGTCATGGCGATGCCGCGACCATTGCAGCCAATCCCTCCGAAGAAGCCGCCGCCGAAACGATAGAGGCGCGGCAGGAAATCCGGCGTCATGATCGCCGTTCCGGTCCAGACGATCTCCACACCCGGATGATGCGGCAGGCGGAGTTCGGATGTGAGCCGGTCGACGACGGCGCGACCGACGCGCTCGAAGGCACCGACCGGATTGATCGCCATGCCGCCGCTGATCAGCCTGTTGTCGCGATCGAGCCGGTAGGTGAAGAGGTTGGAGCGTGTATCGCCGACGGGCCGGCGATTGGGAGCGATCCGCGCAACGGTTTCGGCATCGATCGGCTTCGTGGCCACTTGATACACCTTTAACGGCACGCCCGTTCGGCCCATGCGGGAAGCTATGCCGCTCGTGAAGGCGTTGGTGGCGAGGATGACGACCTCCGTTTCGATTTCATGGTCCACGAGGCTAACGTGCCAGGTGCCGGCATGTCGCTCGACGTGCTCGACCACGCTGTTTTCGCGGATCATAGCGCCGCGCCGCATGGCCGCCCTTGCGAGCCCATAGAGATAATTTAGCGGGTGGATGGTGCCGCCGGAGTGATCGATCAATCCTCCGGAATAGATAGTCATACCGGTCTCGTTCCGGACGGCGCCGGCATTGAGAAATTCGACTGGACGACCAAGCTCTGTCCAGTCCTTCGCCCTTTGGCGCAGGATCGCAGCCATGTCGTCGCCATAAGCGGGCTGCAGCCAACCGGTCTGCGCCGCATCGCATGAAATCTGCTCCTCCGCGATGGTCGCAAACACCTCGTCGGCGCCCGCACCGACGAGCGACAACAGCGCATCCGCCTTGTCGCGCGGCAGCTTCTGACGGACGGTCGCCGGATCGGCCTTGGCGAAATTGGGAACGACGAAGCCGGCATTCATGCCGCTGGCTCCCGCACCCAGCCGCCCGGCCTCAAGAACGGTCACGGAGCGGCCGGCGCGGGCAAGATGAAGTGCTGCGGTCAGGCCGGTGAAGCCGCCGCCGATCACGACGACGTCTGAGCGGGAAGGCAGGTCGTGGGAAAGTTCAGGGGCAGGGCCGGCTGTCAGCGTCCACAGGGTCGGATTGGTGGGGCGAGGGGCACTGCCGGGCATCAGCGGAGGATCTCTCAATAACTACGCCAGATAGCTGTCACCATAGATCAACCGCTGAAAGGATTGCGCTAGGATGATTTCAAGCGAGGCGCGCCGATGGGGAGCACCTCGCCTTTTTGCAAAGTAGAGTGTCGCCTACTTGATCTTATCCTTCAGGGTCGAAACGTCTTCCATCTTCAGCTCGCCGTCGGTGACGATCTTGCCGTCGGCGATCTTCCAGAGACGGAATGGGCCGGTGATGTCGCCATATTGATCGAAGGAGACCGGGCCGATGATGCCTTCGTAACGGATCGGCTTGCCTTCCTTGATGAGGCCGAGCGCCTTGGCGAACTCTTCCTTGCCGGCATAGATCGGCGTGCCCTTGGAGTCGACGACCTTGAAGATTGCATCCTTCAGCTTCGAGGTGTCGTCGCCGGCGATAGCAAGCGCGAGACCGACGATCGCGCCCGCATCATAGGCTCGGTCAGCGGCTGGATTAGTCGGCTCGATCCCTGAGAAATCCTTGTAGTTCTTGTTAAAATAGTCGGTCGAGGGCGTCGGCGTCGTGCCGGAGGAGGTGCCAAAGGCGTCCTTCAGATAGTCGGCGCCCACGGAATCGATAAAGTCCGGGCTGTTCATGCCGTCATTGAGCAGGAACTTCTGCGGGCCGCCTTGCGAGATCCATGTGCGGGCGATTGTCGCGCCGTCGACCGGCGTGCTGACGAGGTAGAGGCCGTCCGGATCGCCGCCCATGCCGGCGGTGACTTCCGAAGCATAGCTCGACTGCTTTTCATTGTAGGGCGTCGTCGAGACGATCGTGCCGCCGAGCGCCTTATAGGCCTTCGAGAATTCGGCGACCATGTTCACGCCGAAATCATTGTTGACGTGGATGATCGCGAGCTTCTTGAAGCCCTTGTCGATCGCATATTTGGCAGCGGCAATGCCCTGCAGCGAATCTGAGGTGATGGTGCGGAAGAATATACCGTTGGTCTTGCCGTCGCGGCCGAGCGCCGTCAGCGTCGGCGAGGAAGCTGCCGGCGATACCTGCACGATCTTGGCCGGCGCGGTGACCGAGGTCAGGATCGGGATCGTCACCGAAGAAATAATGCCGCCGATAATCGCCGGTACCTTCTTGACCTGCACCAGCTGGGTCGCAGCATCCACTGCCACATTGCCCTGGCTCTGGCTGTCGCGTGTATCCGTCACCAGATCGCAGCCATGGGCGCCGCCAGCGGCATTGATGTCGCGAAAGGCCATCTCGACGGACTTCGCGCCTGCCTGGCCATATTCGCCGGCCGGGCCGGTCAGTTCCATCACGAGGCCGACCGTGACTTTGCAGTCCGCGGCATTGGCGGCGCCGGCGGCAGCGAGAAGGGCCAGAGCCGTGGTGATTTGAAATATCGTCTTCTTCATCTTTGTTCCCCTTGTTCGGTCAACGATTTTCATTTCCGTTTTTTAGAACCTGTCAGGTCTCCGGCATCTGCAGCCAGGTTTCATGCAGATGCTGCCATTCGACGCCGTTGGGTGCCGATGAACTTGCAGTGAAAAGGGCGCTCGCCTGACGCCGGCTATATTTGCCCGCCCGCGTCTGCGCTTCGACATAAGTCAGGACGATCGTATCCGTAGTTTCGTAGCTCGCGCGGATATCCGAAATCTCGATGGTGAAATTGCCCTGAAACGTCGCCCGGTTTGCCCGGATGAGCTCGATGGTTTCAGCGCGGTCGAAGATGCGGCCGGTCGGCGGGATCATATGGAAGGCCTGGCCGAAGGTGCGTTCGCAGCGGCCGAAATCCGTATGATCGGCAGTCGCGGCATCGTACCAGGCTTCGAAGAAGCGATGGAAATCGATGACTTCGGCGCTGGCTTTGCGGAAGAGAGGCGATTGCTGGCTCATACCTTCCCCGCATTGAGGTTGTAATGCATGATAGAGCCGTGCCTGCCGGTGCGGTCGCGCTCCAGCGTATAGACGTCGCCTTCAAGTCCGGGGCTTTGGGCGATGATGTCGGTGATCTGGCGGCGGTCTTCGTCCGAGAGTGCAATATCCATGATCTTAGCGTTGGCGAGCGCGTGCGCCTGGTTGCGGGCGCCGATGATGACAGCGGCCACCTGGGGCTGCTCCAGCACCCAGACGCTGGCGATCGTGGCAATATCGACGCCATGACGATCACCGATGGCTTTCAGCGTGCCGAGCAGCGATTGAAACAGCTCCCAGCCGCCAAAGTCATCGATGATCAGCTTGTATTTGACGAGAGAGCGGTTCTCGAGCGGCATGTCCGGTTCCGGCTGCCCCAGCCATTTATCGCTCAGGAAGCCGCCGGCCACCGAGCCGTAGCAGAGGAACTTCACCTCGTTCTCCGCCGCCAGCTTGGCGAGGCTAAGCGACGGCCGCTGGTCGAGAACGGAATATTGCAATTGCTGGCTGACGAGTGGAATGCCGGCTTTCAGAATCTCGGCAATATGAGGTGTATCGAAATTGGTCGTGCCGACATTACGCACCTTGCCTTCACGGCGCATCTCGTCCAGCCAGCTCAGGGCTTCGAGATAGCCGGGCAGGGAGTAGTCCCACCAGTGAAACTGTACCAGGTCAAGCTGTTCGGTCTTCAGTTTGCGAAGCGATTTGTCGACGATGCCGCGAATATAGTCGCGGCTGATGGTTGCGAGCTTTTCCAGATCAGGAACCAGCTTCGTGTGGACCTTCATCGCGCTTGAGGCTTCCGTGCCGCGCTCGTTGCGGAGCCGTTCGCGCGCCTCGCCGATCAGCTCCTCGACGCCCGTATAGATGTCGGCGCAGTCATAGGTGCGGATGCCGACGTCGAAGGCGGCGATCAGGTCGGTCACCGCCTGGGTGCGATCGATGGCGCCGTGCCCGCCGGCAAGCTGCCAGCCGCCGCGGATGACGCGGGAGATCTCGTATCCGGGGCTGAGCTCAAAAGTCTTGGCGGTCATGCAATTCATTCTCCTTCGGGCAACGGCACGGCCGTTGTGTCGGCATGGCTGAACCGCCGTTTGCCCGTTCTGACGATCCGCAGCCGGCTCGCGCAATTGGGGTCGGGGCAGGCGATTTCTGCGTCCGAGGTCATCCAGTCGTTCTTGTGAGTTGGCCGTTGCTTGGCCGCCAGCAGCGGCAGGACGGCTGAAATGGAGTAGATCGAAAAGCCCTGGCCCGCAGGGAGGGACAGCATTTCGCCCTTGAGTTCGAAATAGTCGCCCGGCTTGGCGCCGCAATAGATCGGTTTGCCCTCGGGAATGACCGCTTCCACTCTAAGATCGAAGAGCTCGAAACTGTCGTCGCTTTCAGCCGCCATCTCAGATCTCCGCGCGTTCGAAGGTGACGTCACAGGCGCCGTTGCGGCGGATGACGCCGCAGGCCGCCGCGAAGTGTTCGCGTTCTTCAGGGCGCACTTGCGCGACGACGCTGCCGGCAAGCCAGCCGATCGGGAAGAGCAGGCGAGCGCCCTGACCATAGAACAGACCGATATCGAAGATCGCATCTGGATTGCCGCCCCACATACGCGGCGGCACGTAGCTGAGCACGATATCGCCTGGCTGCGGCGTCAGTGTCGCGTTCTCGGCGGGCAGGGCGTTCGCATAGGAAGCACCTTTCAGATGCGCCGGCGGGATCGGGCAGGAGATTTCCGGGCCGGTCCACATGGCATGAATACCGCTGACGACGCGCGACTCATTCAGATAGGTCCACAGAAAGGCGGCATTGTCGGGCGCCTTGGCTTCCAGCAGAGGCGCCAATACACTGAGGCCGGAACGTGGTTCGGTGATCTTGATGGCGCGTTGGCTCATACGGATTGGCCCTTCTTGGCTTCGGCTTCCAGTTTGCTGCGCAGGAAGGTGAACGGCCGGCTGATGTCTGCGATCAGTGCATCGCGGGCTCCCTTGGCGTCTTGCGCGGCGATCGCCTTGACGATTGTGCGGTGATAATGGGCGGTATCGACCTCACCGGCATCCGAGAAGGCATAAATCGCGACGCGGATACAGGGGCCGGATTGCAACCAAAGGCTTTCGATCATCGGGATCAGCACGGCGGAACCGCAGGCGCGATAGATCTCGAAGTGAAAGGCCTGGTTCAACGTCACCTCGCGGTCGACGTCCTTCTTGTGTTTCAGCGCGCGCATCTCATCCCATTCGCCGAGCATGCTCTCGATGGTCGTAATCTGCCGCGGCGTCATGCGGGTCGCGGCAAGCGCGATCGCCTCGCCTTCGATCAGGATGCGAGCGCGCAGAAGATCGTCCATGCGCTCCAGCGTGATCGGCGGCACGCGAACGGATCGATTGGGAAGGGCTTCTAACGCCTTTTCGGTAATGAGCCGACCGAGCGCCTCGCGCACAGGCATGGTGCTGGTCATCAGCGCGTCGGCCAAGCCGCGGATCGTCAGCACCTGGCTCGGCTCGAACAGCCCGCCGATCAGCGCGCGGCGCAGCTCCAGATAGACCCGGTCCTGAACGGTTTCTCGCCCCACTGGCGCAAGCTGTGCGGCAATCGGATCGCTCTTGTCGGCGGTGGCCTTTTGCATTCGAAATCCCTTTTTCGGCTTGCGAAGAGGATTAAAGCTGATTAGCGTGATCAATGCAAGTGTGATCACAAATCAAATAATCAGGGAAGCGGCAACGATTGTTTTCCGGCCAGAGGGATCTCATGAGTACGACAACTGAACGGCATGGGGAGGAAGCCCGGCCCGTTCTGACAGCCAGAAACGTGGTGCGGCGTTTCGGCGGTCTCGTGGCCGTCAACGACGTTTCCTTTCACGTGCGCCAGGGCGAGATCCTCGGCCTGATCGGCCCGAACGGCGCCGGCAAGACGACGATGTTCGACCTTCTGGCTGGCAGCGTCGCGCCGAGTAGCGGGGAAATCGTCTTGGATGGCACCGCAGTCGCGGGCGAGGCGGCCCATCGGCGGATCGCACGTGGTCTTGGACGCACCTTCCAGATCCCGCGACCGTTTCCCAATCTGACGCTTCTCGACAACGTGATGCTGGCCGCCCAGGATCAGGCGGGCGAGCGGCTGCTATCGAATTTCCTACGGCCATGGAAGGTTGCCGCTGAGGAGAAGGCTGCCCGTGCCAAGGCGATGGAGCTGCTCGACCTCGTCCACCTGACGCGTCTGGCGCATGAACCGGCGCGCGTTCTGTCCGGCGGTCAACGCAAGCTTCTGGAGCTTGCTCGCGTCATGATGGCCGATCCTGCCCTCATCCTGCTCGATGAACCGGCGGCCGGCGTCAACGCGACGCTTCTGGAAACGATCATCAACCGCATCCGCGATATCAATCAACGCGGCGTCACCTTTCTTCTGATTGAACACAATATCGATATGGTCACCCGCCTGTGTCACCGCGTGCTTGTGATGGCGAGCGGCCAGCTTCTTTGCGAGGGCACGCCGGAAGAGGTCGCCCGCGATCCGCGCGTCATCGAGGCCTATCTGGGAGGTGCGGCATGAGCGAACCGGTCTTGAGCGTTCGCAATCTCGTTGCCGGTTACGAGCCGGGTGTTCCGATCGTGCGCGGCGCCTCGATTACGGTAGCGGAGAAGGAAATCGTCGTTGTGCTCGGCCCCAATGGCGCCGGCAAATCGAGCTTCATCAAGGCGATTGCCGGTCTCGTTCCGGTCGAAAGCGGCACGGTGGAACTGGTTGGCAGGGATATAACGAGTATGCCCGCGCACACGATGGTGCGGCTCGGTCTTGCCTTCGTGCCGCAGACGGAGAATGTCTTTCCGCTGATGTCCGTCGAAGACAATCTGAAGGTCGCCGGCGGCATCCTGAAGCCGAAGGACGTGCCTGCTCGTATCGACGAAATGTACGCGACCTTTCCGGATCTTGCCCGCCATCGCCGCATCGCGGCCGGCAATCTCTCCGGAGGGCAGCGGCAGATGCTGGCCGTTGCGCGTGCTCTTATCGTTCACCCGAAGCTTCTCGTGCTCGATGAGCCCTCGGCGGGCCTCTCGCCGAAATTCGTCTCGATGGTCTTCGACATGCTGAGCGAAATCCGCAAATCCGGCGTCACCATTCTGCTGGTCGAGCAGAATGCCAGGGCGGCGCTGGCCATCGGCGATCGCGCCTATGTCCTCGTCGAGGGCAAGGACAGGCATGAAGGCGTGGCTTCTGAGCTTTGGAACGATCCTGTCGTAGCCGAACTCTATCTCGGGCAGCGACCAGCACCGTCGACAAAGGGAGGTGCGGCATGAACCTGCAATTCATCGTCGACGGCTTGCTGACGGGCTCGATGATCGGCCTAGGCGCCATTGGTGTCACGCTCACCTATTCGATCCTGCGGTTCTCGAACTTCGCCCATGGCGATTTCATGGCTTGGGGCACTTATGCGACGCTTGCCGTCGTCAGTGCCATCGGGGCAATCTTCGGCAAGGTCGCCCCCATCGGCCCGCTTTCCTTCGGCTGGCCGCTGATCGTGGCAGTGATCCTGGCGATGGGCTTTACCGGCGTCCTTGCCCTCGCGCTCGACAAGGTGCTGTTTGCCAGGCTCAGGGCCAAGGGCCAGTCGATCATCGTCGTCATGGCAAGCTTCGGTGCTTCCATGGCGCTGCGCAGCCTGCTCGAATTTCTCTTCACGTCGCGCCCGACCTATTTCAGCCGCGCCATCCAGATCGCCATGCCCGTCGGTTTCGGCATCCGCATCACGCCCGATCAGATCGCCCTTTTGATCGTCACGGCACTTTTGGTCTTCGGCGTGCATATGCTGATGACGAGGACGCAGACGGGCCGCTCCATGCAGGCGCTGAGCCAAAATCCGGCGCTTGCCCGCGTCGTCGGCATCGATGTCGCCAAAGTCGTGCGCGTCACATGGCTGATCGGTGGCGGGCTGGCTTGCGTCGCCGGTGTCATGATCGGCATTCTCGTGCAGATTCGCCCGCTGATGGGCTTCGACATGCTGCTGCCGATGTTTGCCGCCGCCATTCTCGGCGGTATCGGCAGCGTGCCGGGCGCGGTTCTCGGCGGCCTGATCATCGGCCTTGCCGAAGCGGCCGCGGTTCAGCTTGTCGGTGCCGAGTGGCGTGCCGCCATCTCGTTCATCATCCTGATGGCGGTGCTGTTCATCCGGCCGATCGGCCTTTTCGGAGTGAGGGAGCGATGATGGACATTATTGGCTATGGCGCTTTCTTCCTGACCACCGCGCTGATCTTCTCCTTCATCACCCTCGGCCTGAACCTGCAATGGGGCCTGACCGGCCTCTTCAATGTCGGGCTCGCCGGCTTCGTAGCGATTGGCGCCTATACCTCGGCCCTGCTGACGACGCCCGATACGGCCGGGCGGTTTGGTGGGTTCGATCTGCCGATCCTCGTCGGCTGGCTCGGCGCAATGATTATCGCCGGTCTTGCCGCCGCCCTCATCGGCGTGGCGACGCTCCGGCTGAAATCCGATTATCTGGCGATCACCACTTTCGGCGTCGCGGTTGTCGTCCAGCTCGTGGCGCTGAATGCGCAGAAGCTCACCGGTGGCCCCTTTGGCATCGGCTTCATCCCGCGCCCATTTTCCAGCCTTGCCGAAACGCCACTTCTTTTCAATCTTGCCAATCTAGGCATCGTGGTCGTCGCATTGCTGATCGTTTATTTTGCGCTGGAGCATCTTGCAAAAAGCCCCTGGGGACGTGTTCTCAAGGCGCTGCGTGAGGACGAGCGTGCCGCCATTTCTCTCGGCAAGAGCGCGCGCTTCTACCGTGTGCAGGCCTTTGCCGTCGGAGGCGCGATCATGGGGCTTGCCGGTGCCATGCAGACGCATTTCATCGGCTTCATCGCACCCGACAATTATATCCCGACCCTGACCTTCCAGGTATGGGTCATGCTGATCGTCGGTGGTTCAGGCAGCAACAAGGGCGCCGTTGTCGGCAGCATTCTCGTCTGGGGGATATGGGCTGGATCGGGAGCGCTAACGAGCGTGCTTTTTTCGCCGGAGCAGCAGGCCCGTGCGGCCTCGCTTCAGATCGTCGCGATCGGCGTCATGCTCTGCATCATCCTGCTTGTGCGGCCGGGCGGCCTTTTCGGCGATATCCCGAAGCGTCGATCTGCGATCGCGCCGCAGCAGAAACCGATCGCGGATGAAAGTAACGCACCATCCTAGCGGGAGCTGGAAGCAGGCCCTTTGCCGACTGGATTGATAGTCTGTGCTGTTTGGGGTTTTAAGATCGGGCGACGCGGATTGGTGGCGTACCGGCCATAGGCGGCCGGTACGCAGTTCGGTTCAAGACGCCAAAGCGCGGCGCACGGGCTGAGCGGAAATAGGCTTGGCGGGAACCCGCAACGGCGTTTTCCGGGCGGCAGGAGAGGCGACGGGCGGCTTACGCGCCGTGCTGGTTTTCGCTGCCCCAAGCCAGCGAAGAATAGCATCGAAGCCGGGCTGGGCCGCGCGCTTCAGTTCCGGGCTCATTTCCTCGTCCATGCCGCAGAGGGAAGCGATCTCCTGCCAGTCGACGCGGCCTGCCCGAAGAGGAGGGCGCGACTGGAAAACGATCAGACCGATCATGAAGCCTTTGATATTCTCGAAGCTACGCGGCTGAAGCAGCGGCTTGAGCCGCATATCGCAAAAATCCGAAATCTTGCGCTGGAAAACGTCAGAGGCAGAGCTTTTCTTTATGGGCATTATTCATTCCTTGCAGGCGACATCATCCAATGGTCGGGGTGTGGCCCGCTAAAGCACGGAAGTTAAGGAAGCGCAAACAACCGACCGATTGGCCGCTTTCAATTCTACGATGCGCCGGGATTTGGCAAGTGGCAGATTGGTCACGCTTCGGTCAACTCCGCTTCGGACCGAATGCGATGACGGCAAAGCCGAAGATGTTCTCGCCGCGCCGCTAAAATCATGAAAAAACTGTAACTTGCCTCCCATGCCTTTGAGAGCGACATTTTCCTTGCGCCGGATAGATGAGGTGAAAGACATGTCAGTCTTAGAAATGTTGGTCAGACGCCGGATGCAGGAAGAATATGCCAAGGGTACATCGCCAGAGCGCATTACCCGCCTCCTGCAGGAATTCTTCAACGGGGCAGAGGCCTCCCAAGCCGATGTTGCCGCGCGACGGTCGTCTGGCAATCCATAAAATGCGAGGCCGGCCTCGATATCTTTTCCGAAGGCCGGCCGTTTGTCGAAGCTGACTAATCCTCAAGCCACTCTCTATCGTGCAGCGTTCGATCCGGACAGGCTCTCGACTGCCGCCAGGATCTTGTAGGCCGCGGAGACGCGGGCCGGGATCGGAAAGTTCCTGTTTGCCAGGAGCACAATGCCGACCTGACGGGCGGGAATGAAGGCCGCATAGGCGCCAAAGCCGTTCGTCGAGCCGGTCTTGTTGATCAGCACGTCCTTGCGTAGCGGCTGCGGCGGGTCGAGCCGGGTGACCTTGTGCGGTTGGCGCGTCATGTCGGATGAGTTGCCGGCGAGCAACCGGGCAAGCGTTGTCGGATAGGCATAGATTTCCCAGCCAAGCCCCTGCGTCATGTTGCCGACGGTGTAATAGCCGGCATGCGTCGCCTCGACTGCCCGCTGAAACGTTTCGTCGAGCTTCGAACCATCCATATTGGCTTCGAGAACGGCAAGCATATCGGATGCCGTGGTCTTGATGCCATAGGCGGGCGTGTCGAGAACGCCGGGGCCGACGCGAACCGGCTTGCCCATTTTCGAGTAGCCATAGGCATAGCTGCCCATCTCGGCGGCGGGAACATGGACATAGGTATGCTTGAGCCCGAAGCCGGCGATGATCTTGTCCTGCATCAGCGTATCGAACGGCTGGCCCATGGCCCGTGCGGCCAGATAGCCGAACAGCCCGATGCTGGGATTGGAATATTGCCGGTACGTGCCGGGCGCAAAGGACGGATGCCAGCTGCGATAATAGGCGATCATTCCATCATTGCTGACGCTCTCCGGGAATTGCAGAGGCAGGCCGCCGGTCGTGTATGTGCCGAGATCGAGAAGGCTGATCCTGTCGAAGGCCGTACCAGCCAGCTCCGGCATGTATTTCGTCGCCTTGTCGGAGAAAGACAGCTTCCCGCTGACTTCGACGTAGGAGGTAAGCGTTGCCGCAAACGTCTTGCTGATGGAACCGAGCTCGAAGATCGTATCGTTCGTCACCTTCTGGCCGCTCTCCTTCGAGGCGACGCCGTAGTTGAAGATGTAGCGCTTACCCTTGAGGGTGACGGCGATTGCCATGCCCGGCACGTCGTTATCCTTCATGAGCGGACGAATGGTCTCGTTGACGGCCCGCTCCAGGCGGTTCTGATCGATGCCTTCGGCGTGGGCGCCGATCCCATAGAAAAGGCAGCCTGCGACGATGCCGAGCTTCTGCAGAGAATTGTTAGGTATATTCAAGATGATATCCTCATGCTGATGGATGAAGGGCGATCTCAGATCGTCGCGGCGATCCGGCCTATCTCGGCAATTACGGCGTTGCGTTCGTCCGCTGAAATCGAGGGGATCTCGCAATAGGCCGTCACGATGATCGGCGCGCGCTTCGACGTCCACAGCACCGCAATGTCGTTGGCATTGCCGGCTTTGTCACCGTTCGTACCGGTTTTGTCACCGACCAGCCAATCCTTCGGGACGCCGGCGCGCAAGCGGGCGTCCCCCGTCTTGTTGGTGATCAGCCATGCGGCAAGCTGCGATCGCGAGGAGGCCGTGAGCACGTCGGTAAACAGAAGCCGCCGAAGGTTCTCCAGCATCGCGGCCGCCGTCGTCGTGTCGCGCTGGTCGTCCGGCGTGTCGTGGTAGTTCAATGTGGGTTCTGTGCGGTCAAGGCGCGTGAGATCGTCGCCAAGGCTCCGGCAGAACGCGGTCAGCGCCTTGGGGCCGCCGAAGCTCGCAAGCAGGAGATTTGCAGCCGCATTGTCGCTGAGCGTGACCGCCGCAGCACAGAGTTCTGCCACCGTCATGCCGTCGCCAACGCGCAATTTGGTTGCTGGCGAGCCGCCGATGATATCGCCTTCCGAGTAGCGAATGCGCCGGTCGAGCTTCTCTTCGCCTTTGTCAACGCGGGCGAGCACCAGGGCAGCCGCCAGTGCCTTGAAGGTGCTGCACATCAAGATATGTTCGCCGGCGCGGTGTTCGATGCGCCTGCCGCTCGCCATGTCGAGAATACTCACACAAATACGGCCCGGATGCTTGCTCTCGAGCGCTGCAAGCCGCTCTTCGCCGGAATGATCCTCCGCGGTGCGTCCAACACCGCTTATCCCCGCCAGAACGGGCAGAGCGAGCAACCCGCCGGCAAGGCTTTGCCGGCGCGACAATAAGATCGTCATCTTGTTTCCACTTCGATTGATGTTGAGCAAAGAGGTGCGTCTCAGGCTCCGTGGACGTCATTGGCGCCTTGCAAATCACCTTGCGAGCCGGACTATGGCGCCGCTCCCTGCCCTAGACAAACGATCAATTCTGAGCTTAGACATGAGAAAAACTTGGTCTTTGGACACAAATGGATATTTCACAGCTGCCGTTGAACGCGCTCCGTGTTTTCGAAGCTTCGGCGCGGCATTGCAGCTTCACGCGGGCGGGCCTCGAGCTTCGGGTGACGCAGACGGCCATCAGCCATCAGGTCAAGGCGCTGGAGGATGTGCTTGGGGTGCCCCTTTTCAAGCGCCTGCCGCGCGGGCTTGCCCTGACCGATGAAGGCCATGCGTTGTTGCCGGTATTGACGGATGCCTTTCGGCGCATGAGCGCCACGCTCAGCCAGCTGGAGGAGGGGAATTTTGCCGAGATCCTGACGGTCGGCGTCGTCGGCACTTTCGCGATCGGCTGGCTGTTGCCGCGTCTCGGCCGCTTCAGAGCGCAGCATCCGCATGTCGATCTGCGCCTGAAGACCAACAACAATCGTGCTGACATGGTGCTCGATGGGCTCGATTTCTTCCTGCGCTTCGGCGACGGAGCATGGCATGGGACCGAGGCGATCCATCTCATGGATGCGCCGCTCTCCCCGGTCTGTACGCCGAATATTGGCGAGCGCTTGCGCACACCGACCGATCTTGCCGAGGTCGAGCTGCTCCGATCCTACCGGATCGATGAATGGTCGCTCTGGTTCAGGGCGGCGGGCCTGCCGCCGCCGCATCTTCGCGGCTGGATGTTCGATTCGTCGTTGACGCTGGTGGAGGCGGCTGCGCGCGGCGTCGGCGTCGCGCTTGTGCCCGTCGCGATGTTCTCTCATGACATCGAGGCTGGGCGTATCATGCAGCCGTTCCAGATTACGGCGACGACCGGCAGCTATTGGCTGACGCGGCTGAAATCGCGGGCGGAAACGGCATCGATGAAGGTGTTTCGCCAGTGGCTGATTGGCGAAATCGAGGAGATGCCGGCATAGGCCGCGTAATTCAATCGACCCCAGGTAGATACCTGGAGCCGGTTGAACCATTGTGTCAGGCCGGGGGCGGCGCTAGCTGGCGAGCTTCAATCTCACCGCGCCGGTTCTCGTGCCCGAGCGCACCGTCTTGAACCGGCCGACCAGGCCGGCAAGTTCATTGCTGATATCGGCGAGGTGGCGCGTCGAGGCATTCGTCTCTTCCATCAGCGCGACATTCTGCTGGGTCATCTGATCCATGTTGCGGACGGCGGAGTTGATTTCGCCGATGCCGGCGGCCTGTTCCTGCGCCGAGCGGGCGATGGCACCGACATTCCGGTCGATGGAAGCGACCTGGTTGCCGATCAAGGCCAGTGCCTCGCCGGTCCGGTTGACCAGCTCGACGCCGCGGCGCACGTCATCCGACGACCTGTCGATCAGATCCTTGATTTGCTTGGCCGCGGATGCCGAGCGCTGTGCCAGCTCGCGGACTTCCTGCGCCACGACGGCAAAGCCCTTGCCCTGTTCGCCCGCTCTCGCCGCCTCGACGCCGGCATTCAGCGCGAGAAGATTGGTCTGGAAGGCAATATCGTCGATGACGGAGATGATGTCGGTCATCTTGCGCGACGAGGTCTCGATATCGTCCATGGCGGACACGGCCTGCTGCACGACCTCGCGAGAGCGTTCGGCTTCGGAGGCGGATTCCTTGACGATCGCCTGTACCTCGCGCGTCCGCTCGGCGGTCTGTTCGGAAATCGTGGTGATCTGGTCGATTGCAGCAGCACTTTCCTCCAGTGCGGAAGCCTGCTGCTCCGTGCGTCGCACCATGTTGTCGGCGGCCGATGAGATCGACCCGGCTTCTTCGCGAACGCGGGTTACCGAATCCTCGATGCGCTGCATCGCGCTTCCGAGAGATGAAAGAGATTCATTATAGTTGCTTTTCAGAGCTTCGAACTCGGCAGAAAGGGCTTCGGTGATCTCAGCCGTCAGGTCGCCACTCGCAAGTCCGTTCAGCGCGAGGCCAAGGGCATCAAGCGCTCGCTCCTGCTCCCGTTGCGCGACGGCCCGTTCGGATTCTGCGCGGTCGCGCTCATCGGCGAGCACCTGCAGATAGACAGAAATGCCGTAGTCCATGTCGAGGAGTGCCGCCTTGACGATCGCCGACAGCCGCCGTGACAGGGCCTGCTCGTGCTTGCGTTGCATGATGCCCTTGAGCTGCTGCGCGACGATCGAGCGCACCATGCCTTCAAGGATCAGTGCGTAGCCGCCGATATACCAGCGCGGTTCCAGTCCCAGGCGCGCATGGGTTCTGCCGACGGCCGAGACTGCTTCGACATAATCGGGACCATACTTGCCCGATGCGATGGTCTTCCAGTGTTCCTGCTGCTTAGATTTCGCATGCGCCACGTGCTGCTGCGACGAGAAGAATTTCGACATCTCGGGGTGTTTGGTGATCTTCCCGTAGAAGATATCGAGAGAGCCCTTGACGGCAGATTCGATGGTGGGCTGCAGCTCTGCCAAAGCCTGCCTGGCATCCTGCCCTAGTCCAATAAAGTCGAGCCGATCGTTCAACTCGTCCATTTTCGATGCGCGTACCATAACCTGCTCCAGTAATGAAATTACAAACAGTTAGGGCATGGTCATGGTTAACAAATCATTAGATTTCCCGTCCATTTTCGCTGCGTGATTGTCGCACTCTATATGGGCAGGTTGCAGTCCGCGCAGGGCTCGCAACATCATTGTCCGACTTGATGGCATCTGCTAAAGGCTGATCATCACTACCTATCTCACCACGGAGCTATTGGCATGGGGACCTTAAAGTCAGCAGATAGATAAGCCGCAACAGCTTCCTGTTGTTGCGGCGTGCTGTCGAACTCATTCCAACCGGATCCCTAGTGGCAGACGCCGCCCGATTTCTCTTTCGAGCGGAATTTTCTCATGTCTGACATACGCCCGTCATGGGCCTACTCGCTGCCGGCGGCATTGCTGCTGATGGCGCCTTTCGACATTCTCGCCTCGCTGGCGATGGATATCTACCTTCCCGTCGTTCCAGCGATGCCCGGCATTCTGAACACGACGCCATCGGTCATTCAGCTCACACTGAGCCTCTATATGATCATGCTTGGTCTTGGGCAGGTCCTGTTCGGTCCGCTTTCGGATCGCATCGGTCGCCGTCCCGTGCTGCTTGCCGGGGCGATCCTGTTCGCCGGTGCCTCTCTCGGAGCGGCTGGCTCATCGACGGCGACCGCCTTCGTCCTTTGCCGGCTGCTGCAGGCCATGGGTGCCTCGGCGGCACTGGTTACGACCTTTGCAACCGTCCGGGACGTCTACGGCAACCGGCCGGAACAGGCGGTCATCTATGCCGCGTTCGGCGCGATACTGTCCTTCGTGCCGGCACTTGGCCCAATAGCAGGCGCGATGATCGCCGATCGGTTCGGATGGCGTGTGATCTTTATGGTGCTGGCGCTTCTGGCCCTGGCCGCGACGATCAACGCCACGGCAAGGTGGCGTGAGACGCGGCCAGCAGGTTCGAGAGGACCACGCCGTTCCATCCGGCCGATCTTCATAAGCTTTCCGTTCTGGACCTACACGCTGGCCTTCAGCGCGGGCATGGGCACATTCTTCGTGTTCTTCTCGACTGCGCCGCGCGTACTGATCGGCCGGGCCGGCTATTCGGAACTCGGCTTCAGCATGGCATTCGCAACCGTCGCAGTCATGATGATCGCTGCGGCGCGCTTCGCCGGATCATTTGTCGAGCGGTGGGGTGTCGCGGGCTGTGTCGCACGGGGCATGGCACTGCTTCTTATCGGCGCGGCTGGTCTCGCGCTTGGTCAGGTCTACGGCTCGCCGTCTTTCGCGAGTTTCGTGCTGCCGATGTGGATCATGGCCCTTGGGATCGTCTTCACGTCATCGGTGACGGCGAACGGAGCGCTTGCGGAATTCGGCGATATCGCCGGATCGGCCGTGGCGTTCTACTTCTGCATCCAGAGCCTGATCGTCAGCATCGGTGGTACGCTGGCGGTGACAGCACTGGGTGGCGACAGTGCATGGCCTTTGGCGGGCTTCTCCACGCTCACGGCATTGCTGGTGCTGGCAGCACTGCACGTCTTGCGGCGCCAGGATGCTATAGCCTGATCTGCAAGCGCCCGCCTTTCGGCGGGCGCGTTTGAAAGTACCGCCCGCGAAAGTCGAATTTCGCGGGCGGCCGAGGCCGGTTTATGTGATCTGCATGCCGCCTTATCGCCACCCCAATGCCGGAGCGACATGGGTCAGAATGGATTCAATGACATGGGCGTTGTATTCGACGCCAAGTTGGTTCGGTATGGTCAGGAGCAGGGTATCGGCTGCCGCGATCGCCTCATCTTTCGCCAATTCCTCGATGAGCACGTCGGGCTCGGCCGCATAGCTGCGTCCGAAGATGGCGCGCGTCTTCTCGTCGATGAAGCCGATCTTGTCGGCGTCCTTGCCGCTGCTGCCGAAATAGGCACGGTCGAGATCGTTCACCAAAGCGAAGATACTGCGGCTCACCGACACCCGCGGTTCACGCTTGTGTCCTGCCTCTTTCCAAGCCTCGCGGTAGAGCTTGATCTGGTCGGCCTGCTGAACGTGGAAGGGCAGGCCGCTTTCGTCGTCCTTCAGTGTCGAGCTCTGCAGGTTCATGCCGAGCTTTGCTGCCCATACGGCCGTAGCATTGGAGCCGGCACCCCACCAGATCCGCTCGCGCAAGCCCTCGGAGTAAGGTTCGAGGCGCAGCAGGCCGGGCGGGTTCGGGAACATCGGCCGAGGACTGGGCTGTGCGAAGCCTTCGCCGCGCAGGAGGTCGAGCAGCACTTCCGTATGTCTGCGGCCCATGTCGGCGTCGCTTTCGCCTTCCATCGGCGTATAGCCGAAGTGGCGCCAGCCATCGATCACCTGTTCCGGCGAGCCGCGGCTGATGCCGAGCTGCAGCCGGCCGCCGGCGATGAGATCGGCAGCGCCCGCATCCTCGGCCATATAGAACGGGTTCTCATAGCGCATGTCGATAACAGCCGTGCCGATTTCGATACGGCTGGTCCTGGCGCCGACGGCCGCCAATAGGGGGAACGGCGAAGCTAGCTGACGCGCGAAGTGGTGCACGCGAAAATAGGCGCCGTCAGCACCCAATTGTTCAGCCGCCACGGCGAGATCGATCGATTGCAGGAGCGTGTCGCCTGCCGATCGTGTCTGCGATTGGGGCGACGGCGTCCAGTGGCCGAATGAAAGGAAACCGATCTTCTTCATGATGTCATCCTGCTATATCCGGTTTGCCCGGCTTGATTTTGCATCATCCATGTCCATGCCAGACACAGATGGCGCCCGTCCGAGGCGCTGCTTGCTTGGGTCTTCATGTCATGGCTCGCAAAAGCCGTAGGTTCAGGGGCTATATGTGCATGGATGCAGCGGGGGAAACAGCACAATCTGTGAACTGATCGTCAACGCCGATAGAGGTTGCGTTCTTCTCCGCCATCATTTCCTGCGCGTCGCCTAACATGAACAAATTTTAACGAAGACATTAACAATCGAATAACGCACCGCACCGAGACTGCCGCGCGTGTGAGTGCTTCTCTCGCTTTCAACGTCCTTGAAACAAGAAATGGCAGGAAACTATGTTTGCTAGAAAATTCGCCCCCGCTCTGGTCTTCGTCGCATTCGGCGCCGGTATTGCGCATGCGGAAGTGCCCGTCCGTATCGATCAATTCGATCATTGGGGCGCATATTCTTATAAATCGGGCGATAGTGTCAGCTGCTATGTGTTGTCGAGGCCGGTCTCACAGCAACCCGCCACTGTCGACCATGGCGACAACTTCTTCATCGTCTCGCGCCTGTCTCCGGGCGACAAATTGGTCCCCGAAGCCGCGATGGGCTATGATCTGAAGGACGGCGCGCAAATGACGGCTGCGGTTGGCGACAAGACCTTTCCGATGTTCACGAAAGACCGGCACGGCTGGGTGAGGGATGAAACCCAGGAACCTTCGATGATCAGCGCCATGAAAGGCGGCGCGCAATTGGAACTGCAGGCAACGTCCAAACGTGGCACCGCCACGAGCTATTCCTACTCATTATCGGGCATTACGGCCGCGTTGAAACGCATAGAAACATGCAGATGATACTGCGGGCATCCGAGGTGCGGGCGGCGCTCCCATCCCTGGAAGTTGTATGGCGGAAATGACCCGATGGCGTCTTCCTGTGCGCATGGAAGACGCCAAAGGCCGATATCTCTTGTGAAATCAAAAATCCTGATATAAATGATATCCATTGATCGGGGTATTTGGGATTCGATGCAGCGCGGCTTTCTGACAATTTATGCGGGCGAGAACGCCGCGGTCTTCAGGGCACTTTCAGCGCCGGCCCGCGTCGAAATGCTGAAGCTGCTCTGCACCAAAGGTTCGATGAACGTCAATGAGATTGCTCGGGAACTCGATCTGCCGCAATCCACCGTCGCGACGGCGATCATGATCCTGGAGGAGGCTGGTCTCGTCGAGACCAAGGCTGCGAAAGCGCGCAAGGGCTACCAGAAGATCTGCACCGCGCTTTACGACGAAATCCTGCTGAGCTTCGAGGATCAGGCCTTCAAGCACGATGAGGACGTGATCGAGGTCGCCATGCCGATCGGTCTCTACACGAGCTGCGAAACGCATGCACCTTGCGGCCTTTGCTCGACCGAAGGTGTGATCGGCCTCCTCGACGTTCCGGATTATTTCCTCGATCCGCAGCGCATGCAGGCCGGTCTTCTCTGGTTCGGCCGCGGCCATGTCGAATATAAATTTCCGAACAATGCCAAGATCTTGAACCGGAATGTCAATGCCATCGAATTCTCGATGGAGCTGTCGTCCGAAGTGCCGGGCACCAATCCGGACTGGCCGTCGGACATCACCATCTGGGTCAACGGCGTCGCTGTCGGCACATGGACATCCCCTGGTGACTACGGCGACAAGCGCGGAGCCTTCACACCGGGTTGGTGGAAGCTGGAAGGCTCTCAGTACGGCAAGCTTAAGACCTGGCGGATCTCCAAGAAGGGCACGTTCATCGACGGGGTTGCCGTATCCGATGTGACCATCGACGATCTCGCCATCAGCCAGCATTCTTCGATCCGGCTGCGCATCGGCATTGCCGACGACGCACGCAATACGGGCGGCGTCAACATTTTCGGTCGCGGCTTCGGCAATTACGGCCGAGACATTTTGATGCGGGTCGATCTGGCATAGATTTATATCATATTTTTTGATATATAGCATATGATCGAGATAAATTTCCAATAAGTCGTATTTTTAATAACCATCTGTTTTTTCAGCGTATTTTCCACCTGGAAATCGTTATCATTGCGATCCTCAGGCTTTTTCCGCTGTGGAAGCGTTGACGGCCTTCCAAAAGTGTATCAAGATCAAGGTATAAGAACGAAATATCTGATATATATGGGAGGAAGGCCGTGAAGGCGCATGTGATCGTCCACCGTGATTTCCGAATTGCCGACATCGATGATCGGCTCTACAGCTCTTTTCTGGAGCATCTGGGCCGGGCGATCTATGGCGGCATCTATGAGCCGGGCCATCCAACCGCCGACGAGCACGGTTTTCGCAAGGATGTGATTGAGCTCGTGCGCGAGCTCAACTCGCCCTATTGCCGCTATCCGGGCGGTAATTTCGTTTCAGCCTATAATTGGGAAGATGGCGTCGGGCCGCGATCCGAGCGCCCCGTGCGTCTCGATCTTGCCTGGCGGACGCGTGAGAGCAACCAGATCGGCGTCAATGAATTCGTCGATTGGTGCAAAAAGGCCAATACCAAGCCGATGCTGGCAGTCAATCTCGGCTCGCGCGGTCTGGATGCGGCGAGAAACTTCCTCGAATATTGCAATCATCCGGGCGGCACATACTGGTCGGATCTGCGGCGCAAGCACGGCTGGTCCGATCCGCACGGCGTGAAGCTCTGGTGCCTGGGCAATGAAATGGATGGTCCCTGGCAGGTCGGTCACAAGTCTGCCTATGAATATGGCCGCCTGGCCGACGAGACCGCCAAGGCCATGCGCGGTTTCGACAAATCTCTCGAACTGGTGGTCTGCGGCTCGTCGAATTCCGATATGAAGACCTATCCCGATTGGGAAGCGCAGGTTCTGGACGAGTGCTATGACAGCGCCGATCATATCTCGCTGCATATGTATTTCGCCAATCGCGAAAAGAATACGCTGAACTATCTCGCCAAGGCCGAGAAGCTGGATCGCTATATCGTCACCATCGGCGGCGTCATCGACTATATCAAAGCGAAGAAGCGGTCGAAGAAGACGATCGGCATTTCCTTCGACGAATGGAACGTCTGGTATCATTCCAACCAGCAGGACAAGGACATCCTCGCCCGCGATGAATGGCCGGATGCGCCGCACCTGCTGGAAGATGTCTATAATTTCGAAGACGTGCTGCAGGTCGGCGGCATTCTCAACACCTTCATTCGCCGCTCCGACCGCGTGCGCATTGCCTGCATAGCGCAGCTCGTCAACGTCATCGCGCCAATCATGACGGAAGATGGCGGTCCCGCGTGGCGGCAAACTATCTATTATCCGCTCTATTTCGCCTCGAAATACGGTCGCGGTTATGCGCTGCGTCTCATCACTGACGGCCCGACCTATGACAGCGACGAGGCCGACGACGTGCCTTATCTCGACGTATCAGCCGTGCATGACGATCTCGGTAAGATGGTGACGCTGTTCGCGGTCAACCGTCATCCCGACAGCGCGCTCGATCTGGACACACGTCTTGAAGGCTTTGCCGGAGCCCGTGTCGTCGAGCAGCACGAAATGGTCCACAGCGATCTGCAGGCAACCAATACGGCAGCGCAGCCGAATGCCGTCGTCCCGACCAACACGGGGGACGCCAAAATCGAGGATGGCCGGCTTCGTGCCACGTTGAAGCCTTTGTCTTACACGGTGATCCGGCTGGCCGTGTGACAGCCGGTAGCCGGAGCCGATCTGCTCCGGCGGAGAAAATGGCCGAACGGTCGCGAGGAGGCGGCCGACAGCCTGTTGCAGGCCTGGTTGCCGCGCAGCGTGCGCGGCCCACCGGGAAAAGGCGTGAACGTCGCGGCCCGTTTCCCATTGTTTGGGTAGGCCGCACAGTCGATAAGAATGGGAGGAGATGATGCAACAGTGGAAGAAGCTTGCCTTCGGTGTCGCACTGGCCACGTTCGGCCTCGTCGCGGCAGCCAAGGCTCAGGACTATACCTCTTTGCCTCGCAAGGAGACCTTGATCGTCGAAAACCCCGAGGGAACGATTAAGAATCCGGGCTGGTTCAATATCTGGGTCAATGGCGGCGGCGGCGTTTCGACCGGCTTGCAGCAGCTGACCATGGATACGCTCTGGTATATCGATCCGGAAAAGGGCCTGGGCGGCTCCGCCTGGGACAATTCGCTCGCTGCCGACAAGCCGCAGTATAATGATGATTTCACCCAAATGACGGTGAAGCTGCGCAAGGGTATCTACTGGAGCGACGGCGTCGAGTTCACCGCCGATGACGTGGTTTACACCGTCAAGACGCAGATGGACCATCCCGGCATGGTCTGGAGTGCTGCCTTTTCGGTTCAGGTCGCCAGCGTCGAGGCAACGGATCCCTATACCGTCGTCTTCAAGCTGAAGAAGCCGAATTCACGCTTTCACGCCATCTTCACCGTTCGCTGGAACGGCGCGTGGATCATGCCTAAGCATGTCTTCGAGAAGGTCGCCGATCCCGTTCGTTATGATAATGCCAATCCCGTCTCGCTCGGCGCCTATAAGCTGAAGGCCTACGATCCGCAGGGCAAATGGTACACCTGGGAGAAGCGTGACGATTGGCAGCGCACTTCGCTTGCCCGCTTTGGCGAGCCGGCTCCGAAATATGTGAGCTATGTCGATCCCGGTCCGCCGGATAAGCGCACCATCGCGCAGATCGAGCACAATCTGGATATCATTCACGACAACACGCCGGAAGGCATGTTCACGCTGAAGGAAAAGTCGAAGACCGTCGAAAGTTGGTTCCCCGGCTTCCCCTTCGCGCATCCGGATCCGACGCTGCCGGCTGTGATCTTCAACAATCAGGATCCGCTGTTCCAGAATGCCGATGTGCGCTGGGCCTTGGCATTGCTCATCGATATCAAGGCCGTCGACATGGCGAGCTATCGTGGCGCCGCCACGCTTTCGGCGCTCGGCGTTCCGCCGACGGCGATTGCCATGACGGACTATCAGGCACCGATGCAGGATTGGCTGAAGAATTTCGAGATCGATACCGGCAAGCGCAAGATCAAGCCCTACGATCCGACGGTCGGTCAGCAGATTGCCGATCTGCTGCGCAAGCAGCCGAAGTTCAAAGATCAGATTCCGACCGATCCGGCCGCCATCAGTGCTGCCTTCGGCTATGGCTGGTGGAAGCCCGATCCGCAGGCCGCTGCGGAGCTTTTGGAAAAGGCAGGCTTCAAGAAGGTGGGTGGCAAATGGATGACGCCCGATGGGCAGCCCTTCAAGATCCGTCTGACGGTCGAAGGCGACACCCGCTCGGTCTTCACCCGCGCCGGGACCCTGATTGCCCAGCAATGGGCGGCCTTCGGCATCGACTCCAAGGCTGCACCCACCACAAACCTCTGGCAAGTGGCACTGCAGCCCGGCAGCTATCAGGTTGCCATCGCCTGGAGCGTCGAGACCTGGGGCGGTGATCCGGATCTATCCTTCTTCCTCGACAGCTGGCATTCGCAGTTCGTTGCCAAGAAGGGCGAAAACCAGGCGCCGCGCAACTGGCAGCGCTGGTCCAATCCCGAGCTCGACAAGATCATCGAAAACATCCGCCGCATCAGCGCAGACGATCCGAAGGGTATCGAACTCGGCAAGGACTATCTGAAACTGGTCGCCCGTGAAATGCCGACCATTCCCCTGATGTCCTACAACGTCTTCACGTCGATGGATACGACCTACTGGAAGGGTTATCCGACGATAGCGGATCCCTACACCGACCCCGTTCCGAATTGGGCGAACTCGCGGTTGATGATGGTGAAGCTCAAGCCGGCGCAGCCTTAATTCTCCCAACCCTGACGCGGCTGATGCGCCGCGCCAGGCACCTGTCGCCGGGCGCGAAACGGGTCCGGCGATCTTTTCGATAAGAGATGAAATGCGAGCAGTAAGGAAAACGACGGAATGACGTCTTATCCAGTTTTCGTATTGAAACGATTTGGCCAGTTTCTGCTCGTCGTCTTCCTCGGCATATCTGCGACGTTCTTCATCACGCATCTGACACCGATCGATCCGGTCGAGGAAAGCATCGGCGCCATTCAGCAGATGGGGCAATCGGATCCCCGCGCCGTCGAACTGATGCGCGAGTCCCTGCGGGAACTCTACGGCATCGGGGGCTCGATCTGGCAGCAATATCTGCATTTCTGGGCACGCCTTGCGACAGGCGATCTCGGACCGTCGCTCTCGGCATTTCCCACGCCGGTTTCCGCCATCATTGCAAGGGCGCTGCCCTGGACAATCGGTTTGATGACGGTTTCGACAATCATCACATTTCTGATCGGCAATATGATCGGCGCGCTGGCGGGCTATTATCGCAAGAATACGCTGCTGAAGGCGGTCAGTCTCGTTTTCATCGCCATGCAGCCGATACCCTATTACATCCTGGCCTTCGTCCTGATCATTCTCTTCGGCTATATCTGGCCGATCCTGCCGATCAACGGCGGTTACGAGATGAACACCAATCTGCAGCTGTCCTTTGCTTTGGTGCTCGATATTCTGCGCCACTCCATCCTGCCGGCGTTATCCCTGATCCTTGTCGGGACAGGCAGCTGGCTTATCGGCATGCGGGCGCTGGTCTCCAATATCATCACCGAGGATTATGTCGTGTTCGCCGAGCTCGGCGGCGTGCCGAAGCGTAGGATTTTGCGCTCCTACATCGCCCGCAACGCCATGGTGCCGCAGTTTACCGGCCTTGCCATGTCGCTCGGCGCCGTCTTCAACGGCACCGTCATCACCGAGATCGTCTTCGGTTATCCCGGTATCGGCAATCTTCTGATTTCGGCCGTCCATGCCGGCGATTACAGCCTTGTCCTGGGGCTTAGCGCTTTGTCGATTGTCGGCGTCGCCGCCGCGGTCTTCATCATCGACATATTGGGTCCGCTGATCGACCCGCGCATCAAGGTGGAGTAGGCCATGCTGACGATCGTTCGCGACCTTGCTCGCCAGAATGCGGAATTCCTTTGCGGTCTGCTGCTGTTTGCCGTGATTGTCGGAATGGTGATCCTGTCTTATTTTTCGCCTTACGGCTCTTCCGATCTTTATCTGCTGCCGCCCGACATGCCGCCGGATGGACAATACTGGCTGGGCACGACATCGCGCGGCCAGGATGTCTTCTGGCAGCTCGCTGTCGCACTTCGCAACACGCTTTATTTCGGCATCGGCGTTGCCTTTCTGTCCCGCATCATCTCGTTGGTCGTAGGGCTGGTGGCCGGCTACGCCGGCGGCACCGTCGATCGCGTGCTGATGGCGATCAATGACAGCATCATGGTCGTTCCTCAGTTTCCGCTGCTGGTCCTCTTCTATTTCGTGCTCAAGGACGAAATGACCTGGACGGTGCTGATCCTGGTCATGGCGTCGCTCGGCTGGTCTTATGACGCGCGCCTGATCCGTTCGGTGGCGATCAGCCTGAAAACGCGACCCTTCACTACGCAAAGCGTCTATTCCGGCATGAGCATGCGCAAGATCCTCGTGGAGGAGCATCTGCCCTATGTGCTGCCGATCGTCTTCGCCACGACGATGAACAACATGATCTGGTCGATCGGCATGGAGATCACGCTTGCGGTGCTGGGTTTCACTGACATCGAAACGCCGACCATGGGAATGATGATCTATTGGGCCAATGCGCATTCGGCATTGATCGCCGGCACCTGGTGGTGGGTTGCGGCACCCGTCGCCGCCATCGTGGTGCTGTTCATGGCGCTCTTCCTGCTGTCGATGTCGATGAATGAATACAACGATCCGCGCAGTCGTTTGAACCGGATGGGAGGCTAGGCATGGAGGCTGTCGTCGAGGTCAATAACCTCAAGGCCTATTATCGGGCCTTCCTCTACGGCGTCGATCGCGAAGTGCGTGCGGTGGATGATATCAGCCTGTCGATCGGCCGCGGTGAGATCTACGGCGTTGCGGGTGAATCGAGCAGCGGCAAGACGACGTTGATCAAGACGATTGCGGGCGCGATCCGACCGCCGCTTCGTGTCGTCTCCGGTGCGGTCAAATTTCACTTCAATGGCGCAACGCAGGATATTTATGCGATGACGCCTGAGCAGCGGGCGGCGCTTCGCTGGCGGCATCTCTCCTATATCATGCAGGGATCGATGAACGTGCTCAATCCGGTGCGACGCATCCGGCACTCGTTCATCGATTTTGCCTTCCGTCATATGAAGGCCGATCGCGCCACCTTCTTCGACCGCGTCGGCGCCCATCTCCAGCGGCTGAAGCTCGATGCGAATCTTCTCGATGCCTATCCGCATGAATTGTCGGGCGGCATGCGCCAGCGCATGACGATCGCGCTTGCGACCATCCTGACGCCGGAATTCATCATTGCCGACGAGCCGACGACGGCGCTCGATGTTATCGTCCAGCGCGACGTGCTGCAGATGATCCGCGAAATACAGCGCGAGATGGGGTCCTCCTTCCTGTTCGTCACCCACGACATGGGCGTTCACGCCGCAGTCTCCGATCGCATCGGTATCGTCTATGCCGGCCGGTTGGTGGAGGAGGCACCGACGCGCAAGCTTTTCCACCTGCCGCTCCATCCCTATACGCAGCATCTGGTCGCAAGCCTGCCGCGGATCGGCGATGCCTCGACGCGGCCTTCCCTGGAAGGACGACCACCCAATCTTGCCATGCCGCCGGAAGGATGCCGTTTTCATCCACGCTGTCCGAAGCGCATGGACATCTGCAGCCGCGAAGTGCCGCCCATGGTGGCGGTAGAGCCGGATCGACGCGTAGCCTGCTTCGCGGTGACGGGAGGAGGGCGATGAGCGATCTTCTTTCACTCTCGCATGTCAGCAAGGTCTATCGTCAGGGCGGCATGCTCAGCCGGCGCCAGATCGTGGCGGTTCGCAATGTCAATCTGAGCCTCGGAGAGGAGCCGGAAATCCTTTCGATCGTCGGCGAGTCAGGCTCCGGCAAATCCACCATTGCGTCGATGATCCTCGGCCAGACGGCGCCGACATCGGGCAGCCTGAATTTTCGCGGCAGACCGGTGGCCATTCATGGCCGGTCCGAGCGGCGCGCCTTCATGCGGGAGGTACAGCCGGTCCTTCAGAATCCGTTCGAAGCGTTCAACCCCCTCAAGAGGGTTGATCGATATCTTTTTGAAACGGCAAGGAATTTCGCGCCGACCGGCGTGAGGCCAAGTCGGGCGGATGTCGAGCGCATGGCCGACGAGGCGCTTGCCCATATCGGCTTGACGCTTGCCGAGGTGAAGGGGCGGTTTCCGCATGAGCTTTCGGGCGGCCAGCTGCAGCGAACCGCAATCGCCCGCGCGCTCATACCGCAGCCCCGTCTGCTGGTAGCCGACGAGCCGGTTTCGATGGTGGATGCTTCCCTGAGAATGGCGATCGTCAATCTCTTCGGCCAGCTGAAGAAGGAGCTGGGGCTATCGATCATCTACATCACCCATGATCTGGCGACTGCCTATTACATCAGCGATCGCATCATCATCATGAAGAAGGGCGAGATCGTCGAGCAGGGCGGTGCGCGTGCGGTTCTGGATAATCCGCAGCATCCCTATTCGCGGGCTTTGAAGGAGGCTGTCCTCTCCACCACGCCCGAAGTCGAGCCGGTCTCGATCGCATGATCGGTCACTTTCAACGCGAGATCCGCGTCGAAAGGATGATGGATGACAGGGTGCGTTCGACGCCGTCGATCGTGCCGATGCCGTCGATCAGCTGATCCAGCTCGGAGATCGACGGTGCTGCGATGATAGCGATCAGATCGAACGTGCCGCTGACGGAATGAAGCGTCGTTACCTCGGGGATAGCATTCAGCGATGCGGTCACGGCTGATAATGCCTTCGGCGCGATCGTGATCAGTACATGCGCCCGAATGAGGCCCGATAGATAGGTTTCCGACAGCCGCACGCCATAGCCCGCAATCACGCCTTCTCGCTCCAGCCGCTCTAGCCTCGCCTGAACGGTGGTGCGCGACAGCGACAGCTTTTTGGCGAGAGTCGCGACAGGCATTCGGGCATTCTGGCCGAGCAAGGCGATCAGTTCGCGGTCCTTATCGGTGACCTGCATGGCGACTCCTGCATTTTGCAAATTCTATTCGTCAATTTGTATAGATTTATACAGCGAAATGCATTTTTCGTCGCTATGAATCGTTCAACTCCTACCTACACTTATAAAAACCTTATCAATGAAATGCAGGGGAGTCATATGAAAGACATAGTGGTCATCGGTGCGGGCAAGATCGGTGGGGCGATCGCTCTGATGCTGGCGGAAACAGGCGATTACACGGTCGTTGTCGCCGACCGCAGCCAGGAACAGCTCGACAAGATCGACCGTCACCCCGCGATTTCCACCGCCGCCGTCGATATTGCCGACCGCGCCGGGCTCGTAGGCGTTCTGAAGGGCAAGTTCGCCGTTCTGTCGGCCGCCCCGTTCCATCTCACAGGTTTCGTCGCGGAAGCGGCACTTGAAGCCGGCGTTCATTATCTCGACCTCACCGAAGACGTGGCCACGACCAAGAAGGTCGAGGAACTGGCTCAGGGAGCAAATACCGCCTTTATCCCGCAATGCGGACTTGCGCCGGGCTTCATCTCGATCGTCGCCAATGATCTTACCAAGCATTTCGACAGCCTCGACAGCGTGCGCATGCGCGTCGGCGCGCTGCCGCAGTATCCCTCCAACGCTCTGAACTACAATCTGACCTGGAGCACGGACGGCCTCATCAACGAATATATCGAGCCCTGCGAAGCGATCGTCGAAGGCAAGCTCGTGACCGTGCCGGCCATGGAAGAGCGCGAGGAGTTCTCGCTCGACGGCGTCACCTACGAAGCCTTCAACACGTCTGGCGGCCTCGGCACGCTCGCCAAGACGCTGGCTGGCCGCGTGCGGACGATGAACTACCGCACCATCCGCTATCCCGGCCATCAGGCCATCATCAAGGCGCTGCTGAACGACCTCAACCTCAAGAACCGCCGCGATGTGCTGAAGGATCTCTTCGAGAACGCGCTGCCGGCCACCATGCAGGACGTGGTCGTCGTTTTCGTCACCGTGTGCGGTTGGCGCGAGGGCCGCTACATGCAAGAAACCTATGCCAACAAGGTCTATGCAGGCATCGTTGCCGGCAAGAAGATGAGCGCCATCCAGATCACCACCGCAGCCGGCATTACGACCGTGCTTGATCTTCTCGCTCAGGGCAAGCTGCCCTCCAAGGGCTTCGTTTGCCAGGAAGAAATCGATCTCGGCGATTTCCTCGCCAATCGCTTCGGACAGGTTTACAGCCTCGAGAAGATCAGGATGAAAGAAGCCGTCTAAGCGGCTATTCCTATTGCTGTTTTGAAATGTGGCGCCTTCGGGCGCCACATGTGTTTGGCCCTTGGAAACGGCGCTGCAGAGACTAACTGATCAGTCGTTCGAGGATCTCGACGGGATGCGGGATGGCTTGATGATCAATCTTGGCGACCTGCGAACGACAAGAAAATCCAGTCGCCATGACGACGGCCCGATTGCCGTTCTCGGCGATCCTGTCCTGCCAGCTCATCGCGTAAAGCTTTTCCGAGATGGCACGATTGCGCACTTCGTGCCCGAAGGTGCCGGCCATGCCGCAGCAGCCGACATCGGGCATATCTAGCCTGATTCCCAATTTCCCGAAGAGCACGGACCATTGCTTGAGGGCAGCCGGAGCGTTCGTTTTCTCCGTGCAATGGGCAAGCAGCGTGAAGCGCTCTTGCGACAGGGCCTGTGGCGGCGGCAATCGGTCGAGATTGGCGCCGAGCCATTCCTGAAGCAGCAGCACCGGCGCCTGCAGCTTGGCGGATGGCAGGGCTGCATATTCGCCGCGATAGGTCAGCGTCATCGATGGATCGATGCCGACAAGCGATATGCCCAGTTGCGAGATGCGATCGAGATAGTCGCGAGATTTCACCGCCGCCTTCTCGAAGCGGCCGAGATAGCCATGGACATGCAGGGCCTTGCCGTTGCTCGGTGACATAGCGAGCCACGGCTTGAAGCCCATTTTCAGCGCGAGCTTGAGCGCAGCGATGACAACGGCTGGATCAAAATAGGTGGAGAAGACGTCGGCAACGATGACGACAGCTTGGGTGCGCTCCTCCGCGGAGAGCTTTCCCAACAGTTCAGGAGTAGCAAGCTGCACGCGGAGACGAGCCGCTTCCCGTTCGAGCGATGCGGCAGGCATGGCCGGAAGCGCGGTGAGACCGGCAAGCCGCATCAAGGCCTGGCCGATACTGGAGCCCGTCAGCAGGTTGTAGCCAAGCTTGAAACGCGCCATCAGCGGCAGGGTAGTCTCGATGGCGGCGACGATCGGGTCCTTCAACGGCCTGACATAGCGGCCGTAATAGAGCTCCAGAAACTTCGATCTGAAGGCTGGGACGCTGACTTTGACGGGACATTGGCCGGCGCAGGCCTTGCAGGCGAGGCAGGTATCCATCGCTGCTCGCACCTCATGGGAAAAGTCGTCGCGATTGGCCGGATTGAGCGAGTTCACGGTTCGCCGCAAGAGATTGCCGAAAGGATTGGCGCGGCGCAAAGCTTCCGCCTCTCGCCGCGGATCGATCTTCCGCTCCGCCAGCAGGCGCAGCCATTCGCGCATCAATGCCGCGCGACCCTTCGGCGAATAGCGCCGGTCGCCCGTCGCCTTGAAAGAGGGGCACATCGGGCTTGTCGCGTCGAAATCGAAACAGGCGCCGTTACCGTTGCAATAGGCTGCATTGTCGAAGGCGGCACGGATGTCGTTGCCGATGATGCGGTCCAAGTCGCCACGCAGTGACACTTCGTCGATCTTCAGCAACGGGCGGGATGAGCCGGATGCGATCTTGCCGGGATTGAGGCGATCGCCGGGGTCGAATGCGCGCTTGATGTCCTGCAGGCTCGGATAAAGCTCGCCAAAATATTCAGGGACATATTCCGAGCGAACGCCCTTGCCATGTTCACCCCAGAGCACGCCGCCATATTTGCGGGTGAGGGCAACGACGCCGTCGCTGATCCTCCGGACGAGCGGCTGATGGTCCGCGCGGGTGAGATCGAGCGCCGGGCGGACATGCAGCACGCCGGCATCGACATGGCCGAACATGCCGTAATCCAGCCCCTCGGCATCGAGTAGGGCGCGAAATTCTCTTATATAAGCGGCCAGATGCTCGGGCGGAACGGCGGTGTCCTCGACAAAGGGCACCGGCCGCACCGGCCCTTCGACATTGCCGAGCAGACCGACGGCGCGTTTGCGCATCGACCATATCGCCTCGATCTCGCTCTTTTCGCGGGCGACCGTATAACCCTTGTGACGCGCGGAAGAACGGTCATCAAGGGCCGCGGTGACATCCGCGAGCTTGCGTTCCAGCTCGTCGCGATCGTCAGCCAGCACCTCGACGATATTGATGCCATTGGCCGAGCCGGACGCATCCTCCGGAAAGAAGTGGGCGATGCCGCTCCAGACGATGTCGCCCTTGGCGAGACCCAGCACCTTCTCGTCGACTGTCTCGACCGAGGCGACCTTCAGCGCCACTAACCGTCTGGCATCTTCGAGCGCCGTGTTGAAATCATCATAGCGGATATTGATGAGGGCAGATTGCGCCGGGATCGGCAGCACGTTGAGTTCGGCCTCGGCGATCATCGCAAGCGTGCCTTCGGAGCCGCACAGCACTGCATTCAGATCGAAGCGGCCGTCCTCGCACCTGATATGGGCAAGATCATAGCCGGTCATGTATCGGTTGAGCTTGGGGAAGGTCGCCGCGATCAGCTCGCTTTTGTCCCTAGCGATTGCATCCACCACCCGGTGAATTTCGCCGATCCGATCGTCACGCGCCTTGATCTCGTCCAGCTCGGGATTGCCAAGCGGGCGCGACCACCAGTCGCTGCCATCGCAAAGCACCACACGAAGGCCGAGAACGTGGTTGCTGGTCTTGCCGTAGAGACAGGAGCCCTGGCCGCAGGCATCAGTGGAGATCATGCCGCCGATGGTGGCGCGGTCGGAGGTGGAAAGCTCTGGCGCAAAGAATAGGCCGTACGGTTTCAACGCCTTGTTCAATTGATCCTTGACGACACCGGCCTCGACACGGGCGATCTTTCGAACCGGATCGATCTCCAGGATGCGGTTCATATGTCGGGAGCAGTCGACGACGACGCCCGAGGTCAGGGATTGCCCGTTCGTTCCGGTGCCACCGCCGCGGGGAGTGATGACAAGATCGGAAAAGGCAGGTTCAGATAAGGCTTTGGCGATGATTTT
The DNA here is from genome assembly GCF_014193575.1 of Rhizobium sp. BK289. NCBI lineage: Bacteria > Pseudomonadati > Pseudomonadota > Alphaproteobacteria > Hyphomicrobiales > Rhizobiaceae > Rhizobium > Rhizobium sp. BK289. The sequence goes on from NZ_JACHZO010000001.1 coordinate 529,150, forward strand.
CAGATCATCGGCGCCGCGTGGATAGAGAAGGGCGGCAGGCTTGACCTGATAGATGGAATTGTCGGTCGAGGCGACTGTCCGCGCGCCGTCCTCCGTCTCAACATCTCCTTGAAAACCAAGTGCTGACAGACGACGGGCGAAGGCGCCGGTCTGATGTAGCGAACTGTCTTTCGCCGAAACGAGGCGTGGTATCATGATGCGAAGACTTCCGGCGTTTTACGCGGTGATTGGAGCATTCCCGCTTTTAAACAGAATTACGGGAATGCTCTATCTCTTTGTTTTCACGCAGTTCCGGATGGACAGCCGTTTTGTGCGTCGGTCGCAGCTGCTCTAGCGCCGGAGCGCCGCGCAGGCCCTTTCGATGCGATCAAGCGCTTCGACGAGATCGGCTTCCGATGTCGCATAGGAAATGCGGAAATAGGCCGACAATCCGAAGGCGGAGCCGGGCACGACGGCGACATGGGCCTCATCGAGCAGATAGGCGCAGAAATCCGCATCCGTCTCGATCATCTTTCCGGACGGTGTCGTCGTTCCAAGCACGCCGGCGCAATCCGAGAATGTGTAGAAGGCGCCTTCCGGCACAAGGCAATCCAGGCCTTCAATGGCGTTCAGCCTGTTGACGACGAGATCGCGCCGACGCTGGAAGCTTGCCTTGCGACCCTCGAGAAAATCCTGCGGGCCATTCAGCGCAGCGACGGCCGCAGCCTGGCTGACGGAGGAAGGGCAGGAGGTCGCCTGGCTCTGGATAACGGCCATGGCCTTGATGAGAGCCTTGGGACCGCCAGCATAGCCGATGCGCCAGCCAGTCATAGCATAGGACTTGGAAACGCCGTTGACCGTCAGCGTCCGGCTCTTGAGGCTCGGCGTGATCGCGACGGGGGTGACGAACTGAAAGCCCTCATAGACGATGTGCTCATACATATCGTCGACCATCAGCCAGACATGCGGATGGCGCAGCAGCACCTCGATCAGCGGCCGATAATCAGCCTCGGAATAGGCGGCACCCGATGGATTCGACGGCGAATTGAGAAGCAGCCAGCGCGTCCTCGGCGTGATCGCCTGTTCAAGCTGGTCAGCCTTCAGGCGGAAGCCCGCGGCAGCATCGCAGGGGATCAGAACGGGCACGCCGCCGCAAATCTCGACGATATCGGAATAGGAGGTCCAATAGGGCGTCGGGATGATGACTTCATCGCCCGGATTGATCGACGCCATGAAGGCATTGAACAGGATCTGCTTGGCACCTGTCGCCACAGTGATTTCGTCGAGTGCGTAGTCGATGCCGTTCTCACGTTTGAATTTTCCGGCAATCGCGTTCTTCAGCTCCGGCGTGCCGTCGAGCGCGGTATATTTCGTTTCGCCACGATCGATGGCGGCCTTGGCGGCTTCCTTGACATTGTCGGGCGTGTCGAAATCCGGTTCGCCGGCGCCGAGAATGATGACCGGAAGGCCCTCCCGCTTCATCGCATTGGCGCGCGCGCCGATCTGAAGAATGGTGGAAACGCCGATGGAGGCGATCCGCGAAGCGGGCTTGAAGCCCGCCTCTTCGATTTTGGTCGCAACCGTCATGGAACTTACTCGATGTCGAAGGAGACACCCTGCGCCAACGGCAGGGCCTTGGAGTAGTTCACCGTGTTGGTCGCCCGGCGCATATAGGCCTTCCAAGCGTCGGAGCCGGATTCGCGGCCGCCGCCGGTTTCCTTCTCGCCGCCGAATGCGCCACCGATTTCAGCGCCCGAGGTGCCGATGTTGACGTTGGCAATGCCGCAATCGGAGCCGTCGGCTGCCAGGAAGCGCTCGGATTCCTGCATATCACGCGTGAAGATCGAGGACGACAGGCCGGCGGCAACGGCATTGTGCTCATCGATGACAGCGTCAAAATCGTCATAGTGCATGACGTAGAGGATGGGCGCGAAGGTTTCTTCCATGACCGGGCCTGCCTGCTTCGGCATTTCCACAAGCGCCGGCTTTGCGTAATAGCCGTCGGCATGGCCGATATCGACGCGCTCGCCGCCGGTGACGGAGCCGCCATGGGCCTTCGCCTCGGCAATGGCCTTCTGCATGCCGTCGAACGCTGCCTTGTCGATCAGCGGGCCTACGAGCGCGGAAGAGTGCAGGGGATCGCCGACCGATACGCTCTGATAGGCCTTCTTCAGCCGCGGTACGAGCTGATCGTAGACGCTTTTGTGGACGAAGAGACGGCGCAGCGTCGTGCAGCGCTGGCCGGCGGTACCCATGGCGCCGAAGGCGATGGCGCGCAGCGCCATATCGAGATCGGCCGAGGGGCAGACGATGCCGGCATTGTTGCCGCCGAGTTCGAGAATGGCGCGGGCAAAACGCTTGGCAAGCCGCGGCCCGACTTCACGGCCCATGCGGGTCGAGCCGGTTGCCGAAACGAGCGGCACCTTCGGATGGTCGACGAGGACTTCGCCGATGGCGCGATCGCCGATCAGAACCTGCGACAGGCCCTCCGGCGCGTCGCCGAAGCGGGCAAGCGCACGATCGAGGATCGCCTGCGAGGCAAGTGCGGTCAGCGGCGTCTTTTCCGAGGGTTTCCAGACGACGGCGTCGCCACAGATCAGCGCCAGCGCCGCGTTCCACGACCAGACCGCGACCGGGAAGTTGAAGGCGGAGATGATGCCGACGACGCCGAGCGGATGCCAGGTTTCCATCATGCGATGGCCCGGACGTTCGGTGGCGATCGTCAGGCCGTACAGCTGGCGGGAAAGGCCGACGGCGAAATCGCAGATGTCGATCATTTCCTGCACTTCGCCGAGCCCCTCGGAGCGGATCTTGCCGGCTTCGATCGAAACCAGACGGCCGAGATCGTCCTTGGCGGCGCGCAGTTCTTCGCCGAGCAGGCGCACCAGTTCGCCGCGCTTCGGTGCCGGAACAAGGCGCCAGGCGCGGAATGCGGCATGCGCCTTCTCGATTTTCTTCGCCGCATCATCGGCCGAAACGGTCTTGAGGCTGCCGATCTTCTCGCCGGTGACCGGGGAGTAGGAGGGCATGTCGCCTTGCGTGTAGAGCGCCTTGTCGACGCCGAGCTTTTCGAGAATGGCGGCAGCTTCGGCTGCAACGGAAGGGGTCTTGGCTGCGATGTTCATCTTGTGAAACTCCACTTGTCTTGATCCGGATGGCGCGCGGCTGTCATCGCCGCATCACCTCACTCGGCGGCGTCTTGTTTGGAAAGGGCTCGTAGGCAAGCATCGATCGATGCCTGTTCAATGCCGGCGTAATGGTCAAATTCGTTCAGCACCTTCATGCCGAGATCGGCCTCGAAGCGCTGCTGGTTCGGGCTGGCGACGAAGTCCTGCTGCGCGCCATCGCCGAGATTGGACTGGAAGATACCGGCAGCGCTGACGGGAAGGAAATCCTCGTAGACGATGGGGTCGAACTGGACGAGGCCCTGGTTAATCAGTTCATCGATATCCCCGCCCGTTGCGGCGGTCTTGCCCTTGGCCGTCAGCGAATAGGTGAAGTAGCCGAGGCCTTCAGCGCGGATCGCCGCCCAGTCATCCGGGAATTCAGCAAAGCTCTCGGCAAGTGCGGCCTCATAATCCCGCGCGTTCGATCCATCGGCAGCCGGCCGTACGATCTTGCGCGACTGATCGAGCAGCTTGTCATAAAGCGCGCGGCCCTTCGGCGTGAGCGCAATGCCGCGCTGTTCGATCTCGCCGAAGCGGGCGGTGTGCGAGCCTTCTTCCCAGACGCCATCGGCATTGCGGAAGGAAACGGGTTCTTCCAGCGCCTTGAACGAGGTCTGGCGCAACAGGATCGGGCAGGAGCGCGTCGGCGGTCCTTCGACCACGGCCTTCGGTGCGATATCGTAATCCGGCATCAGCGCCTGTACCTGGTCGATATCCAGCGTGCGCGGAGTCAGATGATTGATGTGCGGTCCCTTGAAGGACACGACATCGGCAATCAGGCGATGGGCATCGTGGAGCCGATGGTACATGCCAGCATCAACATTGGCTTCGTCATGCCAGCGGAAGGTCTCCAAAACCTCGCCGACGAAGCGCTGGGCGTCGCCCTTGTTCAGGCCGCCTTCGCGCTCTGCCTTTTCGGTGAGTGCGACGGCGCCATCGGTGAAAATCCGGCGCTTGGCCAGAATCTCTGCGGCTGCCTTGCGAAGATCTTCGTCGGCGACGAGATCGAGCCGCAGCAGCGAGGTGAAAACGCGGAAGGGATTGCGCTTCAGCTCCGCATCGCCGATCGGCCGGAATGCGGTCGAATGAACCGGCACGCCGGCGGTCGAAAGATCGTAATAGCCGACCGGATACATGCCCATGACGGCGAAGACGCGCGCCATCATCGCAAGCTCTGCCGCGGTGCCGAGCCGGATGGCGCCGTGACGCTCCTCGGAGATGCGATCGAGATAATCCGTCGCCTCCAGCCGCTCCTTAAGCCCTGACTGGGCCACCAGCGTTTCGTCGTTGACGCGAGCGACCAGTTCCATCAACGTGCCGTAGGCGGGAACTTCTTCGCGATACATCGCCGACATGGCGGCTGAAAAAGCGCTGCGAATATCGCTGGTCGAGACGTGATCAGGCTTCATGTGCGATCTCTTCCTGAAAGACTATGTCATTCCTATCTAGCAGAATATCTCTTGTAGGGCGGCTGGTGTTGTGAGAGAGAATTCTAACTTGATGCGAAAATGGAATGACCATGCGTCGACGCCTCATCCCTGACATCGTCAATCTTCAAGCATTCGAATGCGCGGCGCGCCATCAGAATTTTTCGCGTGCCGCCGAAGAACTCAATCTAACCCAAAGCGCGGTCAGCCGGCAAATCAGCGATCTCGAGCAGCAGACGGGCCTGAAGCTGTTCGAGCGCGTTCGCCAACGCGTCGTGCTGTCCGAGGCCGGACTTCGGTTATTGCCGGAGGTCAAGGACCTGCTCTTGCGCTCGGAGCGGCTGATGATCGGCGCCGTTGCCGCCGGCCAGATGAAATTGTCTCTGAAGGTCGCGACCTTGCCGACCTTCGGCACGCGCTGGCTGGTGCCCCGCCTCGGCCGGTTTCTAGACGAACATCGCGATGTCGCGGTCACGCTGGAATCCCGGTCCAAGCCCTTCAATTTTGAGGAGGATAATTTCGATCTTGCCATTCACTACGGCCTGCCGGCATGGGCCGGCGCGGTTGCTACTTTTCTTTGCAACGAGACCGTGCTGCCCGTTGCCAGCCGGGAACTTGCCGGACGGCTGGCTCTTGTCTTGCCGCAGGAACTATCGGGAGCGCCGCTGCTGCATCTGACGACGCGCCCGAAGCTTTGGGCCCAATGGTTCGATCTGCAGGAGTTGCCGACGGAGAATGCCTATCCCGGCGCGCGCTTCGACCAGTTTTCCATGATCATCGCCGCAGCCATTGCCGGGCTCGGCGTGGCGCTTCTGCCGACCTATCTCATCGAGGAAGAACTGAGGGTCGGCACGCTTCTGCCGCTGTTTAATCTGCCGATGCCGACCGAGAACAGCTATTACGTCGTGATGCCGGAAAAGAAGCAGACGAACGAGACTGCGACATCGTTTCGGGACTGGCTCCTGAGCGAGGTCACGCCACAGAGACAGGTTTGATGTGAATTGAAATTTGGGTGTTTAGTTGCCTGCCGCAGAGGATTTGAATGGCACTGTGGCTTCATGCCGCCACGGACCGCCCAGATAGCTGGAAAGATCAATTCCGATAATTCTGATCGGGCGCTGTTCAAACTCCCCTCGCAGTCGAAAGAAAAGCGCATCCGCTTTTGCTCTCGGCACCTTGTTCTGGATAGTGATGTGCGGTTGCCACCTCTGCAGATCCTTAGGCCCAGGCCACGAGCCGAACAGCCCCATCATTTCGGCGCGCAGATCGAGGAGGCCGGGACTGTCGATTGCAAATGCGACGCCGGCGCCGAGGTGGCGAACGCCACTCACGATGGCCGCCGGCGCCGTCCGATCCTCGACGAACTCTGCGACCAGTTCCTGCACGCGTGCAAGATGCTGCCCCGGAAGATGGTGGAAGATCGTCACATGGGCCTCTAGAAAGTTCCCCTCGGAAGGAAAATTCTCCTGACGAAGGCGATTGAAGGGAACCAGATCTTCAGGGTGGACGCGTGCCGTGACGATGATGGGCGGAATGCGCAACGATGTTTCCTTTCGAGCGGAAAACTATCCGATATCCATCATATTGTCAGCGCAGGATAGAATATGGATGGCTGCCACCTTGCTGACGCTCGGTCGCGCGCCGGCATTCGATCGCGGGAATGTGATCGTCCGCCATCGAAAGCATGACTGGTCGAAGAGGGCCGGTTTTTCAGGCCATTGCGATGATGTCGCTTTCATGCGGCGACGTCGCAGGCGCGACATGTGTGCAACGCAGCAAAAAACATCGGTCCAAGGGGTTTACAAGCGCCGTCGCGGATGGGAATCTTTTGCACGAAGGGAGCTGCTTGATTTGGAGCGGCGTCATTCCCTTCGATCGGATGCCGTCATCTTGTGGCTCCGATGCGCTGCAATCTGCTGGCGCTTAAGCGAACAAAATCAATCCGAAGCCAGAATGCGGCATTGTTCCGTATCTGGCTGTTGTCTCAGTGCGCCCTGGACATTGTCGCGTCCGGGCAAGGTAAATTCGGGCTTTAGCATGGGCTTCAAGTCAAAACGCGTCCTGCGTGGCGTTCTTGGTCTTTTCGCGAGTGTCAGCCTGCCGCAGGTGTCCAAAGCCAGCGATCTGATGATCTGGTCGCCGGTCAAGGTCGCGCCGCGAACGTACAAGACGACGCTTGGTTTTCGGCTGCCGATGGCATGGGACGTCAGCGCGGGCATGGATCTCGGGTTGGGTAGCGCCACGAGCGGCGCGATCCTGCGCAGCAGCAGCCTGGCGACGCTATGGGGTACGGCGATCGACGATCACAGGCGATTTTCGACCGTATGGCGTCGCGAAGTCGCCCTGAGGGTCGATACTCTCAACAGCACGGGAACTCTTTGTCTCGAACGCTCGCGGAGCTGGACGGTATCCGAAAACCTGGATATGAGCACATCCCGCTCCCTGAACCTGAATTACGCAGGATCGCGAAACGCGGCGAATTCCATCACTGCGACGCAGGCCGTCACCCTCGCTATTCCAGGGACGGGAACCTCGTTTTCCGCAGTCGGCAATCTGAGGGATGTGGGCAACAGCTTTTCCAGCACGCTCTCATTTCAGCAGCCATTGGCGCCGAATCTCAAGTTTTCGGCATCCTTCGCCGATCTGGAGACTTTGACGCCGGCCGGCAATCTGCGCGTCGATTATCGGGTCAAATGGTAGGGCGGGCCGGTAAAGCCTCTGCCTGTTATGTGCGGAACAAACGCCACTCATGGAAGTTTAAGGCAGGCAAGAGACCGATCTTGCTCGAGGTGTTATAGCCTCGCGAAGCCTGCCGCTGGTTCAGCTCCCTGCCGGCGGCAGGCTTGGCGTGAAGAGGGTCAATCGGCCGGCCCACTAGGTTCGGTGGGTGATTTGATGGTGATGTCGGGCCCGGTAATCCGGGCCTTCAGCCTTGATACGACATCATGCCGAACATCTGTCCATGATGCCGTGATCGTCCAATATTCGATGTTCAAGACGGTCTGATCGACGGCCAGATCGTCGAGATAGACCTTCGGCGCGGGGGCATTCCTGATGCGCTGATCCGCCTTCAAGACGTCGAGAATGGTCTTGCGGGCAAGGTCGATGTCGACATTTTCACCCAAGGCAACGGACAATTCCTGGCGGCGGTCCGGCTCGCGGCTATAGTTGATGATGGGGGTATTCCAGAGCGTGGAATTCGGCGCCATGAGATAGAGGCCGTCCGCTGTCTTCATCTCCGTTGCAAAGAGCCCGATATCCCTGATGTAGCCTTTGACGTTGGCCGTCTCGATATATTCGCCGACCCGGAATGGCCGCAGGATCAGCAGCATGATGCCAGCCGCGATATTTTGCAGCGTGCCTTGCAGCGCCAGGCCGATCGCCAGGCCGGCCGCGCCTAGAGCGGCAATGATGGAGGCGGTCTGAACGCCGAATTGTCCCAAAACGGTGATGAAGACCAGTATCAGCAGGCTGTAGTGCAGGACATTCTGGAAGAAACTCGCCAGGGTCTCGTCAATACCGCGAATGCGGGAAATGACGCGATAGGCCGAGCGGCTGATAATGCCGGCGAGAATCCAGCCGCCGATCAGAAGAATGATGGCGCCGAGGATCGAAAAACCATAGTGGACGGCAAGTGCAGCGGCCTGATCGAGCGCGGTCCGGGTGGCGACGACGACATTGGTCGTTTGATCTTCCATATGATGGCTCCCTCTTTTCCCGAAGGCCAAATGAGACGTCGCGGTTTTTGTTCCCGGCCATGGGATGCATGAAAATCGGCCATTTCAACTGATTGCGGCATCAGCTCCAGGCCCGACGCGTCAAGCGCCGTGCTTTGCCTGATGTGCGCCCGTGGTGGCGGCCGCGGCGTAGTGAGCTTTCTTCTGTTCGTACATGCCGAGATCCGCGCGCTTGATCATGGATTCCATCATCTCGCCGGGTTGACTCGTCGCAACGCCGATGGAGATGCTGAGCGGCGCGCTCGAATAGAACTGGTTGTTGATCTTCAGCAGTTCGTTGATCGTCTCGACCATCGCGGCAGCCGTGACGTCATCCGCGCCGGGCATGAGAATGGCAAATTCGTCGCCACCGATGCGGGCGGCGTGGTTCGGCAGGGATACGACGCTGTTCAGCACCTCGCCCATCCGGCGCAGCAGCGCGTCGCCGGCGTCGTGCCCACTTTCGTCATTGGCCTCCTTGAGGCCGTTGAGATCGATGATGATGGCCGAAACCGGCCGAAGCGACTTGCGCTCGAGCCTGTTAAGTTCCTCCATATAGAAGGCGCGGTTGAAGAGCCTGGTCAGCACATCGTGCTTGCCGAGATATTCGAGATAGGCCTCCGCCTTCTTGCGCGCGGTGATGTCGGTGAGCGCCACCTGCACCAGAGACCAGTCGTCCTCATAACCGGGAAAGACGGAAAACTGCAGGAGAACGTGGCGCTCCGATCCGTCGAGTGCATAGTTCAGCACCTCACGCTGATGGAAAAGGCGACCATTCCACAATTCCACCAACTGGCCGCGAAAGTGCTTTTCCATGTCATCTCGGAACACTTCGCCGATCCGGTGATGCAGGGTCTGACGATCGGCTGCACAGAAGAGGTCAAGCGTCGCCTGATTGACATCGAGCACGCTGATCTCGCTCATGCATTGCTGTACGAATTCCGGATGCACGTCGAGAAATACCTGAAAGTCGACGATGCCGCGATTGCGGATGCCGTCGAGCAAGATCTTGATACGACTGAAGTCCTCGACCCAAAGCGATACCGGCGAATGCTCGAACAGGCCTTCTGCATAGCGGCGCTGCCGCTCCTCCAGACGCCTTGCTTCCTCGCGTGCCGTCACGTCCTCCGTGGTCAGCAGCAATCTGCTCCAGGATGTCTCGTGGCCCGGCAAGATGACGCCGCGAAGCTGGATATCGAGCCTTCTGCCACCAAGCGTGTAATTGACGGCCGTACCGGAAAACTCGGTCCTGCCCTCCCAGAGGGCGACCAGTTCGTTCACATGGCTTTGCAGCATTTCGTCCCGAAACACTCTGGAAACGCCGGCAGCCAGCACCTCGAAGGAGGGCGCTTCGAAGAGTTCCAGCGTCTTGGCATTGACGGCAAGGAGCTTGATCCGTTGCGAGCAGGCTGCGACGCGCTGTTCATCTGCAAGCAAATATGAGCGCAGGTCCGTGACACCTTCCGCGCGCCAGAGTTCGAACTGTTCCTTGACGCCACTGAAATCCTCCAGCCACATGGCGATGGGGGAAAGGTCGAAAATAGTACTGCTAAGATCCTGGGCGTTCATCATGATTTCCTGCGCCGGCAATAAAACCAATATGTCAAATAGAAAGGCCGGCAGTTCGCTAAGTTCTGCTTAACGAGCATTTGTGAAGCTTGCGTTGATATCGGATATTGGGTCAAGCCGGACCATCGATCGCGGCTTATTTTCAATTCATTCTTGTTAAAACTGTGCCCAAAAAGGCGCTTGGGCGCCATGAACCGTCAAATCTGCGTAATATTTGCAACCGCTAGGTCTTTAAAAAGCGTTCAAACGCTTCGAGCGTCTTTTCGCTGACATGATGCTCGATACCCTCGGCATCGTTTCGCGCGGTGTCGGGATCGACGCCGAGGCGGCAGAGGACGGCTTCCACAACCACATGCCGTCGCCGGGTCGCAACCGCGAGGCGCTGACCTTCCTCGGTCAGAAAGACGCCACGATAGGGGCGCTGGGTGATCAGGTTTTCCTCGGCCAGGCGCTTGAGCATCTTTGCGACCGTCGGCTGCGTTACCCCCAGTCTCTGCGCAATATCGGTCTGACGTGCCTCGCCGGCATGCTCTATCAGGTCGGCGATGAGCTCGACGTAATCTTCCATCAATTCCGTACGTCGATCGTCGCGGCTTTTCTGAAACGCCTCGGCATGTGTCTCCACTTCGGTGGAAGAAAGACGGCTTTCCGGGGCTGCAGGCTGTTTCATCAAGATGGCTCACCTTCGCAAGGCTAAGAAAGTGGTGAAGATACTTAGCCTCGCCTATAAATAAATCGCAAGCGCAATAAAACCCTCACGGCGGTATAATCACCGACAAATGAGGTCAGACTTCGCTCTCCGGTTCCGGGTGTTAAGCGCTGTTTCTATTTTGCGCCGATCAATGGAAGAGTTGAATGATCCAATAGGACAGCGCCGAGATCAGGGCCGCAGCCGGCAGCGTGATGACCCAGGCGATCACGATGTTGCCGGCAATGCCCCACCGTACGGCGGAGACTCGACGGGCGGCTCCGACACCGATGATGGCGCCCGTGATCGTGTGGGTCGTGGAAACCGGTATTCCGAACCAGGTCGCGGCAAAGAGCGTCAATGCGCCGCCGGTCTCCGCGCAAAAGCCCTGCATCGGGTTGAGGCGGGTAATTTTTGAACCCATCGTGTGCACGATCCGCCATCCTCCGAGCAGCGTGCCCAAAGCCATGGCCGACTGGCATGAGAGAACCACCCACAAGGGGACGTGGAAAGCGCCGCCGCCATATCCTTGGGAGTAAAGGAGTATCGCGATGATTCCCATGGTCTTCTGGGCATCATTGCCGCCGTGTCCGAGGGAATAGAGCGAGGCTGAGAAGAACTGCATGACGCGGAAGGTGCTGTCGACGGCAAACGGCGTCTGCCGGACGAAGAGCCATGTCACGGCAAGCACCAGAAACAACGCGAGCATGAAGCCGATGAGCGGCGACATGACGATCGCGCCCGCCGTCTTGAGGACGCCGAGCCAGACGATCGAACTGATGCCGACCTTGGCAAGGCCAGCGCCGATCAGTCCGCCGACCAGCGCATGCGACGAGCTTGACGGAATGCCGAATATCCAGGTGACGATGTTCCAGACGATTGCGCCCATAAGAGCGGAGAAGATGACCGATGCGTCGACGATTTTCGGGTCGATGATGCCCGTTCCAAGCGTCTCAGCGACGTGCAAGCCGAAGAACAGGAAGGCGATGAAATTGAAAAATGCGGCCCAGAGAACCGCATATTGCGGCCTCAGAACTCGGGTCGAGACGATGGTCGCGATGGAATTTGCTGCATCATGAAGGCCATTCAGGAAGTCGAAGAACAGCGCTGTGGCGATGATTGCCACCAGCAGCGGAAAGGCGAGCGAGGCCTCCATCAGACACTCTCGATCACGATGCCGTTGATCTCATTGGCGACGTCTTCGAAGCGGTCGACGACCTTTTCCAGCTCGCCATATATCTCGCTGCCGATGATGTAGGCCATGGCGTTGGAAGCGCCGTGTGTGCGGAAGAGATCCTTCAGGCCCTGTTCGTGCAGCTCATCGGCATAACCTTCGGCCTTGACGATCTCTTCCGTGATGGTCGCAAGCCGCGTGGCATTGGTGCCCATGCGATCCAGCAACGGCACCGCTTCGGCAACGAGATGTGCTGCCTTGACGATCACTTCGCCCATCTGCTGCATGAGGGGATCGAAGCTCTTCTGCTCGAACAGGCGTATGGTCTTGACCGTTTTGTGCATCATGTCGATGGCGTCGTCCATCGACATGATCAGATCCTTGATGTCGCCGCGATCAAAGGGGGTGATGAAGCTCTTGCGCACCGCAAGCAGCACGTCGCGCGTGATATCGTCGGCTTCATTTTCGAGCTCGACGATCCGCCGGCACTTTCCCTCGATGTCATTGCCGGAAAGCAGGGCGTTCAGCGCCTCGGCGGCACCCACGATCGTGCGCGAATGCTGCGCAAAGAGATCGAAGAATCGATCCTCGCGTGGCATGAGTTTGCGAAACCAGCCTAGCATCAAAGCTCCATGCGTCTATTGTCACGAAATCGTCATAATTGACAAAGTGCGGCTTGGAAAGGCTGGGAAGCATTATGTTTTCAGACCTTGCTGATGTTTATTGTGGACGCTGAGATGCCCGGCGTCGAGCCTCCATTCAAGGTGGACAGTTTTTTCGCCGCCGGATTACGCCGAAACGTGCTCGCGCAGGAGCGGCAGTAATTGGGTGCCCTGCCGTTCGATTTCCGAAAGATAGGGCGTGTCCGAGAGGACAAAATGCGTGATGCCCAGATCGCGATATTTGCGCAGCGAACGAGCAACATCCTCGGCCGAACCGACCAGCCAGGTGGTGCCTGCCCCTCCGCCGCCGAACTTGCCCGGTGCGGTGTAAAGATTGTCATCGAGCACCTCGCCGCGCGCGGCGAGATCGAACAGCCGCTTCTGGCCGACGGCGACCGATTGCCGATGATCGTTCCAGCGAACACCGTTGCCTTTGGCCATGTCGGCAACTTTCGCTTCGGCATCCGCCCAGGCCTGCTCCGTCGTGTCGCGAACCAGCGTCGTGATGCGCAGCCCGAACTGCAGTGGCGGGAGATCTCGATCGAGTTCTCTGCTCAAGGCCTTGAGCCGGCCGATCCTTTCACCGATGTCGGCGAGCGGCTCGCCCCAGAAAAGCTGAACATCGGCCTCCGTGGCGGAGACGCGCTCCGCTGCATCCGATGCACCGCCGAAATAGAGCTTGGGATGCAGGCGGTCACCGCGAGGCTGGATGCGTGGCGCGGCAGTGGAGTCGTTCACGCGAAAATGTTCGCCCTCATAGGAGACATTCTCTTCCGTCCAGAGTTTGCGGATGAGCCGCATGAACTCCTTGGTGCGGCCATAGCGATGCGCCTGGTCGCCTTCGCTATCGCCATAGGCGGCAAGATTGTCCTTGCCCGACACGATATTGACGCGCACGCGGCCGCCGCTCAGGTGATCCAGCGTGGCGGCAGCGGAGGCGAAATGCGCCGGCCGCCAGTAGCCGGGCCGGATCGCGATCAGCGGCTCGAAAGTGGTGGTGCGGGCGGCAAGTGCGGTCGCCACAGTGAAGGTGTCTGGACGGCCCCATCCGGTGCCGATCAGCGCTCCTTTCCAGCCGTGATCTTCGAGCGCCCTGGCATGACTGGTGAGCGTCTCCAGGCTATTGTGGTTTGCGACGGTGGAGTCGCCGCGATGACCCGGTTTGACGTCGTTGGGGATGTACCAGAGAAATTCGCAATTGCTGCTCATGCCTGTGCCTGTCAGTCTTCTGAATCCGCCGATGGGACTTGATGATGAGGAAAGCCGTGAGCGACATCGGCTCACGGCTGTCCATGGTTAAAGCTTGCCCTTCCAGGGAACGAGTACGGCTTCAAGGATGCGGACTGCGGCCGAAAAGGCGAATGCGCAGGCCGCGATGATGCCGATACCGACGAAGACGACGTCGGTGGCAAGGAATTGCGACGCCGACATGATCATAAAGCCGATGCCGCGGGTCGAAGCGATGAGCTCTGCCGCCACCAGCGTTCCCCAGCCGATGCCGAAGGCGATACGGACGCCGGTCAGGATTTCCGGCAGGGCCGAAGGCAGCACCACGGCGAGGAAGAGCTGCAGCCGGCTTGCGCCCAGCGACCGGGCGGCATTGACGCGTTCGAGCGGCAGCGAACGGACGCCAGCCTGCGCGGACAGGCAGATCGGGGCAAACATGGCGAGCACGAGGAGCGTGATCTTCGAGGTCTCGCCGATGCCGAGCCATATGATCATCAGCGGCAGATAGGAGAGGGGAGGCAAGGGCCAGTAGAATTCGATCGGCGTATCCAGAATTCCCTTTGCCCAGCGGCTGAGCCCCATCAGCAGGCCGACGGGAATGCCGACGATGATCGCGATGACCGCCGCGGCGACGATACGAAACAGGCTTGCCAATATATGCTCGGAAAGCGAAGCGCCGGCATAGCCGTCACGATAGACGACGCCGATCTGCGTCAATACCTCATCCGGGCGGGGCAGGAAGAGATGCGACACCAGGCCGAGCTTTGCGACCAGCCACCATAGCGCAAGACAAACGATTGCCGTTGCGATGCTGATGGTAACGGTAGGCTTCTCGCCGACCCCGAAACCTGGGATGCGAACCAGCTTTGGCCGCTCTTCCTTCCCGGACGCCGCGATCGTGCGCGTCTCGATGATATCGCTCATGCCGCGCTCCTGATGTTGTCAGCGTCGTGAAGAATGCTGCGAATTTCCTCGCGGAGATTGCCGAACTCGGGCGATGTGACGATCGCCCTCGTGTCGCCGCTGGCGGCGAAGCGATGCACGAAATCGAGCTCGAAGCGGGCAACCACGCGTCCAGGCCGCGGAGACATGACCAATACTTCCGTGCCGAGAAACAGCGCTTCCTCGATCGAATGGGTGATGAAGAAAATGCGCTTGTCGGTTCTCGCCCAGATCGACACCAGCAGTTCCTGCATCTGCTCGCGCGTCAGGCTATCGAGCGCGCCGAAGGGTTCGTCCATCAGCAGGATATCCGGGGCGGTGGCGAGGGCGCGGGCAATGCCGACGCGCTGCCGCATGCCGCCCGACAATTCATAGGGCAGAGCATTGGCAAAATCGGTCAGGCCCACGAGCCGTAGCAGCTCGGCTGCGCGATCCCGTCGTTCCCGCTTTCCCAATCCGGCAAATTGCAAGCCGAGGGCGACATTATCGATCACCGTTTTCCATGGCAGCAACGCATCCTTCTGGAAGACGACGCCACGATCGGCGCCGGGGCCGGTGACGGGCCTGCCGTCGAGCGTGATCTTTCCCTCCGAAAGCGGCAGGAAGCCGGCGATCGCATTGAGCAAGGTGGATTTGCCACAACCGGAGGCACCGAGCGCCACAACGATACCGCGCTCGGGAATGTTGAAGGAAACGCGGTCGAGCGCGTGAACGGTTCTACCGTCACGCGCCGCGAAGAAAACGCTGGCATGGTCAACTTGAAGCATGGGGCCCTCAAAGGTTCGACACCGACGCGACGAGCGCGCCGGTGTCAGGGAGGATCAGTTGCTTGCGCTGATAAGCGCGTCAGCGGTGACGAAGGCGCTGTAGCTCGGCAGAACCTCGGAGACTTTCCCCTGGCTCTTCAGGAAGGTCGCCGTGTCCTTGAGGATCTTGGCTGCCCCGGACTTGTCGCCGCCGCCGAGCCAGTCGGCCGATGCCTGCACGTCAGGCGTCAAGAGGGTGAGGTTTTTCAGTGCTGCAGCCTGCTGATCAGCCGTGCCGCCCAGAAGCTTGGCGAGCGCTTTTGCGTTCTCGCTCTCCGGTCCCCATGCGGCCTTATCGGCGGCGAAGGAGGCGTAGTACTTGTTGATCACCGACGCATAGGCCTTCAGGAACTGCGGGTTGTCGGCCGCAAATTTCGAGGTTGCGACCCAGGCGGAGAATGTCGGAGCGCCCTTATCGGCGACGTCTTTGGACGTCACCAGCACCTTGCCGTTCTTCTTCAGCTCGGTCAGTGCCGGATCCCAGACGAAGCCGCCGTCGATATCGCCGCGATTGAAACTTGCGACGATTTCCGGCTGCGGAACGGCAAAGACCTGCACGTCCTTCTCAGTCAGACCGAGGGACTTGATAAGGGCGAGCAGCTGGTAGTGATCGGTCGAAACCGGTGCTGCCGCGAGCTTCTTGCCCTTTAGATCGGCCAGCGTGTTGATGCCGGAGCCGTTGCGCACCACAAGGGCTTCATCGACGCCCGAGATGGACGACAGGTAGAAGGCTTTCACCTCCAGCCCGCGCGAAGCGGCTGCCGCAAATGGGCTCGAGCCGACGTAGCCGATCTGGACGTCGCCGGATGCGATGGCGGCAAAGATCTCGGCTCCCGAGTTGAATTTGCGGAAGTCGATCTCGTAACCCGTCTCCTTCGCGAAATCGCCATTGGCGATCGCGACCGAGGAGGGCAGGGCATCGGTTTGGTAACCGACGACGACCTTCTTGTCGGCCGCAGCAGCAATGGTTGCCGCGGAGATGCTGGTGAGGCTTATGGCAGCGGCAGCAATCAATCTCTTGAACTTCATGTGTATCCCCCTGGCCGGATCGGGATTCTCCGGCGGTTCCCTGAGTGCGATGAGTAAAGCCTAGCGAAAAAGGGGGGAGGATCGACAGGAATAACAAACTATTTTTATAGACTATAATGGGATTTGTTTGTCTGAATCCATCATACGCACAGCGGCGGCATATTTCCGCCGAGGAAAAGCGAAGAGCCACGCTGGAGCCGGCATCCAGGACGGATCAGGCTGAATCGAAGAGGCGGCCCTACATCATGCGTGCGATCTCGCCGCTGAAACGCTTGCCATCTCGGCTTGAGGTTGCCTATTCCTTCTACCGATCAATGCAGCGCGGCGGCCCATCGGGCTACGTGATCGGCAACGGTTGCGATATGTTCCGCGGAGGTGAGACCGGATACGGCCTTTCGTGGCGCGAAGTCATGGTCTCCATCCTCCAGCCAGAGAATCTCGATCATTTGGGAGAGTTCGTACGTGGAGACTTCTTCCCGTGATCCGAATAGGTCGCGAGTTCCCTGACAGATGAGAGTAGGCGTCTTCATGTCTGCGAGATGGGCGGTTCGCAGCTTCTCCGGTTTTCCTATCGGATGGAAGGGATAGCCAAGACAAAGCAGTCCGGAAATCTGTCCCGCATTGCTTAGATCGTCCGCGATCATACTCGCCACACGTCCGCCCATGGATTTTCCCGCGATGACGAGTGTCCCCCGCGAACCGACTTCATCGATCACGGCTTTGAATTCCTGATTCAGGAGCTCTGCCCGAGGCGGCGGAGACCGCTTCCCCGAAGAGCGTCGTGCCGACATGTAATCGAACTCGAACCGGATAATTCGCAAGCCTTTGTCGGAAAGCGCTGCAGACATGGCTTCCATCCATTTCGTGTCCATTGCGCCACCCGCCCCATGCGCGAGAAGGATAGTGATCTTGGCGTCTTCGGGACCTGTGACGAGCAGTTGGTAAGGCATTCAGCATTCTCCCGGTTCGTAGCGTCGCAGGTCAAGCGCTGCGCTGCTGGCGCCTTGTTAGCAAAGCTCGGATTCGATGGCGAGAGACCACAGCTTTGAAGGGGCATGGCAGGCTGCTGGAGATCCCCGAAGCGGAATGACTACGTTGACTTGCGGAGCTTGCTAGGTTCACGTTAGTTGACGTTGTCCGCTCTTGCAGCCAATTAAGTGAAATCCAACTACGCAAGGGTGTTGCCGATGGGATGGGAAGCACTTGGACAATGGGGTGACGACGCAGTTCGCATCGAACCGCTCACCGGCGGCATTGCGAACGACGTCTGGAGCGTTCGCGTCCATGGGCGGATTGCGGTCGGTCGTCTCGGCTTCAGGTCCGACGCTGATCTCGCATGGGAAACGGAGCTGCTCCAATACCTCGATCGTGCGGGTATGACCGTTCCAGTACCGATCCCGACGACCGACGGCCGTCTGTTCGTGGACGGTCTGGTGGTGATGAAATACATCGAAGGCGGACCGCCGGAGACGAGATCCGACTGGCGTCGCGTCGCCGATACGCTGCGCAAGCTGCATCGGTTGACGCAGGGATGGCAGCAGCGCCCCGGTTGGAAATCCTCGACCGACCTCCTGCATGCCGAAACCGGAACGAGGGTCAACCTTGCCGCGATGCCGCCCGAGGGCGTTGCTCGATGTCGAACGGCGTGGGCACGGCTCGTCGGGCGCCAGACATGCGTTGTCCACGGCAACCCAGGCAATCCTGTCAACATCCGCATGGCTGCGGATCACGTCGCATTGATCGACTGGGATGAGTCTCACGTCGACGTCCCCGATCTTGATCTGGTGCTGCCCGACAACGCTGCCGATCTCGACAACGACGCTTATGATATCGCCGCGCAAGCGTCTGCCGCATGGGAAGCCACTGTCTGCTGGAAGGACGAGTACGCAGTCAGGCGGCTCGCCGAAGTTCGAGCGGTCTGAGCGGTTTCGGCAGATCGATACGCGCCGGAACATCCGGCGACTGAATAGGTCAAACTGCAAGCCTTAATCACGCCGCATCCCTAACTCCCCCATCCTGCAGCTATTTCGCGTCTGTGACCTTTTGAAAGGCACAAGCTGCCACCAACCCCGGCTCAGGTGGCATTTGCTATGCCTCCATGCCCATCCCAGTCGGCCACTGCCGATTTTTTCCGCATCCGGCGAAAGAAAAAGAAAGCTGTTTCTTAAATAACTTAAAATCTATGATTTTTATAGACTATAGCGCTCGATGGTCGGCATTGGACGCAAACATGGATGAAACGGCATGTCTTATCTCCTTAGCCTTCTCGACAAAAGCCCGATAGAACAGGGGCTCAGCGCCACCGATGCGCTTGGCGCCACGACGCGATTGGCCATCAGGGCCGAAGAGCTTGGCTATCATCGCTTCTGGGTCGCCGAGCACCACAATATGGCGAACCTCGCCAGTTCAGCGCCGGAGGTTCTGATCGCCTATCTTCTCGCCCGAACCTCGAAGATCCGCATCGGCTCGGGCGGCGTGATGCTGCAGCACTACAGCGCCTACAAGGTCGCGGAGGCCTTCAATCTCCTGGCTTCGCTGGCGCCCGGCCGTATCGATCTCGGCGTCGGCAAGGCGCCGGGCGGTTTTCCGCTCTCGACCCGCGCATTGCAGCGCGCCTTCGATCCTGAGAAGAAGCCGGACTTCGCCGAGCAGCTCTCCGACATCAACACCTACCTCGCGGCCGATCCTCATTCCGATGGCGCGCTGGCGACGCCTTTCCCGCCGCGCTCGCCTGAGCGTTTCCTGCTAGGCGCGAGTGTCGAAAGCGCGAAGCTCGCGGCAGAGAAGGGCTGGAGGCTGGTGTTTGCCGGCCATCTGAATGGCGATCCGGAAAATCTGAGGAAGACCTTCGAAGCCTATGACCATGCCAGCGGCGGCAAGGTGCCGATCCTGGCGCTCGCCGCCTTCGCCGCCGAAAATGAGGCCCATGCCCGTGAGCGCGTCGGCCAGCTGCGCATCGTCAAGCTTTTCCTGCCCAACGGCCAGAGCGTCAATGTCGGCACCCAGGAACAAGCGGCGGAATTTGCGCGCCAGGCGGGCTTTTCGGAGTTCCGGACTGAGGAAAAGGTGCCAAGCGTGCTGCATGGCACGGCGGCGCAGATCCGCGGCGAACTCGACGCGCTCCACAGCCGCTACGGCGTCGAAGAATTCGTGCTCGACACGCCGGCGCTGCCCGCTGCCGAACGGCTGAACTCCATAGAATTGCTCGCCAAAGAGCGCCTTTCTCTCGTTGCCTGAGCGCCTATCCCAGGAGGATCATCATGACTCAAAAACACGTCACCTTCGGTATCATGCTGCAAGGCCCGGGCGGCCACATGAATGCCTGGAAGCATCCGAGCGTACCGGCCGACGCCAGCACCAATCTCAACTTCTTCGTCAAGACGGCCCGAAAGGCGGAGGAGGCGGGGATTGCCTTCGCCTTCGTTGCCGACGGACTCTATATCAACGAACAATCGATCCCGCATTTCCTCAACCGCTTCGAGCCGCTGACCATCCTGTCCGCGCTCGCCGCCTTTACGACGAAGCTTGGCTTGGTCGGCACGGTTTCGACCTCCTATAGCGATCCCTTCACCATCGCCCGGCAGTTCGCCTCGCTGGATCTCATCAGCGGCGGCCGTGCCGGCTGGAATGCCGTGACGTCGCCGCTCGAAGGCTCCGGCCGCAACTATAGCCGCGAACATCCCGAGCACGAGTTGCGCTACGAGATCGCTGATGAATATCTCGATGCGATCAAGGGCCTGTGGGACTCCTGGGACGACGATGCCTTCGTTCGTGATCGCGAGAGCGGCGTCTACGCCGACAAGTCCAAGCTGCATCGCCTGAACCACAAGGGCCGGTTCTTCCGCATCGAAGGCCCCCTCAATATCGGCCGCTCAAAGCAGGGGCAGCCGGTGGTGTTCCAGGCCGGTGCATCGGATTCCGGTATCCGGCTCGCCGGCAAGCATGCCGATGCCGTCTTCACCAATGGTGGGCCGCTCGACGATGCCAAGATCTTCTACAAACAGGTGAAGCAGAGCGCGATCGCGCATGGCCGCAGTGCCGCCGATGTCGGCATCTTCCCAGGCATCGGACCGATCGTCGGCGCGACGCAAGAGGAGGCGGACGCCAAATACCAGGCGATCCGCAATCTCGTCACCATCGAGGAGGCACTCGCCTATCTCGGCCGCTTCTTCGATCATCACGATTTCAGCGCCTATCCGCTGGACGAGCCGTTCCCCGATCTCGGCGACATCGGCCGCAACAACTTCCGTGCCACGACCGATCGCATCAAGAAGACCGCGCGCGAGAAGGGGCTCACCTTGCGCGAGGTGGCGCTCGATGCCGCCACGCCGCGGACCTCCTTCATCGGCACCGCCGAGCACATTGCCAATGAGATCATCCGCTGGATGGACAAAGAAGGTGCGGACGGCTTTATCCTCGGCTTCCCGGTGATCGGCGAAGGCTTCGATGATTTCTCGAAACATGTCCTGCCGATCCTGACGGAGCGCGGCTATTTTGATCCCGCGCTCAAAGGCGAGACGCTGCGCGACCACCTTGGCCTGCCATTCCGCGAGAGCCGCTATGCGGCAGGGCAGGATGGCATCGAACCCGCAAAGGCCATGGGCGCCTGAGCCTGGACGATCGCCATGAACGCCATCATCAAGCCCGCTTCAGTCACCGATCAAATCGAGACGAGGATCGCCGCCTATCTCGATGAGATTGTCGCGCTGAGACATGATCTGCACCAATATCCCGAGCTCGCCTTCCAGGAGCACCGAACCGCCAAGAAGGTTGCATCGCTCTTGTCGGACTGGGGCTACGACGTTGCCACGGGTATCGCCGGTACCGGTGTCGTCGCGACCCTCAAGCGCGGCGATGGCAAGCGTAGCATCGGTATCCGTGCCGATATGGACGCGCTGCCCATCGAGGAGGCGACCGGGCTCGACTATGCCAGCAGCAATCCAGCGGTCATGCATGCCTGCGGCCACGATGGGCATACTTCGATCCTGTTGGCAGCCGCCCGCTATCTCGCCGAAAGCGGCAATTTCAGCGGCACGCTGCGGCTGATATTCCAGCCGGCCGAGGAAATCGGCGCAGGTGCGCGCAAAATGCTGTCGGAAGGACTTTTCGATCGGTTTCCGGTCGATGCGATCTTCGGGCTGCACAATTGGCCCGGCGTCCCGACGGGACAGTTCGGCTTCGTTGCCGGCCCGGCAATGGCTTCCGTCGATCAGGCTGTGATCAGGATCGTCGGAAAGGGCGGTCATGGCGCCGAGCCGCATCGCGCCGTCGATCCCGTGCTGGCTTCGGCCTCCTTCATCACGGCGCTGCAAAGCGTGGTCTCCCGCAATATCGATCCGCAGGATATGGCGGTTGCGACCGTGGGCTCCATTCACGCGGGCTCGGCTTCGAACGTCATTCCCGAAAGCGTCGAGATGAAGCTGACCATGCGCGCCTTCAGCGAGCAGGTGCGCACAAGGCTGCAGGAGCGGATTCCCGCGCTCGCGCGTGCGCAGGCGGAAAGCTTCGGCGCGGTTGCCGAGGTCAATTACCGCCTCGGTTTCCCGGCACTGATCAATCATGCCGATGAAACCGCCTTTGCCCGCAATGTTGCTTTGCAGACGCTTGGGACCGCCGCCGTGGAAACGGACTTCCGGCCGCGGACGGCAAGCGAGGATTTCGCCTTCATGCTGGAGGCGAAGCCAGGGAGCTATCTCTTTGTCGGCAATGGCGACAGCGCGCCTCTGCACAGCGCCCAATACGATTTCAACGACGCCATCATAGCGCCCGCAGCCCGTTACTGGGTGCGGCTCGCCGAGACTTTCCTCGCGGACAACAGGTGACGACCGACATGAGCGATACGTTTCTCTATACGACCCCGCTCGATCCACGCGCCAAGCCGCTGATCGACGAACTGATCCATGAATATGACAGCCGCTACGGCAACTATTTCAATGCCGAAGGGGCGGCGGCGGAACTCAATCGCTATCCGCCGGAAGCCTTCGCGCCCCCGGATGGCAATTTCCTGCTCCTCTTGCGCGATGGCGAAACGATCGGCGGCGGAGCCTTCAAGCACTATGACGACCAGACCGCCGAATTCAAACGGATCTGGACCCGGCACGATCTGCGGCGGCAGGGATTGGCGCGGAAGTTGCTGGTGGAATTGGAAGCACAGGCCGGGCGACAGGGTTATCGCCGTATCTATTTGACCACAGGCTTCCGTCAGCCCGAGGCGGTCGGCCTTTATCTCACCAATGGCTACACCGCGCTCTTCGACACGTCGGTGGATCCGGAGATCTACAAGAGCCTGCCTTTCGAGAAGGATATCAGCCATCTGGCCTTGTCCTATGTCGCCGAAGCTTCCGGCTCCCCACGGCGACTGGCCGCTGCCGGCCGATAGCGGAAACAGGATCAATCACAATCATAAAGGGGTAAGCATCATGGCGCTGACGACGGATTTTGCAGGTGTCGATCGAGGCACTGGAGCCGCCGAGACGAAGACTGACTATTCGCGTTATCGCATCGTGCCCGCAAGGCACCCCGGACGCGCGGCCGGCACGATCTTTGCCGCGCTCGTCATAGCGGTCGTCCTCTATTCCACTTTCACCAATCCGCGCTGGGGCTGGGGTGTCTTTGCCCAATGGTTCTTTGCGGAGCCGGTGCTGGTAGGCCTTGGCAGGACGCTGCTTCTGACGGCGCTTGCGGCGGTATCAGGCTCCATCCTCGGAACGGCCTTGGCGCTGGCGCGCGTATCGAAGTCGCCGCTGCTTGCAAGCCTCTCCTGGGGCTATATCTGGCTGCTGCGTTCGATCCCGATGATCGTGCTGCTGCTGGTTCTCAACAATCTCGGCTATCTCTATGAAACTATTAGCGTCGGTGTTCCGTTCAGCGACAAGGTGCTGTTTAATTATCCGACCACGCAGCTGCTGACGCCGTTTGCCGCGGCCTTTCTCGGCCTGACGCTGAACCAATCCGCTTTCCTTGCTGAAATCGTGCGTGGCGGCATTCTGTCGGTCGATCAAGGTCAGTTGGAAGCGGCTGCATCCCTCGGCTTGCCTCGCCGCCGCCAGGCGTTCCGCATCGTCCTGCCGCAGGCGATGCGCTCCATCCTGCCGACGGGCTTCAACGAGATCATCGGCCTCGCCAAGAGCACGTCCATGGTCTATGTGCTCGCTCTGCCGGAACTGTTCTACACGGTACAGGTCATCTATCGCCGCAATCTGGAAGTCATTCCGCTGCTGATGGTGGCAACCGTCTGGTATCTCGTCATCATGACGGTGCTGTCGATCGCGCAGCACTATATCGAGCGTTATTTCTCCAAGGGTGCGGTACGCAATCCGACGCCCTTGCCGTTCCAGGCATTCTTCAAACGCTTCGAGCGGCCGCTGCCTGCCGCCGCGGCAGGCACCAGATCGGACACCGAGGCACTCGCCGCTTTTCGGAGCGCGACGGATCTTCGTGCCAAGGGTGGTGCCGTACGCATCCATGGCATTTCGAAGAGCTTCGGCACGCTGAAGGTCCTGGAAGATGTCGAGCTCAACCTGCCGGCCGGCAGCGTCACAGCCATTATCGGCCCGTCGGGCTCGGGAAAATCGACGCTGCTGCGTGCGATCAATCATCTCGAGCGCGTCGACAGCGGCTTTATCTCAGTGGACGGCGAGCTTGTCGGCTACACGCAGAAGGGCGAGGTGCTCTATGAGCTCAAGGAGAAGGATATTCTGAAGCGCCGGACCGACATCGGTATGGTCTTTCAAAACTTTAACTTGTTCCCGCATCTTACTGTTTTGGAAAACATTATCGAGGCGCCGGTTCAGGTGCGTGGGGTGAGCCGCGACGAAGCAACCGTCTTTGCGCAGGAGCTTCTCGCCCGCGTCGGGCTCAGCGACAAGATCGATGCCTATCCCCGCCAGCTCTCCGGCGGCCAGCAGCAGCGCGTCGCTATCGCCCGTGCCTTGGCGCTGCGGCCGAAGGTGCTGCTGTTCGACGAGCCGACTTCGGCACTTGATCCGGAACTCGTCGGCGAGGTCCTCGATGTGATCAAGGAGCTGCCGCGTACCGGCACGACCCTTGTGATCGTCACCCATGAGATCGGCTTCGCCCGCGAGGTGGCGGATACCGTCGTCTTCATGGAAGGCGGGCATATCCTCGAAACGGGTTCGCCAAGCCAGATCTTCAACGATGCGAGACATCCGCGCACCCGCGCCTTCCTCGCCAAGGTTCTCTAGCAGCAAGCAGGTATTGGACACTCTGACGCAAGAGGCGCCCGAGTAACCACAACAATATAAACAACCTATAATTGAAAAGGAGTAGGGAAATGACATTCATTGAGAGAGTGAAATATGTCGCTGCCGGCGTCCTGACGGCGGTAGCGATGAGCTGCACGGCAGCGGGTGCGGCCGAGAAGTTCAACCTCAGCCCGGACACGTCCAATCGCGTCCGCGCCGAGAAGGACGAGGCGGCGATCAAGGCGATTGCGCCGGGCTTCAAGTTCGTCAATCCCGGCAAGTTCACGGTCGCGATCAACCCGTGGGATCCGCCGATCGCCACCTACGCGACCGATGCCAAGACGGTCGTCGGCACCGATCCCGATATCGCACAACTGCTTGCCGACTCCCTCGGCCTGCAGCTCGAGCTGGTGCCGGTCGCCTGGGAGGACTGGCCGCTCGGCGTCTCCTCCGGGAAATATGATGCCGTCATCTCCAACGTGACGGTCACGGAAGAGCGCAAGCTGAAGTTCGATTTCTCGACCTATCGCAGGGACGTGCTCGGCTTCTATGTGAAGGCCGACAGCAAGATCACCTCGATCAAGGAGCCCAAGGATGTCGCAGGTCTCAAGGTGATCACCGGCGCCGGCACCAATCAGGAGAAGATCATTCTCGAATGGGACCGGCAGAATGTGGCAGCCGGCCTGAAGCCTATCGAGGTGCAATATTACGATGACCGCGCCGCCGCCGATCTTGCCTTGCAGTCCGGTCGTGCCGATGTCGAGTTCAATCCGAATGCGACGCAGGCCTATAAGGCCGCCATCAACGGGACGAGGAAGCTTGTCGGCACCGTCTCCGGCGGCTGGCCGCTAACGGCCGAAATCGCCGTGACGACGAAAAAGGGCGCCGGCCTTGCTGATGCCATCACCCTCGCACTCAACGATCTGATCAAGGACGGCAAGTATGGCGAAGTGCTGAAGCGCTGGAGCCTCACTGCCGAAGCGATCGATCAATCCAAGACCAACCCTGCGGGCCTGCCGAAGAGCGGTTCGTAACGTTGGTCGGGCGGACCGGCGTCAGTGGGGCTCACGCCGGTTTGCTCCCATCCATCTCAAATGGAGATACAGGTTCCGTGACTATCCGCACTATTTTCAGAACTGCGTTTGCTGCCGCAGTGGCACTTGCCTTCACCGGTCTCGCGCCGGCAATGGCAGCCGAAGATTTCGATCTGAGCCCGGAACAGCCCGGACGCCTTCACGCGGCGAAAAATGAAGCGGCGATTGCCGCTATCCCAAAGGATTTCAAGTTCGTCACACCAGGCACATTTACCGTGGCGGTCGCACCAGGCGGCCCGCCGCTCGCGACCTATGCGACGGATGCCAAGACGGTCGTTGGCGCCGATCCCGATTATGCCTATGCCGTTGCCGATGCGCTCGGCCTCAAACTTGAGCTCGTGCCAGTCGCCTGGATCGACTGGCCGCTGGGGCTGACATCGGGCAAATACGATGCCGTGATCTCCAATGTCGGCGTCACCGAGCAGCGCAAGGAGAAGTTCGATTTCTCCACCTATCGACAGGGCCTGCACGGTTTCTTCGTCAAGAACGACAGCAAGATCGGCTCGATCAAGGAGCCGAAGGACGCAGCCGGCCTGCGCATCATTGTCGGCGCCGGCACCAATCAGGAGCGCATCCTGCTGAAATGGAGCGATGAGGATGTCAAAGCCGGCCTGAAGCCGATCGAGCTGCAATATTACGATGACGAGG
Organism: Rhizobium sp. BK289; assembly: GCF_014193575.1. Lineage (NCBI taxonomy): Bacteria > Pseudomonadati > Pseudomonadota > Alphaproteobacteria > Hyphomicrobiales > Rhizobiaceae > Rhizobium > Rhizobium sp. BK289. The sequence continues at coordinate 555,482 of NZ_JACHZO010000001.1, forward strand.
CCGCGAGCCTTCTGGCCCTCCGCTCGGGCCGTGCCGATGTCATCGTGCAGCCGCACGCCCAGCTGGTCTACATCGCGGCTCGCGACAAGAACATCAAGCGCGTGGGTACGCTAAGCGCCGGTTGGCCGGATCACTCGGACGTCGCGATCACCACGCGCAAGGGCAACGGTCTCGCGGCAGCGCTCACCATCGCAACGAATGGGCTGATCAAAGATGGCACCTACTCCAAGATCCTTGACCATTGGCATCTTGCCGAAGAAGCCTTGCCGAAGTCGGAAACCAATCCGCCGGGCCTGCCGAAATTTTGAGGAGACAGCCGCATGAGCCGCCAAGCCCCATCGATCAGCCATATCGGCTTTCTGACGCCGGGAAATTATCCGGATGAGGATCCGCTCGCCGGCCTGGAGCAGACCCTGCAATTGCTCGAATACGGAGAGCAGAGGGGTTTCAACAGCGCCTGGGTTCGCCAGCGCCATCTGGAGCCCGGCATCTCCTCGGCCAGCGCCTTCCTCGCTGCCGCGACGCAGCGCACGCGCCACATCGAGCTTGGCACCGCCGTCATTCCCATCGGCTACGAAAGCCCGTATCGCCTTGCCGAGGATCTGGCGACCGTGGATGTGCTGTCACGTGGACGATTGAATATCGGCTTGAGCGCCGGGCGGCCGCTGCATGCGGATCTGATCGGGCCGCTTGCCTTCGACGGCGATTGGGAGAGCCACGATTTCTCCCATCAGAGGGTGCTGCGCTTTGCCGACAATCTGAGGGGCACTTATCTCGGCAATCAGGATACGGTCATCAAGACGCCGTTCGGCCCGCAGCGTCCGCGCCTCCAGCCCTATGCGAAGGGGCTGATCAATCGCATCTGGTATGGCGGCGGCTCGTTGCGGTCCGCCGCATGGGCCGGCCGCAACGGCTTCAATCTCCTTATCGGCAACGTCACGACGGGCGAACAGACCGACGATTTCTTCGTTGCGCAATCGCGTCAGCTGGAAACCTATCGCGCGTCCGGAGGCGATACGCGGCGGGTGGCGCTCGGCCGGGTCATCGTGCCTTTCGACAGCGCCGACGCGATCACCCGCAAACGCTATACGGACTATGCCGCCGGCCGCTACGAGCGCACGCTTTCGCCGCAGGGCGAGCGGCGAACCCTCTTCGCCCGCGATGTCTTCGGCTCATCGGATGAGATACTGGAGCGCCTGCGCAAGGACCCGATCCTTACCCATGTGAGCGAATTCCGACTGGAGCTGCCCTATGAGTTCCACGATGAGGAATACCGGCAGATCATCCATGATTTCGTGACGCTGATCGCTCCGGAGCTTGGCTGGAAGGAGACCACGCTTCTGCGGCGGACCGCATCCTGAGGGTAGCATAACGGCAAGACCGGGCCCGCGGGATAAAGGCCGCCCGGTCTGCATGGCGGCGCGCTATCCGCGATGCGCTAGGGAATTTGCCGGCCCATAGGCGATGTCGTGGTTTCGCTGCCTTCGAGGATTCGCTTCGCAAGCCGCAGCGCTTCCTCTTGCGACGCGACGAGCTCCATTCTGGTGCCGAACGCCTTTGTGGCAAGAGCCATCTGCACTTGGATGGCGACGCGCTTGGTGGGATTGGCCTCGATCCCGATCACCGCCCTGCAAATGGCCGCAAGCGCCGTCTTATTCTTCTTCAGCCATATGCCGCGAACTTTGCGGTCCTCGTGATCTTCGGCTGCCTGGTCGCCATCCATGATGACGACGAAGGGCATGGAGATGGCGAGCATGGCGTCCATCTCCCGCTCCCATTGTGCGGCATAGCCCGACCGTACGGACCCTGCCGATTGGCGGACGATCGGCCATAGGGAGACATCGTGAAAGGTGAACGTGGAGACGTCGATAGTCATGCTATTGTCCTCAAGCGATTTTGTCGGTCATTGCTGCGAACAGCATTGCGGCCCCGCGTTCCGACGCGTCGATGGCGCGGATTGCCCGTTCGCGCATGTCGGCCTCGTAATCCAGCAAGGCGGTGCAGATCGTCTTTGTTTCCTTGCCGGCCTTCGCGAGGATTTGTGAAAGCATGCGTGCGTCTTCGAGGGCCGTATTGGCGCCGAGGCCGCCGGCAGGGCTCATCGCGTGGATGGCATCGCCCAGGAGCGTGATGGCACCGAACGGCCAAAGGGCGTCGGGACGCCCGCTTCTGACCGGAAGCGCTGCCACCGCTTCGGCCTTGCTCCGGCCGATGATTTGCCTCAGTTCCGGATGCCAGCCGCGCATGGCTGTCCGGAGCAATACGGGCAGGTCCCGCGTGTGGTCATATGTCTCCAGGCCCAGCCTTTTACGTGGCCCGATCAACGCCCAATAGAGATAGTCTGTCACCGGCGTCAGCTTGCAATCGGGTGCGCAATCGGCGGCAAGACTTTGAAAATCGTCGCCAAATCGCATGAGATCCAAGATCGCCGTGCAGCCATCGGCAAAGATCACAGTCGTCCCGTCCTCAAGCAGGCCGCCGCCGGTCAATGGGAGCTCGCTTTTTCCGTAGACGCATATCGAGCCGGTATCCGCCGGCTCGGCATAGGGCGCCAGCTGGCGGCGTACCCGCGAGCTCACGCCATCGGCACCGATGAGCAGATTGCAGGAGACCGGGGAGGCACCTTCGAACTGCACCTCCACGCGCCCATCCTCCAAGCAGCGATACTGCGTGAATGCGTGCCCGAAATGAACATGGTCCTCGATTCCCGATAGCAGAATTTCGCGAAGAGTGAGGCGATTGACGCTCAGATCTCCGTCGTCTTCGTCCTCGCCGGTATCCCAGCTTGCCGGTACGCGCCGTGCGATCGGCAGAAGTTGCGGTGTCAGGAAGCGTCCCGCTTTCGGGCTGATGGAGGTCGTGGCTCGAAAAAGCGCGAACAGCTCGAGTGGCAAGCAAGCTTCCAGCGCCCGCTGCCCGCTCGGATCGATACGGATGCGATAACCTTGTAAGCGGCTATCGGCTGCAGGATCGCGCTCATAGACATCAAAACGGATGTTGGCGCGCTTCAATCCCTGGGTGAGGCACAGGCCTCCAAGGCCTGCGCCGATGATGACGACATGAAAGTCCTGCATGGGCCTTCTATTCCATTCACTATTCGACTTCGATTTTGTCAGGGAAGAATAGCGTGCCACGACCGGGACGTGGTAACGACATTCGGACTATAAATGTTGCGAAACGGCCAAACGGAACATGGGCATCGAAGATATTGGCGAGCGTCTCGACGGGCCACCGCTCATCGCCTTCTGGGGATCGGATGAACCGGGTAGCGCCTTCCGCCTCGGCACTCAGGAGTATGATTGGCACGCGCATGGCCGCGGGCAACTCTTCTGCATCGAGAGCGGCCTGGTACGCGTCGATACGCCTGGGGGCTCATGGCTGCTGCCGCCGCAGCGTGCAGGCTGGATTCCGCCAGGTGTGATGCACAAGGCAGGGATCAACGGCGTGCCGAGCGGCTGGGGTATCCTGCTGACACCGGACGCCAGCGCCGGATTGCCGACGACCCCCTGCGTTCTCAGCGTCAGCGATGTGTTGCGAGCACTGGTGCGGCGCGCGACCACATGGCGCTGGGAGGAAAGACTTACTCCACAACAGCGTCGCCTCGCCGCTGTTCTCTTGGATGAGGTACGAGCAGCCCCGCGCGAAAGCCTGCATCTGCCGATGCCGACAGATCGCCGCGTGCTCCGCATCGCGGATGCCGTGCTGCAGAATCCGGCCAGCGAGGAAACTTTTCATGCGTTGGCGCAGCAGGCAGGCATATCCGAGCGATCCGCCAGGCGTCTTTTCAACGCCGAAACGGGCATGTCCTTTGCCAATTGGCGGCAACAGGCGCGTTTGCTGCTTGCGCTTGAATATCTGAGTACGGGCAAGCCGATCGCTGAAGTGGCGGATAGCCTGGGATATGCCAGTGCCAGCAGCTTTATCGCCATGTTCAGGAAGGCATTCGGCCTATCGCCGCGCCGCTATCTCTCTGTTCGGAAGACCTGAGGCGAAATGTTGCGGAGGGTTGCGATCGCAGCAGTAGGGCGCCGACTTGTCGATCGGCGCCCATAGCTAGCCTAGGCGGCGACCCGACGAGGCCGGAGGGCGAGCAGGCGCAGGGCATTCATGGTCACCAGCACGGTTGCGCCGGTATCGGCGAGGATCGCCGGCCAAAGTCCGGTGATGCCGACGATGGTGGTGACCAGGAAGATACCCTTCAGGCCGAGCGCGATGGTGATGTTCTGGCCGATATTGCTCATCGTCCGTTTGGAAAGATCGATCATCTCGATGACATCGCCGACGCGGCCATGCAGCACGGCGGCATCCGCCGTCTCCAGCGCAACGTCCGTTCCTCCGCCCATGGCAATCCCGACATCGGCGGCTGCGAGCGCTGGCGCGTCGTTGATGCCGTCACCGACCTTGGCAACGCGAAAACCTTGCCGCTGCAGATCGCCGACGATCCGCTGCTTGTCTTCGGGCAGCAATTGCGCGCGAACCTCGATGCCGAGCGTCTTGCCGATCGCCTCAGCCGTGCGCTGGTTGTCGCCCGTCAGCATGATCGTCTTGATACCCGCATCGGCAAGCGCTTTGAGACCGGCGGCGGTATCGGTGCGCGGCTCGTCGCGCATGGCGAGCAAGCCGGCTGCCGCACCCTTGGCAACGATGACGGAAACCGTCTTTCCTTCATCGTTGAGTGCGGCGATCCGGGCAGACTGCTCCGAGGTTAACGATACGTGGTCGGCGGCTGCCCGCGGCGATCCGAGGAACACCTCCAAACCATCGACCGTGCCGCTGACGCCCTTGCCGCCGATCGCTTTAGCATCCATGACCGGCGGAATATCCGTTCCGGTTTCAGCCGCGTGGCCCAGGATGGCGCGGGCGAGTGGGTGGCTGGAGCCGGTTTCGAGCGCGGCTGCCAGCCGCAGTACGTCCGTATCGCTCATGCCGAGGCCGACGATATCGGTGACCTTGGGTTTGCCTTCGGTCAGCGTGCCGGTCTTGTCGAAGGCAATAGCGGTGACCTTGCCGATGTTCTCAAGCACGGCGCCACCTTTCAGCAACAGGCCACGGCGAGCGCCTGAAGACAGTGACGCTGCGATTGCCGCCGGCGTCGAGATGACGAGGGCGCAGGGGCAACCGATCAGCAGGATCGCCAAGCCCTTATAGACCCACTCGCTCCAGCTGCCGCCCAGGAATAAAGGTGGAATCACCGCGACGAGCGCACCGACAACGGCGACCCCAGGCGTGTAGTAGCGAGAGAAGCGATCGATGAAACGCTCCGTCGGAGCCTTCGATTCCTGCGCCTCCTCGACCAGCTTGACGACGCGGGCGATGGTGTTGTCGGATGCTGCCGCAATTACGCGGACGCGCAGGGCGGCATCGCCGTTGACTGTGCCCGCAAAGACGGTTGCATCCACCCCCTTGCGCACCGGCGTGCTTTCGCCTGTGACCGGCGCCTCGTCGATAGCGCTTTCGCCGGAGAGTATCACGCCGTCGGCCGGTATGCGGTCGCCGGGACGAACCAGGATGATGACGCCGACGGCGAGGCTTTCGGCCTGCACTTCGCGGGTCATGCCATTCTCTTCAAGGAGAGCGGTCGTAGGCACCAGATCCGTCAAGGATTGAATGCTGGCGCGCGCCTTGCCGGCTGCAACGCCTTCCAGCAGCTCGCCGATCAGAAACAGGAAGACCACGGCTGCCGCTTCCTCACTGGCGCCGATGATGACGGCGCCGATGGCCGCGATCGTCATCAGCATTTCGATCGAGAACGGCGTTCCCATCCTTGCGGCCACGAAGGCGCGCCTGGCGATCGGCAACAAGCCCACAAGCATGGCGGCAGTAAAGATCCAGGCGTCGAGTGCGGGAACGAGCTTGCCGATACCCCAGGCAGCGGCCACGGCCACGCCGGTCGCGATGGTCAACCGGCCCTTGGCAGATTTCCACCAGGGTCCCGAGGTTGGGCCGTGGTCATGACCGTGAAGGCCGGCCGTCGGCGCATCCGCCTCCTCCGAGGCGTGGTTATGTCCTGCGTGATCGTGTTGATGGTCAGCTGCACCATGCCCGTGATCGCCGTGGTCATGGTCGTGCCCCGTATGGTCGTGGTCGTGAGCGTTCGGCTTGCGATCATGATGGTCATGGCCGCAGCCGCAGGTGTGAGCATCCGCTGCCACCTTCGGCGCGGGAAGGTTGCCTTGCGGAAGCGGGAAAACCTTGTAGCCCAGGCCTGAGACCCGCTTTGCAATAGTCGGCAGCAGGTCGGGATCACCTTGATGCCTGACGGTCATCGTACCCGCCGTGACGGAGACGGAGACGTCCTCCACGCCCTGCAGGCGGCGAACGGCTGTATCGATTTTTGCAGCGCAGGAGGCGCAGTCCATGCCCTCCACGCGATAGCGGCTCTGTTGTGTTGTCGACGTCATCTTCCGGTTCCGATTTTGCTGTCGGAACCATTGCTACATCCTCTAGCTACTAGAGGAACAAGAGCCATTTTGCATATTCTCGCGGGATCGGAATACTCCGCCGGCTCTCGCCCTCACGGGGCGACGCCGTGGCTCACGCCGCCCGAAAGCCCACTGGCGGCGCGCGCTGCCCCAGGAAATTACAGCTTCAGCAGAACCTTGCCGGCCTTGCCGGGGGCCAATGAGGATTTCACCGCCTGGGCGATTTCCGTAATATCGTAGGAGGCCTCCACCGGCAGCTTGACCTCACCGGACGCGACCCGGGTGATCAGTTCGCTGATGAGCCTCCGGCGCTCGTCGGCCGACATGGCGGCGCTGACCTTGATGCCCCAGAAACCCTTGATCGTCAGCTGCTTGAAGATGACGGCCCTCGAGGCGATCTGCATCGGCTTGCCGGCCGCGGTGCCAAAGGACACCAGCAGGCCGTTTTCACCCAGCAGATCGGCAAGGTCGTTGCTCGCAACGCCGCCGACGGAGTCCACCGCGGCGCGGATCGGCGCATCGCCGATCATGGCGCGCACTTTCGCCTTCCATTCGGATGCGGCGGTCGAAACGGCGTTCCCGATGCCGAATGCCGACAGCTCGTCGATGCCGCCGTCGCGCCGCACAAGATTGATCATGTGAATGCCGCGGCTGCGGGCCAGCATGGCGAGCGTCTTGCCGACCGCGCCATTCGCGGCATTCTGGATGATCCAGTCGCCGCGTTCGACATTAAGGGATTCCAGAAGCGAGATGGCGCTGAACGGCATGGCGATCAGCTGTGCTGCGGCCTCGTCGGTAATGACATCAGGCACGGGGACGAGGCTGGCAGCCGGCGCCGTGAATTGCTCGGCCCAGGTGCCATGCACACCGGCGGCAACGACGCGCCTGCCGATCAACGTCTTGTCGACGCCCGCTCCGACGGCATCGACGAAGCCGACCGCCTCGCTGCCGCCGATCGCCGGCAGTATGGGTTTGTAGCCGTAGGCGCCGCGCACCGTCCAAAGGTCATGATTATGGATCGGCGAAAGAATGGTGCGAATGCGCACGTCTCCCGCGCCGGGCTCCGGCAGCGGCATGTCGGCCAGGTAAAGGACGTCTGCAGGGTCGCCGAAGACATCGTGGATGGCACTGCGCATTTTGTATTCCTTGCGTGTTGACATGCTGGTCCTGTCGTGGATCAAAGGCTGCCGGGTGCGGTAAGGGCTTGTTCAGTGGCAAGCATGGCCTGGTCGAGCGGTGTCCTGTCCTTGCCGAGCTTCGCCAGGATCGCCGCCCCGAGCCAGAGACTATAGAGTGAACGGGCTGTTTTTTCCGGGATGCAGGATGGTGAAATGGAACCGTCCTCACGTCCCTCGGTAATCGTCTTGGTGAGGCGGCGAATGAGATCCTCGACGCCGCCGAGCAGGATCACGCGCATATTGTCCGAAAGATCGGAGATCTCGGCGGCAAGTTTCACCACCAGGCACCGGTCGGCAAGGCTTGCGTTGCCGCCATCCGAGAGCCAGGCATTCCAATAGTGCATCACACGCTGGCGCCCGTTGCCCTTCCAGCCGAAAAGCGCATCGAGGCGATCCGCATAGTCGGAGCAATATTGCTTCAATAGCGCGCAGCCGAAGGCTTCCTTCGATGCGAAATAATAATAGAACGACCCTTTCGGCACGGCGCTCTGTTCGAGCAGCTCTTTCAGGCCGACGCCACCGAAACCTTTGCGCAGCACCAATTCCCGCCCGATCGCGAGAATATGGCTCCGAGTGAGCTCTGATTTCTTCTTTGTCACCATGAGCGGTCCGATAACAAATAATCGACCGGTCGTCTATAAACTCGATGCTGTTTGCCGTCAGATCACTGCGAGCGTTGCAAGCGAGAGGATCAGGGCAGGGAGCATGACGATGGCACCGATCCTTAAGAAGGCCAGTGCGCCGATATGGAGCCCCTCGCGACGAAGGGCGGCGAGCCAGAGGATGGTGGCAAGCGAGCCGGTTACCGAAAGGTTCGGGCCGAGATCGACGCCGATCAACACCGCGCCGGCGATGGAATCGGGAACATGGGCCGCCTGCACCGCGCTGCCTGCGAAAAGGCCGGCTGGCAAATTGTTGACGAGGTTGGAGACGATCGCGACCGAAAAACCGGCGGCCCCGATCGCCTGCGTCTGGGATTGTGCGGCAATGGATGCGAGCCTTTCGGACAGAAGCGTGGTCAGGCCGGTATGATTGACCGCTTCAACGATCACGAAGAGGCCTGCCACCAGGGGCAATACGCTCCAGCTTATGCCGCGTACCGTCTCCATCGGGCTTTGCCGCGTGAGTGCGAGAATGATCACCGTCGTGATGACGCCTGCGGCAAATGTCGGCATTCCGAGGTCGAAATTCATGGCCGATGCAGCGATCAGCACGAGGGCAGTGACCACAAGTCCCCATCCGGCCAGCCGGGCCGTCTGTGAAAGCGAAGGCTGCCCGACATCTCGTGCGATCGTGTCTTCGGCAAGCGCGCGTCTTTGTGTCCAATAGAGGCAGGCGAAGGTCGCGATGATCGAGACGATCGAAGGCAGAAGGAAGGTCTGCATCCATCGGGACAGAGGCGGCATTTCGCCGCCGGCAAAGATAACGAGATTGGCCGGGTTGGAGATCGGCAGCACGAAGCTGGCGGCATTGGCGATGAAGGCGCAGATCAGCAGGTAAGGCATCGGGTCCTTCACCCGCGCCGCGCGGCATGCGGCATAAACAGCCGGCGTGAGCACCACGGCGGTGGCGTCGTTCGACAAAAAGACCGTGACGACGATGCCAACGCCATAGACAAGTACGAACAGTCTGCGCGGTGAACCCTTGGCATGTGAGGTGGCGATGGCGGCGACCCAGTCGAAAAGCCCTTCGCGCCGTGCCAGCTCCGACAGAAGCATCATGCCGATCAGAAACAGATAGACATCGAAACCTTTGGAAATGCCCGCCCAAACGTCCGCCGGGCCGATCAGCCGGAAGGCGAGGAGAACCGCCGCGCCGAGAACCGCCCAGATCGCTTCGGGCCAGCGGAACGGGCGTGCAACGACACCTAAGGCCGTCAGGCCGGCAATACTCCAGGTGATGGCGGATTCAGTCATTCAGCTCGTCTTGATATCGAAAGGGAGCGGATATGTAGCATTGCAGCGCTGGGGCGCAAACGGTAATTTCGGCGCGGCCTTCAGGGAAACCGTGAGACGGACGACTTCGCCCGAGGCTACGCCTTTTTCGTTCCGGTCCCTTTCGCAGCAGTATCATGTGATTTGTCGGCGCGCTCGACGAGGACCGAGCATTCCGCATGCCGGATGACATGTTCGACAGTCGAGCCGAAGATGCGGTCGAGAATATCGGACGCATGGGTTGCAAGCACGATGAGATCGGCCTTCTGCTCCTGCGCGACCGTCAGCAAGGTTCTCGATGCCGTGCCGGTGCGGACTTCTATCGACGCGGTAATGCCGAGGCGCTTGCACAGCGCATCGAGCTTGTCTTCCGCTTCCTTGATGACGGACACGGCCCAACTGTCCGGGCTCTCGCTGCCCGAGGGAAAACGCTCGATCACATGAACCACGATCAGTTCCCCGCCCGGTGACAGAAGAGCGTGGGAGGTGCGCAATAGACGTTCAGCGCGCTCGCGGGATCCCAGCCCTATCGCGCAGATGATTTTCTCGTACATTCCACTCTCCCTATAGTCCACGCAGAAGCCATCGGTAACTCTGTCTGCGATCGCGGCGGCCGTCACCGACAGTATGACGCTTGCTCGTTGATTCGGCGATATCGTTAGCCGAGTGGAGCCTTTTGGCCGCTGTCCGTGCGTTCAATGGCCGCGTGCTTCGGCATTTGCACAGATTTAATCTCATCTCTTCCCAGAACGGAGCACATGTTCGGATTGCTGCATTGCAAAATGGCAGGGCGCCTGTCACCTGGATGCTGTCGTAACTTGACCTCAGGAATATCATTGGCTTCTGCGTCAATCTGCCATGGTCGGATAGGTGCCCTGCGACATCCTGCACGCTTTTGCGCACTGCACAATTCGTTTTAGAACCATTTCGCGAATAACTTGCTGTGGGCTCAACCCTTCGGCGAGACGGCTCCTGCTATTCTTGTCGCTGACAAGAGGCAGAAAGCCAGTCATATTGGGGCTCCGATATCGTCGATTGCGGCAAGTGCGTTCTGGGTTCGACGAAGACCAAGGTGTCTGCGATGCAGACACGTCGGTCATCACATGTCGGCGGACCCTCCTTGATGGCACAGTATGGGAAAGGACGGGCTCACGTGACAGCTTCCTCCGCCACCGATGGAATATTGGAAAGAGGCAAGGCCGCAAATCCCGCTTCGATGGGGAGCCCAGCCGCTGCAGGCGGCGTAGCTGGTCGGACGACCGAAAACTGTCGCGGTCTCGGTCTGGCTTCGGCACTGCAATGTCTGTCGTCGCTCGGTTGGATCGGGCAGGCGGCGATGCTCGCCGTCGGCGTGGGTGCGATCGGCCAAGGCGGCGGTGCTGCCGATGTCGCGGCCCCTGCAGCGGTCGTTGTCGGTATTGGCGTTCTGCGCGCTGGATTGGATGCGGCCGGTGGTCGGCTGGCATTTGGGGCCGCGCGCCGCGAGTTGAGTCTCCGGCGCGCCGCCGCGACCAAGGCGCTTGCACTGCGCTCGCCGCTCGACAGCGGCCGGCCGGCATCAGGCCTGGCGGCGAGCATCCTGGGCGAGCAGGCGGAGGCGATCGTTCCCTATCTCGCGCGGTTTCGCCCGGTCCGGGTGAAGGCGAGTGTCGTGCCGCTGGTCATGCTCGCCTGCATCTTGCCGATCTCATGGCTCGCCGCCTTGATCCTGACGCTCTGCGCGCCACTCATCCCGATTTTCATGGCGCTGATCGGCTGGCGCGCCAAGGCTGCCAGCGAAAAGCAGCTTGCCGAAACCGGCGGCATCAATGCCTTTCTGCTTGACCGCCTGCGCGGCCTCGCGACCATCCGTGCGCTCGACGCCGTCGATGTGACGGCGCAGCGCCTGCGTGCTGACGCGGAGTCGTTGCGGGTCCGGACCATGGCGGTGTTGAGGATCGCCTTCCTGTCTTCGGCGGTGCTCGAATTCTTCGCCGCTCTCGGCGTTGCCGCAACGGCCGTTTATGTCGGTTTCAGCCTGCTGGGCTCGATCGGAATCGGCACTTGGGACGGCCGTCTTACTCTGACACAAGGGCTGTTCATTCTGCTGCTTGCGCCGGCCTTTTTCGAGCCGCTGCGCGAATTGTCTGCCGTCTGGCATGACCGCGCCGGCGGCGAGGCGGCACTTTCGGCTCTCAAGGAGTTGACCTCGCCGCAGCAAACGATCGTCGGTGGCAGCGATCGGCAGACGTCGGCTTTCATTAGCAATATGTCGGTCGAGATCGAGGGGCTGGTCTTCCGGCATGGACTGGAACGCGATGTGGCGATCGATCATTTCGATCTGAAGGTCGCGCCGGGAGAACACGTGGCGCTGTGGGGCGCAAGCGGCTCAGGCAAGACCACGCTCCTGTCGCTGATTGCCGGTCTCGCCCGGCAGGATGCCGGTGTCATCCGGATCGGGGGCATTCCGCTGCGTGACGAGACCGCGGATGCACTGCGTCGCCGCATGGCCTGGATCGGCCAGCAGCCACACGTTTTTGCCGGCAGCGTGAAGCGCAATATCGCCCTCGGACGCTCGGGCATCGATGCTGCCGCCATCGCCGAGGCTCTGGAAGGCGTTGCTCTCGATCGCGTCTTTACGCCGGAACGGGTGTCGGCGGTCGGCGAGGGAGGGCTTGGCCTTTCCGGCGGCGAGGCGCTGCGACTGGCATTGGCCCGCATGATGGTCGACGACGGCGCAGACATTATTCTCGCCGACGAACCGACCGCGCATCTGGACGCACAAACCGCCGCTGCCGTGACGGATGCGCTGCTCGCACTCGCTGAGGGGCGGGTCCTGATCGTGGCGACGCATGATCCGGTGCTGGTGGCGCGGATGCACCGCGTCGTCCGACTTGGCGAGCGGGGAGGGAAGGTGGCGGCATGATGCGCTCACTCAAAATTCTGCTTCCGCTTATTGCTCTGTTCTGGCGCGAGCGTGGTGCAAGCCTGGCCCTTGGCGCTGCACTCTCCGTGCTGGCGATGCTTGCCGGCGGCGGATTGCTGGGATTGTCCGGCTGGTTCATCACCGCTTCGGCCTTTGCCGGCTTGACCGTTGCAACTGCCGCGGTCTTCGATGTCTTTGCGCCTTCGGCCGGCATACGCATGCTTGCGATCGGCCGCACGGCCGCCCGCTATGGCGAACGGCTCGTCACCCATGATGCGACGCTGAGGGTTCTCGCGGCCCTTCGCGAGCGGCTGTTCCGCGGCTGGGCCGAGCCGGCTGCCGCAGCGGCGATGATCCGCCGACCGGCGAAGCTGCTGTTCCGGTTGACGAATGATGTCGATGCGCTCGATTCCCTATATCTGCGCGTACTGGTGCCAGCCGTCGTCGCCGTCCTTGCCGCCATCGCCGTCACGATCGCCCTTAGCTTCATCGATCCGTGGCTTGGGCTGATAGCCGGAACATGGCTCATTACGCTCTGTCTCGGTCTATCGCTCGCAGCCGGACGTCTGGCGCTGAAGCCGGGCCGCCGTCGCGCCCATGCGATGGAAGCACTGCGCGCACGCGCCATCGATCTTGTCGCCGGCCAGACCGATCTCGCAATGGCCGGGCAATTGCAGTCGCAGCGAGCCGCGATTGCGGATGCCGACGCGCGGTTGGCCAGGGCCGATAATGATCTGAACCGCATCGATAGCGCCGTCGCAACCGGTTTCTCGCTTGGCGCGACCCTGTTGTTAACCGCCACGCTTTTGACTGTCGCCCTTCTTGCCAAACAGGGGACGATCGGTGCGCCCGCGGCAGCCTTTGCGTTGCTCATTGCCTTTGCCGCAACCGAACCGTTTGCGGCAATGAGGCGAGGAGCTCTCGAGTTCGGGCGAACCTTGCTTGCCGCAAGACGCATCGCGCCGCCGCTGAATCCGGCCGCAGTTCGGCTGGAACCCACCGAACAGCAGGCAGGCCATGCATTCCAGCTTGCCGGCGTGGTAGCCGGTCATGATGAAGCTCATCCTGTCTTGAAGGACGTCTCTCTGTCGCTTTCCGTCGGCGAGCGGCTGGCGATCGTTGGGCAGAGCGGTGTTGGCAAATCGACATTGCTGGCCCTGCTCGCTGGCGAGATCATTGCTGCCGGCGGTTCGGTGGCGAGCCTGCGTGCGGCAACGCTGACCCAGCGTACAGAGCTGTTTCAGGATACTGTACGGGACAATCTAAAACTCGCGGACCCTCATGCCGACGACAACCGGTTACGCGGCGCGCTCGCTGCGGCTGGCCTGCTTGAGGACATCGAAGCACTGCCGCACGGCCTTTCGACCCGTCTCGGCGAAGGCGGTGGCGGCTTGTCCGGCGGCCAGCTTCGCCGGCTGGCGCTCGCAAGACTTCTGCTGCGCGATGCCCCGCTCTGGCTGCTCGACGAGCCGACGGAAGGCCTCGATGCCACGACGGCCCGGACTGTGCTTGAGCGACTGGCCTCGGTTGCCGACGGACGCAGCCTCGTCATCGCCACGCATATTCGTCGAGAGGCCGCCTTGGCAGACCGCATTGTGCTTCTCGAGGGCGGACGCATAACCGCCAGCGCGCAGCGCGACACACCGGAATTCGAAATGCTCCTCGACCGGCTGCGGCCGGATTGAGGGGTACCCAACATGCCCGCGACGCGTCGAATGGCGTCGCATTCCTGTCAGACACACCGTAGGGGGTGGGAGAAAGACTATGGAACTCGATATCGTGGCGCTGTCGCGCCTGCAGTTTGCCATGACGGCGCTGTATCACTTCTTATTTGTACCATTGACGCTCGGTCTTTCCGTGCTGCTTGCCATCATGGAGACGACCTATGTCATGACCGGCCGCCAAATCTGGCGACAGATGACGAAGTTCTGGGGGACGCTCTTCGGCATCAACTTCGTGCTCGGCGTTGCAACCGGCATCGTGATGGAATTTCAGTTCGGCATGAACTGGAGCTATTACAGCTATTATGTCGGCGACATCTTCGGCGCCCCTCTGGCGATCGAAGGGCTGATGGCCTTCTTCCTCGAGGCGACCTTTGTCGGCCTGTTCTTCTTCGGCTGGGACAAGCTGTCCAAGGTCGGCCACCTGATCGCCACCTGGGCGGTGGCGCTGGGATCGAACTTCTCGGCGCTGTGGATCCTGATCGCCAATGGCTGGATGCAGAATCCGGCAGGCTCGGCGCTCAACCCGCAGACCATGCGCATGGAGATCGTCAGCTTCCTCGATGTCCTGTTCAACCCCGTAGCGCAGGCGAAGTTCGTTCATACCGTCTCGGCCGGCTACGTCTGTGCCTCGGTCTTCGTGCTCGGCGTTTCGGCCTGGTATCTCGTCAATGGCCGCAACATCGAGCTTGCGAAGCGCTCGATGACGGTGGCCGCATCTTTCGGCCTTGCCTCGGCACTTTCTGTGGTCGTGCTGGGCGACGAGAGCGGTTATCTCACGACCGAGCATCAGAAGATGAAGCTCGCGGCGATCGAGGCCATGTGGAAGACCGAGCCGGCGCCGGCCGCCTTCACCGCCTTCGGCTTTCCGGACCAGGATGCCCGCGAAACCCACTATGCCATCCATATCCCCTGGGCCATGGGTCTGATCGGCACACGATCGCTGACGACGGAAATCGCCGGCATCGACAAGCTCGAAGCACAGGCCAAGGACCATATTCGTCAGGGCATCAAGGCTTATGATGCACTGATGAAGATCCGCGCGGCCAAGCCGGCAGCGCCGGGCGAGCCTTCGCAGGACGTCGCCACTGCGCGCACTTCCTTCGAGGATATCGGCCATGAACTCGGCTACGCGCTGCTTTTGAAGCGCTATGTCGACGATCCGCGCCAGGCAACCGAAGAGCAGATCGCAAAGGCCGCCCGCGATACCATTCCGCATGTGCCGACGCTCTTCTGGTCCTTCCGCATCATGGTCGGCCTCGGCATATTCTTCATCCTGCTGATGACGGTCTTCTTCTGGCTCTCGGCGCGGCGGAAACTCGATCGATATCCAGCCCTGTTGCGGATTGCGGCCTTCGCCATCCCGTTGCCATGGGTCGCGATCGAACTGGGCTGGGTGGTTGCAGAATTCGGCCGCCAGCCATGGATCATCGAAGGCGTACTGCCGACGGCGGCGGCCGTCTCCAATCTCGGCGCCGGCACGGTGCTGCTCACCATCCTCGGCTTTGCCGCGCTTTACACGGTCCTCATCGTCATCGAGATGACGCTGATGATCAAGGCGATCCGCAAAGGTCCCGAACCGGATGACGAGCCGGAGGCCAAGCTGATTTCCGAAAACCTCGTTCCGGCTGCGGAGTGACCTGCCATGATCCTGCATGAACTGATCGACTACGAAACCCTGCGCATCATCTGGTGGCTGCTTCTCGGCGTGCTTTTGATCGGCTTTGCCGTCACCGATGGTTTCGACCTCGGCGTCGGTGCGCTGCTGCCATTCGTCGCAAAGACCGATACGGAGCGGCGCATCGCCATCAATTCGATCGGCGCGACCTGGGAGGGAAATCAGGTCTGGCTGATCCTCGGGGGCGGCGCCATCTTCGCCGCCTGGCCACCGCTTTATGCCGTGTCCTTCTCCGGCTTCTACCTCGCCATGTTCGCCATCCTCTTCGCACTGATCCTCCGGCCGGTTGCCTTCAAATACCGCTCCAAGCGCGATAGCGTCGGCTGGAAGGCCGGCTGGGATTGGGCATTGTTCATCGGCGGCTTCGTTCCGTCGCTGATCTTCGGCGTCGCCGTCGGCAATGTGCTGCAGGGCGTGCCCTTCCGCTTCGACGACGATATGCGCATCTATTACGAGGGATCGTTCTTCGCGCTTCTGAACCCCTATGCTCTCCTTTGCGGCCTTTTGTCAGTCGCCATGCTCGTCATGCATGGCGCCGCCTGGCTGCAGGTGAAGACCGACGGCACGGTTGCCGAACGCGCTCGCAGCTTTGGCACTTTGGCGGCTTTAGCGGCCATCGTGCTCTTTGCGCTCGGTGGCCTGTTCCTGTGGATGGGCATCGACGGCTATCGCATCGCAAGCGCGATCGATGCCAATGGGCCGTCCAATCCGTTGCTGAAGACGGTAGAGCATAGTGCGGGGGCATGGCTTGCCAACTACAGTGCCCATCCGTGGATGATGATCGCCCCGGTTCTCGGCTTCATCGGTGCGGCGGCAGCCCTGCTTGCGATGCTGGGCCGGCGCGAAATCGCCGGACTGCTCTTCAGCAAACTTGCCATCTTCGGCATCATCTCGACAGTGGGACTGTCGATGTTTCCGTTCCTCTTGCCGTCCTCGCTCGATCCCCGCTCGAGCCTGACCGTTTGGGATGCATCGTCCAGCCACCTGACGCTGTTCATCATGCTTGTCGTCACCATCATCTTTCTGCCGATGATCCTGGCTTACACCGCGTGGGTCTATCGCGTGCTGTGGGGCAAGGTCGACGAGGAGACGGTCAACGACAAGAGCGGTCACGCCTACTGATCCTAAGGGAGATTTCCTATGTGGTACTTTGCCTGGCTTCTCGGCTTTCCTCTCGCGGCGGCATTCGCCGTCCTCAACGCCATGTGGTACGAACTCATGGACGATCAAGCAAAGGCGAAAGCGGCAGCTCGCACTCAAGAAAAATGAGTTGCATGGCCGTTGTTTGAAGGCTTTCTGCCAGATAAACGGCACGCCGGCTCCAGCCGGCGTGCCGTTTATCGTCCGAATGGTTTCCTTCCATCGGGCCCGGCATCCCGTGAAACGAAATCCTATCATCATCCATTCAATTGCAGCCGCCCGCCAAAAGATGGTGGCGAACATTTTGCCTTCTCGGAGCTATCGCGCCGATCCCCTCAGCTTCAATATCTGGCTGCCCTTGGGCAATGGCTGGACGCGGGCCACCTTTGCCAGCCATATGCGCAATGCGGGCATCGGCGTTCTCGCAAGCGATGCTTTCACGGTAGACGGCACGGTGCCCGAAGCCGTGCGGGTCTGCCTCGGCGGCCCGATAAGTCGCGAGGCTTTGAAGGGGGCGTTGGACTTCCTGGCGCATGCAATGGAGGGACCGCCGGAAATGGCGGCATCGTTCTTTTAGAGTTCAACTGCAATTCGCTGCCGATCCTGACGGAGCGTAAGCTTCAGCTCGGTGGTAATCTTGCATCGCTCGCCGAGCGACCGCCTGCGTCACTCTGGCAGGTGGACTCGTTGCATGCATTCATTGTAACTATATTGAATGCATGCAATATCCATATTGATCGCATGTCTAGGAATGTTGATTGAGGAGCGATGCCGCCATGGAAACTGAATATCCACCGCTGAGCCCGGTTCAGACCGGTCTTCGTTGCCGCTGCCCCCGTTGCGGACAAGGGCGCTTGTTCGACGGGTTTCTGACGCTGCGAAAACAATGCGAAGCGTGTGGCCTCGACTATTCCTTTGCCGATCCCGCCGATGGGCCTGCTTTCTTCGTCATCTGTTTTGCCTGCATTCCGAGCGTGCTTCTCGGCGTATGGCTGGAGGTTGCCTTCTCGGCGCCGATCTGGGTTCAGTTCCTGGTGACGGGGCCATTCATGCTGGCGACCTGCATTCCACCGCTGCGGCCGCTCAAGGGGTGGCTGGTTGCCAGCCAGTATTTCTACAAGGCCGAGGAGGGCAAGCTCGTTCGTTTGCCCGCGACGGATATGCCGCACACGGCGAAGTGAGCACTGGCAATCCCCGCGCAAACCGAAGCGGGCCGTCTGCCGGCATGCAGATCATCGGCTGAATGCTGCCGGCCGCGGCGGTTGCAGATGCTTGAAGTATCAGGCCAGCAAGCCCGACCGGGCTTTTCCGGGCTCAAAAGCAATATCTTCATTGATCGCCTTTGACGGACACAGTCCTGCAAGACTTCCCCCGCTGGATATTGCCTATCTACATGTTCACTTGACGGATATCCTACAAGTTCATAGGATCATTGCCGATCTCTATGGGAGTCCAGTTCTATGGTCGGGAAAGTAATGCAGCCTTTGACGCGCGCGCCATTGCTGCATGTCTCCGTGCAGGAAAGCCTGCGCAATTACATCGTGGATAACGCCATTCAGGCCGGTACGATGTTGCCGGCCGAAGGTGAGCTCGCCGTGCAATTGGGTGTCAGCCGCAATTCCCTGCGCGAAGGCATCAAGGCGCTGGAATCCCTCGGTGTACTAGAGACGCGCCGCGGCATCGGCATCTTCGTCAAGGCCTTCTCCTTCGCCCCGCTGCTCGACAATCTCGCCTATGGGCTCGGCGATGCGCTGCGGCACATGGAGGAGGTGCTGGAAATCCGCCGCACGCTCGAAGTCGGCCTGATCGGCAAGACCCTCGAGATGATCGGGCCCGAGGATCTGGCCGAGCTGCGCGCGACCACCGACCGAATGCGCGCCCATGCCGAGCGTGGCGAGCCTTTTGCCGAAGACGACCAGCTGTTTCACCGGCTGCTGTTTCGCTGCCAGGGCAACGAGACATTCGTTCGTCTGATCGATGTGTTCTGGCTCGCCTTCTACAAGGCGTCCCGCTTTTTCGATCTGGAGAATATCGATCCCATGGCCACCTGGCGTGACCATGAGGCGATCGTCGATGCACTGGAATCCAAAAATCTCAAGGAGGTGCGCATGCGCCTCGACCGCCACTACGAGGGAATTTCGCAGGTGATCGCCAACAACAAGAAAGAATAGCGACCACAAACAAGGGAGGAGGATTGCAATGAGGAAAGCTTTTCATCTGCCGGCAATCGCGTTGGGAGCGCTGCTGTCGGCCACCGCAGTACCGGCCATGAGTGGCATGGCTGCGCCTGCCACCGCCGCAACCATGTCGGGCGGTTTCGATGTCGGTCCCGGTGGTTTTCAAGGCAACTTCAATCCGCTGGCGGCAACCGCCGGTCTCACTTGGCTCAGTACCTATTTCGAGCCTCTGGTCAGCTACGACGAAAAGCTGCAGAAGATCGTCGGCGTGCTTGCTTCCTCCTATGAGGTGAGCCCGGATCAACTGACCTATACGTTCAAGCTTGCCGATGCCAAGTGGCATGACGGCAAGGCTTTTACGGCCAAGGACGCCAAGTTCACCATCGATCTTGCAGCCAACGCCAAGACCGGCTCGATCTTTGCTGCCCGCTTTAAACTGCTGTCATCGGTCGAGACGCCTGACGATCATACGCTTGTCATCAAGCTTTCCGCGCCTTCCGCGAGCCTGCTCGATACGCTGGCCAAGATCATGGTGCTGCCTGAGCACGCGCTCGCCGCCGTGCCCGTCGATCAGCTTGCAAAGAGCACTTGGTGGTCGACCTCGCCGATCGGGACGGGGCCGTTCAAATTCGTCAAATATGTGCAGGATCAATATGTGGAGCTGACAGCCAATCCCGACTATCGCGGCGGCAAGCCCGTTCTCGATCGGCTGATCAACCGCTATTTCGCCAATCCGGCCGCGGCGATCTCGGCGCTGCGGGCAGGCGAGATCCAGTTCACCTATGTCGATTCCAACGATGTGCCGACCTTCAAGGACGACAAGTCCTTCCGGGTCATCGAGGGCGATTCCTTCGTGGTCAATTATCTTGGTTTCAACCAGGATTCGCCGCTGTGGAAGGATCTTCGCGTCCGGCAGGCCGTCATGCACGCCATCAATCGCGATGCGATCATCAAGAGCCTGTATGGCGGCGCAGCAAAATCGGCCAATTGCGCTTATGTCGCCAATCAGCTGGTTCCGGACGGCATCGAAGCCTATCCCTACGATCCGGCCAAGGCCAAGCAATTGCTCGATGCGGCCGGCTGGGACAAGATCAACGGCGGCAAGCCGATCACCTTACTGACCTATTACAACACGCCGCTTGCGACGAACGTATTGGCGGCCGTGCAGGCCATGCTGGCGCAGGTCGGCATCAATGTCGTGCCGCGCGCCGTCGATGCGCCGACCTATAATGGCATCGTGCTGAACCCCAATGCCGACGTATCGCAATTCCAGCTCGTCTACGCCGGCCTGCAGAACGGACCGGATCCAAGCAATATCAATACCGGGCTCAACGAAAAGCAGATCCCGCCGGCGGGCGCCAATGTGGTGCGCGCGCGCATGCCCGATCTGACCGAGGCGCTCGATGCGGCGATTGCCGAAACGGACGCCGGCAAGCGTGATCAGCGCTACCAGGATGTCTGCAAGGTCATGAACAAGGATCTGCCCTGGGCGACCATGTGGGTGGCCAACCGCTATGGCGTGGTTTCGTCCAAGGTGAAGGATTTCATATGGACACCGGCGCCCGGCGGCGGGCCATACATCGCGCATCCGGAAGCGTGGAAGCTCTCAAACTAGGTTTTGAGCCGGCCGCAGGCTCTGTGGCCGGCGCCTTCCTCGACACATAGGTTCGATATGCTTCACTATGGTCTCAAGCGTCTGGTAGTCGGCATCGGCATGCTCATAGCCTTGAGCGTGCTGGTCTTTGTGTTGCTGCGGCTGACGCCTGGCGATCCGATCGATGCCTATATCGATCCGAGCACGCCTCTGTCTCCCGCAGCCATGGCCGATCTGCGTGAGCGGCTCGGGCTGGATCGGCCGCTGCCGCTGCAATATGTCGGCTGGCTGCAGCAGGCTCTGCAGGGCAATCTCGGTTATTCCGTCAAGCGGCTGGATCAGCCTGTCTTGACGCTCGTGCTGTCCCGCATCGGTCCGACGGTGCTGCTGATGGGCTCTGCCCTGATCATGGCGATCGTCGCCGGCATTGTCGCTGGCGTCATCGGTGCCGTCAGGCGCAATTCGGTCACGGATATCTCGCTCTCCGTACTGGCGCTCGCCGGCATATCGAGCCCGGCCTTTCTGAGCGCGCTTCTTGGTCTTTATATCTTTGCCGTGCGTCTCGGCTGGCTGCCCTCGGGTGGCATGCTGACGCCCGGCGAGGACTTTTCCATCAGCGACCTGCTTTGGCATCTCATCCTGCCGGCCGCACTTCTGGCGATCGCGCAAGCCGCGCTCATCATGCGCTATATGCGCGCTTCGCTGCTGGAGGTCCTCAACCAGGATTATGTGCGCACGGCGCGGGCCAAGGGCGTGTTCGAGTTCTGGGTGATCGTCAAGCATGCCCTGCGCAATGCGCTCCTGCCTGTCGTCACCGTCATCGGCTCGACCATAGGGCTGGCGATCGGTGGTGCGATCTTCGTCGAAAGCGTCTTCAACTGGCCAGGCATGGGCCTGCTGCTCGTCGATGCGGTCACGTCGCGCGATTATCCCGTCATCATGGGGGCGACGCTCGTCATCGGCGCCTGCGTCATCATCGTCAACCTGCTGACGGATCTCGCCTATGCGGTGATCGATCCGCGCATCAAGGTGGGTTGAGCGATGCTGGCGCGAACCGAACGACCAAGCCATGGGCCACTTGCCCGGGCATTCGATCGCTTCCGGCTGAACGGGGCTGCCCTTTTCGGCGTCTGCATCGCCGTGCCCATGCTGCTGCTGATCGTCACCTATCCGCTTTGGTGGCGGTTCCAGCCCAACGACATCGATCTCCTGGCCATGAACGCGCCACCCAATGCGACGCACTGGTTCGGAACGGACGGCGTCGGGCGCGATGTCTTTGCCAGAGTGCTTGAAGGCGGCCGTATATCGCTGATGGTCGCGGCAGGTTCCACAGTCATTTCGGCCATTATTGGCTTTCTGTTCGGCTTCGTGTCTGCCTTTGCCGGCCGCTGGGCGGATGCGCTCAGCATGCGCTTCGTCGATCTGGTCATGACCTTGCCGCCGGTGATCTTCCTGCTGGTGCTGGCCTCCATCACCGGCACGGGCATTTTGCCGACGATAACAGTCATATCGCTGCTGTCCTGGCCGTTATTGGCCCGCATGGTGCGTTCCAGGCTGCTGGAACTGCGCGAACGCGATTTCGTCACCGCTGCGCGCGGCATGGGGGCAGGGCTGCCGCACATGCTGCTGCGCCACGGCATGCCGAACTGCATCGATATTCTGGTGGTCTACGCCACGACGCAGGTCGCCAATGCGATCCTCTTGGAGGCCGGGCTTTCCTTTCTCGGGCTCGGCATTGCACCGCCCGCGGCGAGCTGGGGCAATATGCTGAATACGGCCCGATCCACAGCCGTTCTTGAACAATATCCCTGGCAATGGCTGTTTCCCGGCGCCGCGCTGGTGCTTGCCGTCCTTGCCATCAATTTCATCGGCGACGGGCTGAGGGATGCCTTCGATCCGCGCGCCGAGCTTCGTTGAACCCAAGAAAGAAAGAGACAATGAGCAAATTCAAGGGCGTGGTGCCTCCCGTCGTAACGCCGCTGAACGACGATTTCACGGTGGATTACCCATCCTATACGAGGGTGCTGGAGCATCTCATTGATGGCGGCTGCCACGGCGTCTTCGTGCTGGGCTCCACCAGCGAAGTCGTCTTTCACGACGAAAAGACGCGGCGCGAGATTATCGAGCATTCCGCCAAGGTCGTGAACGGTCGCGTGCCGTTGCTGGTCGGCGTCATCGACCCCACGACCGACCGCGTGATCGCGCATTCGAAAATCGCAAAAGAGATCGGTGCCGACGCCGTCGTCGTCACCGCTCCCTTCTATACCGTGACCAGCCAGTCAGAGATATTGGACCATTTCCGCTATATTCGGGATGCCGTCGATGTACCGCTCGTCGCCTATGACATCCCGGTCTGTGTGCACGTGAAGCTGCAGCGCCAGACCGTGGTCGCCCTCGCAAAAGAGGGGACCATCATCGGATTGAAGGATTCCAGCGGCGACGACGGCAATTTCCGCTATGCGCTGCTCGATCTTGCCGATCACAAGGATATCTTCCTGATGACGGGCTCCGAAATCGTCGTCGACAATGCGCTTCTGATGGGCGCGCATGGCATGGTGCCCGGCATCGCCAATGTCGATCCGCATGGCTATGTGCGGCTGTGGGATGCCGCACAGCGTGGCGACTGGGCGGCGGCCCGGCGCGAGCAGGAAAGGCTTTGCCGCCTGTTCGAGATCGTCTGGGTCGCGCAGGGGCGCGTCAGCGGCGGTGCCGCCGGCATCGGTGCCTTCAAGGCAGCGATGAAAAGTCTCGGCATCATCGATACCGCTATCATGCCCCGTCCGCGCGCGGCGCTGAATGCGGAGGAAACGGCCAGGATCGATGCGATCCTGAAGAATACGGGGCTGTTGTAGGTATGATGATGGTGGCTGCCCAACCCGTTCTCGATATCAGGGGCCTCACGACCGTCTTCCGTACCCGCGGCGGCGAGTTGACCGCTGTCAGAGATATCGACCTGACCATCGACGCGGGCGAGACGCTGGCGCTGGTCGGCGAATCCGGCTCGGGCAAGTCGGTGACGAGCCTTTCGGTGATGCGGCTGCTGACGCGTAATGTCGGGAGGATCGCAGCCGGCAGCATCAGGCTGCGGGGCAGGCAGGGTATCGTCAGCGATCTTGCGGCGTTGGACGACAGCCGTATGCGCGAGATCCGCGGCGGCGATATCGGCATGGTATTTCAGGAGCCGATGTCGAGCCTCAATCCGGTGCTGACAATCGGCGATCAGATTGCCGAGCCGATCCGCATTCATCGGGGGGCAGATCGTGCCACCGCGATGCGTGAGGCGATCGCGCTGCTGGAAAACGTCGGAATTCCCGATGCGCAACGCCGCGTCAGGCAATATCCGCATGAACTATCCGGCGGGATGCGCCAGCGCGCGACCATTGCCATGGCACTTGCCTGCGATCCCGTGCTTTTGATCGCAGACGAGCCGACGACGGCGCTCGACGTCACGATACAGGCGCAGATCCTCGATCTCCTGCAGCGACTACAGCGGGAGCGCGGCATGGCGATCCTCTTCGTCACGCATAATCTCGGTGTGGTGGCAGAGATCGCCGATTGCGTCGCCGTCATGTATGCCGGCCGGATCGTCGAGGAGGGGCCGACGGAAGCCGTGTTCCGCAATCCGAGGCATCCCTATACACGCGGCCTTTTGGCCTCCATGCCGCGGCTTGGCGAGGCGACACGGATGCGGCAGGCCGGAGAGCCGCTATACGCCATTCCCGGTGCCGTGCCGAGCCTGATGCGAATGCCATCCGGCTGCGCCTTCGCGCCGCGGTGCGCCCATGCGATCGAGGCTTGCAGCGCAACGGTGCCGTCCCTCGAGGCCGTCGACGCAAGCCATGCGAGCCGCTGCATCCGCTGGCGGGAGATTTAGATGACGGAAGCGCTCGTCTCCGTTCGGGATCTTGCCAAGGATTATGTGTCCCGCGGTGCAAGGCTTTCCATCCTTCGTGATATCTCCTTCGACATCGGGAGAGGCGAAGTGGTGGGTCTCGTCGGCGAATCCGGCAGCGGCAAGACGACGATCGGCAGGTCCATCCTGCGGCTGGTCGAGCCATCGGCTGGCAGCGTGCGCTTCGACGGCACGGAACTGACCAGGCTCGGCGCCGGCGGTCTGAGGCGCATGCGGCCGCGCATGCAGTATATTTTCCAGGATCCTTTCGCCAGTCTGTCGCCGCGCATGACCATCGGCGAGATCCTGACCGAGGGGCTGAAGATCCAGCGCATCGGGGGCCGTATCGATCGGCTGGATCGCGCGCGGGCGGCGCTCGAACAGGTGGATCTGCCGGCGGACGCCATCAATCGCTATGCCCACGAATTCTCAGGCGGCCAGCGCCAGCGGATCGGCATTGCGCGCGCACTTGCGCTCGGGCCGGAGTTTCTGGTCGCCGACGAACCCGTCTCGGCACTGGATGTCTCCATCCAGGCGCAGGTCATCAATCTGCTGCGCGACCTACAGCAACGCCTCGCGCTTACCATGCTGTTCATCTCGCATGATCTTGCCGTGGTCGAATATCTCTGTGATCGCGTCATCGTGCTTTATCTCGGGCGGATCATGGAGATTGCCGCAAGCGCTGATCTCTACGCCAGACCGCGACATCCCTATACGCGCGCTTTGCTGTCAGCCATCCCGTCGCCGGACCCGGATCGCAGGCGTAACAGGCAAATTCTGAAGGGCGATATTCCGAGCCCGGCAAACCCGCCAAGTGGCTGTGTCTTCCGAACGCGCTGCCTCTTCGCGCTCGACGCCTGCGCGACGACAGTTCCGCAATTGCGGGAGGTCGCGCCGGGGCAGTTCAAGGCCTGTATTCGCGACGATCTCGATTGATCCCGCTTTCGGGCTCATACGGGTCTCGCTATGCGGTTGGCTATGCCGCACTGCACATTTGACCAAACGGGCCGCCTTTGATGTCAAAAAAGTATCGGTTGGACGTACAAGGCGTAGTAGCGGCGGGCGGCTATGAGGGGTAGGGTTACCACATAAAAGATGCGATGGCCTCTGGGAGGAGGCGCCGTAACCGTAACGAATGCGGACGGACGAAAGGAGGTTTGCCGATGAATCCCGATTTGGAAGTGGTCGCGATCGGCAGCGGAGAATCCTTCAAAGCGTGGGAGCACGGTTATCCCTACCGCACGGTTCGCTGGCATTTTCATCCCGAATATGAAATCCACCATGTCGTCGCGACAACAGGCCAATATTTCATCGGTGACTTCATCGGCGAGTTCGAGCCCGGCAATCTGGTGCTGACAGGACCGAACCTCCCGCATAATTGGGTGAGCGACGTACCGGTCGGCGTCACCCTGCCGTTGCGCTGCCGCGTCCTGCAATTTTCCGAATCCTTCTTTGCCGATGCGAGCAAGGTCTTCCCGGAACTGTCGGCCTGCGCCGGCATTCTTGAGACGAGCCGCCGCGGTGCGCTCTTCACGCCTGAGACGGCTGTCATCGTTGGCCCGATCCTCGGCGAGCTGGTAGAGGCGTCGGGCATCCGCCGCATCGAGCTCTTCATGAATATTCTCGACGCTATGAGCCGCGCTGAAGGTACGCGCACGCTCGCCAGCGCCGGTTATCAGCCGGATCCCTCAGGCTTCATGTCGGCGGGCGTCAACCAGGCGCTGGCTTACATCAATGCACATCTCACCGAGCCGTTCAGTGAGTGCGATCTGGCCGAATTGACCGGTCAAAGCCCAAGCGCCTTCTCGCGCAGCTTCCGCCGCCATACCGGCATGGCGCTGGTGCAGTATGTCAATCGGCTGCGCATCAACTTCGCCTGTCATCTTTTGATGAGCAAGGCCGAGATGACGATCACCGACATCTGCTTTGCGGCAGGCTTCAACAATATCTCGAACTTCAATCGGCGTTTTCTGGATCAGAAGGGCATGGCGCCCTCCCGGTTCAGGTCGCTCTTGGCACAGCACGCACGCGCGGTGGAGGCCGCCTAACACAAGGGAGGACAGGGAGGAGAGACAAAATTCAGGGCGAGCGAACGGGCAGGCATCTCTGCCGTCCGAAGGAGAAGGCTTGTCCGAAATTACCGTCGCGTCGGTCTGAGATCGCCTTCGGCGACGCATCAACAAGAGCATCGCGTGCGGACAGCCGCGATGATCGAGGGAAACCATTACCACTTGGAACGGAGAAATTCCAATGAACCATTTCGCACTGAAAATCGCCGGCATAACCGCGCTTGCGGTCGGTCTTCTGGCCGGCACTTCCGCCTTCGCGCAATCCGCCAAGGTGACGGACGCAACCGTCGCCTTCCTGATGCCCGACCAGAGCTCGACGCGCTATGAGGAGCACGATTTCCCTGGTTTCCAGGCCGAGATGAAGAAGCTCTGCGCCGGTTGCAAGGTCATCTACCAGAACGCCAATGGCGATGCCTCGCGTCAGCAGCAGCAGTTCAATTCGGCGATCTCGCAGGGTGCGAAGGCAATCGTGCTCGACCCGGTGGACTCGACGGCCGCCGCATCATTGGTGAAGCTCGCGCAGAGCCAGGGCGTGCGCGTCATCGCCTATGACCGGCCCATCCCGTCGGCGGCCGCCGACTACTACGTGTCCTTCAACAATGAAGAGATCGGCAAGATGATCGCCAAGTCACTGGTCGATCATTTGAAGGCGAAGGGCGTGAAGGCTGGCGATGGCGGCCTTCTCGAAATCAATGGCTCGCCGACCGATGCTGCTGCCGGCCTGATCAAGAAGGGCATCCATGCCGGTCTGGCCGACGGCGGCTATCCGGTGCTGGCCGAATTCGACACGCCGGAATGGGCACCGCCAAAGGCGCAGCAATGGGCAAGCGGCCAAATCACCCGCTTCGGCAAGAAGATCCTCGGTGTCGTCGCCGCCAATGACGGCACGGGTGGTGCGGCCGTCGCTGCCTTCAAGGCCGCCGGCTACGATCCGGTGCCGCCGGTCACGGGCAATGATGCGACCATTGCCGGCCTGCAGCTCATCATTTCGGGCGATCAGTATAATACGATCTCCAAGCCGAGCGAGATCGTGGCGGCTGCTGCCGCCAATGTCGCGATCGAGCTGCTCTCCGGCGAGACGCCGAAGGCCGACACGAAGCTCTTCGACACGCCGACCAAGCTCTTCACGCCGGCCCTGGTCACGTCCGAAAACCTGAAGGCCGAGATCATCGACAAGACGGTCAACGGCAAGCCGATCCAGACGCCGGAACAGCTCTGCAACGACCGTTATGCCGATGGCTGCAAGAAACTCGGTATCGGCAGCTAAGGCTGCTCCTCCCAGTCTCCGGCCGCTTCGGCGGCCGGAGGCAAAACGCATCCGATAGCATTTCAACCCGAGAAGGTGGCGAGTCATGAGTAACGCTTCCGATCATAGAGCCCCGTCCGGCGAGCTTGTGCTCAGCCTCAAAGGGATCTCCAAACACTTCGGCGCCGTCTCGGCACTGACGGATATCAACCTCGATGTGCATGCCGGTGAAGTGGTGGCGCTTGTCGGCGACAATGGCGCCGGCAAATCGACGCTCGTCAAGGTTCTGGCCGGTGTCCATCAACCGAGTGCGGGCACCATCACATTCCGTGGCAAGCAGGTAACGCTCAGCGATCCCGCAACGGCTCTTGATCTCGGCATCGCCACGGTTTTCCAGGATCTGGCGCTCTGCGAGAACCTCGATGTCGTCGCCAACATTTTCCTCGGCCGGGAACTGAGTCCGCTGAAGCTCGACGAAACCGCGATGGAGGTTCGCGCCTGGACTTTGCTCAATGAGCTTGCCGCGCGTATCCCGAGCGTACGCATCCCCATCGCATCCCTTTCGGGCGGCCAGCGGCAGACGGTGGCGATCGCCCGTTCGCTGCTGCTCGAGCCGAAACTCATCATGCTCGACGAGCCTACCGCAGCGCTCGGCGTCGCACAAACCGCCGAAGTGCTGAACCTTATCGAACGCGTCCGCGACAAGGGGCTCGGTGTCATCATGATCAGCCACAATATGGAGGATGTGCGCGCCGTTGCCGACCGCATCGTCGTACTGCGCCTCGGCCGCAACAACGGCATCTTCTATCCAGATGCCTCGAACCAGGAACTCGTCAGCGCCATCACCGGAGCCACGGAAAACGCCGTGTCGCGACGGGCAGGGAGGCGTCAGGCCCAGCAGGAATTGAGGGAAGGGGGCCAGCCATGAGCCAGGACAGCAAGCAATCGACCATGCTGCTTGACCGCAGCGACGTCCGGGTCAATCATGACACCGGGCTTGGCGCGACCATCCGCTCCTCCATCGACAAGGTTCGTTCCGGCGATCTCGGCTCGCTGCCCGTCGTCGTCGGTCTCGTCATCATCTGGACGGTGTTCGGCACGCTGAACCCGACCTTCCTTTCAAGCAACAACCTCGCCAATCTGCTGTTCGATGCTTCGACCGTCGGCATCATCTCGCTCGGCATAGTCTGCGTGCTGATGGTCGGTGAGATCGATCTTTCCGTCGGCTCGATCAGTGGCTTCGCTTCGGCCATGGTCGGCATGCTCTGGGTGAATGAGGGCTGGCCGGTGGCCTTGGCGATCCTGGCGGCGCTGGTCGTCGGTGGCGTGATTGGCGTGATCTATGCCGTGCTGTTCAACCGCCTGGGTATGCCGAGCTTCGTTGCCACATTGGCAGGCCTTCTCGCCGTACTCGGCATGCAGCTCTATCTGCTTGGCGCCACCGGCTCGATCAATCTGCCCTATGGCTCGGCGATCGTGAATTTCGGCCAACTCCTTGTCATTCCTCGACCGCTTGCCTATCTCTTCGCGCTCATTCCGGGTGCGGTCCTGCTGGTGACCGGCTTGGGTACTGTGCGGCGACGCAAGCAGGCGAACCTCTCCGCGCCCTCCGTCGGCGGCCTGCTGGCGAAGGCGGCTGTGATCACCGTGGCCTTGGAGTTCGTCGCCTTCTATCTCAATCAGGATCGCGGCATTCCCTGGATGTTTGCCCTGTTCGTGGTGCTTGTTATCGTCATGGACTACGCACTGACGCGCACGCAATGGGGCCGGTCGATGTCCGCCGTCGGCGGCAATCGCGAGGCAGCGCGCCGCGCCGGTATCAACGTACGCAGGATCTATACCAGCGCCTTCGTTCTCTGCGGCATGTTCGCAGCCCTTGGTGGTGTGCTGGCGGCGGCACGTCTCGCCTCTGCCAGCCAGCAGGCGGGTACAGGCGACGTCAATCTGAATGCGATTGCGGCGGCCGTCATCGGCGGCACCAGCCTCTTCGGCGGCCGCGGCAGCGCCTATTCGGCACTGCTCGGCATCATCGTCATCCAGTCGATCGCGAGCGGCCTCACCATGCTCGATCTGTCGTCGGCGCTTCGCTACATGATCACTGGGGCAGTTCTTGCCATTGCCGTCATCGTCGACTCGCTCGCCCGTCGTTCCCGCGCCTCGCATGGGCGCGGCTGATTTCTTCAAGAAGGTAAGGATTGCTATGAGACAGGATTTTGCCGGCAAGGTCGCCGCCATCACCGGGGCTGCGTCTGGAATTGGCCTGGAATGCGCCAAATCGCTATTGAACGAGGGCGCCAGTGTCGCCCTCGTCGACCGGGCTGAAGACAGCCTGAAAAGCCTTTGCGCAGAACTAGGGCCGAACGCCTTTCCCGTCGTCGTCGATCTTCTGAACCCAGAGAGCGTAGCGACGATGATGCCGCAGATTCTTGGCAAGTTCGGCAAGCTCGATATCTTCCATGCCAATGCCGGCGCCTATATCGGCGGGGAGGTTGCGGAAGGCGATCCCGATTCCTGGGACCGTATGCTGGATCTGAATATCAACGCGGCCTTCCGCTCGGTTCGCATGGTGCTGCCGCACATGATCGAGCGCAAAACAGGCGATATCATCATGACCAGCTCGATCGCCGGTCTGGTGCCGGTGGTCTGGGAGCCGATCTATACGGCGTCCAAGCATGCCGTGCAGGCCTTTACGCACACGGTTCGGCGCCAGGTCGCCAAGCATGGCATCCGCGTTGGCGCCGTGGCGCCGGGGCCGGTGGTAACGGCACTGATCAGCGACTGGCCACAGGCAAAGCTTGACGAAGCGATTGCCGCGGGCGGCCTGATGGAGGCGACCGAAGTGGCGGAAGCGGTGCTCTTCATGCTATCCAGACCGCGTAACATCGTAATCCGGGATCTGGTGATCCTGCCTTTGAGTACGGATCTCTGATGACGGCACCTTATTTCATCGGCATCGATGTCGGCACCGGCAGCGCCCGGGCCGGGGTTTTCGATGCGCATGGCCATCTGCTCGCCGCCGCCAAGCGGCCGATCACCATCTGGCACGAGGCCGGCAGTATCGTCGAGCAGTCGAGCGAGCAGATATGGAAGGCGGTTTGCGACAGCGTCAAAGAGGCTGTCGCAGCGGCAAAGATAGCGGCCGGTGACGTTTCGGGCATCGGTTTCGATGCAACCTGTTCACTGGTCGCGGTCAAGGCGGATGGCCGGCCCGTGGCTGTGGGACCATCGGGCGATGCCGATCGCAATATCATCGTCTGGATGGATCATCGCGCGGCCGGCGAGGCGGCGGAGATCAATGCCGGCAACCATGCCGTGCTGCGCTATGTCGGCGGCCGTATCTCACCCGAGATGGAGACGCCGAAGCTCTTGTGGCTGAAGCGAAACCTGCCGCAATCCTTCGCGGCAACGGATCATTTCTTCGATCTCGCCGACTATCTGACCTGGCGCGCAACCGGCTCGCTGCAGAGATCGGTCTGCACGGTCACCTGCAAATGGACCTATCTCGCCCACGAAAAGCGCTGGGACGCGCAATATTTCAAGGATATCGGCCTTGGTGAGCTGGCCGACGAAGGCTTTGTGCGGATCGGTACAGAAATCGTCGAGCCGGGTACCGCACTCGGTGGCGGCTTGAACGAAGCTGCCGCCGGCGATCTTGGCCTCGTCGTTGGTACGCCGGTCGGTGCGTCGTTGATCGATGCCCATGCCGGCGGCGTCGGCACGCTTGGCGGCCAGGGACCGGACGGCAAAGCCGATGTCAGGAACAGGCTCGCCTATATCTTCGGCACCTCCGCCTGTTCGATGGCGTCGAGCGATGACGCTGTGTTCGTCGATGGCGTTTGGGGACCCTATTATTCGGCCATGGTGCCTGGCCTCTGGCTGACGGAAGGCGGCCAGTCTGCGGCAGGGGCTGCGATCGATCATCTCGTTACCATGCATCCGGCATCCGGCGAGGCGCATCAGAAGGCCGAGACGGAAGGCTTGTCGCTCGTCGCCTGGCTGGACCGGCAGGCCATGAAGGCGAGCGGAAACACATCCGACGCCGTAAAGCTCGCGCAATCCATACAGGTCGTTCCCGAGTTCCTCGGTAACCGGTCGCCCTATGCCGATCCTGATGCGCGCGCCGTCATTTCCGGCCTTGGGCTCGAAACCGGCATCGACGATCTGATCGCTCTTTATGTCGCCGGCCTCTGCGGTATCGGCTATGGCCTCAAGCAGTTGCTCGAAAAGCTGGCACAGGACGGGATCACCTGCGATCTCATCATCGCCAGCGGCGGGGCTGCCCAGAGCGCATTGGTACGTCAGCTTTTGGCGGATACGACCGGCAGGTCGGTCGCTGTCGCCGATACGGAGGAGCCCGTTCTTCTCGGTGCGGCCATGCTCGGCGCTACGGCTGGCGGACATCGCGGCTCGCTCGTGGAAGCCATGGC
The DNA here is from genome assembly GCF_014193575.1 of Rhizobium sp. BK289. Lineage (NCBI taxonomy): Bacteria > Pseudomonadati > Pseudomonadota > Alphaproteobacteria > Hyphomicrobiales > Rhizobiaceae > Rhizobium > Rhizobium sp. BK289. Next base: position 587,865 of record NZ_JACHZO010000001.1, read on the forward strand.
TGCCATGTCACGGCTGGCGAAGAGGTTCGAGCCGGCGGATGGCGCCGTCAAGGCGCTGCATCAGCGGCGTTACGAAGCCTTCGAGCTGCTGCAGTCGGCAGATCGCAGCATCCGCGCCTTGATGTCGCGATGAACATGGCTGCACGGTCAACCCCAGGGCACTTGCTACGTCCTCCCACTCGAAAGGGATTTATCGTCCCTATTCATAAGTCTATGCGTGAACGGCCCTCTACCGCTCCGTGAATCGTGAGCTAAGTTAATTCCCACACGGTCGCGCCAACGCAGCCGATTTCAGGAAGGACGTCATCATGGACATCAAGAAGAACGGCACGCAACCCTCCGGCAAAGGCCCCTCCGACTGGTTCACCGGTACGGTCAGGATTGACCCGCTGTTTGCTGCCAATGACGCCCGCCGGGCCGCCGCCGGCAGCGTCACCTTTGAACCTGGCGCGAGGACGGCATGGCATACCCACCCGCGCGGCCAGACCTTGATCGTCACCGCCGGCCTTGGCCTCGCTCAGCGCGAAGGCGGCCCGGTCGAGGAGATCCGGCCCGGGGATGTCGTCTGGTTCGAACCGAACGAGAAGCACTGGCACGGCGCTTCGCCGACAACAGCCATGACCCATATCGCCATCCACGAACATCTCGACGGCAAGGTGGTGGATTGGCTGGAGCATGTGACGGACGAGCAATATCACGCAAGGTGAAGGTCCAACCCCGCGATCGGGCCAGCACCGAGCGGATCGCTCGCGAACACTCAATTCCTGCCATGACTTGGCCATAAGTCAGCCGCACGAGGTCCATATAGACGGAACCCTGCCGCTTCCACGGCGCTGGCCTAACGATCCAATGCCCGCGATGCAACTGAGCTCGCGATGGCAGCAACACCGATGAGGAAATATCATGCTTCGGCTTGTGATTGGCGCGGCTCTCGCGCTTGCAGTACTCACCTGGTCCAACGCGCAATGCATGCAGATGCCTACGGGTTTTTCCCTGCTGTCGAGCAGCGTATTTGCGGCCGATTGAACGCGGCGCAACCAGGCAGATGTCGCCATCGCGGCGGTGCTGGCCGTAGGCAGGTAAGCATTCGCTTGCATCGTTGCGCTATCCTTGATCGATAGGCACGAATCGAGGATATCCGATGGCTACTGCCGAGCGTCCCATGCCGAACGAGGCAGGCATCCTGCAGTTCATGGAGATCTGCGACTCCTTTTATCCGCCGGATGCGGTCACGGCCTCCATTACGCAACAGCGCCAATGGTATGACGCCTTATGCGCGCGCTTCGATCGCCCCTTGCCCGACGGCATGCAGACCGCGGATGATCTCGTATCCGGAACGATTCCCGTCAGGCGTTACAAGCCCGCCAATATCCGTACCGCAACGAAGCTGCTGTGTCTCCATGGCGGTGGTTTCGTCGTCGGCTCGCTTGAAAGCCATCATGCCATCTGCGCCGAGATCGCCGATCATGCCGGCGCCGAGCTGGTCTCGGTCGATTATCGGCTGGCGCCGGAATATCGCTGGCCGGCGCAGACGGATGATTGTTTCAGTGTTCTCGAGCAGCTGCTTGCCGAGAAGACGTCGGTCGTGCTGATCGGCGACAGCGCCGGCGGCAATCTCGCGGCGGGATTGGCCGTGCGGGCGCAAGCGGAGGGGCTTTCGGGAATTGTCGGCCAGATCCTGATCTACCCTGCGCTCGGCGGCGATCTCGTCTCCGGCTCCTATGAGGAGATGGCCGACGCGCCGGGGCTGACGACCGCGGATGTCGCCTATTATCGCACCATTCTGCAGGCTCCGTCAGGCAATCCGGTCGCCGAGCCGCTTGCCTCGTCTTCCGTGGCCGGACTTCCACCAACCTTCATCACGGTTGCGCATTACGATCCTCTGCGCGACGATGGCCGCAATTACGCGGCTCGGCTCGCGCAAGCAGGCGTCGAAGTCTGGTTCCGCGAGGAGCCGCAAATGGTGCATGCGTGGCTGCGGGCACGGCATATGAGCGAAGGTGCGCGGGTCGGCTTTGCCGCCATCTGCGCGGCGGCAAGCCGGTTTGCGGGCTCCCGTTGACCTACATCAGGTCGCGCGCGATACGCTTCTCCTCGAAGATCTTCCGGAAAATCTCGGTCTCGCCTTCATAGGCAACGACCGAGGCGCTGATCACCCAGTCCTTTGCCGTGCACGACATGGACGATGTCGCCACCGTGCGAACGAACCAGCCGGGGCGGCTCATGTCGCAGGTCCATGTCGAGATGCCCGTCATCGACAGCGGATCGTCCGGCGCGATCGACCAGACCTCTTCGCGCAACTGCCGTGTGGAAAGTCCCGTGCCGGGATGTTCGAAGAGGCCGGTGTCCTCATGAATTTCATAGCGGGTGACGCCGGCCGAGAGATCGCGCACCACCTGTCGCTTCGTCGAGCCCGGTGCATGTTCGATATATTTCGGCAGCGGATCGGGGTTGTCGGGCTGCTTGATGTCGATAATCTCATGTGCACCGAGCTGCGGCAAAGCAAGGCCGATGGAGGCGATATCGATCGTCAGTCCCGGATCTTCAGGTGGCGGCAGCACCATCGGCCAATAGGCTGTCGACAGCGACAGGCGAATGCGGTGCCCCTTGCGGAAACGATAGCCACAGGCATCGAGCGTCAGAGTCACCTGGACCTGCTGACTCTTAATCAGCGGCTCCGGCGCAGCATTGCCGTTGCGATGGGCGAGATTGAGGACGCCGAAGGAAACGCGCGTTGCCGTGCCGTCCGGATGGATATCGACGAGCCTCGCGCACAGATTGGCGGTTTCGGCATCGCACCGCAGCGTCAAGGTGACGACCGGGCGACCGAGATAGTCGTGATCCTCGACCAGTGGCGCTGTCTGGAAGGTCAGCGACCCGGCATCGTCGACACGCTGATCGATCGCCAATTCCGCATCGGGCTTCAGGGTGAACCATTCGCCCGAGGCCGTGCCCGTGTCGAGCGGCGAGCGCAGGTAGACGGGATGTTCCGGCGCATGCGGGATCGGCATGCCTTCCATCAGCGTGCCGAATTGCTCGACATAGAAGCACTGCATCTCGGGCTGCTGCCATTCTTGCTTCGCGATCCAGAAGCCGGGGTCGAAGTCGCGGCGTGTGGCTGGCTTTATCGAATCGAGAATATAGGCACGCACCGATGGCATGGCCTCGGCGCCGTTAGGTTCGCCACGCAGCCAGTGGTTCCACCAGGCGATGGCTTCGCCATGAAAATCGACGCGCGGCTTCGGCCAGGCGAAATGCGGATATTTGTGGATCCACGGGCCGAGCAATGCCTTCGCTTTCTCGCCGAGACCCTCGACGGCCAGCAGCGGCGTGTTGCGATAACCGTCAGCCCAGCCGGCAATAACGATGGCGGGAATATCGAAGCTTGCGAAATCTTCGCAGATCGACCCGTGCCGCCAGAAATCGTCACGACGCTGATGCTGGAGCCATTCCTCCATGAAGAAAGGTTCCTGCTCAAGGCGCTCCAGCCACATATCGCGCCAGTCGTCGCCGACGATGGCTGGATCAGGCGAGCGCGACTGGTAGGCAAGCATGGTCGCCGCCCAGGAGAGCTGGGCGGAGAGATGGCAGCCGTTCTTGTAGTGGATGTCGTCATTATAGCGATCGACCGTGGAGGCGATCGATATTACCGCCTTCAACGCCGGGGGCTTCAAGGCTGCGACCTGCAGGCAGTTGAAGCCGCCCCAGGAAATGCCCATCATGCCGACCGAGCCGTTCGACCAAGGTTGTGCTGCGATCCAGGCGATCAGCTCACAGGCATTGGCGAGCTCCAGCTCGGTGTATTCGCCGTCGATAATGCCGCTGGACTCTCCGGAGCCCCTGATGTCGACACGCACGCCGGCAATCCCGGCTGCGGCGAAGACCGGGTAGGTGGATTCATCACGCGGGCTCGTTCCGTCGCGCTTGCGGTAGGGCAGGAACTCGAAGACCGCCGGCACGGGATCGCTCTCTGCGCCGTCGGGCATCCAGATGCGCGCGGCGAGCCGCGTGCCGTCCTTCAGGGTGATCCACTGATTTTCGATGGTCGTGAAGCTGCGGTCTGACATGGTCATATATCCAGAAGAGGTTTAGGCATTAAACCATACACGGCTGCCGATGTAGCCGTTGGACATATCGTTGCCGATATCGTCGACATATCCCTTCAGCGTTTTCGAAGAGGCCATGATGTAGTCGTTGAAGACGGGCAGGATCAGACCGCCATCGTCTCGCACCATCAGCGCCAGCTGCCGATAAAGCACCTTGCGCTTGGCTTCATCGAGTTCAGACCGCGCCTGCAGGACCAACTTGTCGAAGTCAGGGCGCTTGAAACGCGTGTCGTTCCATTCTGCGGTCGACAGGTAGGACGTAGAGTAGCGCGAATCCTGGGTCGGACGGCCGCCCCAGAAGGAGGCGCAGAAGGGCTGCTTGTTCCAGACATTGGTCCAGTAGCCGTCTTCCGGCTCGCGCTTGACGTCGATCGTAATGCCGGCCTTGCGCGCGCTTTGCTGGAACAGGATCGCCGCATCCACGGCGCCCGGAAAGGCTGCATCGGATGTAAGCAACTGAACGGGGCGATCGAGGCCCGATTTCTTGAAATGGAAGGCAGCCTTATCCGGATCATACGGCCGTTGCTCGATATCGGTCGGGGCGAGAGCGTAGTTGGAATTGACCGGATAGTCGTTGCCGATCGTTCCATAGCCGCCCAGAACCTTGTCGAGGATCGACTGACGGTCGATCGCATATTTCAGCGCAAGCCGAAGATCGGCGTTGTCGAAGGGCGCCGTGTCGCAATGCATCAGGAAGCAGTAGAAGCCCTTGCCGGCATTGCGGAGGATGTCGACGGTCGGTGCCCGCTTCAGCATCGGGACGGTCTTCGGGTCGACATTGTTGACGAAATGGACCTGACCGGAGGCGAGCGCTGCAATGCGGGCGGTGTTGTCGTTGATGACGAGGATTTCGACGCTGTCGACAAAGCCGCGGTCGGAGCGCCAATCCGTAGGGTTCTTCTCGAAGGTGGCGCGAACGCCCGGTTCGAAGCTTTTCAGAATGTAGGGACCTGTACCGATGGCCGCCGCCGGCCTATCGACGCCGCCCTTCGGCTGAATGATCAGGTGGTAATCGGTGAGAAGGAGCGGCAGGTCCGCATTGCCTTCCGAAAGCGCCAGGACAAGATCGCCTGCTTTTTCTTCAATACCGGTGATCGAGGCCATCAGCCCCAGAGCGCCGGACTGCGAATTCTTGTCTGCATGTCGTTTCAGTGTCGCGACGATATCGGCAACGGTCATCTTGCTGCCGTCGTGAAACTGCACGTCGTTCCTGATCTTGAAGGTCCAGACGGATGCATCCGCCGATGGTGTCCAGGAAATCGCCAGCGACGGCAAGGGTGCGCCGGTCTTAGGGTCGGATTCGACAAGTGTGTCGCCCCAGAGGCGGCCAATGACGAATAAGACGGAGGCGCTATAGGTTGCCGGGTCGAGCGCATCGCTGGTGGCGCCGCCCTTGAGGCCGAGTTTCAGATGACCGCCGCGCTTCGCTTCCTCCGCGCGGGCATCGCGCGGCATCAGGAGACCGGAGGTGAGGGCAGGCAAAGCGCCCAGCGCGACGGCACCGCCCAGGAAATGACGGCGGCCGATGCTCAGAGGCGAAGATTGGTCCTTTTCACGTGTCATTGCAGTTCCCTTTTTCAACTTCGTTGGGAGGGAACGTAGAGGTCAGGCTGCTTCACGCAATTTCGCGACTTGACGCATCTTTAAGCGAGTTTACGCTAGTTCATTCCAAGACGGAGTTGCGGATGCCTCACCTGGTCGAGAACCTTAAAATTGCCTGCGCAACGCAGCGTTCCATTTCGCATCTGTGCCGTGCAATCGATATCAACCGGCAACAATTCAACCGATATATCAATGGTCAGACGCGGCCGTCTGCTCATAATCTGGCGCGTATCGCCAAGTATTTCGATCTGGATGCAGCCGACTTTGGTCTCGCTCCCAGGCTCTTTCGCGAGCGGCTTCGCAAACCGGCGCTGGACCTCAATCAAAGTTCCGAATTGTTAAAGGCGTTCCCCGGAGATCTAACCGCGCTCCGGCGCCATATCGGCTATTTCCAGACCTACCATCGCTCACCGTCCTGGCCTGGAATGGTTGTCTGTTCCTGCAGTCGCATTATCGAGCAGGGCGGGCTGGTGCATGTCAAATCGATGGAGCGCCTGCGAGACCCCGGAAACGGCATCCAGCAGTTTTCGAAATATGTGGGTTTGGCCGCCTTCTATCGAAACCGGATCTTCATTACGGAGCGGGTCGTCGGCCCAAATCCCATACTGTCACAGACGATCCTCCTGCCCTTCGACGAGTATCAGCGCGTCTATCTGCGCGGGACGACTATGGGAGTTTCCTGGCGAAAGGAAAACCTCCCTTATGCGTCGCGGATGATCTGGCGCCATGTCGGCGCCGAGCCCGATTTGCGCGAGCTTCTGTCGCGCTGCGGGCCGCTGCCGCTATCGTCACGCCGGCTGCCGCCGACGGTCCGCTCATTCCTCGCTGATCCATCCGCAGAAGTCTATGCGGTGCCGGCAGAGTATTGAAGATTTCGAGCCTTCAATTGCCAGCGCTTGCCATCCTCCGCGTCGTCAGCACGCGCTCCAGCCAGCCGATCTCCATCTCAGGTACGGATTTCAGCAGCAGGTCGGTGTAATCGTCGAAAGGCGGCGACAGCGCCTCCGATTTCGGGCCGAAGCGGACGAGCTTGCCGCGATGCATCACCGCAACGCTGTCGGCGATGGCGCGCACGATGGCGATGTCATGGGTGATGAAGACGTAGGAAAGATGCGCCTCTTCCTGCAGTTTCAAGAGCAGCTTCAGAATGCCTTCGGCAACCAGCGGATCGAGTGCCGAGGTCGGCTCATCACAGAGGATGAGTTCCGGTTTGGCCGCAAGTGCTCTGGCGATGGCGACACGCTGCTTCTGCCCGCCGGAAAGCTCGGCCGGATAACGGTCGATGAAGCCATTGCCCATCTCGATCTGATCCAGCAACTCCTTCACACGCGCCGTCTTTGCAGCGCCACGGAGGCCGTCATAGAAGGTCAGCGGGCGGCCGATGATATCGCGCACGGTCTGGCGCGGGTTCATGGCGGTATCGGCCATCTGATAGATCAACTGGATGCGCCGCAGCTCCTGCCGCGAGCGGTCTTTCAAGGCCGGTGTCAACGGCTTGCCGTCGAAGGAAATCCGCCCGTCGCTTGGCGGCAGCAGGCCGGTGATGACGCGGGCAAGCGTCGATTTGCCGGAACCGGACTCGCCGACGACCGCTAGCGTCTGGCCTTTAGGAACGTGTAGAGAAACATCGTGCAATACTTTGAAACCATTCGAGTATTGCGCACTGATATTCTCGACTTTCAAAAGTGCGCTCGTCTGATCGGCGGCTTCTGCACGCGCCTCCTGGCGGACGTTGACGAGGGCGCGGGTATAATCCTGGCGCGGCTCCTCGATGATCTGCTGGACGCTGCCATATTCCACCGTCTTGCCATGCCTCAATACCATGATGTCGTCGGAAATCTGAGCGACGACAGCGAGGTCATGGGTGATATAGAGCGCGGCCGTATGCGTCTCCTCGATGGCGTGTTTGATGGCCGCGAGAACGTCGATCTGCGTGGTGACGTCGAGCGCGGTCGTCGGTTCGTCGAAGACGATCAGTTCGGGATTGGAGCAGAGTGCCATCGCGGTCATGGCGCGCTGCAGCTGGCCCCCGGAGACCTGATGCGGATAGCGGTCCCCGAAGGTTTCCGGATTGGGCAGGCCAAGCACGCGGAAGAGATAGAGCGCCCGCTTTCTTGCCTCTTCCTTCGTCATCAAGCCATGTTTCACGGTTGCTTCGATCACCTGATCGCCCAGCCGATGCGCCGGATTGAAGGCGGCCGCTGCCGATTGCGCGACATAACAGACCCGGGCGCCACGAATCCTGCGGATGCCGGATTTACCGAGCGGCAGGATGTCGGTGCCGTCAAGCAATACCTGGCCACCGGTGATCTCGGCGCCGCCACGGCCATAGGCGAGGGCGGAAAGGCCGATGGTGGACTTGCCGGCACCGGACTCGCCGATCAGCCCGAGCACCTTGCCTTTCTGCAAGTCGAAGGAGACGCCATCGACGATGGTGACGCGTTTCGGTGGCTCGCCCGGCGGATAGCTGGTGGCCTCGATCTTGAGATCGCGAACGGAAAGAAGCTCAGGCATCGCCACGCCCTCCCTTGAGGCTGGAGGTGCGCCTTAAGAGCCAGTCGACCACCAGATTGACACAGATTGCGAGTGCCGCGATGGCAGAACCCGGCACGAGCGCGGCGGAGATGCCGAAGATGATGCCATCCTTGTTGTCCTTGACCATGCCGCCCCAGTCGGCTGCCGGCGGCTGGATGCCGAGGCCGAGGAAGGAGAGGGTGGAGAGAAACAGGATCGAGAAGGCGAAGCGCAACCCGAATTCGGCCAGCAGCGGCGATAGCGTATTCGGCAGGATCTCGCGGAAGATGATCCAGATCTTGCCCTCACCGCGCAGCTTCGCGGCTTCGACGAATTCCATGACCGCGACATCGAGCGCCACGGCGCGGCCGAGGCGATAGACGCGGGTGGAGTCGAGGATCGCCATGACGAGGATCAGCACGATCAGATTCTGCGGCAGAACCGCCAGCACGACGAGCGCGAAGATCAGTGTCGGGATCGACATCATCAGGTCGTTGAAGCGCGAAAAGACCGTGTCGATCCATCCGCGCGAGACGGCAGCGGTAAAGCTCAGGATGATGCCGAGCGAAAAGGAAATGATCGTTGCCGCCAGCGCGACGAAGAGCGTCGTGCGGGTGCCGTAGATCAGACGCGACAGGATATCGCGGCCGAGATTGTCGAGGCCGAAGAAATATTGCGCATCGGCAGGCTGCCAGACGTTACCGACGACTTCCGTCTCGCCGAAAGGAGCGATCCAGGGCGCGAAGATCGCGCAGATGAAGGCGATCAAGATACCGATGATGCCGACCCAGGCGGTGATGGGAATATCTCTCAATCTCATCGCGGATGCCTCAGACGCGGGTTGGCGATGATGGCGAGAATGTCCGCCGTCATGTTGAGGAAGATGTAGACCGCGGCAAAGATCAGCCCACAGGCCTGGACGACCGGCATGTCGCGCACCGTCACGGCATCGACCATATACTGACCCATGCCGGGATAGACGAAGACAACCTCGACAACGACGACGCCGACAATGAGATAGGCAAGGTTCAGCGCGATCACGTTAATGATCGGCGCCAGCGCATTGGGGGCGGCGTGCTTGACGATGGCGCGGAAGGCGGAGAGCCCTTTGAGTTCGGCAGTTTCCATATAGGCCGAAGACATGACGGACAGAATGGCCGCGCGAGTCATGCGCATCATGTGCGCGAGCACCACCAGAACCAACGTCGCTGTCGGCAGCGCGATCGCCTTCAGCCGGTCGATGACGCCCATGCCGTCGAAGACCGTCGCCGGAAAGGTCGCGATACCGAATTTGACGGAAAAGAACATGATGAGGAGATAGCCGATGAAGAATTCCGGCAGCGAGATCGCCGCTAGCGAGATGACATTGATGATCTTGTCCGGCATGCGGTTACGGAAGTGGACCGCCAGCATGCCCAGACAGACCGCCAGCGGCACCGAGATCAAGGCGGCAAAGCCAGCGAGAAACAGGGAATTGCCGAGCCGCTTGCCGATCTGCTCGCCGACAGAATTCTTGCTCGCCCAGGAGGTGCCGAAATCTCCCTGCACGGCGTTGCCGAGCCATTGCACATAGCGGGTGACCACAGGCCGGTTGAGGCCAAGCTCCTCGCGGATATTGGCGACGGCCTGCGGCGTTGCGGACTGGCCAAGATAGGTGGTGGCGAAATCGCCGGGCAGGGCTTCGAGCCCGCCGAAGATCAGGACGGAAACCGCAAAGAGCAGAACGATACTGAGCACGCAACGCTCGATAATAAGGGACAGCAGCGGGAAGCGCTGCTTGAACCTCAACCCGGGCAGAACGGTTCCGGGAGGTGAATTGGACATGGCCGATGCCTCGCACTGAGAGCGGCTCCATGTTTCATGGGAATCGTTAAGCCGCTCAATCTTGTTGTTTTACGCAATTCCGGACGAAAAACAGCTGTGCATTTTCCGGGAATTGCTTGAAACGTCGGGAGGACCGCGAAAGGTTTTCGCGGTCCTGGCTGTGTCAGAGATGAGGGCGTTTTCGCCCGGCTTCGGGCATCAGGCGTCCAGCCAGACGCGGGTCGCGACATAGCCGTTCGACATGTCGTTGCCGATATCGTGGACGTAACCCTTCACCTGCTTGGTGGAGGCGTTCACGAAATCGTTGAACATCGGCAGGATGACGCCGCCTTCGTCGCGCACCATCATCGCCATGGCGCGGTAGAGCTCCTTGCGCTTGGCTTCGTCCAGTTCGGAGCGGGCCTGAAGCAGGAGCTTGTCGAAGTCGGGGCGCTTGAAGCGCGTGTCGTTCCAGTCCGCCGTCGAGAGATAGGCGGTGGAATACATCTGGTCCTGCGTCGGCCGTCCGCCCCAATAGGAGGTGGAGAAGGGCTGGACGTTCCAGACATTCGTCCAGTAGCCGTCGCCCGGCTCCCGCTTCACCTCGATGTTGATCCCCGCCTTCTTGCAGCTTTCCTGGTAAAGAACGGCCGCATCGACGGCGCCAGGGAAGGCGACTTCGGAGGTGCGCAGCAAGACCGATCCGCTATGGCCCGACTTCTTGTAATGGAAGGCGGCCTTATCCGGATCGTAGGCGCGCTGCTCTATGCCTTCCGGGAAGAGGGCATAGGTGCTGTTGATCGGGAAATCGTTGCCGACCTTGCCGTAGCCGCCGAGGATCTTCTTGACCATGGTCTCGCGGTCCATGGCGTATTTCAGCGCAAGGCGCAGGTCGTTGTTGTCGAAAGGCGCCTTGTCGCAATGCATGATGAAGACGTAATGGCCGCGGCCGGCTGTGGCCAGGATCTCGACGTTCGGCGCGCGCTTCAGAAGATCCACGGTCTTCGGGTCGACGCGATTGATGTAATGGACCTGACCGGACGAAAGCGCCGCAATACGCGCCGTTGCATCGTTCATGCAGATGATTTCGACGCTGTCGACGAAGCCGCGGTCGGTGCGCCAGTCGTCCTTGTTGCGCTCGAACGTGGCACGCACGCCGGGCTCGAAGCTGACCATCTTATACGGGCCGGTACCGATCGAGGCCAAGGGATCGTCATAACCGCCATTCGGCTGGATGACGAGGTGGTAATCGGTCAACAGCAACGGCAAGTCGGCGTTGCCTTCGGTCAAGGTCAGAACGAGGTTGTCGCCATCGGCCTTGATTTCCTTGATCGACTTCACGACGCCGAGCGCGCCCGATTCCGATTTCGCATCGGTATGGCGTTTGAGCGTGGCGACGACGTCGTCGATGGTCAGATCCTTGCCATTGTGGAACTTGACGCCCTTGCGGATCTTGAAGGTCCAGGTAGCGGCATCCTTCGACGGCTCCCAGGATTCTGCGAGCGAGGGAACGGCAGCACCCGTCAGCGGGTGGGATTCCACCAGCATGTCGCCCCAGCAGCGGCCGATGCAGAACATGACCTGCGACAGGAATTTTGCCGGGTCTTTTGAATCGGTTGCAGCACCGCCTTCGAGGCCAAGCTTAAGATGACCGCCGCGCTTCGGCTCAGCTGCCATCGCACCTTCGGTGAAGAGTTTGTCGGCGAGCGTCAAAGTCACGCCGGCGGCCATTGCGCGTCCCATGAATTCACGGCGGCTGAGCCCGCCTGCGGTGACGCGGCTTGCGAGATATTTCGTATAGTCGTTCATTCCCCTGTTCCTTCTTCTTGCCGTGTTGACAAATTCCCGGGCAAGCCACTTCAGGTCTCGGTTCCTCTTCCGCCTGAAGCCTGTTTGTTGCCCGTGACATGCGGGAAATTCAGCGGTTGCTGCCGCCTCCTACCTTCCTTTCCAGATTGGAGCTCGCTTTTCCGCGAAAGCCCGTGCGCCTTCCAATTGATCTTCGCTCGAATAGAGGACGTCGACGGTTGCAAACTGCCGTTTGGTAATCTTATTCATGGCAGTCTGAAACGTCGAACCTTCCGCTTCACGAACGATTTCCTTGATCGCTGCATAGACGAGCGGCGGCCCGCTTGCGAGCAGGCGGGCGAGCTCCCAGGCCCTGTCCATAAGCTTGTCGGCGAGAACGATCTGGTTGACGAAGCCCCAGCGATGCGCTTCCTCGACATTGAGCCAACGGCCGGTCAACAGCATATCCATGGCGATATGATAGGGGATGCGCTTCGGAAGCTTGATCGAAGCCGCATCGGCGACGGTGCCGGAGCGGATTTCAGGCAACGCGAAGGTCGCGTGCGGCGCGGCGATGATCAGATCGGTTGACAGAGCGATCTCCAGCCCGCCGCCGCAACAGATGCCGTTGACGGCGCAGATGATCGGCTTGTTGAGGTCGCGCAGTTCCTGCATGCCACCGAAGCCGCCGACGCCATAATCGCCGTCGACCGCGTCACCATCAGCCGCGGCCTTCAAATCCCAGCCGGCGGAAAAGAACTTTTCGCCGGCACCGGTGACGATGGCGACGCGCAGATCCGGGTTGTCGCGGAAATCGCGAAAGATCAGCCCCATCTTGCGGCTGGTCGCGAGATCGATGGCATTCGCCTTGGGCCGGTCGATGATGACCTCGAGGATGCCGTCTTCGGAGCGGGTTCGAATGGGGTCTTGCAACTTCCGCTACCTCCTTCGCCGGATGAGGGCATCCGCCGCAATGGCGCCCCGAGATTCTGCTAGAACCATCAATGGATTAATGTCTAGTTCTTCAAGCTTTGCAGCATTCTTTACGACATATTCTGCCGCTGATAGGACGGCGTCAGCAACGATTTCGAGGCTGCTGCCTGCATTGCCGCGATAGCCTTCGATCAATTTCCGAACCTTCAGCCGCGAAATCCGCTCGAGAACCTCGGCTTTCGTCACGGGGAGTGGCAAAACGACGGAATCCTCAAGCAATTCCACGAGAATTCCGCCCGCGCCGACCGTCAGGGTCAGGCCGACGACCGGATCGCGGACCGCACCAACGATCAGCTCCGCGATAGGGCGGTCGATCATCCGCTCGACAAGGAATCCGTGTGCGACACCGGCCATGCCGTCCGCCGCGTCCCCGACGGCGTTTCTATCCCACAGGTTGAGCTTGACCGCGCCGACATCGGACTTGTGCTCGACGCCGAGCGCCTTGAGCGCGACCGGAAAGCCGAGCTGCTCCGCGCAATCGGCCGCCTCGCCTGGCGTGGTGGCGGTCCTGCCTAGTGGGACGGCAAGGCCCGTTGCTGCAAGCTCTGCCTTGGCGGCAGCTTCACTCAGGGTCTCTACCTCGCCTTCGGTGATGGAGACGTTGAGGAGCGGCAATGGCAGCGGCCCATTCCAGGCCTTGGCAATACCGCTGGCGATATCCGCCGCCACCAGCGTCTCGCTGATGCCGCAAAACGGCACGATCCCAGCTTCGATCAACTGCTCGGCAATCGGTTCCGGCATGTTTTCCGGCAGGGTCGCCAGAATGCCTGCGCGGGCGCCCGTCTGTTTCGCTGCCGCTGCAACCGCCGCAACAGTAATCATCCAGTCGGCGCCATCACAACGATCCTCGCGTGGGAAATCGAGAACGAGCAGATTGAGGGCATAGCCGCCGGCGAACATGGCGCTGAAGGCCTCCGTCTGCCGGGCCAGATCACCCCAGACGAAGGTGTGATAGTCCAGCGGATTGGAAAGCGTCACCATCGGGCCGAGGCTCGCGCGCAAGGCGGGTAGCTGTTCGGGTTTCAGGGCACGGAATTCGACGTTGCGGCCGACGGCGGCATCCGCCATCAGTGAGGCCTCGCCGCCCGAACAGCTCATAGAGGAGATGGCATTGCTTTCCAGCGGCCCGGCAACATGCAGGAGTTTCAGCGTCTCTACGAGCTCCGGCAGCGTTTCGACACGACCGATGCCGAGGCGATCGAGAACGGCGCCGGCCACCGCATCGCTGCCGGCAAGCGAGGCTGTGTGCGAAACGGTGGCGCGTTGAGCCTGTTCGGATTTTCCGACCTTCAGCGCGACGACGGGCTTCTTCAGCTCTCGGGCGCGCATGGCGAGGGCTTCCAGTGCCCTTATATCACCGAAGCCTTCGATATGCAGGCCGACCGCTGTGACGCGCGGGTCTTCAAGAACGGCCCGCGCAAGGTCCGACAGCCCGGTCTGCGCTTGGTTGCCCGCTGTCATCAGGTAGCTGATGGGCAGGCCACGTCTCTGCATGCTCAAGTTGATGGCGATGTTGGAGGATTGCGTCAGGATCGCGACACCGCGCTCGGTTCGCACGATGCCATGCTGATCCGGCCAGAGCAGGGCGCCGTCCAACCCGTTGATCATGCCGTAACAATTCGGGCCGACGATCGGCATGCTACCTGCCGCTTCGACCAGAGCGCGCTGCAAATCCGCTCCGTCAGCCAGTTCCACCACAGCCTCGCTGAAGCCTGAGGCATAGCAGACGGCGCCGCCGGCGCCTCTGGCGGAAAGCTCGCTCACGATATCGACGGTAAGCACCCTGTTGACGCCGACGAAAGCGGCATCCGGCGCGCCAGGCAGTTCGGCGACCGACCGGTAGCAGCGGCGGCCGAGCACGTCTTCCTGTGTCGGATGCACCGGCCAGATTTCGCCGGCAAATCCCATGCGGTCGCATTGCTCGATGACGCGCCGTGCCTCTCTACCGCCGAAGACGGCGATCGTTCTGGGTCGGATCAGGCGGTCGAGCGAACGCTGGGTCATGGGCTCATGCTCCGAACGGCCGAAGCAGGTCGCGGCTGATGATGTGCCGCTGGATTTCCGAGGTGCCGTCCCAGATGCGTTCGACGCGGGCATCGCGCCAGAAGCGGGCGAGCGGCAGGTCGTCCATCAGGCCCATGCCGCCAAAGATCTGGATTGCCTCGTCGGTGACGCGAGCGAGCATTTCCGACGCATAGAGCTTGGCCGAGGCGATTTCGCGATTGGCCGGGATCCGAGCATCGAGCTTCCAGGCGGCCGACAGTGTGAGCAGATCGGCCGCGTCGATCTCAGTGATCATGTCGGCGAGCTTGAACGACACGCCTTGATTGGCGCCGATCGGCTTGCCGAATTGCTTGCGCTCAGCCGCATAGGACAGGGCCAGATCAAAGGTGCGTCGCGCCCGGCCGACGCAGGTGGCGGCAACCGTCAGGCGGGTCCCGTAGAGCCACTGATTGGCAAGATCAAAACCGCGATGCACCTCTCCGAGCACCTGTGATTTAGGCAGGCGGCAATCGGTGAAGTTCAGGATGCAGTTGTGATAGCCGCGATGGGAGACCGAGTCATAACCCTTCAGTATCTCGAAGCCTGGGGTGCTGCGATCGACCAGGAAGGCTGTGATCTTCTTCTTGAGGCCACGATGTGTGTCTTCCTCGCCGGTTGCGGCAAAGACGATGACGAAATCGGCGACATCGGCATGCGAGATGAAATGCTTCGTGCCGTTGAGTACGAAATCGTTACCATCCTGCCGTGCTGCGCATTTCATGCCGCGCATGTCGGAGCCGGCATCCGGTTCGGTGATGGCGAGCGCATCGACCCTTTCCCCGCGCACTGCCGGCAGGAGGTAGCGCTCCCTCTGCTCGCCCTCGCAGGCCATCAGGATGCCGGATGGGCGTCCGAAGAAGACGGTGAGCCCCATCGAGCCGCGGCCGAGCTCGCGTTCAACGAGCGTGAAGGTGACGTGATCGAGCCCGGCGCCGCCGACCTCCTCCGGGAAATTGCAAGCATAGAAGCCGAGCTCGATACATTTGCGCTTGATCTCCAGCCCAAGATCGGGTGGCACGAAGCCGGTGCGCTCGACCTCGTTTTCGTGCGGATAGATCTCCGTCTCGACGAAGTCCCTGACCGTCTTGACGATCATCTCCTGTTCTTCGCTGAGCCCGAAATTCACGATCGCTTCCTCCTAGCGTTTTTGTCCCACATGACGGCCGGCTCCCTCCGGCACGGCCAAAGCTGCGTGCGCAGCGGCGATCGGCCTTAATTTGCTCAGCACCTCCTCCGGTGCGGCAACGGCTCTGCCTGCTTTCGCGTCGACATGCAGTAGCATTTGTTCGGCGGTGGCGATCACCTCACCGCTGGCGCTGTCGTGCAGCGCATGGAAGACATGCAGCCGCTTTTCATCGGATGCGAGGATCTGCGCCGTCGAATGGATGACCTGTCCGAGCTTAGCTTCGCCGAGATGGCGGATATGGGTCTCTACCGTGTAGTAGCTGTGACCGCGCTCGACATAATCGAGATCGACGCCGATCAGGCGCAACAGCGCATCCGACGTATCGCCGAACACCTGCAGGTAGCGATGCTCGGTCATATGGCCGTTATAATCGACCCAGGCCGGGCTGACCTTCGTGTCGATCAGGCGCAGCGGCCTCGATATGTCGAAACCTTGCTTCGCTCCGCCACCCGCGCTCCAAAGATGCTGCTCGAAATCCTTCAGCAGCTTGCCCGCGCCCCAGCCCTTGCCGCCATGGCTTCCCTTCAGGCTCTGAAGGATGCCGACGAGATTTTCGTCACGGATGCGCTCGAGTTCACGGATCGACAGGCCATCGGCCTGTTCATCCGACTGCTGACCGATCTTTTCGACAAGTGCGTCGTCGAGATCGACGACGTCCATCAGCTTCGTCCAGTTCCACTGCAGGGCAGGGCCGAACTGCGCCAGGAAATGCCGCATGCCCGCCTCGCCGCCGGCGATGCGATAGGTCTGGAACAGGCCCATCTGCGCCCAGCGCAGGCCGAAAGAATAGCGGATGACATCGTCCAACGTCTCGACGGTGCAGATATCGTCCTTGATCAGCCACAAGGCCTCGCGCCAAAGGGCTTCCAGCAGGCGGTCGCCGACGAAAGCCTCGATCTCTTTGGCGATATGCACGCCCTTCATGCCGATCGGCGGCAGGCGCTCCATCGCCGCCTGAATGGTGGCAGCGCTGGTCTTTTCGCCACCGACGATTTCGACGAGCGGCAGGAGATAGACGGGATTATAGGGATGGGCGACGAAGAGGCGCTCGGGATGGCGCATGTCGCGCTGCAAATCGGTCGGCAGAAGGCCGGAGGTGGATGAGCCGATCAAGGCCTCGGGCTTTGCGGCTGCATCAATCTGCATCAGCACGTTGCGCTTGAGATCCAGCCGCTCGGGCACGCTTTCCTGAATCCAGTCGGCGCCCTCGACAGCTGCTTCCAGCGTGTCCCTGAAGGTGAGCTTTCCACGCGGCGGCAGCGGCGCACCGGTCAGCATCGCATAGGCCTTTTCGGCATTGGCCAGAACTTCGCCGACGATGCGCGTTGCCTCTGGATGCGGGTCGTAGACATCGACATCGATGCCAGCGAGCAGGAAACGGGCGATCCATCCGCCGCCGATGACGCCGCCGCCGATACAGGCCGCCTTGTTGATCTTGGTCATCGGGGCCTCAGCGCTTCGTCAGTTTCAACTTCTTGCGGACATCTTCGGGGCCGATGATGCGCGCGCCCATGCCTTCCACCACCTGCACCGCCTTTTCGACGAGCTGCGCGTTGGTCGCGAGCATGCCCTTTCCGGCATAGAGATTGTCCTCCAGCCCGACGCGGACATTGCCGCCGGCAAGGATCGCAGCCGCCGGGTAGGCCATCGCGTTGCGACCGATGGAAAAGGCCGAGAAGGTCCAGCTTTTGGGAACGTTATTGACCATCGCCATAAAGGTGTTGAGGTCATCGGGCGCCCCCCAGGGGATGCCCATGCAGAGCTGGATGAGAACCGGATCCTCGATCAAGCCCTCCTCGGCAAGCTGCTTGGCGAACCAGAGATGACCGGTATCGAAGGCCTCGATCTCGGGGCGCACGCCGAGATCGGTCATCTTCTTCGCCATGGCCCGCAGCATCGAGGGCGTGTTGGTCATGACGTAGTCGCCAAGATTGAAGTTCATCGTGCCGCAATCGAGCGTGCAGATTTCAGGCAGGCATTCGGCGACATGGCTGACACGCTCGGTGGCGCCGGCCATATCGGTGCCCTTGGCATTCAGGGGCAGGGGGCTCTCGACATCGCCGAAAATCAAGTCGCCGCCCATGCCGGCGGTCAGGTTCAGTACGACATCGATGTCTGCCGAACGGATACGGTCGGTCACTTCCCTATAGAGCTCGTTGCGGCGGCTGGCGGCGCCCGTTTCCGGATCGCGGACATGGCAGTGAACCACTGCCGCCCCAGCCTTGGCGGCGTCGATCGCGGATTCCGCGATCTGCTTGGGAGTGATCGGAACATGGCTGGATTTGGAAACCGTATCGCCGGCGCCGGTGACGGCACAGGTGATGAAGACATCGCGATTCATTGCAAGAGGCATTTTTGTTCTCCCTCGTATTAAGGACATTACGAGCCATGAGACGCCTTCATGCTTTGCATTATCGGAGGCATTCGATACAGTTTCGGAACTACTGGAGGAATGCGTGATGCTGACAGCGGCGAACGAAACACTCGACATCGACCTCCTGATCCTTCCGGAGACGAACCTCATCCTGATCGCTTCGGTGATCGAACCTCTGCGCGGGGCCAACCGCATTTCCGGAGCCGAGCTCTATCGCTGGCGCCTTTTCACACCGGATGGGTCTCCCGCGGAGACGACGAGCCTTATTCCGGTGCCCGCCTGTTCCAGCTTTCGTTCGAGCTCGGATACCGCACCGCTTTTCGTGCTCGCCAGCTACAATTGGCGTCGCAACGCGACGCAGGCATTGAAAATGCAATTGTCGCAAACCGCGCGTCACAGGTCGATGGTTGCCGGCATCGAGTCCGGCACCTGGCTGCTGGCCGAAGCAAGTTTGTTGGATAATGTCTCCGCCGCCGTCCACTGGGAGGACTACAACGATTTTGCGCTGGCCTATCCGCAGGTGCGCGCGGTCAAGGATCGCTACGTGATCGATGGTAAGCGGATCACCACTGCCGGTTCGTTGCCGACGGTCGACCTCATGCTGGAGATCATCCGGCGGCGGCAGGGCTATTCGCTGGCGCTGGAAGTCAGCCGCCTGTTCATCTACGAGCCGGCAAGCACGCCAAGCGCCGCGGAGCTTTCACCATCAACGGCCGGTCTGCGCATGCGCGATCCCCGCGTTGCTCAAGCCATTCGCCTGATGGAGGATCATATCGAGCAGCCGCTGGTGCTGACACGTCTTGCCCGTCGGGTCGGCGTCAGCGCCCGCCATCTGCAGGCGCTCTTCCAGGAGAGTATCGGTGCGCCGCCGCATGTGCATTACCTGGCGTTGAGGTTGAATGCGGCTCGGCGCAAGGTCATCGAGACGAAAGCCTCCTTTACCGAGATTGCCGATGCAACCGGCTTCAATTCGGCATCGGCATTCTCCCGCAGTTACCGTGCCAGCTTTTCCGAAAGTCCGTCCGAGACGCGCCGCAGGCTGCGCCGGCGCACTACAACTGCAGCAGAGCCGACATAGGCTGAAACGCCTCGCGCACCATTTCCGCCAGTTCGCGGATTGCCTCGCTCGAATGATAGGGGTTGCGGCGAAGCACGACACGGGAAGAATCGACCGGCGGAAAGCCGTCATCGCTCGTCAGCTCCCGGCAGCCATGCGGAATGTTGCTGCGCGATAGCGTCGTCACGGCAAGCCCGGCGGAGACGGCATTCTTCAAGCCGGAACTCGTGTCGGCAATGAAGGCGATACGATAACGCCGCCCGATTTGCTCCAATGATTTCAGGGCGAAATCGCGGCACCATGTCGAATCCCGATAAACAGCGATGGGCAGCGGTGTCGCCTCATGCACGCGATGGACCAATGATGTCACCCAGACCGTTGGGTCGATACAGAGAACTTCGCCTTTGCTCTGGTTGTTCCAGTCGAAGACGACGGCCAGGTCCAGCTCATCTTTTTCCAGCGCGGCCAGGTTGTGCACCGTGTAATCGCAGGAGACAGTGACTTCGACGGCCGGATGCCTGATAGCGAAAGCGGCCAAGGCGGCGGGAAGAATGGTCTGGCTGTATTCCTCCGGAATGCCGATCCGGACTGGGCCGTCCAGGGGCTTCGTGCGGATATTTGCCGCAGCCTCGTTCAGGAGCTCGATCACCCGCTGCGCGTAGGGAAGCAACTGAGTGCCGGCGCGGGTCAGCACCGCTCCGCGAGCGCTTCTTTCGAAGAGCGTTTCGCCGATCGTATCCTCGAGCCGCTTGATCTGCGCGCTGACAGCCGATTGGGTGCGGCCGATCCGCTGCGCCGCGATAGAAAAATTAGTTGTCTCGGTGACGACGAGAAAGGTCCGCAGCAGATCGCTTTCGATAGGTTCGCGCATGGCAGGTCACAAATATTTCTGATAGCCACTATCTCTACTATTCGTTTGCCTGATGTCAAATATCGGCGCACACAGGGCAGGTTCCTTCTGCTCATTCCCTGAGTCCATACATGACATTCCAGCTTCCGACCCGCTCCGCTTTTGCCAGCGATTATGAGAGGGGCGTGCTACTCGTGGCGACAGCAATGCTTGCGTGGAGCTGCAGCGGCATCTACGCACGTCTCCTGACCACGGACATATGGACGGCGATCTCCTGGCGTTCGCTGTTCGGTGGTCTGTTTCTGCTGATTCCCAGCTTTTTCCTCGAAGGTGGGTTCTCCAGGCGGCAATGGGCATCGATCTTTCATCCCGCCGGGCTGGCGATGCTGGCTTGCCAGACCATCAGCCAGGCGTGTTTCATCGGCGCACTTTATACGACCACGGTCGCAAACGTGACGATGATCTATGCGACCGCCCCGTTCATCGCCGCGTTTCTCAGCTGGATCATGCTGAAGGAGCAGGTCGCGAAGCGGACATTGGTGGCCGGCGGCATCTGCCTTGTCGGCGTTGCGGTCATTGTCGCATCTTCGATTGGCGGCGGTACCGGCGCTGGCGATCTGCTGGCGCTCGGCATGACGGTCACCTTTGCCCTTATCATCGTCATCCCTCGCATGGATCCCGGCATCCCGATCCTGCCATCGAGCGTCGTCAGCGGGCTTCTGACCTTCGTGGTCTTCGTGCCCTTTGCCTCGACGAGCTCGGTGGACGTTCACAACTGGCTTCTGCTCGCCGCATTCGGGGCGACGAATTTTGCGCTGGCTTTCGTCCTTTTCCTGTTCGGATCAAGAAAGATGCCGGCTGCCGACGCTGCACTCATCAGCTCGATGGAGATCGTGCTGACGCCCTTCTGGGTCTGGCTCTTCTTCTCGGAGATGCCGCCGGTTGCCACTTTTGTCGGCGGAGCGATCATCTTCGCGACGATCGTCTGGCATACGGCCATCGACCTCAGGCATAGCCGCCGCCGTCGGGCGCCGGTCTAGCGAGCTATGGCTATAAGCGACCAGCCGAAATCCTCGGCAGCGTATAAATATAACGTAAATGGAATAACTTAATAGATTTTTCTGGTGTTATACATGAGGGTGCTCCTGTCTTGGCACGCCATCGAATGCGCCTTCGATCTGCAACAAAATGTAACAACTCATAACACCACGTCACGCCCGAATCGGTATATTCCGCTCGTATTCGAACGAGAGGTCACTTGATGCAGGCTAACCAGGCGCCGTCCCCTTCACAAACCGATGTGCTGATCTGTCTCGACAATCAGCAGGTGGCGTCCCGCATCGGCACGGTTCTGTCGCAACAGGGATTGACGGTGCTGATTATCCCCACGACCGGGCTTCAGGAGTGGTTCGAGCCGAATGGTTGCCAGCTTGTGGTCACGCATACCGCGATGATCGGCCAGGTCCGCAATCGCTTCAACCTGCCCGTTGTCAATATCGAAGCCTTCATATTCGATCGCCCCGAGCATACGACCGAAGGTGCCGCCCGGCAGTTTGATGGCGACGCCTTCGTCAAACGGGTTTTCCTGGTCATGAACGGCGGTCAAAAGCGCGCGGCTGAGTGATCCGAGCCAACCGGCGCTTCTGTTATCCCAGCCGTTGCTGGCTGGCCTTGTCGAAGAAGTGGAGGTTCGGGGTCTTGAGCGAGATCCGAATCGTCTGCCCCGGTGCGAGTTCGGCGCGCTCCCGCATGACCCACGTCAGTTCCTTGCCTTCCAGGTCAAGCGCGACATGCGTTTCCGAACCAGTCGGCTCGACGACGGTCACGGTTGCCGCCACCCCGTCTTCCGAGGCGAAGGAAATGTCTTCCGGACGTATTCCCAGGACGACCTCCTGGTCCTCCGACTGAGCCGGAGCAGTGGCAAGTTCGATGCGGGTGCCGGTCGGCAGCACTAGTGCCGGTGACGCGCCGCCGGTGACCTTGCCTTCGAGGAAATTCATGGCCGGCGAACCGAGGAAACCGGCCACGAAGACATTTTTGGGCCGATCGTAGAGTTCCAGCGGCGAACCGACCTGCTCGACCTTTCCGCCCTGCAGAACGACGATCTTGTCGGCCATGGTCATGGCTTCGATCTGATCGTGCGTCACGTAGACGATCGTCGTCTTCAAGCGCTGGTGCAGCGCCTTGATTTCCGCGCGCATCTTCACGCGCAGCTTGGCGTCGAGGTTGGAGAGCGGTTCATCGAACAGGAAGACTTTCGGATCGCGCACGATGGCCCGGCCCATGGCGACGCGCTGGCGCTGGCCGCCGGAAAGCTGGGCGGGCTTGCGATCCAGCAATGGCTGCAACCCCAGTATCTTGGCCGCGTCGCCGACTTTCCGGTCGATCTCCGCACGCTTCGCGCCGGCAAGTTGCAGCGCAAAGCCCATGTTTTGCGCCACCGTCATCTGCGGATAGAGCGCATAGTTCTGGAATACCATGGCGATGTCGCGATCCTTCGGCGGCAGGTCGTTGACAACCCGTCCGGCGATCGAGATCTCACCGCCGGTGATGTCTTCCAGCCCGGCGATCATGCGCAGCAATGTGGACTTGCCGCAGCCCGAAGGGCCAACGAGAATGACGAATTCGCCGTCCGAGATTTCGACATCCACACCATGGATGATGTTTACCGCGCCGTAGGACTTCCTGACGTTCTTAATGGTCAATCCGGACATGACATTCTTTCCCTGAAGATCGATCAGTGCTTCTTGCGGATGCGGAGCGCCTGGTATGGCCTGCCCGGCAGCTCCACGCCGAAGGCGGCATCCGCCTTGCCGCCGCGCACGATCGCGCCGTGGCGCGTCGGATGCGGAATCGGTGCTTCCACCTTTTTCGCCGGCGTGATCGTCATCTCCCATGTGTCGATAATGTCGACATCATAGTCGGTTCCATCCTTGGGCAGCCCAGTGGACCAGACAGTGGGTTGGTGTTCGCCGAGATAGATGTAACTGACATCACCATCATGCGCGCCGGAAACGCGGGTCCACGGCCATTCGCCATACGAGGACATGGGTTCTAGGCCGTTGACCACATCCTGCTCCAGAAGATCGCGCAGGAAGCCGATGCGCTTCCAGGCCTCGCCGCGCAGCTCGCCGCCCTTGGCCCACCAGATCAGATCCTCCGGATGCGAATAGGTTTCACCATGGCCGGCATAGCCGCCGCGTGTCACTGTGATCCAGAAACGATGCACCAGCTCCTGTGCTGTCAGATTGCCCCAGGACTGGATGATGTTGCCCTCATATTCCGGCTCGTCGTTGACGACAGGCTTGCCATAGGCCTCGCGCCATTCCTGCGTGCGCTTCACGTCCCAGTTCTGAATGCAGGTATGGGTGACCCACGGCTTGCGATGATCGAAGTTCATCGTCGGCTCGCCGTTGTGGATCGACTTCAGATGGCCATAGGGATCGTTCTCTTCGAGAATGTGAAAATAGCGGTCCCACTGCTGCAGCGGCTTGGTGTCGAGAAGGAAGTCGTACTCGTTGGCAAGCGCCCACCAGACATTGCGATAAGCGGCAAGCCGCGCCGCGAGATAGGCGACATAGCGGAAATCCTGCTCGGCCGTCATGTCGGCATAGCCCCAACGGTCGTAGGGGTGGAACATGATGATATCGGCCTCGATGCCGAGATCGCAGAGGGCTGCGACCTGGCTCTCGAAATGGCGGAAGAGGACGGGGTTCGGCCGGTCGAAATCTTGCCTGCCGTCCGCACCTTTTTCAAAGCAGGCATAGAGCGGTTCGTTGACGTTATAGGGGTAATCCTTCGGAAAAACGCCCATGCGGATCTTGTTGAAACGCGCTTTCTTCAGTGTATCGAGCGTCTGGGCCTGCATCTCGAGCGGCTGGTGCGTCCAGGCATAGCAGGTCGTGCCGAAGGAGAGGAAAGGCTTGCCGTCGGCATAGGCGAAATGGAATTTGTTGCGGACGTGCACGGGGCCGTGATTGCCTTCGGATGGCTTGGTCGCAACGAAAGAGCCGGTCTTGTCATCCAGTTCCGATGTCTTCGAGCGCGTGCGGAACGACCAATCGCCTTCATTGTCCGGCATGAAGCGAACGCGATAGACGCCGTCGCCATCATAGAAGCCGGGCACGCGTACCTCACGGCTGTTCTGGCTGAAGACGGCATCGAATGCCACATCGAGATAGGGATTGCCACCGGAAGGGCCGTTGAAGGCCGCTTCGAAGACTCCCCATTTTTCGACGGACGCGTTGGACATGATATTCTCCTCGGAAGATGTATGGATGGTCCGACCGCTCAGCCCTTGACCGCGCCGGAGGTGAGGCCGGAGACGAAGTAGCGCTGGAAGATCAGATAAACGATGGTGGCCGGCAGCACGGTCATGACGATCGCCGCGTTCAACTGCCCGTAATCGTTGGAAAACTGGCCCTGGAAGGACATGAGCCCGAGCGGCAGCGTCCACATGTGCTGATCCTGCAGCAGCACGAGCGCCATTGCGAATTCATTCCATGTCGAGACGAAATCCAGGATCAGCAGCGCCGCGAGCACCGGCAGGCAGACAGGCAGAAATATCCGGCGGAAGATGGTGAAATGGCTGGCGCCGTCGATCAGGGCGGCTTCCGACAATTCCTTCGGAATGCCTTTGAAGAAGCCGTGCAGAATGAAGACCTGATAGGGCACACCGAAGGCGATATAGGGAAGGATCACGCCGGGATAGGTGTCGATGAGGCCGAGCGAATTGACCAGCGTGAACAGCGGCGCCAGCATCACCTGGAACGGGATCATGGTGCCGAAGATGACGAGGAGCAGCAGCAACTTGCCGAACCGCAGGCGGATCTTGGCGAGCGCATAGGCGGCCATTGCCGAGAGGATAAGCCCGAGCGGCACCTTGATGACGGTAATGATGGTGCTGTTCAGGAAGGCGCTGGCGAAATTGCCGCGGCCCCAGGCGCTCGAATAATTCTCGAAGGCTGGATCGAGCGGCGGCATGAAGGCGCCGGTCGACGTCACATCAGCCTGCGTTTTCAGCGAGGTGAAGACGATGAAGACGAAAGGCGCGAGCCAGATCGCAGCGACGACCAGCAGTGCGATCCACAGGCCGATCAGGACAGGATCGCGCTTGCGCTTTGCCGGTGCAATCGTTTCGAAGTCGTCCGACATGGATGTGGCCGATGCTGCCGTCATTGTTCGGCCTCCTCATGCTTCTGCGTCCAGCGCAGGTAGGGAATGACGACGACGATGGTGATGAGCAGCAGGACGACCGAGATCGCGGCACCGCGGCCGAAATCGAAGATCTGCATGGCCTGCGTAAAGGCCCAGAGCGCCAGCATCTGCGTGGATTGCGCCGGCCCGCCGCCTGTCAGGCCATAGACGATGTCGAACGCCTTCAGCGACGAGATCACCGAGAGCACAAGTACAATCGTCAGCGTCGTGCGCAGCGCGGGCAGGGTGACGTAGCGGAAGATGTTCCAGCGCCCAGCGCCATCGATGCGGGCGGCTTCGACCAGCGTCTGCGAGACATTTTGCAGGCCGGCGAGAAACAGGACCATGGAGAAGCCGACGGATTGCCAGAGATAGGCAACGAAGACGGAATAGAGCGCGATATCCTTGTCGCCGAGCCAGTCCTGGATCCAGTCCTGCAGACCCATTGTGGTCAGGATTTCGGTGAAGAGACCGAAGAAGGGATCGTACATCCATTTCCACATGGTCGCGACCGCGATCGGGGCGATGATGACGGGCAGATAGAAGATGGCGCGGAAGGTATTGCGGGCGAAAAGCTTCTGATTAAGGCTCAGTGCGAGCAAGAGGCCGACCATGGGCGGAAAGATCACGCACATGATCGTCCAGATCACGGTGTTGCGGAAAGCGACCCAGAAGACCGGATCCTGCGTGAAGATATATTGATAGTTCGCCAAGCCGACGAAGGGGCGCTGCGGATCGAGGCCGTTCCATTTCTGAAAGCTCAGCACCACAACGTTCAGCATCGGATAGAGCGCGAAAATCACGTAGATCAGCATGGCCGGCGCAAGCAGGATCACTGCCTGGACGCGAGAATCATGAGTACGATTGCGGAATGACATTTCTGATTGCTCCCGGCGGCAGCTGACGCATGGGCATGAAGGTGAGGGAAGCCGCCGTAGCGATTGGCAATCGGAGTGACGGCTTCCCTCGAAAGATCAGGTGCGACCGGCGATGAAGGTCTGCAGCTGCTTGGCGGCATCGGCCGGCTGGATATTGCCGGAGGCGACATCGTTGATCACCCGGAAGTATTCGGTGGTGATGTCGAGCGGGAAGGCCTGATCGCCATTCATGTAGACCTTGCTGTAGGTCTTGAAGATCTCCAGCCACTTCGCCTCGAGCGGCTTTTGGTCGGTGTACTGGACATTCTTGTTGACCGAGATCGAGCTGATCTGGCCGACGAGATCCTGCTGCACCTTCGTCGAGAGGAAGTAGTCGAGGAACTTTGCCGCAAGATCCGGGCTCTTGCTCTTGGTGCTGACGTAATTGTACTCGGCAAAGCCATAGAGGCGGTTGGTGTTCGTCGGGAACGGCACGACGCCGTAATCGTCGAGATTGACCTTGCTGCCGCTCAGCTGGCTGACCAGCCAGTCGCCTTCGAGCATCATCGCGGCGCGGCCGGCGACGAACAGCGTATAGGACTGCTGGTTGCTGATGCCCATGAAGGGCTTCAGCGTGTAATCCTTCGTCCACTTGGCAAATTCGGTAAATGCGTCGGTCGCGCAGGGCTCCTTGGTCCAGTCGGTCTTCATCGCCATCAGCGCGTCGTGCTTGTCGGCGCCGCACTTGGTTTCGAGCAGCACATCCATCAGGCGCATGACGTGCCAGTTGACCGAGCCGCCGAAGGTGAAGGCCGGGATGCCTGCGGCCTTGAGCTTATCGGCTGCGGCCAGCAGCTCCTCGTAGGTCTTTGGTTCCCCTGTGATGCCGGCTTTCTGGAAAAGCTTCTTGTTGTAGTAGATCGCTTCGCCCTTGAAGGTGAAGGGAACGCCATGCTTGCCGCCCGGATAGAGATCCGCAAAAGCGGCGGCCGACGGGAGCAGCTCGTCGTTCCACTTGTACTGGGTGTAGTATTTGTCGAGCGGCAGCGAGAGGCCCGCCTTCACATATTCGCCGCCGAGGCCAAGACCGGCCCAGCTGAAATAGATATCCGGGCCCTTGCTGGAACCCGCTGCAACACGAAGCGCGGTCTTGTGCTCATCGACGCCGCGCTGGACGATTTCGATGTGGGTGCCGGGGTTGGCGGCTTCGAAATCCTTCGCCACCTTCTTCAGCGCGCCATTCGCCGCGCCGTTGTCGAAGTTCAATGTCCACAGCGTCAAGTCTTCCGCGGCGACATTGGTTGCCGAGAAAGCCGCCGCCGCTATCGCAGCAGCGCCGAACCAACGCGCATATTTGAAGTTGCCAGCCATTTCCCGTCCTCCTCTGAGCAAAGCTGAGGGCGGTTTTGACAAATCGTTGTCAACATGTCAACTGGTATGATGAGCTTATCAGCGGTATCACATGAAGTGGTCGCGGAAGCAGGCGATGACGACCACGGCCGAAGCCGCGCCGGGATCGATGTGTCCCAAGGCCCGATCGCCGAGGCGCGACGAGCGGCCCTTTGCCGCGATCATATTTTTGGTTCCTTCCGCGCCCGCTTCGCCGGTTTCAAGGGCGGCGGCCAAGCAGTCGGCAAGCAAAAGCCCTCGATCCCTGGCCGCGCGGCAGGCGGTGGCGGCGGGTGCCCAGGCATCCACCATGGTCTTTTCGCCGACCTCTGCCTTGCCCCGATCCTGAATGCCCTTGGCAAAGGCAGAAAATATCTCGACCATATCGTCGTCGCTCAATGACGACTTTCCCTTGGCGACCGCGCCTGCGCGCATCAGGGCGGTCGCATAGAGCGGTCCGGACGAGGCACCCACGGCGTTGAGGAAGGACTTCGCCGCCGTGTTGAAGACCAGCGTCGGCTCGGATGTCGATGAATCCAGCTCCGAAACCGCCTTGGCGGCGGCGGTAAAGCCGAGCTCCATGGCGATGCCGTGGTCAGCGTCGCCGATCACGCCGTCCAGTTCGCAGAGACGATCCCTCTCGCGGGCCATCGCTTCGGCGATCCGCACGAAAAGCGATTTCAGATCCTCCGTTGTAACCGTTGTCATTACAAAACCTCGCCGGAGCGGAACATGGCGCAATCACAGGGGTGATCGATCAGTCGCTGCAATTCGTCATCGAGATGGATGAGGGTGATGGAGGCTCCAGCCATTTCCAGCGACGTGCAGTAATTGCCGACCAGCGACAAGTGAATGACGACGCCTGCATCGTCGAGCATGGCCTTGACCTTGCGCATCATGATGTAGAGTTCCATCAGCGGTGTGGAGCCCAAGGAGTTGACGAGCACGGCAACCCGGTCACCGCGTGCCGGCTTCATCTCATCGAGAATCTTGCCGACGAGTTCGCTCGTCACCTCGTCCGCAGACCGCATCGGCCCGCGTGCGACGCCGGGCTCGCCATGGATGCCCATGCCGATCTCCATCTCGTCGGCGCCGATCTCGAAATTCGGTTTGCGCGTCTGCGGCAGAGAGCAGGGCGAGAGTGCGACGCCCATCGTATAGGTGCGCTCATTCGCCCAGCGTGCCACCCGTTCGACATCGTCGAAACCGTACATCAGGTCGCATGCGGCACCCGCAGCCTTGAAGATGAAGACGTTGCCGGCAACCCCGCGACGGCGCTCCTTCTGATCGACCGGTGCAGACGCGATGTCATCCGTCGTCAGCACGGTACGCGCCTCGATATCGTCCATGGCAAGCATTTCCGTCGCCATGTCGAAATTCATGACGTCGCCTGCGTAATTGCCATACATGAACAGCACGCCGGCGCCGCCATCGACAGCCCTGGCACATTCGATGATAGGATCGGGCGGCGGCGAGGCGAAGACATTGCCGATGGCGGCGGCATCGGCCAGTCCCTTGCCGACGAAGCCGAGAAATGTCGGCTCGTGTCCGGAGCCGCCGCCGATGACCAGGCCGACCTTACCATCTCGCGGACCATGGTTCGCCACGATCGAGCGCGGCGATCCTTCAACGGCGCGGAGATGGCGCGGATGGGCTGCGAGTATCCCGGCCAGCATTTCATCCACGGCGGCCGCGCCTTCGTTGATCAGCTTCTTCGTCTTCACGCAGTCCTCCAAATCATTGCGATCGTTGGGACTAACATGCGCGTCTCCGATTGAAGGTCAATCCATCAAGGCTGCCGAAACTGTGCTATAGGCATCAAGCAAGAGCCTCTTGCTTTCAGTCTGTTCCTTCAGCTGGAATGTCTCCAGCTCCACCCGTTGCGGAATGGGTGTGATATTGACCAGATGGAGCGACCGCGATCCGCCGGATCGTACCGTGATGAAGCTGAGTACCGCGCTCGGATCGGACGACAGGCACTCGTGCCATGGCTGGCCGGCGAGGCGGGATAGCGCCGCGACCGTATTGAACAGCGGTCGTTTAGTGCCTGCCGCCGATGGCTCGTTCTCTCCAGCGATCAGGCCGAAAGATCCTGTCAGTGCCGAAAGCGTCAGGCATTCCAGTCCGGCATCGAGGACACGGGCAGCGTAACCCAGCGCAAAGGCTTCTCCAAAACGGGCATTGTGCCGCGGATCGGTGTTGGCCATTGCGATACGGCCGCCGCGGGGATTGTCCATTGTCCTGCTGCCATAGGGGTTCTGCCGCATCGGTATGGTCGATGGGCCGATGCGATAGGATTTGTCGCCGTAAATGGCGCGTACGGAACGCGTGATGAATGGCAGCGCTTCCAGCGTCTGCATGACGCTCAGATCGTCAGCCGCATGCACGATGGGATTGGTGCAATGCGTAATGAAATCGAGAGTGTCGGCTGGCCCACGTTTGCGATTGAGCTCGGTGAAATAGCTCAGCATGCCGCCGCCGATACGCACATCGGGAAAGGCGGCGTGCGCGGCGGCATAGACTTCCTCAAGAGGAGGGCACTCGGGCCATTTGCTGCCCGGCGGCGTCGATTGCCGGTCGACCGAAGGAGAGACCATGATGGCATCGGGTTTGAAGCCGGCTGCCCGCATCCAGTCTGCTATTTGCTGTGCTTCGACAAGCGGTGCCTGGCGGCAGGGCAATGCGATTTCCAGCGTCGACTTGCCGGCATGGAGTGCGGTGACGGCTGCGAAGCGTTTGAAGGCATCAGCGCCATGGCCGGCATTCGGATCGAAGTGAAACAACAGTTCTTGCGGTCCGATTTCAGCCAGCCGGTTGCGCGCAGCCCGAGTTGCGTCCGCTTCCTCGGGTGTAACGACAAGACCGATGGACGGCATGGCACCGGATTTTGTTCCCGGGCTTAGGGTGATCGCTGCATCCGAAGTATGGGAAAAAGAGGGTGGCGAACGCCGCTTATTCCCGATGGTCAGAACGATACGCTGCCGCATCGGCTCGCCGGCTGGAATTCGATAGGGCCAGGGCAGTGCAAGCGGGCGAACATAGGTCTTGTAGGAAGCATCGGACCAGTTGCGCTGATCTTCCATCTCGAAGGTGTCGCCTTCCATCCGGCATTCGGCTGTTACGTTCGCCATCACGCCATGCGTAATCGCCCGCATATCCTTGAAGGGCTGCCAGGGTTCGATAAGATCGGGAAAATGCGTGTTTTCTCTGCTGCCGTCGACATGCTCGACCGATACCGGCGTGCCGGCGTGCCCCACGATCGGGTGCAGGATGCAGAAGCCGCAGCGGTTGGTTTCGAAGCCGGTCATCGAGAGCGCTATTGCTTCGAAGGTCAGGGCTTCATCGGCTTCAGCTGCTATCCGCACGTCGATCACAAGTTCGGTATTTTCAGGGCCGGCACAACGCGCAACATAGCTGACGAAAAAGCCATCCTGATGCTGATTGATCCGCAGATCGTCGATATCAGGTGCATAGGTGCCCCAATCGCGATCGCGGATCAGATAGGAAACGGCCCGCAGAACCTCGACGCCATCATAGCGGATAGCCCGGAGATTGCCGTCCTTGAAGTCGACGTCAAGCCTGCCCGCTGTCAGTCGGACCGGCGGCGTTTCGAGCTCGCGCGTGCCGTAAAGCTGGAACAGATCGATCTCGCTCTTCATCGCAGCATCGCTCCGATATCGACGGATTTCCCGTTGGCGGCGCTCTCATAGGCGGCTTCGACCAGCGCCAGGGTCTTGAGATTGTCAGCGCCCGACGTCGAGGTTTCGCCTCCGTCGGCAAGGCGATCGGTCCAATGCTGCTGAATTGCGAGCACGCTCTCCTGGATGTTGTGCCAAGGGCGCGAAGCCCAAGGCAGAAGCCGCGGCGACGCATCCGTGATGCTCACGCCATCGGGGCCGTTGACCTCGAGGCAATAGCCTTGCGAGAGGCGAATGGTGCCTCGCGTGCCGTCGAGTTCGATCAGCGTCTCCGGGAAGGGCTCGGTCGCAAGCTTGGAGGCATAGCTGACATCGACGAGCGACGTCGCGCCGTTCTCATGGTCGAGCAGGATGGTTGCGACATCCTCACCCTTGATCTTCGGATTGACCCGCTTGGTGCGGGCCGTCAGTGAAGAAACGTCGCCGAGGATAAAGCGGGCGATGTCGAGCGTATGGATGCCGAGATCCTCGATGATGAACCGTTCGCCTTCGGCGAGATAAGGTTGGCCCGAAAACACGTCGTAGCCGGAGCGGAAGGAGAAACGCCCCCAGAAGGGTTCGCCGATCGCACCGGACTGGAGGGCATGCTTGACGGCCTGAATGGGCGTCTGCCAGCGGAAGTTCTCATGCACCATAAGCGGCACGCCGGCCGCAGCGCAGGCCGCGACCATGGCTTTGGCATCACTCAACGTCTTTGCGAAGGGCTTTTGGCAGATTGCAGGGATCTTGTAAGAGGCGGACATCTCCACTAGGGCGCGATGGCTTTGCACCGTCGTTGCGATGTCGACGAAATCGAAGCCCCCATCGGCGAACATGGCGGCCGCGTCCGTGTAGCGGCGTTCGATGCGGAACTGGTCGCCGACGAGTTTCAGCCGCTCCGGGTCGCGGTCGCAGATCGCGACGATGCTGGCGCCTTCGACGTCTTGCCACGCGTGCATCTGATTGATCGCGAAAAAGCCGCAACCGATCAATGCGCCCTTGAGTTCTGCCATTTCAGCCTGCCTTTGCCATTTGCATGAGAGTTACGCGCTGCTGGAGACGCCGTTGCGCCTGATCCACGACAACAGCGATGATGATGACAAATCCCTTGATCACCATCTGCCAGAAGGATGAGACGCCCATCATCACGAGGCCGTCAGAAAGGATGCCGATGACGAAGGCGCCGATGATCGTGCCGCCTATGGTGCCGCGGCCGCCCGACATGGAGGTGCCGCCGAGCACCGCTGCCGCGATCGCGTTCAGCTCGAAGCTTTCGCCGGTCGCCGGATGCGCCGCCATCAGTTCCGACGAAATGACGATACCGACGATGGCCGCGCAGAGCCCCGAGA
Organism: Rhizobium sp. BK289; assembly: GCF_014193575.1. Lineage (NCBI taxonomy): Bacteria > Pseudomonadati > Pseudomonadota > Alphaproteobacteria > Hyphomicrobiales > Rhizobiaceae > Rhizobium > Rhizobium sp. BK289. The sequence continues at coordinate 620,649 of NZ_JACHZO010000001.1, forward strand.
ACATATAGACGAAGATCTTGACCACATCGACGCGGATGCCGGACATGCGCGCGGCGCGCTCGTTTCCGCCGACGGCGAAGATGTGCCGGCCAATCGGCGTCGAGCGGGCGACGTAGGCGGCGAGTAGCGCCAACACGATCAGGATCCAGATGGAGACGGGAAGGCCGAGCATACGGCCAGCGCCGAAGACGTCGAAGCCCGTGGTATCGTATTCCGGCCGGCCCACCAGGTTCGGGAAGGTCTGCCCGTCGGACGACAAGAGTGCGAGGCCGCGGGCGATATAGAGCGTTCCGAGCGTGGCGATGAAGGGCGCGACGTTGAGCTTGGTGATGAGCAGGCCGTTGATCAGCCCAATCCCCAGGCCGACGGCCAGTGTGATGAGGATGATCTCGTAGATGTTGAAGTAGACGGTATAGCCGATCGGCAGTTCGACGCCATTCAGGATGAGGGCGCCTGCCACCATGCCGCAAAGGCCGACGATCGAGCCGACCGATAGATCGATCCCGCCGGTGACGATCACGAAGGTCATGCCCATGGCGAGAAAGGCGTTGAGTGCGACGTGCTTGGACATCAGGATGATGTTGGCGGTCGAGGTGAAGTTCGGTGCGAAGATCGCAAAGAAGATGACGACGGCAAATAGCGCGATGAAGGTCCTGAGCTTCATCAGCGTCAGGAGAACGGAGCCGTTCGAGCGATCGGCCGCAAGGCTGGAAGACGTATCTGCGGTCATGACGCGAGTTTCCCTGTATGTCCGTGTCCCTTGGCGGATGCCGCGATGATGGCCTCTTCCGTCGCTTCGCTTCGGTCGAGAACGGTCACGAGCTTGCCGTTGCTGAGCACTGCGATGCGGTCCGAAAGTGCCATGACCTCTTCAAGGTCGGAGGTTGAAAACAAGATTGCGAGACCCTTGCCGGCGAGCCTGCGCATGGTGCGGAAGACGTCGGCCTTGGCGCCGACATCGATGCCGCGGCTCGGCTCGTCCATCAAAAGCACCTTCGGGTCGGTCATCAGCGCCTTGCCGATGACGACCTTCTGCTGGTTGCCGCCGGACATGGAGGTTACCTCGAAATCCGGATTGGGCGCCTTGATCGAGAGATCGCGGATCATGTCGCGGATGGCAGTCTTTTCGGCACCCGGATCGATATGGAAAAACAGCCGGGCGAAGCGGCCGAGGCTCGCAAGCGTCAAATTGCTGGCGATGGACAGGACCTGCACCAGCCCTTCGCGCTGCCGATCCTCGGGGATCAGCGCCAGACCGTGCCGGATGCGCCTGGTGGTGTCGCGTGCGCGAACCTCGACCCCATCGATGTAGATCCGCCCGGTCGAATGCATATGCCGGCCCATCACGCATTCGAAGAATTCGCTGCGCCCGGCACCCATCAGGCCGTAGATGCCGAGGATTTCGCCGGCGCGCACCGACAGCGAGACATGATCGACGGCAAGGCCGCCGGTGCGTCGCGGCAGGCTGATCTCCTCGGCACGGAAGGCTTCCTTGCCGATCGCATGGCCTCCGTCCCTGGCGAAGTCCTTGGCGTCCGATCCGATCATCGAGCGGACGATCCATTTCGTATCGATATCGCGAACCATGGCCTGACCGGTGATCTGCCCGTCACGCAGCACGGTGATGTAGTCGCCGATGCGCATCAGTTCTTCCAGCCGGTGCGAGATGTAGACGATCGCGACGCCTTGAGCCTTCAGCTCCGCAATGACCTTGAACAGAATATCGACTTCCGCGGCAGATAGCGCCGATGTCGGCTCATCCATGATCAGAATGCGGGCATCGAGCGAGATGGCCTTGGCGATCTCGACGAGCTGCTGCTGCCCGATCGGAAGGTCCTCCACCATGGTTTCGGCGCCTATGCCGGCATCGAGCCGATCCAGAAACGCGTTGGCCCTGGCGATCTGCGCCTTGTGGTCGATACCGAAGATGCCGCGGGTGATTTCACGCGTGGTAAAGATGTTTTCGGCCACCGTCATGTTGGCAAAGAGATTGAGCTCCTGGAAGATCATGCCGATGCCGCGCGCCTGCGCGTCGGCCGGGCTGCTGAAGGAGACTTCCTCGCCTTCGAGCAGGATGCGGCCCAAGGTCGGCCGTTCGACCCCGGCGATGATCTTCATCAAGGTAGATTTTCCGGCGCCGTTTTCGCCGACAAGCACATTGACCGCGCCGCGGTGCAGCTCGAGGTTAGCGTGCCTGACGGCGACGATGCCGGAATAGACCTTGGAAACGTCCTCTAGGCGCAGGATGATGTCGTTGCTCGGCGTTTCGCTCATGGTCATTGCCCCAATGTCAGGGCTGAAGGGGTGATCAGGGGAAGCTGGCCGGATGGGGGCAGTGGAAACGCGCCGGTCACCGTGATCGTCTTTCCAATCAGCTCGTTGCGAGGCAGTGCTGCCAGAAAAGATGAGTTTGCCTTCTCATTGAAGGCCTTGCCGAATTGAGCCCATTCGATCTGGTTCCTGAATTCGTTGAAGTCCAGGAAATCCAGCGCGTCGCGCAGCGCCGTGCCTCGGATGGCCGGACCGATCTGCACCTTCGCATCCGCCTCGCCGTCGCCATCCACATCGACGTCGAGGGTGCCCGCACGGGAGGCGGTATCGGCAGCGACGATCTTGCCGCTCAATTTGACGGCATAGGTCCAGGGTGATGAAGCCTGCTTTCGCGGATTTCCGTATTTCGCGCCGGCATCGTCCGGATTAGCGGCTATGGCCTGCAACACCGTCTTGATGTCGCCCGCGCGCTTCTCCATGCTCGGCAGCACCTGAGATTGCCAGATGGCATCGACCTTTGCCGCGGGATCGAAGGCACTCTTTGCTGCCGCCGCGGCTTTCTCCTCGGGCGTCGGCGTCTTGATAATCTTGCAGCCGGGCAATGCCGCGGCCAAAACAAGGGCCACGAGCGCGCCTCTGGTCCTCAACATGCAATACACCTCGATCTCGCAGGAAAGACATCGGGAGAGCGCGAGTTTCCCGCGCTCTCCAACCTAGTGGCATCAGTTCTTCAGCGCGAAGGTCTCAAGCTTGTCGGCATTGTCGGCATTGATGAGGACGCAATCCATCAATTGCTTCTCATCCTTCGGTGCCGTCTTGTTCTTGATATAGGCGTCGGCCTGTTCGACCGCCTTCTGGGCCTGGGCGTAAGCTGGCTGCATGACCGTCGCCTTGATGCCGCCCGCCTTGATGGAGTCGCGCACATCGTTCGACCCGTCGAAGCCGACGACGATCACGTCCTTGCGGCCGGCGGCCTGCAGAGCGGCAATCGCGCCCATCGCCATGGTATCGTTGCCCGAGATTACGCCCTTGATATCAGGATTTGCCTGCAGGATGGTTTCCATCTTGGCATAGGCCTCGGTCTGGCTCCAGTTCGCCGACTGCTTGGCAACCAGCTTCAGATCCGGATAGTCGTCGATGACGTCGTGATAACCCTGCGAGCGGATGCCGGCATTGGTATCGGCTTCGCGGCCGACGAGTTCGGCATAATTGCCCTTCTCGCCCATCAGCTTGACGAACTCCTGCGCGCCGAGCTGGGCGCCCTGGTAGTTGTTGGAAACGATCTGGGCGACCGCGATGCCGGTCACGTTGATTTCGCGGTCGATGAGGAAGGAGGGGATGCCCGCATCCTTGGCCTTCTTCAGTGCAGCGACCGTCGCATCCGCGCCGGCATTGTCGAGAATAATAGCTTTGGCGCCACGCCCGATCGCCGTGTCGATGACTTCCGATTGCTTGTTGGCATCGTCGTCATGCGTCATGACGAGCGTCTCGTAGCCCAGTTCCTTCGCCTTGGCCTCGGCGCCGACGGCCTCTGCCTTGAAGAATGGATTGTCGAAGGCCGGCGTGATGATGGCGATCAGATCGGCCGCGAAAGCCGGCATCGCCGTCCCCAGCGCCAGTGCGGCGGTAAAGGCTGCAAGTGTCAGTCTGCGTGTCAGTTTCATGGTCTCCTCCCAGTTATGAAACAGGCCCTGTTCCCGGCAGGGCAGCAAGGGGAGGGCATTGCCCTCCCGGGGACGTCGATCAGGTGATGCGACGGATGCTTTCTGCGATCTCCTGCGGCTCGAAAACTTTCTTCCAGTCGTCGCGCATGAGGGCAGGAATGCCGAATTCGATCGCCTTGTTGCAGGCATCGGAGAACACGCCGTCGACTTCCTTGAAGATGACGGCGCCGAGCACGTTCATGTGGCCCAGCAGGAAGTCGCGGGCGGCTTCCGCCGGGACGCCGCGGGCAACGCACTCATCCATGGCCTGGCGCATGACGACGAGCAGCGAGGCGCAAACCGTTTCCGAAAGACCCGGTTCCAGCATCGCCATCTGCTCGACGGTGACGCGATGCGAGCGCATGACGGGCGCCCAGATGACCTTGGCGATTTCCTCGCCGAGAGAATAGGCACTTTCCGGACCCTGCATCAGCGCCGAAACGATATGCTGCTTGGCAAAGAGGCCGCCGAAATGGTCCTTCTTGGCCTGCATGTCGGTCTCGTCGTTGAAGATCGGCGGATGGCAGGGATGGGTGACGAAATAAGTGAGGTCTTCGCGCTGCGGCAGATGGCCTGCAAAGGGGGCGGCGGCGTCGAGCGCGACGACCATCGTGCCGGGTTTCAGCTTGTCGACGATGCCGGCGGCAACCTTGCCGATCGCGGTATCCGGTACTGCAAGGATCACGACGTCCGCGCCATCCAGCGCGGCGTCGACAGGGACGCAATCGATGGAAAGGTCATTCTTCAGTCGGGCCTTGCCGGCATCGCTGACCTCGACATGGCGCACATCGAAGCGCGAGCCTTTCAGGTTCTTGGCGAGCCGGTAGCCCATTTTGCCGCCGGCGCCGAAAAGAGCAATTGCAGTCATGTTGGTACCTCGTTCACTTTCAATGTGTGGTATCGCAAGTGGTATGATGAGTCAATGAGCATGCCAATGACCTTGCCGAGAATGCACAGCTAAGATGCTCGGCCGTCGCGGATCTGCGCGAAGTAATCGTCGGTGCCGACCTGCCCGCCCTTCAGTGCGATCTGCAGGCCGTTGGTGGGCGCATAGCTGCCATGGGCCGTGCAAAGCGGCGAGCCTGGCGTTTGCGGTAATGGGAGACGTGTCGTCAGGGCCTCGACGCGCAATTCCTTCAGGGCATGGCTCGAAGTATCGCCGCCGGCAATGACGGCGCGACCGAGATTTTCCTGTTCGATCAGACGTCGCAGGATCGTGCCGAGAGCTTGGCCGAGACGATGCCGGGCGCCGGGAATGCGGTCGATATCGCCGCCACGGTCGGCGGACGGGCCGAGCGCCGTATGAAGAATGACGCTGCGGCCGGCCTTGAGGCTGGCCACGCCCGCGGCGACGGCTGCGTCCAGAGCACGCTCGCCATTTTCGCCGACAAGCGCCAAGGGATCGAGATCGATGCCGTCAAAACCATCGGCCGTGGCGCGGCGGATTTGCCGTTCGGTCGTCGGCGATACGCTGCCGGAGACGACCGCGAGGCGGTCGACCTTGCCGGGAGGAGCAAACTTCGGCTTCTCTCCGATCAAACCTTCGTTGCGCCAGGCATTGAGAAGGGCATATTCGACACCGGATGAGCCTGCGACAAAAGCATTGCCCTTGCCTGCGAGGCGCCACAGCTGATGTCCTGCAGCAGCCTGGGTTTCCGGGCTGTCGACATCGAGAAGCAGGATACCATCCTTGCCTCTCGTCAGCGCATCTAGCCGCACGTCGGCATCGGCTGCCCGCATCATGACGAGGTCCGCGAGGCTGACGGGGAGGGGCGTCTGCTTGCCCAGATGCAAGGTGAGATCGGCCTCATCCATTGGCGTAACGGGATGCCGGCTCATGACCGGGTGCCGGTCGATGCGGAAGACCTGGCCCTGATAGGCCGCGAAAAGATGACCGAAGGCGGTGTAGCGTTTCAGCTGCGGCGCTCCGATCACAACGGGCACGACGGGTTGTGCAAAGAGCGCTTTGCCGATCTCGATCGCCTTACCGATATTGCCGATCCCGGGGCTGGAATCGAAGGTCGAGCAGACCTTGTAGTGGCATATGGCGGCATCGAGGCCCTTCAACCATTCGAATGCGGATGTCAGATGCTCATCCATCCATTGCGGCGTTTCGCTTCGGCTGGTGCCGGCAATGCCGATGGCGCGGCAATCCCTGAACCGTTCCAGCATGGCTTCGCTCGGAATGTCGAGGAAGAGAGCAGTCGGCACGCCGTTCGAGGCAAGCGCCTCCATGACGTCGGTGGAGCCGGTGAAGTCATCGCCATAATAGCTGAGGAGAAGGTTGGACATTGCTGGAAGACTGGACATTGCTGTTAGGCGTCCTTGCCGTCACTGAATTTTGTGATCGAGGCGGCAAGCTCCGGATGATTCCTCGCATAGTCGGCAAGCGGTATGTCCGAAACCGCCGCCTGCCAGGCCTGCTGGATGGCGCGAACGCCGGCCGCCGGTCCGAAGGGATGGCTGACGATGCCGCCGCCGCAGAGATAGAGAAGGTCGGTCGTCCGGCCGGTGCGCTGGTAGGTTTCCGGCGCCTGGCCGCCCCATTGACCGGAGCCGGCAACGGGGAGCGGACAGTCGGATGGGCCGAAAAGCGGCGTGCGAATTGCCTTGAAGGACTCGACGAAGCTGTCGTCCGGTTCCCAATATTTGACCCTGATGCCGTTGATCTGGAACTGGTCAACGCCGAGCAGGCGCCAGAATTGCTGGTAAACCCTAAAATCCATGCCGGCACCGGGATGGCGGGTCAGCACATCCCAGCCATTGCGATGCGCATGCAGCACCAGCCCGGAGCGCTTGCGCAGGAAGCTCATGCCACCGAAGCCGATGGAATTGATGTTGACGACGGCGCAATTGCCGCCGGCCTTCAGCACCAGATCGTGGTTGCGCATCATCTCGTCGGGATCGGCATGCGAAATGCCGAAGGCATACATGACCTTCTTGCCCGTCTTCTGCTCGTGATCGAGGATAAGGGGCATGATGGCTTCGACGCGCTCTTTCAGCGGCGAATAGGCCGGGCTCATGAGCTTCTCGTCATCCTTGATGAAATCGACGCCCGAGCCGATCAGCTCGCCGACAAGCGCGGCCGTTTCCTTTGGCCGAAGGCCGAGCGCGGGCTTGACGATCGTGCCGATGATCGGGCGGCCGCTGACGCCGGTCAGGCGCAAGCTGCCGGCAACACCGAATTGCGGCCCGGGATGTGCATCGCGAAAGGCCTCCGGCAGCTTCATGTCGACGATGCGGATGCCGGTCATGCCCTTGATCGAGAAGACGCCGCCGATCGCGATCGTCATCAGCGCCGCAAGATCGGTGCCGATCGCATCCAGCGGGAAGGCGATATCGACATCGGCCCGACGGATCGGGCCATGTCCTTCCGCGACTTCCGGCCAGGTCGGATGCTCCGCATCGGCAAGCGGGCGAATCGCGCTGAGGCGCGCGGCAACGCGCGCCTTGAGTTCTTCCGTTTCGCCGGGGACCGCGACGAAAGTGCCGGTCGATTGATCGCTGGCGATCTTGCGGGCCATCGCTTCGATGCTGCCAGGCGTTTCGATACGGTAGGTAACGGTGATGGTCATAAGCGACTGAATGCTCCTCTCGCCGACGATTTTCACGTGGCGCAAACTGGTGATCTGGTATAATGAGTATTCCAACTTCTGCAACGATTTTTTTGCCCGGCAGTCGACAACATGTTTCGTATGGGCTTCCGCCGCGGCAATCGAAAATGCATAAGGGAGAAAAGGTTTTGGGAAAGCGGGGGTCCATGGGTCAGCCTGTTGAACAAATTGTACGTCGAAAGCTGTCCGATGAGGTATTCGAGCGGCTGGAACGGTTGATCACATCGGGAGAACTCAAACCTGGCGACGAGATGCCGTCCGAACGAGTCCTTATGGAGCGTTTCGGCGTCGGCCGGCCGGCGATTCGCGAAGCCATGCAGGCGCTCGCCAATATGGGGTTGGTGAATATCTCGCACGGCGAGCGTGCCAAGGTGCTCCAGCTCACGGCGAAGTCGATCTTCCGGCAAGTCGACCTGACCGCCAAGATCATGCTCTCGCAATCGTCCGACTCGCTCGAACATTTGAAGAGCGCGCGCATCTTCTTCGAGCGCGGCATGGCGCGCGAAGCGGCGCAGCGCGCAACCGAAAAAGATATCGCCGATCTTTACGACATTATCGAACGTCAACGCGCTTCCCTGGGGGATGCCGAGGAGTTCATTTCGGCCGACATGCAGTTCCACACGCGCATTGCCCAGATTTCCGGCAATCCGATTTTCGCCGCTGTGAGCGAGGCCATGCTGGCATGGCTGAAGGCCTATCATACCGACATGCTGATCTGGACCGGCAAGGAAAAGTTCACGCTGGTCGAGCACGAGGAGATCCTCGCGCGCATGGCGGAGAACGATGCCGACGGAGCAGAGCAGGCGATGCTCAAGCATCTTGAAAGGTCGCGCGCGCTCTATACGAAGTGATCTTCGCCTCGGCAGCTGTCAGGCGAGGGGTAATTGTCCTAATTCCTCCCCATTCCTTGTGAAATCTGGCCGCATGCAAACGAGGTGTGCGTGATGGTCAATTTCATTCACCGGAATATGCCGCTTTTTCTGGCCGCTATTCTGACGGCGGTCGCCATAACTCTTTATAATCTGGCTTGCCTCATGGTCAGGCACCATCACACGATATTGCATGATCTCCACCGCGCGGTGGGTGCCTTGATCCTCCTTGCCGCATTCTATGCCATCATCCGCCACATGCAGTCGCTGCCGGATGAGGAAGGCTAGAAATCCGTTAAACCCGGAAATCAAAACCGGCAATTTCAGATAGCATTCAGCCTGCGCGGCTATATCCTCGTCCTGTCATAGTGCGGAGTTGACGGCATCCTACAAGATTGCCGCTGGTTTCGTGTCGGAAAACGGTTCCACAGCAAGTTCATCGCACCGTTCCGGTGCCAAGCCCCATGAAGAACTGAGGATGTCAAAACGTGGCTGATGTTTGTACACAAGGCGTAGACACGGGCTTTGTTGCCCTGGGCTATGCCAAGATCGCGATACTGGGTGTCGTGCAGGGATTGACCGAGCTTCTGCCGGTCTCCTCCACTGCCCATATGCGCCTGGTGCCGGCCTTGCTCGGCTGGCAGGATCCGGGTTCGGCCTTTTCGGCCGCTATGCAGCTTGCGGCCCTTGCCGCCATCGTCTCCTATTTCTGGAGCGACGTTCGTTACGTCACCTTCGGATCGCTCGATGCCATCAGGCAGAGGGATTGGCGCTCCCCCGCGATGCGGCTTGCGATCGCCATCGTCATTGCAACGGTGCCGATCGCAATCGCGGGCCTCTTGCTTTCGAAGTCGTTGAATGCCTGCGGCACATCTTTCCGCAGCCTTTGGGTGATCGGCATCGCCTGCCTGGTCATGGGCTTGCTTCTGGCGGTCGCTGAACTCTATAGCCGTCATAGGAAGGGCATCGAGCAGATGACGCTGATGGATGCCCTGTTCGTCGGCATCACCCAGGTCGGTGCGCTGGTTCCCGGCGTCTCGCGCTCGGGTTCGACGCTGACCGGTGCACTCTTCCTCGGTCTGAAGCGTGATGAAGCCGCACGGTTCTCGTTCCTGCTCGGCTTACCGGCCATCGCGCTTGCCGGCCTGAAGGAGCTGTTCGAACTCTACAAGGCCCATATTCCGATGGAAGCCTGGTCCATCCTGATCGTCGGCCTCATTGTGGGCAGCATATCGTCCTTCGTCGCCATCTGGGGACTGATGCGCTTTCTGGAGCGTTTCTCGACCTGGCCTTTCGTCATCTACCGTATCATGCTCGGCGTCGTCATTCTCTTCGGCGTGCTGACCATGGGATGGGCTTGAGCTGTCCGAACCGTCGGCTGCAAAGCTTCAATATCGGCGCTGCCTCCATGGTAGCGCCTTTTTCATTCCGGGCCGTTATCCAAAAACGAGACCGCCATCGACGATAAGATTTTGTCCGGTGACGGCACGCGCCCAGGGGCTGGCAAAGAAGAGCACCGCATCGGCAGCTTCCTCGGGTGTGGTGACGCGACGCAGCGGTGTATTGGCGGCGATGATGTCGAAGACGGCTTCCGGCGTGGCACTGCTGGCATCGGTCGTGCGCAGAAGGCCGCCGGAGACCATGTTGACGGTAATCCCGAGCGGGCCGAGTTCGGACGCAGCCGTGCGGGTCAGCGACAGCAGTGCCGCCTTGGCTGCGGTATAATCGTGATAAGGCACGACCGGATTCTGGAAGAGGTTCGTGCCGATCGTGACGATCCGGCCAAAGCCCGCCGTTGCCATTGCCGGCTGCGCCGCCTGTATCAGGTTCAAAGCGCCTTGCAGTGCGGTTTCCAGCTGTATCGCCATTTCCGCCCAGCTCAAGGCATGCAATTTCGAGCGCGCATCGCCATTGAAGCTGAAATCGGCGAGCGCGTTATGGACGACTGTTGTCGGCGCGCCGAAATGCGCAGTTACCTCGGCAACGAGCTGCTTCGTATCTCCAGGATCGCGGATATCGGCCCGAAACGCTTTCGCATGATCGCCAAGGTCTGCCGCCAGCGCCTCTGCCCGCTCACGGCTGGCACGATAGTTGATGGCAACCTTTGCGCCCTCCCGAGCAAAGGCCGTCGCTATGGCCGCGCCGAGACCGCGCCCGGCACCTGAAACGATGACGATCTGATCCTTGAGTGACAGGCTCATTTCTCTACTCCTTGTTTGTGTGCCAGAGCCCATGAAAATGCTGCACAGGTCCGTGGCCGCTTCCGACGGAAAGGTGGCCCGAGGCGGCGACCGCGGCGGCGAGATAGGCTTTGGCGGCGGCGACGGCTTTCGGCAGCGGCAGTCCCTTGGCGATCTCGGCGGCGATGGCGCTGGAAAGCGTGCAACCCGTCCCATGCGTATTCTTCGTCGGCAGCCGCTCGGCTTCGAACCAGGTCAGGCCGCCGGCGCCCGCCAGCACATCCGGACTTTCGTCACCCGCAAGATGACCGCCCTTGATGAGGACGGCCGAAGGCCCAAACGCTGCCAGAGCAAGCGCCTGACGTGCCATGTCTTCGCGGTTTGAGGCCTCCACGTCATGCAACAGCGCTGCCGCCTCGGGCAGGTTCGGCGTTATGACTGTCGCAAGCGGTAACAGCCGCATGGTCAGCACGTCGACGGCATCGGCGGCAAGCAGGGCGGCGCCACCTTTCGCGATCATCACGGGATCGAGCACGACGGGCACATCGCCATGTCGCGCCAGAATGTCCGCGACCGCATCCGCAATCGCGGCGTTGGCAATCATCCCGATCTTGATCGCATCGACCCGGATATCGGCGAAGATCGCATTGATCTGATCCGCCACGAAAGAGGGTGGCACCGGATGGACACCGACGACGCCTTGCGTGTTCTGCGCCGTCAGTGCGGTTAGGGCCGCCATTCCATAAACGCCGCGGGCGGAGAAGGCCTTCAGGTCGGCCTGGATACCGGCGCCGCCGGAGGGATCGGAGCCGGCGATGGACAGGACATTGCGGATCATTGGCGAGCCTCCTTGATGGCGTTCGCGATGAGGGCCGTCGCCTTTCGCGGGTCCGCTTGGCCACAGATGGCGGAGACGACCGCAAGGCCGTCCGCGCCTACCGAGAAAACCTCTCGCGTATGCTCCACTTTGAGGCCGCCGATCGCAACCGATGGAACGGGGCAGAGCCCGACGATGCGGGCAAGACCGTCGAAGCCGATCGGTTGCTTGTGATCGGGCTTGGTCGGTGTGGCAAAGACCGGACCGATGCCGGCATAGTCGACGATACCAGGGTCTATGAGGGTCGCGAGGACCTCGGTTTCCACCGAGAGGCCGAGGATCATGTCCGGCCCGATCCGGCGGCGTGCTTTGGCGGCGTTCATATCCTCCTGTCCGATGTGGAGACCGTCGGCGCCGATGGCGATGGCGGCTTCCACATTGTCGTTGACGATCAGCCGGGCATTGGTTCCCTGCAGGATCTTTTTGAGAGCGCGGCCTGTCTCGATCACGGCTGCGGTCGGAGCATGCTTGTCGCGCAGCTGTACGATCGTGGCACCGCCGGCAACGGCCGCACGGGTCGTTTCGATCATGCCGAGGTCACCACACAGCACGGGATCGAGGACGAGGTAGAGTGAGAGATCGAAGTCTTTCATGCTGCCGATATCCTTGCGTCGCGATCCAGCAGTTCCGGCGTAAGCGCTGCGAGGGCGTCGAGGAAGCGCCAGGAGAAAGAGCCGGGACCATCGGCTGCCGCTCCTGCCTGCGCACCGGCGACGGCGAAGACGGTGAGTGCTGCCGCGGTCGCATCGAATGGCTCATCCGGCGTTGCTGCGGCAAAGGCGCCGACGAGGCAAGTCAGCGAGCAGCCGAGGGCCGTCACCTGCGGCATGAATGGCGAACCGCCGGCGATCCGCTTCGCCTTCCGCCCATCCGTCACGAAATCCGTGACGCCGGTAACGGCGACCACGCAATCGTGCTTTACCGCGAGCTGCCGGGCGGACTCTTCCGCCTGCTCGACGGCGTCGCGGCTATCGACGCCCTGACCGCGGCTGGTGCCGCCGGCAAGGGCGATGATCTCGGATGCATTGCCGCGAATGATCCTCGGCTGCAGCTCCAGCAGTTGGGCTACCGCCTTGCGACGAAACTCTGTCGCATAATGGGCGACGGGATCGAGAACCCAGGGCTTGCCGGCATTGTTGGCCGATTGCGCTGCCTTCAGCATGCCCGCAAGCCAGCCCGACGAGAGCGTGCCGATATTGATCGTCAGCGCGCCGGAGATCGCGGCAAACTCGCCCGCTTCCTCTTCGGCATGCACCATCGCCGGCGACGCACCGGCGGCGAGCATCACATTGGCCGTAATATTCATGGCGACAAAATTGGTAATGCATTGCACCAGCGGTGGGTTTGCCCGCACGGCAGCGAGCAGGTTGCCGGCTGTGATTTGGTCTTGCATATCGCCCCTTTCAGGCGGGCGAGACGCGAAGGGACGACGTGCTGAGCGTTGCAAGGTCCCGAGCGACTCCCTCCGCCAGCATGATCTGGTTCAGGTTCGAAGGGTTCTTCTCAGCCCGCCGGAAAGCGGACGCCCCTGTCTCTCATCCTCCTTCTTTTCGCAGACAAAGACGCCGATGTCATCAGCAAATCACAAAGGCCTCCGCGATGGTCGCGAATTGGAAGCGCCTTATTTCCGGGCGAGACATGCAGCTAGCGCATGGGTGCAGTGATCTCTTAGCTCTGCAAAAGATTGAGGGGTTCGACTATATATTTCTCATCGAAGCGACGGGAGCGCCAAGCACGGCCGCTCAGCTTCGAAAGCCCAAGGAAAGGGGATCATCATGAACGTAGCACGCTCTTTCAATAACTGGCGCAAGTATCGTCAGACGGTCGCCGAACTGGGCCGTATGTCCACGCGCGAACTGCATGATCTGGGTATCGATCGCGGTGATATCCGCAATGTGGCCCGCGCAGCGATCGCTCGCTAACGGCCTCGACGGCTCCTTATAAAGCTGCATTATGCCAGCGCCTGTTCTTCCCGAGCAGGCGCTTTTGTTTTGCCGGGGGAGGGGACGGTCCAGGCTCTTTTCCCGGGCCGCATGCAGATCTGCAAAGCCAGCCGCTTTTCGCATAGCGCATAACTGCCCTGCAAAGAAATGCCTATCCTATGAGCAAGAATCGGCTATTATGCTTTTCATCGAAGCGATGCATCTCCTCCCGCATCCCTTCGTTTTTGCAGACGTCCTTCTCCTCCTCCCAGGGACGACTGCGGGAACAGCGGCATTCCTCCTCCCGTCCGCTGTTCGGTTCTTGTAGAAAGCCTGCCGCTCCTCCTCCCGCGGCAGGCTTTTTCGTTTCAGGCCGCATTCAACCGATTTCCGCTTCATCGTCACCGGCCCCATCGCGCGTCGGACGCGGTCATTGCCGTTGCGCCACCTCCGATCGCTGCTTGTTTTGAAAACCGAAGACCACCTCTCGCAAAAATGAACAGTCGCCACTATGTGCGACACCTGTAGCGCGCTACATCGAAGACCAACCCCCAACGTGATTCCCCGAAACAGGAGGATGCCCATGACCGGTTCTGCCGAATACACGCCGCCGAAGATCTGGACCTGGAACAAGGCCAATGGCGGCCAGTTCGCTAATATCAATCGCCCGATCGCGGGACCGACCCACGAAAAGGAACTGCCTGTTGGACGTCATCCTCTCCAGCTCTATTCGCTTGGTACGCCGAATGGCGTGAAGGTCACCATCCTGCTCGAAGAGCTGCTGGCACTCGGTCATAGCGGCGCGGAATATGATGCCTGGCTGATCAAGATCGGCGAGGGCGACCAGTTCGGCAGCGGTTTCGTCGACGTCAACCCGAATTCCAAGATTCCGGCCTTGCTCGACCGCAGTGGCCCGAAGCCTGTCCGCGTTTTCGAATCCGGCTCGATCCTGGTGTATCTCGCCGAGAAATTCGGCGCCTTCCTGCCGAGCGAGCAGCCGGCTCGCGCCGAATGCCTCTCCTGGCTATTCTGGCAGATGGGTAGCGCGCCCTATCTCGGCGGCGGCTTCGGTCACTTTTACGCCTATGCCCCGACAAAGATCGAATATGCGATCGATCGCTTCGCCATGGAAGTGAAGCGCCAGCTCGACGTGCTCGACCGTCGTCTTGCCGAAAGCGAATATATCGCCGGCAGCGACTATACGATCGCCGATATCGCCATCTGGCCGTGGTACGGCGGTTTGGTCAAAGGCTGGCAGTATGGCGCGGCCGAGTTCCTGCAGGTGCAGGATTACAAGAATGTTCAGCGCTGGGCCGAACAGGTCTACTCGCGTCCTACCGTCAAGCGCGGCCGCATGGTCAATCGCATGTCTGGCGATCCGTCCGAGCAGCTGCGTGAGCGCCACGATGCCAGTGACTTCGAGACCAAGACGCAGGATAAGATCGAAGCCGCAAGCTGACAGGCAGTTTTGCGCGTTATTTCTTCGAACCCGCGGTCTCCGGATCGCGGGTTTTTTATTGGCTTTGCCAGCGATCTTCGTCACGCGGCCACGTCAGCCTCGCTCCATCTTGTCGGGTCTAATGTCCTGCTGCCGAGGCTTTATCGCCCGGCAGAAAACGCAAGGCGCTCCTGCAATGCGTTTTACCGATGACGCAAAAGGAATGCTTCTCCATGCAGCAAGTTGCTGATGATAATGCCCTGGACAACAATGTCATCGCAGGCGCGTCGTCGCAGCAATCGAGCGAGAAAAGAGAGGCGCTTTTAAAGTGCCTGGTTTCTGGCGGTGACGAGCGACTGGATTGCGATATCGTCACCGGCCTCAATATGTATGGTTACGGCCCGGCACCTCGTCCGAGCGACCTTGCTTTCGGCTCTTCCACCGCATCGACCATCTCCGCCGCTGCCTTTGCCGAAGTCGAAAGCTACTACGCCGATCTGGTCCGCGAAATGGAAAACGGATCGGCCGCAACCATCTATGAGCGTGAAATTGGACGAGTACGTCAGGACCTCCTGCGGCTGCTCGGTCTCAATCAGGTCGCCGGACAGCCGCATGTCGACGTTATCCTCGCAACGTCGGGCACGGACATCCATCTCTTTGCTGCATCGCTTCTGGCGCGTGAGGATGATCGCGCCTTGATGACCATCACGCTGATGGGCAGCGAGACCGGCAGCGGCGTCATGACTGCCTCGGCCGGCCGCCACTTCATGGCCCGCGTCAGCAGCGACAGGGCTGTTGCCAAGGGCGAGGAACTGCGGCCCGGGGATGCGACGCGCAATGCGACCATCGCCGTCCGCACCAAGGATGGCTCCCTTCGTGCCGATAGCGAAGTCGAGGAAGAATTGCGTGGCCTGATCGAGCTCGGCCGCGCCGCAGGCTTGAGATGCCTGCTCGTCGTGACCGATGTGTCGAAAACCAGCCTTCTCGCGCCGAGCCTGGAAAGCGTGCTGCGCCTCAAGGCACGTTTCGGCGACGTGCTCGACATCATGATCGATGGCTGCCAGTTCCGCCTTTCGGCGGCAACGATTCGCGCCTACCTCGCGCATGGCTTCATGGTGGCCCTGACAGGATCGAAGTTCCTTGCCGGACCGATTTTCAGCGGCGCTCTTCTGTGCCCGCCGCAGATGTCGGAACGCTTTAAGCACCGCCCCCTGCCGGCGGCTCTGGCCGACTATTGCGGCAGGGCCGAATGGCCACAGGGTTGGGCGGCGCGTGAAATCTTGCCCGAACGCGCCAATTTCGGCCTGCTTCTGCGCTGGAAGGCGGCCTTGTTCGAGCTGCAATCCTTCGTCGTTCTTCCGGAGGAGCAGCTCACAGTCGTTCTCTCCGCCTTCGCCGAAGCCGTGACAGCCAGGCTTGCCAACGATCCTGCCTTTGCGTTGCTGGACAGCCGTGCCATTGATCGGCGCTGCCTGTGGAGCGTTCCATCGGTGCGCCGTTGGGATGAAATCCCTTCGATCTTTTCGTTCTACCTGCGCGACGCTGGCAATGCAGGTGTCTTGAACGCGGTAGAGACCGCGGCGGTCTACAAGGAACTGGTCATTGAGGAAGATGGGTTCGCGGCCGTGCATATCGGCCAGCCTGTAGGCTGCGCCGTTTTCGGCGAGATGCCGGCCAGCGCCCTTCGAATTTGCCTGAGCGCGCCCTTGGTCGTGCAGGCTGCCAAGAGCGCAGACGCACTTGCAGACGTTATCGATCAGGCCATGCTGGCGCTTGACCGGACGGCGCAGATTGCGGCACGGCATGCTTCCATGCCGGACTTGAGGCTTGCAAGCGCCTAGGTGTGGTCCCGACATCTCCTTGGTCCGTCAGCTTCTGCGGTCGTCACCGTCCAGGCCGGCGAAATCGCCCCTCACGATCCCGTGGCGCTGAAGCTTGTCATAGAAAGTCTTCCGCGGAATACCCAGCGCCTCTATCGTCTTCCTGACGTCGCCATTGTTTTGCTGCAGGCTCTCGCGGATGAGCTCTGCCTCATAGCGCTCGACGCGGACGGGCAATGAAAGCCCTGCCTCGACCGTCGGCGCGTCGCCGGATTTCGGCAGGACGCTCGCCTCCAATCCAAGCACGAAGCGTTCGGCAAAATGCGAGAGTTCGCGAACATTGCCCGGCCAATCGTGCTGCTGCAGATGGCGGCGCACGGTGGCCGTAACAGCCGGCACATCGCGCTTGAAGCGGCTGGCGGCACGTTCGGCGAAATAACCGAAAAGCAGGGGGATGTCGTCGCGCCGCTCCCGCAGCGGCGGGATCGAAAGCGTGACGACGTTGAGACGATAGTAAAGGTCTTCGCGAAAATCGCCGCGCTGGCCTGGATCGCTGAGATCGACCTTTGCTGCCGCCACGACGCGAAGATCGACGGGGCGGATTTCGTTCGTCCCGAGCGGCGTCACCTCGCGCATTTCCAGCACGCGCAGCATCTGCACCTGGATCGCCGGCGGCATGCTTTCGATTTCATCGAGAAACAATGTTCCCGCGCTCGAATGCTCGATGCGCCCGATGCGCTTCTTCTGCGCACCGGTGAAGGCGCCCGGTTCGTGGCCGAAGAGTTCGCTCTCTATCACTGTTTCGGGCAGGGCGCCGCAATTCAGCGCAACGAAATTGCCCTTGGCGCGGCGGCTCCAGCGATGCAGCAGGCTTGCCACGACTTCCTTGCCGCTACCCGTTTCTCCCGTCACCAGGACATCGACATCCGTATCGGCGATCTGCCGCAACGTGTGGCGCAGCCGCTCAATTGCCGGGGTCTGGCCGATCAGCGGCAGATCGCCCTGGGCCTGCTCCGCCGCCTGCCGCAGAGCGCGGTTCTCCAGAACGAGCCGCCGCTTCTCGGCCGCGCGCCGCACGCTCTGCACCAATCGATCCGTGGCGAAAGGCTTGGCGATGAAATCATAGGCGCCGTCCTGGATCGCCTGAACCGCCATCGGTATATCGCCATGGCCCGTCATCAGGATGACAGGCAGATCCGGGTCGAACCCTTTGATGCGGGCGAAGAGCTGCTGGCCATCCATCTGCGGCATGCGGATATCGGAGACGACGACACCGGCAAAGCCGGCATCCAGAGCGTTCAGCGCTTCGGTCGCAGCAGGGAAGGCGGAGACGATAAAGCCAGCAAGTTCAAGGGTCTGCTTTGTCGCCTTCAACAGATCCTTGTCATCATCGATGAGGAAGACGGGGGAGCTTTCGTTCATGCTGTGGCCTTGCACAAATGGATAGTGAAGCGGGTACCGATGCCGGTGCTCTCGACATCGATGCGGCCGCCATAATCGACGACGATATCCTTGGAGATGACGAGGCCGAGACCGAGGCCCTTTTCCTTGGATGTATTGAAAGGCGTGAACAGCTGATCGAGGATTGCGGCGGGAATGCCCGGCCCATTATCCGAGACGACGATCTCGACATCGTCTGACGTCTCACGTACCGAGACCTCGACCTTGGCCTGTTCCCGACCTTCCAGAGCTTCCAATGCATTCTGGAAAAGGTTGATCAGGACCTGCTCCAGTCGGATGCGCGTACCGACGACGAGGAGACCTGTCGGCGGCAGGTCGATTTTCAGGGCGTCGAGACGGCCGGCAAACCGGCTCCTCAGCAGGACGACGGCACCTTCGATCGCACTTCTGATGTCAACCGGCTCGGGCGCGGTTCTTCCCTTGCGGCCAAAGGCCTTCAGTTCTTCGGTGATCGTGCCGATGCGCTCGGTCAGCGCCGCGATCGCAGACAGATTGTCCTTGACCGGCTCCGTCTGCTGCCTGTCGAGGAAGATGTGCGCATTCTCTGCATAAGCACGGATCGTCGCGACGGGCTGGTTGATCTCGTGAGCGACGCCGGCGGCGACCTGACCGAGAATGGCGAGACGGTTGGCCTGCACGAGATCCTGCTGCACCCCCTGCAGCTTGGCCTCCGTCGCCCGGTGGTCGGCGATCTCCGCTTCCAGCCGATCGCGGGCACGGCTGAGATCCTCGGTACGCTCCAGGACGCGGCGCTCCAGCTCCTCGCGGGCGATCCTGCTGACGGCGATCTGCATGACGGAGACATGGCGCCGCCGCAACAGGAAGGCGGCGAAGGCAAGGATCGGCAGCAGGACGGTCAAAGTCAGGAAGCGCGTCTCGCGCATGGAAGAGGCAATGGCCTGATCGGTCGGGATGAGATAGCCGAGCTGCCAGGGCGTCGAAGGGATTGAGGTCGTCAGCCGCAAATATTCGGCGGCGCTGCTGCCGGGCAGGACGGCGCGAACGATGGTCGCATCCGGGCCGACGGCCTCCGGACGGCTGACCGGCAGCGGCGAGAGCGGAGCGGCGCCGAATTGCAAGCTTTTGCGAATGGCCGCCGCTTCTTCTCGGCCAAGTGACGTCGTCGTCATGAAGCGCCATGAAGGCAGGCTGGTGATGAGGATGACGCCGCGTTCGTCGGTCACATAAGCGGGACGGCCGCTCTCACTCCAATCGGCCTCCAACTGATCGAATTCCATTTTCACCACGACAACGCCCAGTGCCGAACCGGCATCGCCGACGCGGCGCGAAATATAGAGGCCGGGGCGGTTGCTGATCGTACCAAGCGCGTAGTGCTCGGCGGTTCCCGCCTCCA
Organism: Rhizobium sp. BK289; assembly: GCF_014193575.1. Classification (NCBI taxonomy): domain Bacteria; kingdom Pseudomonadati; phylum Pseudomonadota; class Alphaproteobacteria; order Hyphomicrobiales; family Rhizobiaceae; genus Rhizobium; species Rhizobium sp. BK289. The sequence continues at coordinate 640,158 of NZ_JACHZO010000001.1, forward strand.
TAGCCTTGCTGAAGTAGTCGCGGAAGGAATAGTCATTGCCAACGAAGCTCAAGGGCTCCCGCCAGTTGCTGGAGGCCATCGTGACGCCGTCCTTGCCGATCACGTAGAGGACCGAAGCGCTGGTGCCGGAAACGAGGTTCTCCAGTTTGCGGTCCAGAGCAACGATGTCGTCGATCCGCCGTCCCGCGAGCGCCTCACGCACTTGCTGATCATCCGCCAGCAAGAGCGGCAAGGCGCGGGGACGCTCGAGGACCGCCCGCAAAAGTGCGACCTTGAGATTGGCGTCCGTATGTGCCTGCCTCTGCAGTGCCTCGATCGCGGAGACACGGCCGTAGAAGCTTGCACCATAAAGGGCGACTCCAATGATAGCGGCGCACAGGAATGCGAAGGCGAGCCAAACGCGACGGGAGCGCCGGCTCAGTTGCTCTGGCGTCAAAAGTCGATCTGTGGCGGCGCGTTGTAGCATCGCCATATTGTGCATGTTTTCGCGCTGACCGCAATTCAACATGTGCGGATTGCCGCACATGTTTTAAGATATGCTCGCGCTCGAGAAATTTAAATCATATGAAATCAAATAGTTGATGCCATGTCCCTCAATTGGCATGCCCGTTGCAACGGCGAACGGAACAGTCGGAGGCTGTTGAATTCTAGTCGTCGCCCGGAGGGCCGAGAGATCGGTTGGGCTTAAAGGAGGATATCATGATTGCTCCCATCGCTGCCGCCGAAACGCGCGGCAAACTTCCCTTTTACCGGCATCTCTACGTGCAGGTTCTGACCGCCATTGCCGCCGGTATCCTGCTTGGCCATTATTATCCGCAGCTCGGCACATCGTTGCAGCCGCTCGGCGATGCCTTCATCAAACTGGTGCGCATGGTCATTGCGCCCGTCATCTTCCTGACGGTTACGACCGGCATCGCCGGCATGTCGGACTTGAAGAAGTTCGGCCGCGTCGTCGGCAAGTCGTTCATCTACTTCCTGACCTTCTCGACCCTGGCGCTGATCGTCGGTCTTATCGTTGCCAACGTCGTGCAGCCGGGCGCCGGCATGCACATCAATCCGGCGACGCTGGATACGAAGGCCGTCAACAACTATGCAGCACAAGCCCATGACGCGTCGGTTGTCGGCTTCCTGATGAACATCATCCCGGACACGATCGTCGGCGCTTTCGCCAAGGGCGATATTCTCCAGGTGCTGTTCTTCTCGGTGGTCTTCGGCATTGCGCTCGGCGCCGCCGGCGAACGTGGCCGCCCGGTGACTGACTTCCTGCAGGCACTGACCACCCCGATCTTCCGCATGGTCGCGCTTCTGATGAAGTTCGCGCCGATCGGCGCCTTCGGCGCCATGGCCTTCACCATCGGCAAGTACGGCATCGGCACCATCGCCAATCTGGCCTTCCTGATCGGTACCTTTTACGCCACGTCGCTGCTGTTCGTGCTCGTCGTGCTCGGCGCCGTCGCGCGCTATAACGGATTTTCGATCCTTGCGCTGATCCGCTATATCAAGGAAGAGCTGTTGCTGGTGCTTGGCACCTCATCGTCTGAAGCCGCACTGCCGGGCCTGATGAACAAGATGGAGCGTGCAGGCTGCAAGCGTTCCGTCGTCGGCCTTGTCATCCCGACGGGCTATTCCTTCAACCTCGACGGCACCAATATCTATATGACACTGGCGGCGCTGTTCATCGCCCAGGCAACCGATACGCCGCTGTCGCTCGGGGATCAGGTGCTGCTGCTGCTGGTGGCCATGCTGAGCTCCAAGGGGGCCGCCGGCATCACTGGTGCGGGCTTTATCACGCTTGCCGCCACGCTTGCGGTCGTGCCTTCGGTTCCGATCGCCGGCATGGCGCTGATCCTCGGGATCGACCGTTTCATGTCGGAATGCCGCGCCCTGACGAACTTCGTCGGCAATGCAGTTGCCACGATCGTCGTAGCCCGCTGGGAAAACGAGCTCGACCAGACCAAGTTTGCGGCCGCCATGGCGGGGCAATTGAGCGAGGAAATCGAGGTGCCTGCCTTGCAGGCGGCCGAGTAGGCTTCGCATCATCCTCCCAAGGATGGAACGGCCCCTTCGGGGGCCGTTTCAGCTCCGGCAGCCGGCCGGTCACAGTTTCGTGTATCGACCGCAACAAGCCGTGCAACTGTCCTCATCAACAGCAGGCTTCATAAAACTGTCACTGCAACGGCTCACAGCATCATACTGACAGTTGTGTAATTCGACGGAGCCGCAGGACAGGAGGCAGCGTGTCGGAGACGGATTTTATGAGCGCACACTTGCCGGTTTTGGGGCGGATTTGCCTCTATCGGCCTTGCCGCGGGTAGCTGCGCATGGCGTCTTCAATATCAGCGCAGCATAAGGCCTTGAGGCGTTCGGAGAGTTTCCTGTCAGAACTTGCTTCCCATGCGGATGCGCTGCTTCATGGCCGCGTCCACGAACAATATGCTGCGATCTGCTATAGGAAAGAAGTCGAATGCGACGATGCCGTGATGCTCGTCGTCACCAGCCGGGAAAGCGGGCGCTGGGTCATTCCGAAGGGTTGGCCGATCAAGGGCAAGAAACCCCATGAGGTCGCAGCCATCGAGGCTTATGAGGAGGCCGGCGTGCGCGGAAAAGTGAAGAAGAAGCCTTTCGGCTACTTCACCTATCTGAAGCAGCTTGCCGACGGCAATCGCGTTCCCTGCATCGTCGAGCTGCATCTGCTTGAGGTCGATCAGGTGCTGCAGGACTTCCCGGAGCGAGGCCAGCGCCGCGTCGAATGGGTTTCTTTCACCGAAGCGGCCAATCGCGTGCGCGAGCCGGAGCTCAAGGGTCTCCTGCTTGCGGCCGAACGGAAGATACGCAAGGCAAGAAGCAAAAAGTAGCCTTCGTGGCCATGGATGGTGCTGGCCCATCGGATTTCGTGGCTGTGAACGATCGCAAACTAGGTCTCCAGAAGCACTCGGCTATTTGTGACCGTAACGTGCAGCGGTATCACCTAATATTAAAATATGACATGAGCCGAGAGCCAGACGACGGGCAGCTATGCGCTTCCATGCTTGCCCTTGCCGCATTGATGCCTATATTGACCCAGCGTTCGGCCGTGTCTGTTTAGGTCGATATGCCTCATGGCTGCAATAGCTGCCTTCACCCGGCAACGAGCTGGCCGGCGGACTTTGGAAGGAGAAATTTCATGTCCATTACTCCGAATAATATCGATAGTTCAAAGGTTTCTACCGTTCCCCATGGGGAAATCGCAGCTGCCGTACGGCAGGCGCGTGAAGCCATCGGTTATACGGTTGACGATCTGTCTGAAACCTGTGGTCTCACCAGTGAGGAAATCATTGAAATCGAGGCTGGTGCAGAAGCGGATTCGGCGAAACTTCGCCGCATTGCCACCGCATTGCAGGTTCCGCCATCGACTTTTTTCGTCGTCTGAACAAGCGGCGCACTTCGGTGCGCCCCTTCATTTCTCTCGCGGAAAATCGCAGAACACCGGCCTCTAGCTCGCTTGCAATATGGCCGCGCACGACATAGCGCAGGGCGATGTTCATTTTCTCGTATTCCTTCCCACCTTCGTTCTGCGATCCGGATTGGCGTGAAAGCCTTTCCGGTCGAATTCGCAGATCCGCGAAGCGCATATGTTTTTTACCGGGCTCCGATGAAGGCGGTTGGCCGTGCGTGGTTAGTAGCCATCAGAACATGTCCGCTGCCATGTAGCTCTGAGAAATGTAGCTCGGGGACATGTAGCTTAGCTCACAAGGAAATCCGTTCATGGAGCCTTTAGGCGAAATTTCCATAATTATACACTATAAAGCAAGCAGGGAACGTTTCCATAGCTGATATTCACGGTTTTTGTTGTAGCGATACTGGTCAAACTCGTTTTGGGGCTCTACTTTGGTCACGTTAAATTGTTGATTTCTAATAGTAATACTTTTATCGATGCAACGTATCGCGGCATAGGCCTGTGATGGGCTGGGGTTGAGGACGCTAAATAGGGCAAGTTGGCATGGGGCGGAATGGTAAGAATTTTGGCGCCGGCCCTGATGTCGGCGGACGGTTTGTTCGTTCGAATCCCTCTAGAACTCCTAGCCCTGCGCCAAAGGCAGATGATATCGCTCGCGACATGACGTTGTTGAGCAAGCTGGTCATGAAAAGAAGATACGCAGGGATCGAACGAACTGCCGTTCAGGATCGGCAGGATTTCTCCGGCGAAAATTCCGGCAATCTCCGAAATCTTGCGTTCGAGCCGATCGAAATCAGCCTCGACGACGATGGCGAAGTTCAGATTGTCGATTCCGTCACGCGTGCGGTGGAGTGCCTGACGACACAATGGCCGGTGCGCTATGGAGAGGCATTCGAAGACGCGCTTCACATCTGCATAGACGGCATCGCGGGCAGGGCGTCGCCGCAGCAGGTTCGATCTGCATTCATCGCGGCCGCCAAGGCGGCTGGCATCCTCGTGAACTCTGAATGAAGAGCGGCCAGCCGTTTTTCAGCGATGCCGACTGCCCATTGGCCCGTCTTGGCGGTTCTCTTCAAAAGGCGGCCGAACGGGAATTGGCCATAGGGATACGAGGAGGTCCGGCCGATGCATGTTGCAGACGACCGAACCTCCCGACCATCGCAATTTGGCGGTTGCGATAGTTGCAAAGATGTCGCCTGCTACTGGCATATCGTCCATACGCGAAACGACGTGAGAAGTCTGATTGCGCCTGACTTTGGAAAGCCGACATTAGAGTGAGCAATAACCTAACCCTGGCTGCTTGTTTGTTTCGCAACGTCACAGCGGCCGGTCGATGGCGCATGATACGGCCTTATGTTCGCGCCAGGATTGCTCGAAGCGATCTTTGATCGATCCTCAGTGAAGATGACGAATAGGGTGGATGGCCGTTGGGGAGGCTCGACGTACCTTCAAGGGTCCGCCCCGTCGAGCCTCCCACTGCAGCGGATCGATGTCTGCAGTAGCAGCAAAAAGCTGCAGATCAGTCCGGCGTCTGTCCATATCGAAAGCGACAGCGCGTATCGGATTGCGTCACCACTAAGTGCTCACAAACAATCGGCTTTCTCTGATCGAGAAGGGGTGTTGCGAACTGCTGCATCCTGATTCCAGGATGCTGGAACGACGCGGTGTAAAATCGACCCCTTCCGTTGCGGTCTATGGCAACAAAGGAATCCATCGCGACTCACAAGTAAATATGAAGTCATACTTCAATACATATTACGACAATTCTGTACAAATTAAGTATGTATTCCGAAAATATATATTAGTGATGGCGTATTTACAGCTATAAACACGCCTATATTATGGCGTCGACGTGGACTTTCACCAGTTACATGTTGAATCTCGTGAATTCCTTCGAGGAGAATTTTCGAATGCGCAAGTTTTTGGGATCTACCGCTTTCCTTCTGACGATGGTTGCGGCAAGTGCGGGCTATGCGGCCGATCTTGCCGTCTCGACACCGCCAGAGGCTCCCGCCGAGACGGCACCGGTATTTTCATGGACAGGCTTCTATGTCGGTTTGAATGCGGGCGGTGGTTTTGGCGGCAATGACAATGTTGGTTTCCACTCGTTCGGGAGTTATCTCGGCAGGTTTGGCAAGATCGAGGGATCGGGTTTCCTCGGCGGTGGCCAGATCGGCTACAACTATCAGTTCGATCCCAACTGGGTGATCGGCCTCGAAGCCGATTTCCAGGGCGCTGACATCAGTGATTCCTTCAGAAGCGATATAGCGAGCGCCTCATCGAAGATCGACTGGTACGGCACAGTCCGTCCCCGCATCGGTTACTCATTTGACAATACCCTGATCTACGGCACCGGCGGTCTTGCCTACGGTCACATCAAGTACAAGGGCTCTTTAGCCGGCGTCGGCAGCTTCGACGACGACGCAACCAAGGCGGGCTGGACCGTTGGCGCAGGTGTCGAACACGCCTTCACCGACCACATCACGGCAAAACTCGAGTATCAGTATGTGGATTTCGGGAGCAAGAACATGGGCGGTGACGCGCTCTCTACCAAGGCCAGCCCCGACTTTCACGCCATCCGTGTCGGCTTGAACTATAAGTTCTGACACTCATTTTGCCTTGAAAGACAAAATGTTAGCCTAAGAGAGAGGACAATAGCATGGCTTTGATTGACGTAAATCTAATCAATGGCGGCACGACCACCATCAATAGCAGCAATGCCGGTAACTCGTCCGACACGCTCCAACTGAACCTAGTTTCCAACGGCACGGTCATAGTCGATGGCGTGGACGTCAATATCAGCAGTCTTGTTGGTACTGGCGCGCTTTCGAACACAACGATCGAAGCCATCAACGGTGCCAATGTGACGCTCAATGCCGGCCTTGCGAATATCGGAGCCGGTTCGACCTATACTTATGCGATCGGCGCTGGCTCCAGCATTAACGTCGAAGCCAGTGCGCTCAACGTCGGTTTGCTGAACGGCGTCACCGTGGACTTTGCCAATGCCAATGGCACCGGCTTGTTCTCATACGATCCCGGTCTCGTCAATTTGAACATTTCGACGCCACCGAATGTCACGAACGTTCAGAGCGGCGACAGGATCGAAATCGTGGGTTCAAACTCGGTCCAGCAGTCCGGCAATACCGTCACCTTTTACGGCGCGTTGGGTATCCTGAGCCCGCTCGGCTCCTATACGATCCCGGCGGGCGTCACTTATACCTACGACCCCAGCACAGATACGCTGACGTTTACGAGCTGCTTTCTGCGCGGCACACTCATCCGGACGCCGGAAGATAATATTCCGGTCGAGGATCTGCGGGTCGGCGATCTCGTCGTCACTCACAAGGGTGTGGCTGAGATCAAATGGGTCGGCCGTCGCCGGATTGATCCCAAGGCGATCGACAAGCCCCGCGACACGCTCCCGATCCGTATCCAGGCGGGCGCTATCGCGGAAAATATTCCCGCTCGCGATCTCTATGTCTCTCCCGATCATTGCATGTTCCTGGAAGAATCGCTGATCCCGGCCAAGTTCCTCATCAACGGCTCGACGATCACGCAGGAGGCGACGCTGGCCCCATTCGAATATTTCCATATCGAGTTGGAGCAGCATGCGATCGTCCTTGCCGAGGGAGCACAGACCGAAACCTATCTCGATCTTGGTGGGCGTCTTTCCTTCCTCGAGCCGGGCGTATTGCGGTTCGGCTCTCTTGCCGATGCGGCGACGCGGACCTGGAATGACTGGTGCTATCCTCCGGTCTATGCGGGCAAGGTGCTTGAACAGGCGCGCGCGTCTCTTGAAAAGCGGGCCGAGGAAATGGGCTATTTCGTCCGAGAAGCTCAGGCATCCTGACATACAGCCGAGCAGCAAGCTCCGGACGGCGACGGCTGCCCGGAGCTGAAGCAGGCGATAAGCGCAAGCCGGCATTCTCGTCATCCGTATCAGTGATGCGTCCACGAGTTTGCCCGTTTGCCATATCGCTCATTTGTTTGTCTCCAGTGCCTGGGAGTAATGGATGCACCATGACGATGCTGTTTCGCCCTATCCGCTCGACGCGGGGCGCATAGACGAACGGTCTTTGATCGAGAGATTTGCCGGCAAGACTGTTTTCTATGACGGCGTTTTCAAGGGCGACTACAGTCTGGCGATCGTCAATCGTCATCTCGCGCAGGCGCTCATAGATTTGGGCGTCAATCTGACCTGCCACACCGCCGAGGAAGACTGGCAGGGTGACGCAAACCTTTCAGCGGCCACGGACGTCATGCGCCGCATGCGCGATGACTATCCGTTCAAAGAGACCTTCGACATTCATTTGCGAAATACCTGGCCGCCGGCAACCCACGACATGGTCGGGCGGCAGAACGCCTATATCGCCTTTGCCTGGGAAGAGCTTGAATTCCCTCAATATCTGGTGGATCGCTTCAATCGCGATCTTAACCTCGTGACGGTAATCTCGAATTTCATTCACGACAGCTTCGAGCGATCCGGAATTACCATACCGGTTGAGGTAATTGGCACCGGCTGCGATCATTTGTCCGACACCATGAATGATGTTTCGCCGCCGCCGGAAAACGGACGTCGGCGCATCCTGCATGTCTCTTCCTGTTTTCCACGCAAAGGTGTCGATGTCCTGATCGAGGCATTCCTGAGCACTTTCCGCGCGGATGAACCGGTCGAACTGGTGATCAAGACGTTTCCGAACCCAAACAACGTACTGGCATCGATCCTTGCGGAAAAACGCAACAGACTTGCCGACGCGCCGCCCATAAACATCATCGAACAGCACTATGATGCCAGCCAGCTGAGCGCGCTTTATCGTTCCGCCGCGATGCTGGTAGCACCCAGCAGGGGAGAGGGTTTTGGCCTGCCTTTGGCCGAAGCCATGCTGCTCGACGTTCCAGTCGTGACCACGAACTATAGCGGCCAGCTCGATTTCTGCCGCCCCGATACGGCCTGGCTGGTCGATTGCCACATGTCCGCATCCCAGGCTCATGTAGCGGGCTCCCACAGCCTATGGGCAGAACCATCGGTGGAACACCTGGGCTCGCAGATGCGCGCGGTGCTTGATCGTCCCGCTGAAGCCACCAGCCGAGCGGAGAAAGCAAAGGCCCTTCTGAAGACACATTTCAGCTGGAGGTCAGTTGCCGTCCGCACGCTGGCTGCCCTTGCCAAACCCGCCCCTACCGCTGCCGAAGCGCGGCGTGACTGGACGATGGATCTCATTTCCTCCTGGCAGCAACAATGCGGCATCGCTACCTATTCTCAGCATCTGTACGCCACACCGGCCTTCGCGGGCAGGCTTGACCACGTCTTTGCACGGCGGATCATGGACGATGCCTTGCCGGAAACGCCTTCGAACATCGTCGATAACATTCCCCGCAGCATATCGAGGCTATGGGGCTATGACCTCGCTTCGCTCAAGCGCCTGGCGGGGCGATTGGAGCAGGGGCGAGGCGATGTCTTATGGATGCAGCATCATCCGGGACATTTTTCGACGGCGGACATGGAGCTGTTGATCCAGCCGATCTCCGCCACGGCTCATCGACTGCGCGTGCTGACCATGCACAGCGTAAAGGAGGCCTTGCGAGGCGGCACGCTCGACTGGACCCGCGCATTCGACATGGTCTTCGTGCATTCGGCGGAAGATGCGGCAGCGCTTTCGGCTTCAGGGCATTTGAACCCGATCGTCTTGCCGCATGGCGTTCTTTCTGAGCCGGAAGATGCGCCAGGACCAGACCTGTCGCGTTTTACGATCGGTTCCTTCGGGTTCCTGATGCCGCACAAGAACATCGACCGTCTCGTATTGGCCTTCGCGGAGGCATTGAACTACGAGCCTCGACTGCATCTGAAACTGTTCAACTGCATGGTTGCGAACGACGAATCCCGGGCAACGCGCGCCGTGATCGAAAACCTGATCGAGTATCTTGGAATATCCGAGAAGGTCACGGCGCGTTTCGATTTCATTCCGGAAGGAGAATTGCGTCGTGAATTGATGACGTGCGACCTGCTTTCGTTCCTGTATGGTCATTCGACCGAGACGGCGACCGGGGCGGCGCGCATCGCAATGAGCGTCAATCGCCCCCTGCTGTGCTCCCGCTCGCCGGTCCTGCGGGACCTGTGGCCGATCAGCCATGTCGTCAAAAACACCGAGATAGAGTGCATAGCGGAGGCATTGCTGAGCCTCGCGCAAAATCCCGCGTTGCTGTCGATGCTGGATCGCGATCGCAGCCAGGCAGCCCATTGGTATTCCTATCCGCGCACCGCCGCGCGGCATGTCACAGCCATCGAAAAGATGTTGGGGGGCAATATTGACCATCGCCGAGTTGCATAGACAGCCCTTGAGTATTCTGCCGAAAGACGTGTTCTCCCTGCCTGCGGAATCCTTCGTCGATGCCTGGGCAAAGGCATTGGATCTGACGGAATCTGACCTCACATCGGATGACCGTCTCTCGCTTGCAAATGCCATTCGCGGCGGTACCAATCGGCTGCGCATCGTCGACGCGTTGAAGGCTCGCCGCCCCATTCCGTCAGCGCTCAGCGGTCCCTCCCTGATGCAGGCACTTCGGAGGGAACCGGATCAGTTCGCCATGGTGGAGAACTTCGTGCGTTTTGCACGAGAGGACGACGCGGCCTTTCTACGCTATGCTTTCTCACGCATCTGCGGAAGGGATCCGACGTCCGCCGAGCGACTTGGACTGGAGTTCGATCTCCGGCGCGGCGTCGTCACCCGCGCCACCGTCGTGAAGCGGATCGTCGCCATTGCGCGTCGGGAAGGCCAGACGGCCTACTGGGATACGTTGCTGCCCGATAGCGACAGCGAGCCGCGGGATGTCGGCGATTCCTCCCGTGCGAGCATTACCCCCTCCGGATTTCTGGTCGATTCAGAGGGGCAGGCGACGATCATCTTCGTACGGGAGGTCGACAATGCCGGCTGGATGATCGGCTCCGACCTCCTGCGGCAGCCGCCGCAGATCAACGACAGCAACTGGAGCGTCCAGCCGGGCTGGCTGCTGACAGGCCCCAAACGTAGTTTCAAGGAAGGCGACTGGCTGCTGGATCTTGAGCTTATCCAACCGAAGGAGGCCAAGCTCGATATCGAGGTCGTCGCCAATTCCGGTCTCGATTTTCTGCAGGCCATGACGCTGGTCGGCTCGTTCTCGGGAAGCGTATGCGTGACTATCAAGAGAGAGCATCGTTTCATAGAATTGCGTATCCGCATTCATGAGCGGCCACCCGAAGACTGCTGGCTGCGCCCGCGAAACATCTCGATGCGGCATGTGTCATGAGAAGGGAGCTGCGATTTGCATCGACGCTTTTGCGTGTCGGACAGACCAGAGCCGGCACAGCCGATGCCCGTACACCTGTCAATGCCCTTGCGGAGGCCGACGCAGCGCGCGACCGTCGTGATTGGGCGACTGCAGCCTTTTACTATCAGCAGGCAGTGGAGCAGTATCCCGCGCGGATTTCGTTGTTCGTGCAGCTTGGCCATGCTCACAAGGAGAATGGCGATTTCGAGGCGGCGCTGGAGGCATACCGGCGCTTCCTGAAGGAGGAGCCGGACGATATCGATATCCATCTGCAGCTTGGCCACCTCTACAATCGAATGCATGAGCCTGAGGCCGCGCTGCAATGGTACGAACGTGCCCATGAGCTCGCACCGGACGACGCTGAAATAACCGGCCATCTCGAAACGGCGCGTTTACGGCTTTCGCGTGTCGATATCGAGCGCAAGCGTCAGAATGCCATGGAATTGGTTCAGTCGAGACGCTGGGGGCAAGCGCAGGCGAAATTGCGCGACCTGGTGATTACGGACGGAGAAATCGACCTGATTGCCGTCTATGCGAACGTGACTAAGGAGGCCGGCGATTTCGACGAGGCATTGAAGCTTTATGAGGTCTATCGCGAATATGCGCAAAATCTCGATGCAGCGGCGGTCATCGATGTCGAGATCCAGACCGGACATCTCTATAAGGCCATGCGGGATATGGAGGCGGCCCTGCGATATTACATCCGCGCACGCGATGCGGAGTTCAGCCTCTATGGCCATATTACCGCGGACTCGACCGCCGGGCAGGAGATCCGCGCCTGCATGTCGGAAATCTATACCTGCTTCTGGCACGCCGATTGATAACGGGTTGCCATTGCCGGCCGATACTGCACTAAAGCCTGGATCAACCACTTTCGTGATCCCTGACGGCGGTCAGCATGAGCCAGCCCAGAAGGTAGGCGAGGCTCAATGACAGGAAAACCACGGCGATGTTCTTGAGCGCATAAGGCATCTCCGCCTCGTCAGGCAGGTGCGATGGTACGACGATCTCAAGATAAAGCTGCTGCCGGCGGGCATCGGCCCTGGCTGCTTCCAGCGAATCAAGGGCGGCGACGAGCGCCTTGTTGGCGAATTCGCGCATCAGGACAAGACTTTCATAATCGGCAATCCTGGGCGCAACGGATTTGTCCGATCCGACCATCTTGGCGCGCTCGTTTTCGATCTGTTGTTCCAGCGCCGCGATCTGGCTGGTCAGGAAGGGGATAGCGTTGCTGTCGGGCGCGGTCTTGCGCGTCTCGGCAAGGCGAGCGCGCGTGTTGGCCAGCTCGGCAGTCAGGTTGGTGATGAGGTCGACCATCGACAGGGAACTGGCATTGGGATCGATCATCAGTTCCTTGTTTCTGAAATTCGTAATGTTTTTCTGCGCATCTATGACCCGCTGCTGCGCTTCCTGTACCTCATTGTCGGCAAAGCGAACCGCATCGCCGCGGGCTCTGTCGTTCAAACGGTCGAGCAGTTTGCCGCCGAGCGAAAGCAACGCGATATTCAGATCTACGGCATCCTGCGCGTGGAAGGCTGTCGTGCGCAACACGGTGATGCCTGTCGTATCGTTGTGGATGACCGAGACGCGATTCGAGTAATAGTTATAGAGCTCCTCCTCGCTGCTGTTCTCCCAAGGCCGCGGAAAGCGTGTCAGCCAATCCGCCTGCCGGCTGCCGAAAATGGTGCGCACGGGAAGCTGCTCGGTGAGCTCCTTCAGTGCCTGGCGCGAGCGGATATATTCCTGCACGGAGAAAGTGTCGTCTTGTGAGCGGGTTATGCCGCTATTCTGCAGCAGCGAACCGAAGACGTTCGATGATGGCGGAGCCGCCATACGAACGACGAAAGAGGCTTCGGATACGTAGATCGGCGCGGCCATGAAGGCATAATAGGCGCTCACGACGAGGGTAGGACCGACGACCGCGAGCATGTAGACGCGCAGGCGCGTTGAGCGCCTGAGGTGCTTTCCCGTTTTTGCCGGCCCGATGATCGATCGCTTAATCATCTCGCGGAAAGGCAACCGAGGCTGCCGTGCATCGACCTTCTTGCTTTGCGTTTCGGAATTTATCAGAGCCATGGTTGCGTTCCCACTGATGACTGCCTGCCGTTATCTGTCGGCGCCTGTGCACCGGGGGCGGTAATTGTCCAGGCCCGACGCAATGAAGATTGAGCAAGCGGCCTTCGCCGGTATCGTTGTTCCACCATCCGACGGAGATGGGATGGCGAACAGGAGGCCTCCGCATGCATCACGTATCGACGAACGCTCGCGGCCGTTCGCAGTTTATAACCGGCTTGAAGATCCAGGCGCGCGTGCTCGGCGCACTCATCATGCGTGAAATGCTCATCCGCTATGGGCGGGAAAACATTGGTTTCCTCTGGCTTGCGCTGGAGCCGATGATTCTGACTGCCGGCGTCATGGTCATGTGGACCTTGATGCGTCACGAAGCACATGGATTGACGATCGCGGCCTTCGTCCTGAGCGGCTACATGCCGTTGACGCTCTGGCGCCACATAAGCGGCCATGCCGTCTCGTGTCTGCGTCAGAATCTGCCCTTGATGTATCATCGTCAGATCCGTCTCGCCGACGCGCTGATCGCGCGCGGGCTTCTGGAGGTGGCGGGTACGACGGCGGCGCTCATCATCGTCTACACGGTCGCTCGTCTCGCGAATATCATACCGCCTTATCAGGACCTCGGCCCGCTTCTGGCGGGCTGGCTGTTCATGGCATGGTTCTCTTTCGCCGTAGGGCTGATTTTTGCCGCCGGCTCCGAGCGCTTCGAGTTCGTGGAGAAATTTGTTTCGCCGTTCCAGTATCTCACACTCCCGATCGGCGGCATGTTCTTCATGGTGGCCTGGCTGCCGAGCGGCCCGCAGAAACTGGCCCTCTACGTTCCCACCGTCCACTGCTTCGAACTTTTCCGAGCCGGCTTCTTCGGTGATACCGTGCAGACTTTCTACGATATCGGCTACATCACGAAATGCTGCCTCTTCACCACGGCCGTCGGGCTTTTCCTGGTGAATATGGCCCGCAATCACATCAAGTTCGAATGACATGACGGCGGCCCGATCCGGGGGTGCAGTACTGCGGCCGAAATCGACGGCAAATGTTGTCGGTCTCCATGTAAAGTCGCGATGCGCGGGCATTTCAGGTCGAAGTCGCAAGATCAATTGCCGCTGTTTTCAGAGTGCGATCTCCTGCTGCCGATGCTTTTGGGACTTGGATGAGGCTAGCGCCAATCCGAGGCGCTGAAGGCGCTCGCCGACCCTTTCTGCGCGATCTTCATGAACTGCAAGAATGTTCGCGACCGTGCCGATCTGGAAACTCCGATCGAGCTCGTCCGACGTCTCGATCCTGGTCAGCTGATTTTGTGAGCTGGTCCAGATGCCGTAACCGAATTCGGCAAGCTGACGGTGAATTGCGCCGGGCGTCGTTTTCGAGAGAACGGCGAGCACGTCGCGATTGATCTCCATAAGCAGCGAGGGTCTATGCGCCGATATGGTTTCACGCGCGCCCTTCAGGAACAGGCCTTCCGCCCCCTCAATGTCGACTTTCATGACATCAGGCCGCAGACTGCCGATCACATGATCCAATGTCTCGACCTTCGCCATGCGGCCGGCTTTGGTATCGGCCGTATTCATGACCAGCCGCGTCGCGCCGGCATTAACCGTATCCTCGGCATCACTCAGCTGTAGCTCTCCCGGTGCATCGGCAAGGGCGAGCTGGCGGACGCTCAGGCGATTTTCAAAGCCATTCTCCAGGATCGATCGGTTGAACAGACCCCAAAGTCTGGGGAGGGGTTCGAAGGCAAGGATCGTCCCTTTGAAAGTCGGATGGGCCGCGACGGAAAGCGAGTAATATCCGACATTACCGCCGACATCGATGAATTGTCCGGTTTCGGGCAGAATGGCTTTGACAAGTTCGATGTCGAATTTCTCATATTCTCCACTCATGATTCCGAAGGAAATATGGTACTGGCGCAAATCGAGATACAGCTTAAAATCGTATTGCGTTTCAAAGAGAACGCAAATCGACTTCGGTACGAAATTGTCGAACAGCAATTCGCTATAGCGTTGGTGGAACTCGTTGGAACTGAGAAAGCGTCGGCGATGCTCGTCCAGCGGAATGTCCGTCAGCTGCAGCAGGTTCTGCCCGATGGCATTGCGCTCGTCGTCGTTTATCGGACGGCCGAGGATGAATTTGTAGCAGTTCTCGATGTCGTAAAAACTTGTCACGTCGCTGCTCCCCCGTCGTTCTGACGATTTGAACTTATTCTGCTGTTGATTTTCACTTGCATTCCCGTGCGTCATTCCCCGTCCGATCATTGTAGAATTGCCGATGGTGATATCGTTTCGACGCGCCGCGGCGCTCGTTGGGCCGCATAGCGCCGGGCGGAAAGATCGGCCTCGATCAGTGCCTCCAAGTCATCGAAATGTGTGTCCCATCCGCCTGGCCGCCCCGGTCTGGTTCGGTGCCGGGGCGAGGCGGCGATCATGTCGAGCGCGGCTTTCCAGCTCAGCCCGTCAAGAGGGTCGAGGAAAATTGCCGGATGTCCGCCTGCAGCCTCGCGATGCGCGCTGATGTTGGATGCGACGACGGGCGTGCCGAGAGCGATCGCTTCGGCGATCGGCATGCCATAACCCTCGGTAAACGAGGGGGCGAGGAGAGCGGCGGCGCCGGCGACCAGCCGCGCCAAGGCGGCATCCTCCAACCCCGGTACTTCGATAACGAGCCCGGGCAAGGCAGGGCACCGTTCGAGCATTGCCAGAATATGGCTGTTTTCCCATCCCCTCTTGCCTACGATCACCAGACGAGGTGCCCTAGGGCCGTCCCGTTCTGCCAGATACTGCCATAGACGCAGCAGCAGAATGTGATTCTTGCGCGGTTCGATGGTGCCGATCGTCACGAAATAGGGAATTTGCGTGCGAGCAATGTCATCGGGGGGAGACAAAAAGCATTGCTCCACCCCCGGGGGCAGCACGGCGATGGAGGGGAGCGCGCTGTTGCACTCCTGGGCGAAGGTGCGTAACGCCCGTGCCGTCACCTGGGAATTGCACAGCACAAGGGAGGCGTGCTTCAGCACCGTCGCCATCCTTCGACGATGACGCTCCGGCTCTTCCGGTCGGACGAACTCGGGATGCGAAAGCGGGATGAGATCATGGACGTAAAAAACGCCGTTCCGCCCGGTTTGCTCGAGCCAGGAAAAAGCCGATGTTCGCTCCAGCCGACTATGGGAGACGTGGACGAAGGATGCGTTGCCGGGCAGCGTCCGCCCCTG
The DNA here is from genome assembly GCF_014193575.1 of Rhizobium sp. BK289. Classification (NCBI taxonomy): domain Bacteria; kingdom Pseudomonadati; phylum Pseudomonadota; class Alphaproteobacteria; order Hyphomicrobiales; family Rhizobiaceae; genus Rhizobium; species Rhizobium sp. BK289. The sequence continues at coordinate 656,174 of NZ_JACHZO010000001.1, forward strand.
GGCAAAATGATTGGCGACGACATGCGCGATCTTGCGCAGCTTCCGGGTGTGAGCTTCGCCGGGCTTAGCCTCGGTCGCCTGCCATTGGATCTTGCCGTCGATGGCAGCGAAAATGCGATCGAGAAGAGCAGCCTGAGAGGTTGATACTTCGCTCGCCGCCCAGCGGCGGGCAAGCGTGGAGACGAGCTTGTCCGCTCGCTCGGTGGCAACGGATACCGCGCCGTGATGCCCCGTTTCGACAAACCAGGATGCTTGCGGTGCCCCCAAAGCATTGGTCATAGCGGCACGCTTGCGGCGCTCGTTCAGCCAGTGCGCATAGTGAAGCTCGTAGCGATCTATGCCTGTGGGGGTCGGGCAATGCGCCCGCTCCATCAGCCGCGAAATATCCATAACGATCGGCTTCATCACGATTTTCTCGCCTCAAGCATGTGGATGACTTGCGCAAGCCAGCGCCGTTTTGATGGGTTGGGAGCCGCCCCCAGGCGGGCGCGATAGAGCTCGGCGACCACATCTTCCGCTTCGCAGGGAAGATCGGTGATATTCGACCAGTATCGCGGGTAGAGGATGAGCGCGCCGGCAACGAGAGCGTCGAGGCTCAACAGCCGCTTGCGCCGGAGCGATACGACGGTGTCATGGGTTAGACCCCAGCCGGCATAGAAGGGCAGGCCATGGCACCATACCGGCTTTTCGCGCAGCAAAGCCTCGAAGCCGATCAACGATGTCGCGACATGAACTTCGTCGACCGCCTGCAGGAGATCGTCGAAACCGACATTGCCGATGACAAGATCGGCAGCATTCATCGATGGGGATGAAGGCGGGTGACGGCCTTCATTCCTGGCCAGGAGATCGGGATGCTGCTTGTAGATAATGAACGCGTTCGGCCTTGCGCGCCGGGCGGCCTTTAGCAGGTCGACGTCGGACGCATGGCTTGGCATACCGAAGCGCAGGGAGGCGTCGTTCGGAACCTGCCCGGCAACCAGAACGATCGTCCGTCCCTTGGCCTTTGCACGATAGTCCGGCGCGGCCTGCGGCGGCAGGTTGTATTTGGTGATGCCCATCGAGACGATCGCCTGCCGAAGGCGCTTTGCCCGATCGAGGAGCGCCTCATCGAAATTCGTCCCGTTCAGGATCGTTTCGAGCTGGCTCGGGGCAGAGGCATTGAAGTAGATGCCTTGCCTGTCGAAGCAGAGAGAGGATGGAGGAACGAGCGAGCTGCCGAGGCCGGAAGAGCGGATGAAGCCGTCTTCAACCCGAATGATCGGCAATCTCTTGCCACCTTTCCATAGAAGGCTTTCTTCCGGCGGATCGGCATTCCCCCACAGGACGATCGTGTCTGCATTCTGGATCTGCATGGCCGTCGGATCGGTGGCGAACCGCACCTCGGATCTGGGGCTGCTCAGATAACGACGCATTACCGAGCGTTTGTGAAGCGAGAAGTTGACGCAAAGATAGCGCCCCGAAAGGGAGCGGGCATGGTGGCGCCATTCGAGCAGCCGCTCGACGGCCTGCTCGGCCGTGATCGGATGACGCGAGACCGGATCGACATAACGGGAATATTGAAGGAATGCCGCGTCGGCAAATTCGTCGATGTTGACATGCCGTGTCCGCCGGGCGCGCGCTGCAATTGCTGCAGCGCCTTCGGCGCGATCGTCGGTCAGTCCCCAGCCGGCATAGAAAGGCATGCCGAAGGTCACGACGGGTATTTCGCGCAGCAATGCCTCGAGGCCTAGATGGCTCGACACGGTCCAGACCTCATCGACCAGATCCAGTATCGAATGCAGGGAGACGGCCTTGTCGACGAACTGCACTCCGCCTGTGTGGATATAGGGTTGAAGAAAACCTTTGGCACGGCCCGCCACGACATCGGCATGGCACTTGATGATGATGTCAGCATTTCTGTCCGCACGCGCTGCGGCCCACATCCTTGCGAAGGCACCGGCATCGGCGCCGGCGCTTTCGATGGATCGATCTCCGATGGCCTGGTCGATGAGCAGCAGACGCCTGCGGTGGTTTCGGCGAAGGAGTACGGCACCCTCCGGCAGATGGTTGTCCTGGCAAAGCCGCTCGCGGACGATCCGTTGCCGCAGATCGCTCGCACGACCAATATCTTTATGCCGCGGCCCTGCCTGGAGCAGAGTTTCCAGCCGTGACGGCTGGTGGGCGGAGAAATGAATTCCGAGATCGTCGGTGACGATGGAAACCGGCGGTGCCGTGCTTGCGCCAGGCGATTGCAGAAAGCCGCCGGAGACGGTCCAGAAGGGCAGACGGTGAATGCGCGCATAAAGGCGCGCCATCCGGGCGAGCGGCCCATCCCCCCAACCCACGACGCCATCCGCGGCTGCGCCCGCCATCAGCTCGATCGGTCTGAGAGAGGCGGAAATCGCCGGACCGATCAGGGGAAAACGCCGCCGGGTCGCCAGGAAGGCGAGCAGCTGTGCGTTCGCCACAGGCAGCCAGGACGGCCGTTCACCTGTATCTGTTGTCGAGACCCGCATGTCCTGGGAGAAAATCGTCGAATCCAAATGCATAGATCCCCCAATGCAAGCTAGAGGCGGTCACGGCCGCCCGGGCGAAGCGACCTGCAATGCCGGACTGCGGCCGATTGCCTGAACGGGATCGGTTCGAGAGAGATGGGAAGCGCCAATTGCAGGATGGCAGTCCGATATCTCATGGCTGCGCGTTGCAGCCACGGGCGCTCGCGACGATTCGGCCCGGCACGATTGCTGACAGGGTTCAAGATGCCTCCAAGCTTTCCCATTCCGAATTCCTTGAGCCAGCAATGAGGGAGAAATGGCGAATTGAATGGCAGTTATCACCGCCGCAATTTCGCCCCGCCATACGGATCGCGCCGCCAAAGTATTAATTGCGACAGAAGGCAAATTATTCTTGAGATCATACGTTAAATATCAAATAGACCGAGAATTATATTTGACTTTCAAAGGATATATGTGAATCTCTTGCGAAACTAAATGCCGTCACGAGCGTCATGCGCCTCGGCGGGGTGGCGATTGGGAGAGGCGGAATGGGAAGTCTGCCGCGATGCGCGCGGAGCTTCGGCAAGATGACTATTGAATGGTTGCGGCCATTCTCCGAGAGATTGATGGTCCCAGATGAGCCGTATCGAGAATAACCAGGATTTTGTCGATTTCGTCACATTGGTAACGGCGCGCTCGTCCGGCATCACCACCGGCCGGCCTGTCTCCAGGCCGATTTCAATTGTGAGATGGATCAGATCCCAGCTGCTGCTGTTACTGATCGTCGTCATTCCAGGCCTGCTCGGCGGCGTCTATTATGCCTTCATATCTGCCGATCAATATGTTTCCGAGACGCAGTTCGTCGTTCGCAGCCCGAACAGGAATGCGGCAGGCCTGCTGAGCGGCTTCCTCCAGAGCACCGGCTTCGTTCGTGCTCAGGACGACAGCTATATCGTCACCGAATTCATCAAGTCCCGTGCGGCCGTTGACGCGCTCGTCGAAAAGGACGGCCTGAAGGAGATTTTCTCCAGACCCGAGGCGGACTTTCTCAACCGCTATCCTCTGCCGTGGCGCGAGGCGAACAGCGAGGAGCTGTTTCAGCATTATCTCCGGTTCATAAACGTCCATACCGACAGTGGTAGCGGCGTGACGACGCTGGATGTGAGGGCATTTCAGGCCGATGATGCCTATCGTCTGGCGAACGCCCTGGTTCAGCACGCCGAAGAGCTCATCAATCGCCTGAATGATCGCGCCCGGCAGGACGCGATCCGTTATGCGCAGGTCGAGGTGAATGACAGTCAGGTGAGGCTGTCCGACATGCAGAAGAGACTGACGGACTTCCGCAATCGCGAGGCTCTTGTCGATCCGGGCAAGCAGTCGTCCGCGGCGCTCGACATGATTGCCCGGCTCTCGGACGATCTGGCCGACAGCAAGACACGCCTTGCCGCGCTTGACGAGCAAGCCCCGCGGAGCCCGCAGAATGACGCGCTAAGGGCACGAGTGGCGGCGATGGAGCGGCAGATCAGCGACGAACGGGCACGTATCGTCGGCAGCGACGGTTCGATGGCGCCGCGTATCGCTCAATACGAACAGCTGCTGCTGGAGCGGGAAATGGCCGCGAAAATGCTGACCTCGGCGACCGCTTCTCTGGAGAACGCGAAAATCGATGCGCAACGGCAGCAACTCTATCTCGAACGAATTGCCGATCCGAACTTGCCGGACCATGCGCTCTATCCGAAGCGCCTCCAGTCATTCCTCCTGCTGCTTGCGATCTGCTTCGCCATATTCTGGATCGTGCGCTTCTTCGTCATCCAGGTCTATGAGCATGCGGCTCAGCAATGACTAGTCTTCCTTCCAGTCTCGCGCGATTCGCACCGTCGGAAGTCGCGGCCCAGAGGGTCGAGGCGCCTTGGCACGAAGATGGCATTGTCGGCGTATTCGATCTCGTCAAGGAATATGAAGTGAATGGGCGTATGCGCCGCGTGCTTGACGGCGTGACCTTCAAGATTGGCCGCGGCGAGAAGATCGCCGTTCTCGGTCATAACGGCGCGGGAAAATCGACGCTCGTCCGGATGATCGCCGGCATAGAGGAGCCGACGTCCGGAAAGGTCGTGCGCAATATGTCGATGTCATGGCCGATAGCGCTGAGCGGCGGCTTCGGCGGTTCGATGACCGGTTTTGACTGCATGCGCTTCCTCTCACGGATCTACGACAAGCCATTCGACGAAATTCGCGATCTGGTGGAGGATTTCAGCGAGCTTGGTCGCTATTTGCGCATGCCCATCAGGACATACTCGTCCGGCATGCGTGCGCGATTGGCTTTCGGCATGTCGCTTGCGATCGATTTCGACTGTTATCTCATCGATGAGGTGCTTGCTGTTGGCGACAAACGTTTCCAGCTGCGCTCCTTCGAAGAACTTTTTGTCAAACGGAAGGATCGTTCAATGATCATCGTGGGACATAACCTCAATGTGATCGGCGATTTGTGCAAGTCGGCACTCGTCCTGAAAAATGGCCGCGGCCGCGTCTTCGATGACATAGAAACGGCGTTTCGAATCTACTCTACATTGTAGATCTTCCGCTTTGATTGTATTTTTCGAGCGTCGATGGCAAACATCACGCGCAGATTTTGCAAAATGAGACAGTATCGGAAGCCCGTCAGCCGGCATTGTCTCATCTTCTCGTCAGCCATTGAAACAATGCCGTTACGCCTCGGATCCCGTCGGTTCGCCCGGTCAAAACACCCAATACATTAGGCTAATCGAAATTAAATCGTTTTTGATTGCTTTCGAAATTACGGCGATTCTCGCCACATATTTCTGCAGCGTACGACATATGCCCCCATCACAACCATTACGCGGTGAGTGTGGAGCATAAATCAGTAACTACTTCTGCAACCAGCACCGGTATATCACAGGGATAATGGCTATACGGGTAGAAGCTTTTTTGTCCGATGGCGTCGCGTCCGAAGGCTGAATTTGAGCAAGCGCATGGAGGTGTAGGAATCTGTATAACGCCGTCATTATCTGTACTGTCGCGCTAAAATTCGTCGTGCTAATTTACTTTCAGATAATACAACTTAAGATGAATGATCATACGATTTGGAGTGGTCAAGGGGCAAGACCATGAAGTCCTCGTAACGAACGCTGGAAAAAATCTGGCTCGATAAAATCATGTGGTGGCGATTGCGAATATGCAATCTGAGATATTGAGTAGGATAGCGGATGGCGATGTTGGAAAAAGTTGCCGAACAATGCGTTGGCACTTTTGAAGTGTATTCTCGTGATGCAATTGTTCGCAATCTCGATGTACTTGAACCAAACTGGAAATGGGGTGTTCCGTCGGAAGCCAGTGGAGATTACTCCTTTAAATTCAGCAAGCAGCCCGTTCAATCGACGTCCATCATAAGTGCGGAGCACTCTGCTGGCCTGGAGGCTATCGCGAAGCACGACGTGCCGCGTGTCAGCATCGTATTCGTCCTGGCAGGCGAGTTGGAAATCAATCACAAGCGGATGCATAAATCGCTGCGCATTCCTGCCAATAATGTCGCCAGCATCAGCGACCGCGCCGGCAAGCGGCTGGAGATAAAGCCGCGAAGTTCCTGGCTGCTGTTTCAAATTCCGGAATCGGTTATCCGGCAGCACTTCGAGGAATTGACGGGCAAGCCCTATGTGCAGGAATTCGCCCTGGCACCGGTGAGTTTCCGTCAAGGCGGCGCGCAGGGGCTATACCAGACCCTTCGCCAGGCCGAAAAGGATCTCATGACAGCTCGTCCGGCTGAAAGGGTGATGCTCGCAAAGGCCTACAGCGAGCTTCTTCTCGTCAAGTTGTTTGCCAAGCTTCCGCACAATCTTTCCGATGCCTTCCATCGCGGAACATTGGAAAGCGCGCCGCGCCAGCTTCTGAGGGCGGAGGCTTTCATGCGGGACAACCTGCATAACGCGATCATGCTGGAAGACCTTGCCCAGGCCGCAAGCTGCAGCCCGCGCGCACTGCAACGCATGTTCAAGACCTATCGCGGTGACACACCGATGGGAATCCTGTGCAACTATAGGCTAGCCGCGGCCCACGGCGCGATCAAGGGCGGCCAGGCCGAGAGCATCACCGACCTCGCCATGAGCCTGCAATTTTCCAATCCCGGGCGGTTCTCCGTTCTCTACAAGCACGCCTATGGCTCCAGCCCATCATCGATCCTTCGGTTTACCCGTGAGCGCAGTGACGATGCCGGAACGGCTTAATGTGCTCAGAGCAATGATGCCTCATCAAAACTGCCTCCATGCCGTTCAGGATTGTCGATGCCGGTGAAGTTCGGATTATTGTGTGTTCTCGCCTGCGTTCTTACGGGCTGTGCATTGCCGGAGGCCGGACCCAAGGCCTCCCGCATATTGGAGGAGGCGGCGGCGCGTACCGTTCCACCATTTGCGCTGGTCGACGTGATATCGACGGCAATAGTCCGGAGCGCCGCGCGGCCGGAGGCCAGTCTGGCGGCTTATTTCGGCGAAGGTACGCGTGATCCGGGCCTGAAGATCGCCGTCGGTGATGTCGTTTCGGTCAGCCTTTGGGAGGCCCCGCCTGGAAGCTTGTTCGGAATGGCAGCTAGCACCTCCGGGCAGCAGCAGGCGACGGGCAGTTCCGTTACGATCCCGCCGCAAACCATCAATAGCGATGGAACGATCAGCATTCCCTATGTGGGACGCATCAATGCGGCTGGACGGACGCCTGCCTCCGTCGAGCGCGCCGTAATCTCCGGCCTTGCCGGCAAAGCGGTGCAGCCGCAAGCGCTGGTGACGGTGCAGCAGAGCGCCTCGAACACGGTCACAGTTACGGGCGAGGTTGCAGGCGGCGCACGTGTCGCGCTGTCGCCGGCCGGCGACCGGGTACTCGATGCGATTGCCGCGGCAGGAGGCCTGCGCGCCAGCGTCAACGACAGCGTCGTCTATCTGACGCGGGGACGCCGGACGATGCACATGCCTTTCACCGCGATTGTCCAGAACCCGCGCGAGAACATAAGATTGCGGCCTGACGATGTGGTCACCGTCATGCGCGAACCGACCACCTATACGATCCTTGGCGCATCGGCGCAGAATGGCGAAGTGCCCTTCAGCGCGCAACACCTGACCATGGCAAACGCGGTGGCACGTGCGGGAGGCCTTCAGGATGCCCGTGCCGATGCTTCGGGCATCTTTCTCTTCCGGTATGAGCCGCTCGACACTGCCCGCCGCATCGTCGCACCGAACAATCCATTGCTGAGACGCGGCGGACCAGTCCCGATCGTCTATCGGTTCAACCTGAAAAACGGCTCGACACTGCTCGCCATGCAGAGCTTCGAGGTTCAGCCGCGCGACATCATCTACATTTCCAATGCTTCCTCGATCGATATTCAGAAATTCATGGGTCTCTTCCAGGGCGTCACGGGAACTGCATTGTCTGCCGCATCGGTCGGCATAGCCGCATCGACGGCAAACTGAGGATATCGCTGGAAAGCCGTGCCCGCAGCGAGAGAGCTGCGGGAATCGAGGAAGTTTCATGATGTTGTCCGGTCTCCAGATTGCATTGCCGGCATGCCGGATCAAGGCCGGATCGAGAGGGATAAGATGAGTTCTTCGCCGCTGCTGCACCTTCACGAGTTGATGGCTTTCGATCGGCATCAGGCCGAGGCTGCTATTTTGCAGCGAGTGAGCAGCGCTTATCTCGGGAACCATACGGCTCTAGTGCGCGTGCTCGGCCGCTATAAGCTCTATATCGATACCCGCGACAGGGGGTTCGGGTCCCATGTCCTCCTGGACGGTTTCTGGGAAATCTGGCTGACCCTGTTCTGCGCGCGCAACGTCAGGCGCGGCATGACCGCGATCGATGTCGGTGCAAACTTCGGCTATTACTCACTTCTGCTGGCCGAGCTCGTCGGAGCCAAGGGCGAACTGATCGCCGTCGAACCCAACCCGCATGCTGCGGATTTCCTGCGCCACAGCGTCGAGCTGAACGGACTGCTCGGACGGACGCGGGTCGAGAGGCTGGCGCTCGGCAGCGCGGCATCAGGCGAGGCATCCCTCTATGTTCCCCATAGCGAACCGAAGAACGCGCTGATCGTTGCAGAGACTTTCCTGCCCCATCCCCAGGATGGGGCCCTCATCAAGGTCCCGGTAACGACGCTCGACCGGTTGAGCGCATCCTGCACGCGCGTCGACTTCATAAAGATCGACGCCGAAGGGGCCGAAGAAGTCATCCTTGAGGGGATGGGCGAGACCATTGCCCGTCACAAGCCGATGCTTGTCGTCGAATTCAATCCCGCCCGCTATGCCGATGCGCGCGGTTTTCTCGAGCGCCTTGCCGGCATCTACGGATCGCTTCGGCGTCTCGACTTCAGTGGCGAAGCTGTCCCTATCGCCTCTACGGACCTGCTCTCGAAATACGGGGCCGACGACTCGCTCCTCGTCCTTTCCCGCGACAAGCCGGCCTGAGGACGGGGAGGGATGCAAGATGGCGAAGGAGAGACGGGAGTGAGCCAGACGATCCTTTACGATGGCCTCAATCTTTCGCTGAAGAAGGGCACCGGTGTGGCGACCTACACCAGGAGCTTGATGTCGACGGCGCGTGCGTTGGGCTATCAGACCGGAGTCGTCCACGGAATGCCCGGAAACGTTCCGAAGGATCCGATATTGCGCGAGGTGCTGCTATTTGACGATACCAGCGCCCGCGTACCGGGCGCGCTTTCCACTGCAAAGCGGTGGCTGCGCCGGCGCGTTGCCGCACCATTCGGCATCAAGCCCGTTCCGATTCCGCTGAGCGGAACCGTCATTCTGAAGTCGCTTCAAGCGCAGCTCGGCGATTCCGCCATGGTTTACGCCTCCAATGACCTGTTCCAGCTCGCGAGGTATCATTTCAAGCGCTACGGCAACAATCTTGCCATGAAGTTCGAGACGCAGCCGGATCTTCTGCATTGCACCTATCCCATGCCGATTGCTGCAAAGAAGGCATTGAACATCTATACGATCCACGATCTGGTTCCGTTGCGGCTGCCATATCTCACCGAGGACGACAAGCGCTATCACTACAAGATGCTTCGGTCCCTCGTGCGGCGGGCCGATCACATCGTGACCGTGTCCGAGACGTCTCGCGCCGATATCATCAAGGTTCTCGGCGCCGACGAGGCGCGGGTCAGCAATACCTATCAGGCGGTTCACGTGCCGGAACAGCTTCGCGCGAAGCCGGCCGATGTGGTTGCCAACGAGATAGCCGGCATCTTCCATCTCGACTGGAAGGAATATTTCCTCTTCTTCGGTGCCTTCGAACCGAAAAAGAACATCTCGCGGCTGGTCGAAGCCTATCTTGCCGCAAAGACGAACAAGCCGCTCATCATCGTCGGCGCTCCGGGATGGAAGGGCGCGGAAACGCAGCAGCTCATCGATGATGATCGGTTCCGCTTCTATCTTCGTGCCGAAGACCGCATTCTGCCGCAGCGGCAGATCCAGCGCTTCGACTTCGTCTCCTATCCCTTGCTGATAAGCCTGATCAGAGGCGCGCGCGCCGTGCTGTTTCCTTCGCTCTACGAAGGTTTTGGCCTGCCGGTGCTCGAATCCATGCAGCTCGGAACGCCGGTTCTCAGCTCCACGGAAGGATCCATCCCGGAAATTGCCGGGAATGCCGCGCTTCTGGTCGATCCGTACAATACCGAAGAAATGCGCAAGGCGATCGTCAGCCTGGATCAGGACGATGCGCTATGCGCCTCGTTTGCCAAGGCCGGCCCGAGGCAGGCGGCACGCTTCTCGCCGGATCGGTATCAGCAGAAGGTGAGCGCGCTCTATGACACGCTTTTCAATGGATGATCACGGGAGCGCGTGGATATGACCATCCTCTTCGCCTTCGGTATGCCGGGTGTCATGTCCTCCTGGGGCGTGGCCGCCGTCCACGCGCTCGCACGCGAAGCCTTCGGCGACTACGCAATCATCGCAACCGACACGATCGAGGATCTCAAGCGACACGTCCAGAGCCGATCCGGGATGCATGCCGTGCTCGTCTCGCAATTTCCGGAAGCCAGGCTGTCGGAACTGATCCTCAGGGTCAACGTGCCCTTTCTGCTGTTCCTCGAAGATCCCATCGACGCGGTCTCCTATCTCGCACGCGCCACCGAACAACGGGATATCGGCCTGGTCAGGGCCGTGTCGGCTAGCCTTGCCTGTCTGGAGCCGCTTGCGAACGCCTCCGCAGCACTAGTCCTGCGCCGCAACGACGTCAGTCAAAAGGGCAGCATCGATCGGCTACTCAGGGAAATCGATGACCATTTCAGCACCGATCTGACTTTGGAGCAAATTGCAAAGGCGCTGCGGCATGTCGGCATGGCGCCGTCGGGCCAATTGTCGCTCGCCGAAGCGCCGGAGCTGGAGGAGGCCGCGGCGGCGGTCATCGCGGGATATCTGACGCCGCAGGAAGAGGTGCCCGAGCTCAGCGAGTCCCTGCGTGAAACAGCAAGAAAAGTTCTTCACCCGTTGCAGTTCGATGCGGCGAGGGGGGAGGGCAGCACCATCTTCTGGCCGCAGGAGACGTTTTTTTCGGGCGACAGATTGGAGCAGGGTCTGGACGAGCTCGTGGACCTGACCGGAGGAGCCCGGTGTCTGATCTATGGCCCTTATCTGCACCTGCCGATCGGCCACTGGAATGCCAAACTCAATTTCGATGTGGACGAGGACTGTTACGGGCAGATCTTCACAATAGAAATTCATGCCACCGAATTGCTGGGGAAGCTGCGGGTCTGTCCGCAAGGCACGGGTTCATTCGAAGCGGCAGTGCCGGTCGATGTCGTCGATCCGCGTGCTCCAATCGAAATTCGCCTGATGATGGATAGCGGCGCCATCGAGGGACGACTTTCCGCCTGGAGCGTCGAGTGGCAGCGAGCCGCCTGATCCGAGCGCCGTGCTGGCTTCGCACACAATGAGCCAAGATATGCTTCCGGCCGGCGACGGTATCTTGATTGCCGTCTTATTCTGCTGTGCCGAACAATATTCTATTGCTGAATATTTCCAGCTCCAGGAATTTTGTAAACCAACGTTTCCTGCGCCGAAATTCCGTATTGGTGCCGTAAAACCCTTCTTTTCAGCGAATTGATAGTTTGTATAAGGGTTGAGAAAACGGAATGAAGCCCATGAACGCCAGCGCACCGCCGGATATTCTGATCGTGGATGATGACCATGAGATACGTTCGCTCCTGAGCCGATATCTCGAGGAACAGGGATTCCGCGTCTCGACGGCAAGCGACCTTCGCGGATGCAACGACGCGCTGAACCGCCGCCAGCCCGACCTGATCGTGCTGGATGTGATGCTTCCCGATGGATCCGGTCTCGATCTCTGCCGTGATCTGCGAAACCGCCGCCCAAGGATTCCCGTCATATTGCTGACCGCCTTGAAGGAGGACATAGATCGCATCCTCGGTCTTGAGATCGGTGCCGATGATTATCTCGGCAAACCGTTCAATCCGCGCGAACTGGCTGCGCGCATTCGTGCCGTGCTGCGTCGTACGAACGAGGACCCTTCGGCAGAGCCCGAGCAAAGGCGCTATCAGTTCGCGGATATGACGCTCGATCCGCAACTTCGTCGGGTGAGCCGGAATAATGGCGAGGTCATTGCGCTAACGGGTGCCGAATTCGATCTTCTCAAGGCGTTTCTCGAGCGCGCCGGCCGGCTGCTGTCGCGTGATCAGCTGCTCGACTTGACGCAGGGGCGTGATCGCGACCCTGCCGACCGCTCGATCGATGTCCTGATGAGCCGGTTGCGCCGCAAGCTGGGAGAAACGACGGAAGATCCCATTTTCAGAACGATCCGCAACGGCGGCTATCAACTCGTTGTCCCGGTAACGGCTATCAAAGGCGATTCATGAGGTCACTTGGTGCGCGCCTGGCGCTACTCCTGCTGACAGCCATCGTCCTGGTCGTCATTTCCTCCTCCTTCGTGGCAAGCCTCGTCATGCGGGGGCCACGACCGGACATGACGATCGATCGGACGGCCCGGCAGCTCGCCATTCTCGCGACCTTCGCGGAGAAGGATCGAGCCTTGGCGGAATCGGCAGGATTGATCATCGCTCCCATGCCGCCCAGCGGCCCGCCCGACGAAGAACTCTCCCGCTTTCTCATGGAGGCGCTGCTTCGCATTTCCGGCATGCGCGACGCAATCATATCGCACCAGTCGACAGGCGAGTTGATCGCGTCGCTGAAGCTCTCCGACGGCAAATGGCTGGTCATGCCGATGACGCCGCACGGCCCGCCTCCGGATGGCTGGAAAATCCTTGTCGGTTGGCTTGGCCTTATCATCATCGGCAGCGTACTCGTTTCCATCTTCGCCGCTTCGAAGATCATGAAACCGCTGCGCCTGCTGGAGCAGGCGGTGGCGGCAGTCAATCCGGACGGCACGCTGCCGCACATACCGGAAAGCGGCCCGGGTGAAATTCGCGCCACCGCACAAGCGCTCAACGGCCTTTCGGCCAGGGTGAAGGCGGCCACGGAAAGCCGGATGCGGCTCGTTGCCGCTGCCGGCCATGATCTGCGAACCCCGATGACCCGCATGCGACTGCGCGCCGAATTCATCCAGGATGACGAGGAACGGCGCAAATGGTTTGCCGATCTGGAGGAACTCGACAGGATCGCAGACAGCGCCATCGGCCTCGTTCGCGAAGAGATTTCCAAGGACAGCTTGGAGCGGGTCCGGCTCGACAGGATTGTCGACGGTATCGTCACGGAACTGAGGGCGATCGATATGAACGTCGCGAGCGGCGATCTGGAGCAGGCGACGATCTGCGCGGGGCCGCTGGCCGTTACCCGCGCCTTGCGCAACCTGCTCATCAACGCCGCAACGCATGGCCAGTCAGCGACGGTAACGGTCACGCACCTTGGCAACCGGGCCGTCGTGAGGATTATCGATACGGGTCCCGGCATCCCCGAGGATCGACTGGATCAGGTGTTCGAGCCCTTTTTCCGAATCGACATCGCAAGGCAGAGATCCTTCCCCGGCGCCGGCCTCGGCATGGCCATTGCGCGTGAAATCGTCACACGATTCGAGGGCGAAATCACCGTTCGAAACCGCCAGCCGCGGGGGCTGGAGCAAGTCGTATCGTTCAAGAGTGCCGAGGCCAAGGCCGCGAGCTGATCAAGCGGAACAGGCCGAACAAATCAGCAGCATGCAAATTCGGCCACGCTCCAAGGTCGTACGCGAAGTTTTCCTTAAACAGGATTTACTTACGTAGAATTTTCGAAATTCTACGAACAATAGTATTTGCAGTAAGATCATAGAACTTACTAAATAACGTTTTTTCTAATAGAAAAGCCGAGACACTAAAATTCGTCAAAATGCCCTGATTCAGCAACATTCGGAAATGTTTCGAGCTTCAACCTATGTAAAATTATAGCCGATCAGCAGCTTGGCTCGAGCAGGCTTTGATCGCCCCGCATACCCGGCTTCGCCATGACGCCCCCAACACGAATGGCGAAGCCGGATTGCTTTCCGGCAATGCTGCCGTGATTTTTATCTCGAATAATCAGTCACTTTGATGGTGTTGCTACAGCGGGCGGGCAGCGAACGTTGCCCAAGCGGGCAGGTCGCTGAAGATAAGACTCATCGCGCAAAAACAGGTGGCGGCGAGATAATCGGACCGCAGAATGGACCAAAGTAAAATTAAATCTGAAATAATTGAACACAGCGCCGAGCAGGCAATTCCGCACGGCTTCAAGGAGGAATTGCTGTAGGCTGTCCTGGCGTCCTACACCAACTGCCATACACACGCCGGCGGCGACTTTCAGCCGGCTGCTATGGACGATCGTCGGCGTCGGGCCGGGCGTCCATCCGATGGAGGATTTCTTCGCCCGATCGCCGATATTGGCGATGCTGCACGCGAAGGTCCGGGAGCACCGGGCGGGGCGCTCCCGGACCATTCAGCCCCGGAGGGGCCGCTCCTTCCAACCGACAACGCGTCCGGGGGGATCTCGATCGATTGGAAGTGGAGAGGACATGGTCTGAATTTGCTAGGCAGCGGCCTTTTCCCTGACCGAACCTCTGTTGCGATCAGTGGAATGCATGAGGACCGGGAACGAGCGATCGTTCGGCATCCGCAAGCTTCGCAAGCTGATCTGCTGTCAGAACGTTGCGAAGGGCGGCAGCCTTGTCCTTGAGGACCGTGGCCTTGGCGGCACGATTAAGAAAGCGCTCGGCGATCCGCTCGCCAAGAAGCCCTTTCGACCGGTCCGCATCGTGATCGGGCTGCTGCACGGTGTCACCATTCGCGGGCGGCAGCCCGGAGGGGTGTTGCTTAGGAAAGGCCAGAAAATCCATAAGCGCGTTGGTGTAATCCCGCCAGGCATCAAGCTGAGCGCTGCGAATGCCGATCGAGGTTTCCATCGCCGACAACCTGCCTGCCAGTTCCAGGGCGGGATCCGGCGGATAAGGGAAGCCACGCGGCGGCATGGGCATGTCGCCGCCGAAAGCCATCATCGGGCCTTGGGGATGCGGACCGGGGAAGCCCCAGCCCTCCGGCAACAGGGGAGGCGGGGGTGGCGATGCCATTTGGGCGATGGGTGGGGTCTGAGCGTCTGGCGTGGCGGCCGGCTCGCCGGCGAGTGCCGAAGCGGCAATGCCGCCGATAGCCGTTATCAACAAAGTTGCGACGATATATCGTTGCCTCATGATCAGTGCCTTCATTGCGATTGACGGATGCTGAGGCTAGCGGGGCCATATGAACGCAATAGGTCCCGACATTTCCGAATATTTCTTCTCGGAGGAAAGTTGCGAACGAAGTTTGCCAAGGGCGGCGGCGGCAACAATTCATTACAACTTTTCTTGACGCAACAGGCGCAAAGCGAACATCGCAACCGCATCAAGGCCGGATGCAGTAGCGAAACAGCTGCAGTTCGTAAGGTAGGGATCTCGGTGCAGCGAGGCCGTCACACATGAAAAGAGCCGCACCCTTGGATACGGCTCTTTTGAGACTTGATCGACGTGCCGCTCCGGGCCGGCGGGGCAGCTTTGCTATTCCTTGCCACTTGCAGCCGCTGACGTCGATTGCCCGGCTTCCTTCAAGGCAGCCGCACATTCCTCGCAGCATACCTCCACCGATTTGCCGCCAAGGTTGACCTTGATCGTGTCTGCGCCAAGTTCGCAGTCACAGGCGGCGCATGTTGTTTTCCTCATGTCGTGATCCTTTCCCGATTTCTCCCCTTGCCGGGGCAGGATCATGAAAGCATCGATTGCCGGATAGGTGCTGTCAAAATCTTTAGCGAACCGCGTAGCGCTTCGGCTTCAATTGCGCCGAGCGCTGAAATTCCGCCGGCGTCTGCCCGTAGGTCTGCTTGAAGGCTGCGCTGAAATGGCTGTGGCTGGAAAAGCCGAGATCGAGCCCGAGCATGGTCAGATCGTCGTAAGAGCCCAGAAGATCGAGCGCTCGCGCCAGCCGCAACCGCAACTGATAGCGATAGAGCGGCATGGCTTCGACCTGCTGGAAAACCTGGGTGAGGTACACCGGCGAGACGCCGACCTCCTTGGCAATCTCGGCAAGCGTCCACCGCCGGGCGAGATCGGAGGTCAGCACGAGCTTCGCCCGGTCGACGAGTTTCTGCCGGCCGAAGCTTGCGCCCGCCTCATGCGAGGTGCGCTCGCCAAGCGAACGGCGCACCAGCGTCAACGCCAGCGTTTCGCCCTCCAGACTTTCGG
The DNA here is from genome assembly GCF_014193575.1 of Rhizobium sp. BK289. Taxonomy (NCBI): domain Bacteria; kingdom Pseudomonadati; phylum Pseudomonadota; class Alphaproteobacteria; order Hyphomicrobiales; family Rhizobiaceae; genus Rhizobium; species Rhizobium sp. BK289. Next base: position 672,331 of record NZ_JACHZO010000001.1, read on the forward strand.
CAATATTGCGGCTGAGCCCGTGACGAAGCATCGCCACAAGCGCTTGCGCTCGCGGATCGATACGACGGCGCTGGCGGCGGAAAACGACGCCTTCGCCGGATTGTATCTGTTCCTTTGGCGCGAGTTCGTGAAGCAGGGCCTCATCGATCATGAGATCGAGACAGGAATCGCCACCCTCGATGGGGTGGCTGATCCTGTAGTCCTGGCCACGATTGAAGAAGACAACCTGATTGGCTTCCGAAACGGCCTCGCTTTGGCCGACGTGACGCTTGAAGACCCCGCGATAGGTATAGACGAGGCTTGTCTTATGGGCGCATTCTTCATCGCTCTTGTGCCGACATTCACCATTGCAGACGACATCGCGGATGAGGACGCTTTTCGTCTTCAGCAGTACGGTTGTCGAAAATTGTAGCATGCCGAAATCCTCATCCCACCGCTTCAGCAGGTTGCATGGCCTGAGCCTAGCACGTTCCGCTTCATATTTTTAGTAGCGGCTGTAAATATGAACATCGCTTCCGGCTTGCCCGCGAGAAAGCCCTATGTCCTTCAGCTGGTCGTCGGAAAGCTCAAGCAGCGCATTGCGATTTCTTCTCTCGGCGATTTTGCGCGCGACGAAGCGCATTATATCGATGAAGATCGAGAGAGGCATACGCTGGGCCTTGCGGACGGCACGGCTGCGCTCGGAAAAAATTGTGATGTTTGCGACTTGCATGGCGATACTCCACCGCTTGTTTCGATGAAGACAGTGAACCATTGGGAGGGATTCCGCGCTGTCAGATAATTTAGCGATCGACAGGGCAGCCGAGGGCGACGAACCCCATGTGGGCGATGGCGACAAACAATCGTGGATAGTGGCGGCAACGCCAGTATTTTCATTGTCGACATCTTGCCCACAGCGACGATAGTGTCGAGGCCAACCAGCGTAAGGCCAAGTCTACCAGGGAGAGTGAAAATGTCGTGGCAACATCCCGTATCCCGGATCACTGACGAGGAACGGCAGCAGCGCCTATCGCGGCTTCGTCAGCTTCTCGATACGCACGGACTGGCCGGTATGCTGCTCGGGCCGACGGAAAGCCTGCGATATTTCACCGGGCTCGTCTGGCATGCGAGCGAGCGGTTTCTGGGCGCACTCGTCACGCCGACCGCGCTCTATTACATCGTTCCCGACTTCGAGCGCAGCCGCGTGGAGACGTTGCCGCATCTGCCCGCCGAAATCCTCGAATGGCAGGAGGAGGAGAGCAGTGCGGCATTGATCGCTCGCACGCTTGGACATTCAGGCGTTTTGACGCTCGACGACAATATGCCGCTCTATTTCTACAACGCGTTGGCGACCGAGCTTGGAACTGAAAGACTGGCCAATGGCGGACCGCTCATCAACGGGCTGCGCCGGATCAAATCTCCCGCGGAAATCGCGCTCATCCAATGTGCGATGAACTTGACGCTTGACGTGCACAGGCAGGCTCATGCCGTGCTCAAGCCCGGCATCCGCGCCTCGGACCTGATCGAATTCATCGACCGGCGGCATCGCGAGGCCGGCGCCCATGGTGGCTCGACCTTCTGCATCGTGTCCTTCGGTGAGGCCACGTCGCTGCCACACGGTGCGGACGGCGATCAGACGCTCGGTGAAGATGATGTCATCCTGGTAGACACAGGCGCACGCATCGACGGCTATCATTCCGACCTGACACGAACATACAAGCTGAAGGCCGGCGATAGCGCCTTCGAAGATGCCTGGGCGATCGAGCGCGAGGCACAGCAAGCGGTTTTCGATGCGGCAAAATTGGGTGCTGCCTGTTCCAGCCTGGATGATGCGGCACGGGCTGTGCTGGCAAAATACGCACTCGGCCCCCACTATAAGCTGCCGGGCCTGCCGCACCGCGCAGGCCATGGCCTCGGACTGGACATCCATGAGGAACCTTACATCGTGCGCGGCAATGCGACGGCGCTTGCGCCCGGCATGTGCTTTTCGAACGAGCCGATGATCGTCTTTCCGCAGAAATTCGGCATTCGGCTGGAGGATCATATCTATATGACGGCGGATGGCCCGCGCTGGTTTACCCAGCCGTCCAAGGGGCCGACCGAGCCTTTCGCCTGATGGCAGAGGCCAGCCCGGCGCTCGAGCGCCGGGCAATGCCCCGATATCGGCTTTCTGCATTCGCCGGCACTCTCAGCCCTGGAACGGAATGGTTGGCCCGGGCTGCTTTGCCCGCTCGTTGGTATAGGAAACGCCGTGGAGGCTGCGAAGCCGCCGCGATAACACGGTCAAAGCGACAGACCTATGCCGCCCTTGTTCCGTCCTCACGGAAGACATGCAGATGCTGCGCCGGAAAGACGACATTCACGAGGGGGCCGGCGCTCAATGCGCCACGATCGAGGGTGAATACCTTGAACGGCAGGCCATGCAGCGAAAGATGCAGGATGATGCCGAAGCCCGTGGGTTCGACGAGTTCGACATTGGCGGACATGCCGGACTGATCTGACGATAGCGCGACATGCTCGGGCCGTATGCCGAGCGTCACCTTCGCGCCATCAGCCATTTTCAACGGCTCCGAAAGCGGGATGACTGTTCCGTCCTTGAGCTTGACACCATTTCCCTCGTAGATTGCATCGAGAAAATTCATGCCGGGCGAGCCAATGAAGCCGGCGACGAAGAGGTTGGCGGGACGGTCGTAAAGTTCAAGCGGGCTGCCGACCTGCTGAACCACGCCGCCATGCATCGCAACGATGCGGTCCGCCAGTGTCATCGCTTCGATCTGGTCGTGCGTCACATAGATCGACGTCGCTTTAAGATCGCCGTGCAACTTCTTGATTTCGGCTCGCATCTGTTCACGAAGGCGAGCATCGAGATTCGATAGCGGCTCGTCGAAGAGGAAGGCTTTCGGCTGGCGCACGATGGCGCGACCCATGGCGACGCGCTGGCGCTGGCCACCCGAGAGCGCCTTCGGCCGGCGCTCCAGCAGCGGGTCGAGACCGAGCTTGGATGCCGCACTGGCGACTGCCTTGGAAATGCTGTCCTTCGCCATCTTCCGCAGCCGCAGGCTGTAGCTCATATTGCCGGCGACATTCATGTGCGGATAGAGCGCATAGGATTGGAAGACCATGGCAATATCGCGATCTTTCGGATGAAGTTCGTTGACGCGATTGTCGGCAATGCGGATTTCGCCGCCACTGATATCCTCGAGGCCGGCGATCATGCGAAGCAGGGTGGATTTGCCGCATCCCGAGGGGCCGACAAGAACGACAAACTCGCCATCCTTGATCCGAAGGTCGATGTCGTGCAGCACCTGCACATGGCCGTAGGCTTTCTTGACGTTCTGAATATCGATCGATGCCATATGACTAACCCTTGACCGCGCCGGCCGTCAGGCCCTGCACGAGATAGCGTTGGATGAGCAGGAAGAAGAGCGCGGCCGGAATGAGCGCCATGACGCCCGCTGCCATCATCTGCCCGAAATCCACCGAGAATTTCGAGACGAAGGTGAGAAGGCCGACCGGGAAGGTCGCTGCCTGATTGCCGTTGATGAGCATCAGCGCGAAAAGCAGCTCACTCCATGCCGCCGTGAAGACAAAGCCGAGCGTTGCCGCAATGCCGGGAAGCGTCAAAGGCAGGATGATCTGCCGGAAGGCGGTGAACTGCGTCGCACCGTCGATCATGGCTGCTTCTTCCAGATCCTTCGGAATGCCGTCGAAGAAGGACTGCATCAGGAAGGTGGCGAAAGGCACGTTGAAGGCCGTGTAGACGATGACGAGGCCGGTCAGGCTGTTGGTCAGATGCAGCGGCGTCAGAATCTTGAAGATCGGCGCGACGAGCATGACCAGCGGAAACATCTGCGTCAGCAGCATCAGCGCCACGATCCAGTATTTGGCACGGAATTTGAAGCGCGAGAGCGCATAGCCGGAGAGCGACGCGCAAATGGTGACCGCAACCGCCGTCGAGGCGGAGACGATCAGACTGTTCTTGAAGAAGGTCGGAAAGTCGCTGTGCTGCAGCACGAAGGCATAGTGTTCCCAGGTCGTGCGCGACGGCCACATGCGAACGCCTTCGGTATAAAGCAGATCGTTCGGCGTCACCGACACTTTCAGCAACCAGAAGAGTGGGAAGAGCGCGAAGGCGACGTAGCAAAGAATGGCCAGACGATGGGCGATGGTGGGAAGGACGGATCGTCTCATGGCTCAATCCTTGTTCAGCAGTGTCTGCCGCAGCAGGATGATCAGCATGGAATAGGCAAGCAGGAGTATGAGCAACACCAGCGCGATGGCCGAGGCATAGCCGAAATCCAGCCGCTTGAAGGCTTGTGTGAAGATGTAGCTGGCGACGATCTGCGTGCGGTCCGCCGGGCCGCCGCCCGTCATGACGACGATCAGATCGGCGAAATTGGAGATCCAGACCGTTCGCAGGAGGACCGTGATGGCGATGGTCGGCGCCAGGAAAGGAAGCGTGATCGAGCGAAAGCGCTCGAACCAACCAGCGCCATCGATCGAAGCCGCCTCATAAAGATCGCGCGGGATCGCCTGGAGAGCAGCCAGAAGGGTGATGGCAAAGAAGGGAATGCCCCACCAGACATTGGCGATGATCGGCCCCCACATCGCATAGTTCGGATCGGACAGGATATTGCCCGGCTCACTCATCAGACCCATGGCATAGAGCCAATGGGGGATGGGGCCGATGACCGGATTGAACAGCCAGGACCAGTTGAGGCCGGCGAGGAAAGAGGGAACGGCCCAGGGCAGGAATACCAGCGCCTGAACGATCGATCTGCCGAAAAACGGCTTGTCCAACAGAAGTGCCAGGATCAGCCCGAAGATGAACTGCAACACCACGGAGGCGCCGGTCCACCAAAGTGTATTCTTCAGTGCCCAGTAGAAGGCCTTATCCTTGGAGAGATCGCGAAAGTGTTCCAGGCCGATGAAGCCGCCGGAAAACGGATTGAGCAGCTGAATATCGCGAAAAGCGTAGGATATGCCGATTGCCAGCGGCACCAGCATCACGGCGATGATGAGGATGAGGGCAGGGGCACTGTAGAGATAGGGTTCCGAGGCGTCGGCGAGGCGCTTCAGCCACGGCCTGCGGTCGTGACGCCTGTCGAGCGTGTCGGTGATCGAAGTCATCTGCAAGAGTTCCCATTCGCGGCGTTCGAACGCCGTCTGTTTCAATTGGGCAGAGATGGCGGCGGATCGCTCCGCCGCCGCATGTGCGTTCTATTTCTTGGCCAGGAATTTCTGCTGGGCCTTGGTCAGGTAATCGGCCCACTGGTCGGCCAGATCCTTGGCCGAGATATCGCCGAGCAATGCCTGCTGCGACGTCTTGATCGCCAGCGAATCCTTGAAGAAGGCGAATTCCTCAAGATAGGTCGGCATGACAGTGGGAACGGTGTCCTTGTCGGCCAGCTCCTGGAACCAGCCCTTGAACTGATCGCCGGCGTAGAATGGGTCTTTTTCAGCGGCCGTATAGGCTGGAAGTGCGCCGATCTTCTTGTTCCATTCCAGATTGCCTTCCTTGCCTTCAAGGGTCGCGATCAGCTTCCAGGACAGATCCTTGTTCTGGCTCGTCGCGAACATCGACCAGCCGGCATAACCGATAGTCGGGAAGGACTTGCCATCCGGCCCCTTCGGCAGCGGCGCTACGCCGAAATCATCCTTCTTCATGCGTTCGGCGACGGCGATCAGCGCATCAGGATCCTGATCGAGGAAGGCGCAGGTGCCGGAATAGAAGCCGGCGACGACCTCGTTGAAGCCCCAGTTGACGCTGTCCTTCGGCGCATAGCCCTTCTTGTAGAGATCGACCATCCACTCGATGCCCTTCGCCCAGCCCGGGCTGTTCATCGTCGACGTGCCGTCATCCTTAAAGTATTTATTGTCCCCGGCCATGGTGGCGGCAAAGATCATCCAGCCGTTGAGACCGCCCGGACCTCCGCGCATGCAGTAGCCGTATTTGCCGGGCAGCTTGGAGATGGCCTCGGATGCCTTGACGAACTCGTCCAACGTCTTCGGCGGCTCGGCGACGCCGGCATCCTTCAGGATCTTCTTGTTGTAGAACATGGCGCGCAGATAGAAGCCGTAGGGCAGCATGTAGGCGGTGTTCTTGACATCCCGGCCGAGCTGAAGCGCGCGGGGCGTCAGTTCACCCGTATGCTCCCACTTGGCGAGGTAGGGCTCGAGGCTTTCGAGCATGCCGTTATTGCCATAGAGCGACAGCCAGGTATCAGGCATTTCCATCACGTCCGGCGTATCGCCGGCCGAAACCATGGTGGCGAACTTCTGAAAGGCCTCGTTCCAGGGCAGGGAGATGATGTCGACCTTGGTGCCGGGATTTGCGGCCTCAAACTTGGCGACGATCGATTTGAGCGTCTCGGTGCGCTCGGGGCTGGTGATGACTTCCACAAGCTTGAGCGTCGTGTCGGCAAAGGCGGTGCCGCCCATCAGAGCGGTAAAGAGTGCTGCTGTTATCAGTCTTTTCATGTCGGTTCCCCCTTTTTAGGTTTTCCTCTCAGATTGACGATGTCACGAGGCGGCGGCGATTGCCTCCTCGAGTTCCTTCCACAGGGCCTCGGTTCCTTCGAGGCCGATATGGAGACGTACGGAGCGCGGATTGATGCCAAAAGTATGCGCTGAGTTTGGCTGCGCCTTCTGTTGCAGCACGACTTCGCCCGGCACGATCAGGCTCTCATGTCCGCCCCAGCTCACACCCAGCTTGAATAGCGTGAGGCGATCGGCAAAGGCGCGGATATCGACGCCCTCGCGGAAGATGAAAGAAAACAGGCCCGAGGTGCCATTCAGTCCGGATGGCAGCCGGTTGGCCAGGCCCGGGTGGCAGACTTGCTCGACGACATCGAGCTCCTGCAGCCGCCTGGCGATCGTCATCGCCGCCGCCTCATGCGCCTTCATGCGGATCGGCAGGGTGCGCAGGCCGCGGATCAGGAGCCATGCGTCGAAGGGCGAAAGCTTGCCGCCGAGATAGGGATAGGCTTCCGCCTTCAGCCGCGCGATCATCTCCTTCGAGCCGGCGACAACGCCGGCGACCACGTCGCTGTGCCCACCGAGATATTTGGAGGCGGAATGGATGACGAGATCGACGCCGAGCTTCAAAGGCTGCTGGAAGTAGGGCGTGGCCCAGCTATTGTCGATCATCGAGACGACGCCGTGCTGCTTTGCAAGGGCGGCCAGAGCGCCGACATCATGCGCTTCCATGACCCAGCTGGTCGGGCTTTCCATGTAGAAGACCTTGGCGCCGGGAAGCGCTCGCGCGACGGCTTCCTCATCGCGGCCGTCGACGTAGGCGACTTCGACCTTCATGCGCTTCAGAACGGTGCCGAAGAGGCGGAAGGCATCGGGATAGACATGCTTGACCGCAACGATGCGGTCTCCCGGCTCGACGAAACTTAAGACGGCCGACGAGATCGCCGCCATGCCGCTGGCAAAGCCGAGCGCATCTTCGGCTCCCTCGAGTTTTGCCAGCATCTCCTCGAACATGCGCACGGTCGGGTTGAGGCCGCGCGTATAGATCGGACGCACCTTTTCGCCGCGATAGGAGGCGATCATCTCGTCATAGTTCGAGAAGGTGAAGAGCGATGTCTGGAAGATCGGCGGCACGACGGCTTCGGCAAAATTGCCGCCGTCGTGAGCAGTAATGAGGGATGCGAGTTCGAACGGCTCTAGCCCGTCGGTCATTGGGACATTTCCTTGATGTCTTCCTCGACGACGTCGAGAATTTTCAGTGTTTCGGCCCGCGCAGCCTCAGGATCCTGGTCGACGATCGCGTTGAACAGCGTGCGGTGATAGGGGAAGGACCGGCGAGCAAAATCCTGCCGATCGAAGGGATGCTCCCAGAATCGCTCGAAAGTTTCGCGCATCTGTTCGAGAAGCTGCCGGAACAGCGGATTGTGGGTGGCGTCATAGACGGCAAGATGGAAAGCCAGATCCTCGGGCCCGGATGTGCCCTTGGCCATATGGACGCGCTCCATCTCGTTGAGCTTCTCTTCAATGATGACGAGGTCTTCGTCGGTGCGCTTCCTTGCAGCCACCATGCCGGCCTCGCATTCGATGCCGCGGCGGACCTCCAGCGTCTGCAGCAGCGCATCGCGCAGATGTGACGGGTTGAAGGAAAGCGGCATATGGATCGTCGCTTTCGAAACCGGCTTCAGCAGATAGGTGCCGCTGCCTTTGCGCGTCTCCATGACGCCGAGTGCCTGGAAGTAGGTAAGCACTTCGCGAATGGTCGAACGCCCCACCGAAAGCGCGGCCATCAGCTCACGCTCGGTCGGCAGCCTGTCGCCCGCCTGCAGCTTCGACGATTCGATGAAGGTCGACAGCGCGTCGATGACTTGCCGCGTCCGGTCGATGGAGGGAAGGGGTGTCAGCATCGGTTTGGTCATGGGTCGATAAATTGGTCTGACATCTGCCATCAGGTCAATCTCTTTTTCTTGGCACGCGCATTTTTCCGGCCCTTAAATTTTAAGGACGCAAAGCGAGCGGCAACGAAGGTTGTTTGCGGCCTTCAAGAGCACCGATAGCGCTGATAGAAGGAACGTGTTGTGAGTCCCGGGCTGGAAGAGAATGGCCGCAAGAGATCGATATTCACGAAAGCTGGAATGCGCGAAATGCGATCACACCGGCTTCGCCGAAGTTTCCGAAACTGACGATCGTCGGGCGACGAGCCGCGATTTCAAGATAGACGAGATGCCGCGCGGCTTTTCCACGGAGCGGCCATCGACCGATCCGCGCAAGCATATGGTCCGCTGCCGGTGCGGCTCGGTGTTTCCTTTCGAGCAGGACACGATCTATGCACCAGGCGGCGAGCCGCGGCGCAGAAAGGCATAGGCCGAAAAGAAAAAAGCCCCGCACAGGCGAGGCTAAGCTTGTGCCGCTCCGGGGAAATCGGAAGCGACGCGGCATTGTCTAACGGTCGTCTTCTCTCCCGGCTAGGTCAGTTTTGCCGATAACGGTACGCTTGCGTAAAAAAGCTTTTCATTCGTGAATCACACCTGAAAGCTGGTGGAAAATATCGGCAATCAATCCCGGCAATTCCTCTGAAGTAAACGCCGTCGAACTCACGGAAGAGGGTACTTGCCTCTAACGAGAAACATAAGTGTAAACCATTTTACCGTGCAACATTGTTCAGCTGGCGTTCATTTTCGCGCGGGCAGAAAGGCAATGGCCGCAACGCCTTGCGGTTGTCGAGGCTCGGCTTCCGATTGGCTTTCGGGCCTGGTGGCCGGGCCTCGCAGATATTGAAATGAGCTTGGATATAGGCATGCGGCTGCTTCGCGCTTTCGTCGACTGGATCCTGCGCCGCCGCCAAACGCGGCTGCAGCAGGACGTAACTCAACATTCCGCCGATGATCCGTGGGTTCTTCAGCAGATCGAAAAATTCGAGCGCGAATTGAAGCGATAGGCGCATCGCGACGCGATCGGCCTTCGATCGATGAAGCATGACGTTGTCCGAAAGCCGCTTACACTTTCGGCATCATGCTCTTCAGCCTTCCGGTGTGAGCAGGCGTGCCCGTGGGCGCATGAAAGTCTGCCTGCCGTTCTTCCAGCCGGCAATCGGGTGCCGGATTTCACGAACCAGCGACAACGGATCGGCAGCATCCACCACCACGATATCCGCCTGCACACCTAGCTTGAGGTCATAGTCGCGTCCCATCACTCGCGCGGCATTGATGGTGACCATGTCAAATGCCGCGGCGATGTCTTCATCCCTCGACAGCTGCGCTGTATTGGCGAAGAAATTGGCCATGCGGGCAAGGGAAGCATCGCCAAAGGGGGTGAACGGATTGAGGACATTGTTTGTCGCCACCGTCACGGTAACCCCATTGCCTGTCAGCAGCATCGCCGGGGCAAGGCCGCGCGGGACAAGATGATCGCTGTCCCGGCCAAGCAGGAAGAGATCGGTTGCCGGCAGAACCGTCACCGCGATTCCGGCATCGGCAAGACGCTTCGCAATCTCGCCGGCTTCGAAGGACGACATGGCCGCAAGCTTGGTGACATGGCCGATGGAAACGCGGCCGCCATAGTTCCGCCGCTTCGTTTCCGCCAGCACGGCGGGGATTGCGGAACCCGATGGGTTGAGATCGAAATCGATATGGAAATCGACGTCGACATCATGACGTTCCGCCAGATCGAAAATCCGGCTGATATGAGCTGGGGGATCGGGATCGGTATAAGGGCAGCCGCCGACGAGATCCGCTCCGTCGCGGAGCGCCTGATCCAGCATGCCCTCTGTTTCGGCCTCGTTGGTCAGGCCTTCCTGCGCGAAGGCGCAAATCTGGATATCGATCGCCCAGGCATAGGCGCGCTTGATTTGCTTGATTGCCTCGAATGACCGATAAGCCGCGCGTGGATCGATCTCGACGAAAGTCCGCATCGCCGTGGTGCCATTGACGATCGCATTTTCGACCACCCGGGCGGCGCGCGCATGGACGTCCTCGACCGTGAAGGCGGCTTTTGCCTTGGCGGTCTCGCGGACGGCCTCTTCCAGCGTGCCTTCGCATATGAAGCAGCGGTCGAGAATGCAGGCCTTGTCGAGATGGATGTGGCTGTCGACAAAGCCGCCGAAGGCGAAGCAGCCGCACATATCGTGACGCGGCGCATCCACAGTCAACTCATGCTCGATCGCGGCAATCCTGCCATCCCTGAGACCGATATCGTAGCAACCGTCCCGCCCGGCGATACGGACATTCGAAATCACCAGATCGAGCATGAAGCTGCCTCGCTCATTGCAGTGGGGTAGCCATTAGCGAGCTTGGCCTCGGCAAAGAGGATTTCCGTCATACTCAACTTTCCCCCTTCAACCGATAGACAGCGATCCGAGCGCAACTGCCTGCAAGACGGCGGTCTCACCGCTCGAACGCTTCTTTCAGCCCGAAGCTTTTGCGCTCGCGCAGATCGAGATCCGCCTCGATATGCGCGATGTGATGAAGCATCAGATCGCAGGCCGTGTCGATATCCTTCTGCTCCAGAGCGGTGATGATGTCACCGTGCTCGGAATGGCCACAGCTGGAGGCGCTCGACTGTCCGTAGAGCGCAATTACCAATGACGAGCGGGCGACAAGCTCCTCCATGAAACGCTGCATGATAAGATTGCCGGAAATGGCCGCCACCATCAGATGAAAATCGCCCGAAGCCTTGATCTCGGCGCGGCGTGCGGATTGGCCGCGCTCGCCCATCAGGCGGCCTTCTTCCAGGAGAAGCTGTCTCAGCTGCCTGAGTTGAACCGGGGTAATCCGCTCGGCCGCCGATTTCAATATGCCCGGCTCCACCAGGCGGCGCGCGGCGAATATCTGCTTGGCTTCCTCGGGCGATGGATAGGCGACGAAAGCGCCTCTGTTCTTTTCAACGCTGACGAGCCCCTCATAGGAAAGCGCCTGCAAGGCGGCGCGCGCCAGAGTGCGGCTGACATTGAATAGGCCGCCAACATCACTTTCGGAGAGCTTCGTACCGGGTGCCAGCCTGCGCTCGACGATCGCGTCACGAATGGCGTCGCGGATTTGCTGTGCGCCCGTCTCCGTGGAGTCGATGGGCGTCAGAAGCCCGTCTGCTGAAGAATCCATAATCGCCTACCTGAATGGTCGCCAAAAATGATAACTTGTTTCGGCCCGAAGTTAAATGAAATCTTATGCAAAGACGATGCTAAATTGTATACAATAATTTGCACAAATCGAGCACAATAGCCTATTTGATGAGCAGACACCGAACTGCCTCAAGAAAGGCAGAATACCATTCCTCTCAGAATAAGACAAATATTTCAGTAATTTAGCGCATCGCAGCGAAACTGGCACGATTGATGCAGTGTCTTTCCCAAACCAAAGGGGAAGATGATGTCGAAAGCGGCAGAGATCGATATAGTGTCCGTTTCGAAGGTCTACGGGGCGACCACGGCCGTTCATGCGATCAGCCTGAAAATCCCGGCTGGCTCCTATTGTTGCTTCCTGGGGCCGTCCGGCTGCGGCAAGACCTCGACGCTGCGCATGATCGCGGGCCACGAAGGCATTTCCTCCGGCGACATCCGCCTTGGAAACACCGTCGTGACGGACTTCCCGCCCGCCAGGCGCGGCACGGCGATGATGTTCCAGTCTTACGCGCTGTTTCCTCATCTGGACCTCATCGACAACGTGGCTTTCAGCCTGAAGATGAAGGGTGTCGCAAAGGATGAGCGTCGGACCAAGGCGCTCGAAATGCTGAAGCTTATGCAGATGGAAGCCTATGCGACCCGGCGCCCGGCACAGCTTTCAGGCGGCCAGCAGCAGCGTGTCGCGCTGGCACGCGCGCTGATCACCGATCCGGAAGCGCTGCTGCTGGACGAGCCGCTGTCGGCGCTCGACCCATTCCTGAAGATCCGCATGCGCGCCGAACTGAAGAAGCTGCAGAAGACATTGGGCATCACCTTCGTCCATGTCACGCACAGCCAGGAAGAGGCGATGGCGCTCGCCGATATCATGGTCATCATGAATGACGGGCGGATCGAGCAGGCCGCCTCGCCACGGGAGGTCTTTGAGCACCCCGCAACGGCCTTCGTCGCCCGCTTCATGGGTGACCACAACGTCCTGTCGGGGCGGGTAACCGCGAGCGAAGACGGCCTCATCACCATGGCCGTGCCCGAAGGGCAGGGCTTTTCCGTGAGAGGAACGGGACGCCAGGCCGGCGAAGCCGTGGATATCGCCATCCGCACCGATCGTGTCCGGCTTTCGCAGGCTGATGGTAAAGGCCTCGGCTTCAACGGCGTGGTCTCCAATGTCGAATATCGCGGTGCGACGCTGAAGATCACCGTTATCGGTGCGGGAAGCGACGATTTCACAGTGATCGCAAGCAATGACGATGACGCCGCCAAATCCATAACGGTCGGCGACGCCGTCTCATTGAGCTGGGCCCAGGAGGACGCGATCCTTCTCGGCCGTATGTCCGCATGAAAATCCGAAGCATCAAAAAAGGGGAACTGACATGACAACTGAAACCAAGACTACCAAGACGACGAAAGGCATTTCCCGCCGCTCGCTACTGAAGACCGGCGCGGCCGCGCTCGGCGCCATGGCCGGCTCCGGTGCCATCACCGGCTTTCCGACCATCTGGGCGCAATCGAACATCACGCTGCGCCAGTTCGGCACCGGCGTTTCGAACATCAATGCCATTGCGGAGAAGTGCAAGGCCGATCTCGGCATCACGCTCGAGATGACCGCGACCGATTCCGATGCCGCCGCCCAGCGCGCCGTGACGCAGCCGAACAGCTACGATATCGCCGACATCGAATACTGGATCGCCAAGAAGGTGTTCCCGACCGGCGTCTTGCAGCCGATGGACGTCAAGAAGCTGAAATATTACGACAAGATCGTGCCACTGTTCATCAATGGCAAGCTGAAGCCCGATAGCGTGATTGCACAGGGCACGGCGCCGCACACGGTCGGCTTCGTCGAGGGACAGGCCTCCCGCAAGTTCGCCAAGGAGCCGACGCAGTGGATGACGATGGTCCCGACCATCTACAACGCCGATACGCTCGGCATTCGTCCCGATCTCACCGGCCGTCCGATCAACAGCTGGGCCGATATTCTCGATCCCGCCTTCAAGGGCAAGACCGCGATCCTCAACATCCCGTCGATCGGCATCATGGATGCCGCGATGATCATGGAAGCCGCCGGCAAGATCAAATATGCCGACAAGGGCAACATGACGAAGGCGGAAATCGACAAGACCATCGAGTTCCTGATCAAGACCAAGGGCGACGGCCAATTCCGTGCCTTCTGGAAATCCTTCGACGAAAGCGTCAACCTGATGGCTTCGGGCGAAGTGGTCATCCAGTCCATGTGGTCGCCGGCGGTTGCCGCCGTCCGCTCCAAGGGCATCGCCTGCACCTTCCAGCCGCTCAAGGAAGGCTATCGCGCCTGGGGCGGCGGTCTCGGCCTTGCCTCGCATCTCAAGGGCGCACAGCTCGACGCGGCTTATGAGTATATCAACTGGTATACGTCCGGCTGGGTCGGCGGCTATCTCAACCGCCAAGGCTACTATTCCGCCTGCATGGAAACTGCAAAGCAGTTCATGTCGGCCGACGAATGGGGCTACTGGATCGAAGGCAAGCCGGCGCAGGGCGATATCCTGTCTCCGGAAGGCAAGGTGATGGAGAAGGCCGGCGCCGTCCGCGACGGCGGTTCCTTCGAAACCCGCATGGGCGCGGTCGCCTGCTGGAACTCGGTCATGGACGAGGACCGCTACATGGTCCGCCGCTGGAACGAGTTCATCGCTGCCTAAGCTGCATAGCCGTCATCTCCTCTCCCCGCTTCAAGGCGGGGAGAGGATCCTATCAATGGAGAAGCCGGAATATGGCGACAATCGCTTCCTCGGATGCGGAGCAGGAAACTCAGAAGGCCAGACGCGGTTTAGCCGTGCCCGGCTGGGCGGTTGCCTATCTGCAGGCAACGCCGCTGTTTCTCATTCTCGGCTTCTTCTTCCTGTTGCCGATCGCCATGATCGGCATCGTCAGTTTCTGGGATTATGATTTCGCCGGCCTCTATCCGGCATTCCTGACCACGAATTACACCGATACGCTCGGTTCGTGGGTTACATGGAAAACCTACCTCAACACATTGAAATTTACAGCCATTGTCTGGGCGCTGACACTCTTCATCGGCTTCTGGGTCGCCTATTTCCTGGCTTTTCATATCCGCCGTACCTCGACGCAGATGATCCTTTTCCTCGTCTGCACCGTGCCCTTCATGACGTCCAACATCATCCGTATGATCTCGTGGATACCCGTTCTCGGGCGCAACGGGCTGGTCAATTCGACGCTGATCGAGATGGGCCTCATCCCGCAGCCGATCGAATGGCTGCTTTATTCCGATTTCGCCGTCGTGCTGGCCATGGTGCATCTCTACACGCTGTTCATGGTGACGCCGATCTTCAATACGCTGATGCGCATCGACCGCTCGCTGTTCGAAGCCGCGCGCGATGCCGGCGCCAGCGGATGGCAGGTGCTGTGGAATGTGGTCATTCCGCTTGCGAAGCCTGGGATGGCGATCGGCAGCATCTTCGTCGTCACGCTCGTCATGGCTGATTTTTCCACCGTGCAGGTCATGTCGGGCGGCCAAAGCGCATCCATCGCACTGATGATGAAGAACCAGATGTCGCTGCTGCAATATCCGGCGGCCGCCGCCAATGCCGTCGTGCTGCTGATCGTCGTGCTGCTGATGGTCGCCGCCATCCTGCGCATCGTCGATATTCGCAAGGAGCTCTAGGATGAACCGCGAAAAGCGCAGCCTCGAATTCTACGTCCTGGCGATCTTCTTCACCATTTTCGTGTTGTTTCTCTATGGCCCGCTCTCGGCGGTCATCATCCTGTCCTTCCAGGGGCCGGACGGCGGCCTGACCTTCCCGTTGAATGGTGTCTCGCTGCATTGGTTCGCCAATCTCTTCGAGAAGCAAGCGGTCGGCGATTTCGGCGCCTCCTTCCAGCGCTCCTTGATCCTTGGCGTGATGGTCATGATCGTGACCGTTGTCGTCTCGCTGCTGGCAGGGCTAGCCTTTCGCCGCCGGTTTCGTGGCTCGACATTCCTGTTCTATGCGACCGTCGCCAGCCTCGTCGTCCCATCCATCATCATTTCGCTCGGGATCGGCGTTGTCTTCCAACAGGGGGGCATCGCGCCGGCCTGGTATTCCTCCGCCTTCGGCGCGCATCTGACCTGGACGTTGCCCTTCGGCGTGCTGATCATGTTTGCGGTCTTCAACCGGTTTTCGCCGGCCTATGAGGAAGCTGCCCGAGATCTCGGTGCTAGCTCCTGGCAAACCTTCCGCCATGTCGTGCTGCCGATGATCGCACCGAGCCTGATCGGCGTCGGCCTGTTCGGCTTTACGCTGTCCTATGACGAGTTCGCCCGCACCCTGATGACATCAGGCACCTACAACACCCTGCCACTCGAGATCTACGGCATGACGACGAATGTCACGACGCCGGTGCTCTATGCGCTCGGAACGGTGACGACGCTCTTTTCCTTCACCATCATCCTGCTGGCGCTTGCGATCATGACCATGCTCGGCCGCCGCCAAGCCAAGAAAAGCTAAGATCATGCGCCTGCTGCTCATCAATCCGAATACCACCGTTTCCATGACGGAGAAGGCGGCGATCGCTGCACGCGCCGTGGCGAGCGCCGGCACGGAGATCATTGCTGCCACCTCGCAAATGGGGCCGGCTTCGATCGAGGGCTATTACGATGGAGCGCTGGCCGTACCCGGTATGCTGCGTGAACTGAGGGAGAGGCGGGCTGAAGGCTATGACGCCGCGATCATCTGCTGCTTCGACGATACCGGCCTGGAAGCCGCACGCATGTTTTGCGATGTGCCCGTTGTCGGTTTGTGCGAAGCTGCCGTTGCAACAGCCGGCTTTCTGGCGCAGCGCTTCAGCGTGGTGACGACACTCGAACGTTCGCGCATCCTCATCGATAATCTCGTCCAGCGCTACGGCATGGGCGCGCGAGCGAAGGTTCGAGCTTCGGACATTCCCGTTCTCGAGCTTGAGGACTCGTCTTCCGGCGCGATCGGAAAGTTGCGGGCGGAAATCGAACGCGCGCTTGCCGAAGATGGGGCGGAGGCAATCGTCCTCGGCTGCGCCGGCATGACGGATCTCGCAAGGGAGCTGCAATCGATCTACGGTGTCCCGGTCGTGGATGGTGTTGCCGCGGCGGTCAAGCAGGCCGAAGCGCTGGTGTCCTTGGGTCTCTCCACCAGCAAGCGCAGCTCCTACGCCTCGCCATTGCCCAAGCCGTTTTCGGGAGCAATGCAGGACTTCGCGCCGACACCGGTATTGGCCTAATCTCATCACAATCCAACGTGCACGGCCTCCGCTGATCGCTAAAGCGTTGCGATTGGCATATCTCCGCTCCCGGGACTACAATGTCTCGATAAAGAACGAGAGTCGTGGATTTGGCACAGAGAGCTGGCAAAGCTGATCTTCCCCTGCATGGCGGCCGCGTACCGCGCTGGCTTGGAGACCGGATGACGCGCTTGGGTGCCGTCATTACCGAGGCGGTCGTGCAGCATTATGGTCGCGACGAGCTGTTTCGGCGCCTTGCCAATCCATTCTGGTTCCAGTCTTTCGGCGCCGTCATGGGCATGGATTGGCATTCCTCGGGGATTACGACAAGCGTTCTGGGTGCCTTGAAGCGCGGCCTGACGCCGCTTTCGGGCGAGCTCGGCATCCATGTCTGCGGCGGCCGTGGTGCGCAATCCCGAAAGACGCCGGGCGAACTGCTTGAGATCGGCGATCGCGTCGGCATCGACGGCGCGTCGCTCGCGACCAAGAGCCGACTGATCGCAAAAGTGGATAGTGCAGCCGTGCAGGATGGCTTCGATCTCTATCTGCATGGCTTCATCGTCGCGGATGACGGCAAGTGGGTCGTCATCCAGCAGGGCATGAATGGCGAACGGCGGCAGGCGCGGCGCTATCATTGGTTATCCGAGGGCCTCACGAGCTTTCTGGATTCGCCCCACGCAGCCATCGAAGGGCGCGAGCAGGGCGAGATCATCAATCTCGCCGATCGGCGTGCGGAGCGCTCCCGCAGCGAACAGCTCGATTTGCTCGCCTCGATAGGTCCGGACGGAATTATTCGTGAATTCAATGCGCTGGAGAGACAAGCTGAAGTAAATGATAAAATCGAGCTTCAGCCGACGCTGCCCTATCTTATCATGCCGGCACATCATGACGTGCGTGAAGAAGATGTGAACATGCGGCGTTTGCACGGAAATCTCGCCGCCGCGGCCGACCGTGGTCCGGTCGATTTCCAGGAATTGCTGCTGACGCCCGGCGTCGGCGCCAGAACGGTCAAGGCTTTGGCGATGGTCGCCGAAGTCGTGCATGGCGCACCCTGCCGTTTTTCCGATCCGGCGCGCTTTTCCCTCGCGCATGGCGGCAAGGACCGGCATCCCTTTCCCGTGCCGCTGAAAGTCTATGACGAGACGATCAGCGTGATGAAATCGGCGGTCAGGAAAGGCCGTCTCGGTCGCGACGAGGAATTGTCGGCTCTCAAGCGCCTGGATGATCAGTCGAGAATGCTGGAACGCTATGTCACCGGCCCTGATCTCAAGGAGATCGTAGCCGGCGAATTCGACCGCTCTTACTCCTATGGCGGCCGCAGCGTTTTCGGCTGGGAGCCTCCCTCCGAATCCGATGGCGATCGCATCGAACCGGACCAGCTCCGCTCCCGGAAAAGCTGACCAAAACCATCGGCCTATGGCAGCGTATAGCCGATCACATAGTCGCCAGGCTTCGTTCCCACCGAACCGTGCCCTCCAGCCACCATGACGACATATTGCTTGTTGTCGCTTGCCGTATAGGTCATCGGCGTTGCTTGGCCGCCTGCCGGCAGGCGTGCCTGCCAAAGCTGCCTGCCGGTGGTGACATCATAGGCTCGCAGATAATCGTCCACGGCGGCGGCCAGGAACGCCACTCCGCCCTTAGTCACCATCGGCCCGCCGATACCGGGAACGCCGACCTTGAAGGGCAACGGCAAGGGCGTCATGTCACGGACGGTACCATTCTTGTGCTTGTAGGCGATCTTGCCGGTCTTCAGGTCGACACCGGCAACATAGCCCCAGGGCGGCGCCTGGCAGGGAATGCCGAGCGGGCTGACGAACGGTCCCATATAGACGCCATAGGGTGAGCCCTCGTTTCGGTTGAGCCCCTGTTCACTCCCCTTGTCGCCGGCGCCTTTGGGCGGGATTTCGGCACGCGGTACCAGCCGCGAGGTGAAGGCCAGATAGGTCGGCATGCCGAACATGATCTGCCGTTCGGGATCGACGGCGACACTGCCCCAGTTGAAGGTGCCGAAATTGCCGGGGAAGATAATGGAGCCGCGCAGCGATGGCGGCGTATAACGGCCTTCATATTGGTGCTGATGGAAGGAGATGCGGCAGGCGAGCTGATCGAACAGCGAGATGCCCCACATGTCCTTTTCCGTGAGCGGCGGCGGCGAGAAGGTCAGATCCGAGATCGGTTGTGTTGGTGAGGCATGATCCTCCGGAATGGTGCCGCCCGGCGCAGGAATCTCCTTAAAGGGAATGATCGGCGCGCCCGTGCGGCGATCGAGCACATAGATGTCGCCCTGCTTGGTCGAGGCGACCAGTGCCGGAACGACGCTGCCGTCCGCCTTTGTCAGATCGAAGAGCACGGGCTGCGCCGGTACGTCCATGTCCCAGAGATCATGATGGACGAATTGCTGCACCCATTTGAGCTGGCCGGTATTGATATCGAGCGCCACCACCGAGGAGGAAAAGCGTTCGACGTTTTCGCTGCGCCCCATGCCGAGCTGGTCGGGCGTCTGGTTGCCAAGCGGGACATAGACCATGCCGAGTGCCTCATCGGCACTGGAAACCGACCAGCTGTTCGGCGAATTGGTGGTGTAGGTCTGTCCCGCGGGTATGGGGGCTGTATGGTCCGGATTGCCCGAGTCCCAGTTCCAGAGCAATGTGCCGGTCCGGGCATCGAAGGCGCGAATGACGCCGGATTGCTCCTGCGTCGAGTAATTGTCGTTGACCGCACCGCCGATGATGATCTTGTCGGCAACGATGACGGGTGGCGACGTCGAATAATAGTAGCCGGCCGGATTGTACTTCATGCCAGCTTCCAGATGCAGTGTGCCCTGATTGGCAAAGCTCGGGCACACCTTGCCATTGGCCGCGTCGAGCGCGATCAATCGGGCATCCGAGGTCGGCAGATAGACGCGGTCGGCGCAAGGCGCTCCGGCTGCGGCGGCCGTGTCGTGGTAGTAAGAGACGCCACGACACGTTTGATGCTGGCGGTTGGGGTTCATGCCGGCATTGGCGTCGTAACGCCATTTTTCCTTGCCGTCCGTCGCACCGATGGCGATCGCCAGGCTGTGAGGTGTACAAATGAAAAGTGTGTCGCCCACCTTCAGCGGAGTCACCTGATAGGTGGTCTCACCGATATCGTCGGGCCGCTTCAGATCGCCGGTCTGGTAGCGCCAGACCTCCTTGAGATTGGCGACATTCTGCGGATTGATCTGATCGAGGGGCGAATAGCGCTGGCCGAAGGAGGTTCTGCCATACTGATGCCATTCGCCATCAGGCACATTGCCGCCCATCGGGGCATTTGACACGACGGCCGTCGGCAACTCGCCGGCTAGATCGTGAGGATCGGTCGTCATCGAATAGGCTGCAGCGACGACGGCGATGACGAGAGAAATGGCAAGCGGCCATGGATTGGCTCCATAATGAACCCCGTCGAGGCTGCGAAAGCCGAGCGGGCGCCGGATCCAGGGTGTCAGCAGCCAGAGCCCGATCAGAATGATGAGGCCGCCGCGCGGACCGAGCTGCCACCAGTCGAAACCGACCTCCCATATCGCCCAGGCAAGCGCTGCAAGCACGAAAATCGCATAGAGCCAAAGGGCGGCCGCCTTGCGCATGGCAAGCAGGATGGCGGTCAGGAGAAAGGCGAGTCCGGCCAGAAGATAAAAGAAACTTCCCCCGAGCAGGATGAGCCAAAGTCCGCCGCCGCCGAGCGCCAAGCCGATGAGCGCCAGAATGATCGAAGTGATGATGATGGCCATGATCCGTTCCAGTCTATCCGTCGATTGGACAGTGATTGATCGAAGGCATGCAAAGAACACGCGGGCTCCAACGGAGTCCGCGGCCACTCTTAAGTCGAAATCGATGTCGGTTGTTTCGCTGGCAGCATCCGGTGCGGTTTCCAAAGTGATTTGGATCGATGCATCAAGATCCCCAATCCATCAGAGATTGAATGCCAGGATTGCAAGAATGTTCCAATCCGGCCGACCGTTCAAGTTCGATACCGCGTCGCCCGAATTGATTAACGGACGTAGTTAATTTTTTAACAATTATGCAGATACTAATGGAACAAACATTGGAATCAAGGGTTTCCGCGCCGAGCCGGAGGACTAAAGATGAATCTGAAGATTGTTACTGCCCAGTCGGAAGTCGAGACCGCCGACACCGGAACCTATCCGGATGGCATGATGGACCGCATTCTGGTTGAGTTCTCCGCAAGCTCCGAGCAGCAACATCGCAAGTCTCACGAGCGGGATTACGGTGCGCGCAAGGCTTTGCGACCAATCCCGGCCGGACTTGCCTGATATCCCACTGACGGATACGAGTTCGCAACACGCGGGTTCACGGCGTCGGTCGCCTGATCAGATGTAAAGCGGCGCCATTCTGCGCCATGCGCCGGCTCGATGAGCGCGCCCATCCCATACGTGCAGTCGATGGTCGATCTGCTTGTCAGCCAGAAGGCGGCTCAGGTGGCGGTTGTTGTCGATGAAGGGATCGGCGTCTCCGATCGTCATGACGATCTCGATCTGGCGCAGCTTCTCCAATCGCCAATCGCAGGCTAGCCCCGGCAGAAAATGTGTCGGCGTGTGAAAATAGATTTCGTCATCATAGTAACCGTCGAACAGGTCGGTGAAGGATTCGACCGTCATCGTCAGATCGTAGCGGCCGGAAAAGGCGACCAGCTTGCGGAAGAGGTGAGGGTGGCGGAAAACCAGGCTGGCCGCCTGGAAGGCGCCGAGGCTGCAACCATGGACGATGGTACACTCATGCGCGTTCTTCTGCGCCATCAGCGGCAGGACTTCGTTCAGGATATATTCCTCGAACGCTTTATGCCTGCGAATGCGCTCGGCCGGGTGACGATGAGCATCGTAGAAGGTTTCCCTGGCCAGCCCTTCGATGCAATAGAGCTGAAGGTGCCCACTGACCAGCTTGTCAGCGAGGCTGGCGACGATGCCGATCTGCTCATATTCCCAAAATCGTCCGTCGCGCGTGGGAAACACCAATACCTTGGCGCCGGCGTGACCGAACACCAGCAGCTCCATGTCTCGATCCAGCCGCGCGCTGTACCAGCGCAGGTATTCGCGGTTCATAGCACCTTGAAAAATCGCCCGACCTTGTCTCGCAGAATTGCGTTCTGCTTTTCGCTACCAGCATAATCGAAGTGGCCGGCATCCAGGATGAAGATTTCGTTAAACTTCTGCAGCGCATTTGCGACGGAGAACTGGCAGGGCGGCGCAACGGCCGGATCGAAAAGGGCAGGCGCGACGAGCATCGGAACGGTGATCCGGCTTGCTGCGATCGCGGCATCGAAGAAACGCAGGGTTTCGAGAACGCTGCCATGTTGCTTCTGATAGGCCTGGACGGATTGCGCACTGCCGACGGTCGGCAAGGTCAGCCATAGCGGACGATGCCCGAAAGTCGGGACTACGAGATGGCCGCGTCTGATCCTCGCATCGAACGGAATCGCCAATGCGCCGATACCGCCGCCGAAGCTGATGCCGCTATAGCCGATATGGCCGGCAACCCATGGGTAGAGGATCTCCAGGGTCGAAACGGCAAGCCAGATGTCTTCGACGCAGCCGCCGATGACATAGGTGTCGCGATTTTCGATGCCGTGCACAACATGCCCCGACGCGTCCGATGGGATCGGCGGGCGGGCGCTTAAAGAAAGCCCACGGCTGCAGGGAAACAGAACAGCGGCCTCTTCCAGCGGCAAGTCGAATTCGGGCTGATCCCTTCCTCCATATCCATGTCCGACGACGAGCCCGCGGCGCACCTGACCATGGCGGGGAATAAGCAGCCAACCGTTGATCTGAAACGATCCCGTCGACACATAGCTGATATCGAAAACATGCCAGTTGTCGTGACGCAATCTGCTGCGACGAAGTTTCGGTTGCGGATCGACGGCGATGGCGGCTTTGTAGCGCTGCCGCCAGAAATCGTCGAAGCCGAACGGGGCTTCCGGTGTCTCGATGGCCTGCAACTGCGAGAGCTGCATGCCATAGGTCGGATCGAAGTCGAAGGGATGGGCTGTCGGTACACTCATGGCAAATGTGTCGCGTGAAAGGATCGCCGACGCAAGCACCAACGCTGCACGGGCCGCAGATCGTCCTTAATTATCTCAAGGACTCCGTTTGGGATGGACAATCGATGCGATAGAGCACAACGCGAAAAGATGGCGCAAACAGGCTGATTTCCTGCGCACCGCGGCCCGCGAGCAAATATGGCAAGCATCCTGATGCGCAAGCCCGCCTGGAAAAGGAGCTGCGGCTTCCTTCTCCGGCCGTTGGACCAGCCGCGAAAAAACATGCTGATATAAATCCGCCCGAAGCTTTACCGGATGCGACGTCGAAGATGGGTTTTCCGCTGAGCGGCATCGTCATCGTCCTGGGTTCGATCCTGGTCTATGCGCTTGTCATATCGCATGTGGTCGGCCAGCCGCATTACTCCGCTCGCGTCAATTTCATGCCCCCTGCTTTCGTACAGAACTAGATGCCCCGCAACGCCTGCGCGGCAATCGGGAAAATGTGACGAAACCTCACTTTCGGCATTATTCTTCCCTATCGCTTCCGCGAGTGGGATGCTGGCTGTCATCGCAAAGACGTGAAGGCAAACACTGTCCGGCTGGCTATTGCGGTCGCTGCGCTCTCGAAAAATGAAGAAGTTTTAAGTCTGTTCGTTAAATGAAGATTCCAATGAATCTGTTGTAATCGTCGAACAGAAGGTAGTTTTGGAGAGCATTTCTTGTCACGGCTCAGAATTCAACAGCTGCAATGGATCGGCGCGGTTGCTGTTATCATGGTTTGCTTGATGATGGCCGGCTCTACGATTGCCTTTACCCTGTCGGATTACATCAGTTACAAGCGGGGAGTGACGGAGTTCAGCCGTTTTCACGCGGCGCTGCATGCGGCGGCGATGATCTCGAGGGAACGGGGGCCGGCAAACAGTCTCATGGGCGCTTCGCAAGACGAGCGGCCGCAATTTGCCGCCGCCTTGAAGGCCAGCCGTGATGAGACCGACAAGAACATTGCCGAACTCGAAACACTCTTTCGAATGGAAATAGATCAGTCGCCGGAGATGCGCAGCGCGTTCATGGCGGTCAAGGCGCAGCTGGAATCCGGCAGGCAGGCCGTCGACGCGGTGGCCGCCATGCCGCGGAGCGAGCGTAGCGGCGCAAAGATCGCAGAGGCGATCCAGGCAATGTTTCGTGCGGCGGACCGGGCGCAGGATTACCGCGACATTGCGGGCCGATCGATCATTGCTCTGGCACCGGAGACCGGCGCCGAAGTCATGCTGACATCGATGGCCGGCACGCTGAGAGAGCACGCTGGACGCCTGGGATCCTATGTGGTCATGATGCTGACCTCGCAAGGACAGGCTCGTTCGCACTATCGCAGCGCCTTCGACCGCGAATTGAACAGCCTCTTCGAGGTGAACGCGCTTCTGAAGACCTATGCGCCCACCACCTTGCAATCCCAAGCCGTTGCACGGCTGCTGGATCAGGTGACGCTCAGCTACTTTGCCGGATCGCTGCCCTATGCCCAGCGTGTTGCCTTCGAGTCGAACATCGATAACGCGCCGACACCGGCCGAATTCACGGCAAATTACGTTCCCGGAATGAAGTCCACCGAGATCCTGCGCGAGTTCATCGAAACGAGTGCATTGACTTCGTTCGATAGGGCTAGGGAGAACGCTGTGAAAGCCATGCTGGTCTCCGCCTCGCTGGCGGGGATGGCGATCGTGGTGGTCATCGGGTTGGCCTACACGCTGCGACGCTCGCTCTTCAGGCCCATGCTTGCCGCCATAGGTCAGATCGACGAGATTGCCGCGGGCAACCTCGCGACGCCACCGACAATGCCTCATGCCGGCCGGGAAGTGCGCGAAATGTTCCAGCGGCTCGATATTCTGCGTGAGCAGCAGCGATTCAAGCGGCATCTGGAAATGGAACGCAAGTCGATGACGGAAGAGCTCAGGCGCCTCTCTCAGACGGATTCGTTGACCGGACTCCTCAATCGGCGCGCGCTTGGCGAGGCAGTCGGACGGCTGCTTTCCGCAAAGAAAACAGGTTTCCGTGGCTTCAGTGTCGTCATGTTCGACATCGACCATTTCAAATCGATCAATGATCGATATGGACATGCCGTCGGCGACCGGGCGCTTCAAAGAGTCTCCGAAATTCTAGGGCCATGCCTGCGTCCCGATGATCTGTTCGCGCGCTATGGCGGCGAGGAATTCATCATCGTCCTCTGCGACGTGAGTGAAACATCGGCACGGTCGACCGCGGAAAGGCTGCGGGAGACCTTGGCACAGGCTGTCATCGACGGCGAGCATGGCTTGACGGTCACGGCCAGTTTCGGTGTCGACTGGCGTGCACAATGCACATTCGAAGATTGGGAAAAACTCGCCGTGGTTGCCGACAAGCGCCTTTATCAGGCCAAACGAAACGGGCGCAATCGGGTCTGTTTTTCCGATGCGCTTGAGGAGAAGACGATCGTGTCGGCAGTGAAAGTCGGGCCGGCTGCCCCAGGCGTCGAAAACGCCGCGTGACGGTCTACCGGCTGAGAATTTCGCGTCAGTAGGTGAGCGTGACCACCACCGTATCGGTGTAGATCCCAGGAGACGGCGTCGTCTGTGGTGGTACGCGGCCATAGACTGTCAGGAGCTGGCCTGCGCCGGTTCCGCTTCCCCCGACGGTGCTTCCCGGGGTGTTTGCATCGCCCCAGGGCTGCGACCGGTTCGTATCCTTGTAAAGACCATAGGTCACCGTTTCGGCCCCCTTCGACATTTTCCTGGCGGTCGGCGCGGCGTTCGCGGTGCCGCCATTCAGGGAAATCGTGTAGGTCGTGCCCGGCGTGCAGGTTGCCGTAATGGAACCGGTGGCGTCGACATTGGTGCTCAATACGCCCTGGCTACCGAAATCGATATTCTGGACGCTGACCAGGCAATTGGCGGCAACGCTCGCATTGACGCTGAAGGACGCGGTTCCCACCGTTCCCGAGGGGGCGGTGCAGGTTGTGGCGCTACTATAGCTGTAATAGAAAGAGGTGGAGGTCGATGTGAAGCTGGATGTATACGGCCCCGGTACCGCCGTCGATGGAGTTCCAAGTGCTGCTCCATAGACCGTCATGCTGCCGCTTGCGCCGACCAGCGAAACATTCAACAGGGCCATTGTCAGCGCATAGGCCGGCGCTCGCGACGGATAGGACCAGCTGCTCGCCCCCCACACCACGCTCCGGCCGCTATCGGAATAGAGCTGATAGTTCACAGTACTGGTTCCGTTCACCATCTGGCGCGCCGCGGCGGAAGATGCTCCGCCGCTGCCGGCGCCGATATCGGGGCAAATCAGGAGCCGCTTGCCCAGGTCCAGGAGCGCCCCTGTACAACTTACACTTATCGTAGATGTCGAATTGACCGGGGTGCCCGACAAGGTATCGACAGCACCGAAATTCATGTCGGTCGCAGTAAAACTGCAGCTCTGCGCCAGGCACAGCGAAGGCAGCAATAATGCGAGCAAAACGGTGATCGAACGCAGCATCCTTTCACCTCCCTTTTAAAAGCATCGGACATCATCGATTACCACCTGCTCGCCCCGCTGCGGCTTGTAAGCGAACTCGGCGTGGCATTTCGTCCCGTCCTCAAGCGAGACGTCGATCGAGTTGCGCGCGTGCAGCCCGCGAATATAGGCTTGGCCGTCATAGCCGATGACAAACGGCTCGTCCGATCCCTGCAATGCTCCGCTCAGGCCCGCCTGCAGCAGCGCACCGTTCTTATCTCTGATCGTCACGAGCGCCGCCTGCGGCGCTTGTGCTACGCCGAATTTGACGACGACACCGCTTCGATCCGCCGGGACGACAGTTTCCCGGGTTGCCGGAACGTCAGCATCGACGGGAAGATTCTTGGGATCGATGGAAACGGTATTGGGTTCATAGGAATTGAGGTTCGGCACCAGAATGCGGCCACTCTGGCCGGTCCTGCCGATAGGCCTGTTCTGCTGCTGGACTTCAACATCGGGGGCGCCGACATCGACGACGGCAAAGGCATCGTCGATCCGGTTGGTGGCAAAGACGCCACCGCCCGCGACTGCGATGGCGCCGTCCATGCGCGCGACCGCCCGTGCCTGGTTGTTCTGCTGCTGGACGCCGGCTTCGAACTCAGCGAATGAGGCCCTATAGCCGATCGCAGCCTCCCGGTTGGCATCCTCGCCTTCGGAGGTACGCAGCCGCCAGCCGACGCTGCCGTCCTCCTGCCGCAGCGGCTTGGAAACCTCGGCAACCACGTCAAGGCCATTCGGTCCACTTTGAATGCCCGTGTTCGCTGTGATGTTGTCGCCGAAAGGAATGGAAAGGCCGGCGAAGATGCCGAAATTGCTTCGTTCATCGAGGTCGGTGAAGGCGGTGGCGTAGAGCGTCGCGCGCCTGAACGTCTGGCTATACGAAAGTCCTGCGATCCGGCTCTTGCTTCCGTCCGAATTCTCAAGCCTCGTATAAGAGAGGTTGAGACTGGAAAGGTCCAGCGGCGCCGGCACGCTGAGGGTGACCTGATCGATGGCGCGCGGCACGCCGGCGCTGAATATCGTGAATTCGCCGGCCGTACTGGCCGTCGGCCTGGCGGAAACGGATGCTATGTCGTCGTAATCGTCGAAGGCGCGCTGCATGCGCGCATAGAGCGCCCACCTGTCGTAGCTCAGCTCAAACGAGGCATTCACAAGCGCCCCCGTGCGGGAGCCGCTTTTGCTCCCCGCGCCGGCAATCGATGCCACGCCCCAGGCGCCGAGAGGAAAGGCGGCTCCGACACCGCCATTCAACAGCTCCGTGCCACCTTCGAAATGCCCCTCCAGCGTCAGCCAGTCGGTCAATCCGTAGCGTGCCGTGGCGACTCCCATGATCCGGCCGTCATAATCGTCCGATTCCGTGCCGAAGTTTCGCCGGGGGACGCCAAGTTCCGCCGAAAAATCCAGCAGACCGTGGCGCAGAAGCCAATTGGACGCATAGAAGGGTAAGGTCTGCGTCGTCTCCCGCCCGAGGCTGTCGCGCAAGATCACGGTCGCTTGTCCACCGCCCGAAAAGACGGGGAGATTGGTCACTTCGAACGGCCCTGCAGGCACTTCGCCTGAATAGGTACGGACGTTTTGCGTGTAGATGTCGAGCGTCGAAGGGACGGCGGCGCTACCCGCAAACGCAGGCAACGGCTCGGTCACCAGATCGGAACGCAGCGCGAAATTGCGCTGGAATTGAATGCCGCCGAAATAGACCGGCCGCGTCCACGAGAGACCGCCGGTCGTTACGTCTCCGGCGCGATAGGTAACGAGGTTCTTCGGGTCGGAGTAGCTCCACGTCGTGTTGAGGCGGGTTATTCCGTCGAGGCTGCCGTTGGAGTAGCCGGCCAGAAAGGATTGGCTGAGCGTTCCGTAGGGGCTGAAGAGACGGGCATCGAACGATCCGGATATGCCTTGGAACAGGCTTGAATCGCCTTCGAAAAGGCTGTTGGAGCTCGCATAGAGGGAATAGTTGAGGACAGCGCCGTAGCCTGCCTGGGGTGCTGGGATCGTGCTTTCCTGCTGCCGTTTGACATCGATGACGTGCGGGGCACGACCCTTGTCGGTCGTCTGGACATAAAGCCGCTGAGTTTCCTCGTCGACCTGATACGACAGGCCGGGCAGGGCGCCGAGTTCAATGAGCCTATTGTCGGCGGCATCGGATGGAGGTTTTATGCCGACCTCGCGGAGTTCCTCGGCTGTTGCCGCAAGCGAGCCATTCGGGCGTTGTTTGAAATTGCCGATCATCTTCATCGAGGTATTGTTGATGAATACTTCCAGGTAGATGTCCCGCGTGCCGGCCGGCTGGTCTGCGGACACGATCGCCGTCGGGCGATTGGGCACTTCCTGAGCGCGCAGGACCGAAACCGAAAGACACATGCATAGGAGAACGGCACCGGCGCTACCGTTGATTAACGGCGACTTTTGCATCGAACGGCCCAAGATCGCTCTGGCCATGTAGCGTTACCGTACTGCCGGAAAGGGACTTCGCAGCCCCGATCGGCCATTGCATCGTCGCGCCGCCGAGCACATATCCGACCAGCCCGTTGCGGCCGCTGATCTTCGTCCCTCCTTGCGCCAGGGTGAGGTTCGACAAACGGAAGCGGCTGGCACCATTGTTCTTGCCGACCAGAAAGAGACCGCTGCCTTGACGGGCGACGCTCCAGGAGACATCGGGCGCCTTTACATCGGCTTGCTTGAAAAAGACGGGAATGGATTGACGCATGATGAGCGTAACCGTGCCGGCCCGTGCCCGTGACGCGTCGGGCAATTCGTCGACGATGACGCGATAGGTCTCTTCGGCTCTGACTGGCGCCTTGCTGGTACGGATCACTCGGACGACATACTGCCCGTTGGGGTTCATTCTCGTCGAAGGAGGGCTGGCGACAACATCCCTCGTCGGTTCCAGGCGCTCTATCCCGTCGGCCTGGCTCCATCTGAAAACGCGTATCTGAACATTGATGGGATGATCCCCGTCATTGCCGAGGTTCAAAACGGCTGCGCTGGCTGGCGCGACGAGTTCGAGACTTGTGGGTGCGACGCGCAGAGAAGCCGCGTTGATGGCGTCAGCACTGAGGCAAAAAAGCATAGACGCAGCAATGCATGGCAACATGCGTTGCATGACAGCCTCCTCGATCGATGGGTTTTCAGTAGGTGACGGTAACCGCCACAGTATCCGTATAGACGCCGGCAGCCGGTGTGGTTTGCGGTGGCACCCTGCCGTAGACGTTTATGTTCTGCACCGCGCCGTTGCCTGTACCCGTGACGGTATCTGTGCCTATGGTTATGCCCCATGTCTGCGTGCGGGCAGCGTCGCGATAAATGCCGTAGTTGATCGTTGCGTTGCTCGGCCCGGTCATCACACGGACAGCCGTCGTCGCTCCGCTGCCCGCGCCGGCACTCAAGCCGATATTGTAGGTTTGCCCCGATGTGCACTGAACGCCGATGGTGGTGGCCTGATCGATATTGGCCGCGATGACGCCGTTGGTGCCGAAATCAAGATCGTTGGCGCTCTGGATCAGGCACTGTGCCTGAATGGTAATGCGGACTGTCATATTGGCCGTCGCCGTGGCAGCCATTGTGGGCGGTGCTGCTGCGATCATTGAGATGGCAGCAAGGACAGCACCGCACAGCACTCTCTGCATTCGTATTCCCCCTCAACACAGCCTGCAAAAACATCAGAATATAATAAAGTAATCACATATCTGCTTTGCTGGCAATGAGGAGGAAAAAGGCGAACGAGATCGCTACAGTATCGAAAGAATACCGCTCGAGTATAGTTTAATTTTATTGAACAATTACCGGAATATGATTTGTATTTTTGAAAAACATGGTTAACGAAAAATGTATTGAACGGCCACCGAAACCGGATAGCATCAACGGAAATACGAGCTTCATACTCCGCGAATCATGTTCTTGGGAAAAGGTCAGTGATTCGCCTGGATCAAAGTTCAGAAAGAGGCGCCCGTGACTTGCCGGTCATCCCTCCCGAACCAGGACCTCCATCAACATTTTTTTGCAAAAGGTCTGCAATTAGCCATGTTTCGGTAAAAGCTGCGCCACAGTTCCCGTCAAAATGGGCAAGCGAGATCTTGTCCTAAGGAGCGATCGATGGATACGCAGCCTACGAGATGGTGGAACGGCCAAAGCGAGACGACCCGGCGGCTGAGTTCCGGACTTGCCGTTTGCGGCACGGTCGTCGGTGCTCTCTACATGATTGTTCAGACGGCTCCGACCGAACGCGCCATGCGCATTATCGATGATAGCGGTCGAATTACGATCGGCAACGGCGGGCTGCTGGACCATGTCGCAACGAATGGGTTGCAGGTCGTGGTGGATGCGAGCCCTACCCAACCGGTAACGTCGGTGCCGATTCCACAGCCATCGCCTCTCGCCGCTGCGAAAAGCAGTGCTTCGGCAAAGAAGGTTGCCTCGCGGACCGATGCCGCTAAGACGAGCGTCGCGGCATCCGGTGACGTCGAGCGTTTCGATCGTTGCCTGCCACAATGCGAAACACGCGATCCGTTGATTTCGGGATATCCGCAATATGCCGAGGCGAAGCCGTCCCTGGTCAGGGACGACGATCCGCCTCCGATAGTGGAGGAGAGGGCTGGCTTTCACCCGCTGGCCGGTGCCCGCCATATATTGACGAGGGCGGTGGATGCGCCCAGCGTAATGCTGCGACGGGGTCGCGAGGCGCTCGATACCGTCGCTCGCATAGATTGGTAGATTGGAAAAACCTGTTCTTGGAAACGCTTAGGCGCGTTCCGCCCAGATCTTCGCCAATTCAACGAGCGTCTTCACCGCTCTTTCCATATCCTGGCGGCTGACCCATTCCAACGGCGAATGGAAGGCGTGTCCGCCAGCAAATATGTTGGCGCAGGGCAGGCCCATGAACGAGAGCCTGGAACCGTCCGTACCGCCGCGAATGCTGCCACGAACCGGCGTCATGCCGGCCCGTCTTATGGCTTGGACGGCATTCTCGACGATCTGTGGATGGCGATCGAGGATCGCCTTCATGTTGCGGTATTGATGCCTGACGGTAAATGTATGCGAGGAGCCGGGGTAAGCGGTCATCACGTCCTTGACGATCTGCTCGAGCATCTTCTCCTTGACCGCAAGACCCGCCTCGTCGAAATCGCGGATGATGAAACCGAGTGCTGCCTTCTCCATCGAACCGCTGACGCCGGTGGGATGAATGAAACCCTCGCGGCCCTCAGTCGTTTCAGGCGCAATGTCTTTCGGCAGCCTGTCGATGATCGCGCCGGCGATCTTGATGGCGTTCTCCATCTTTCCTTTGGCGAAGCCCGGATGAATGGCAACGCCCTGAATGACGATCTCGACGCTATCGGCCGAAAAAGTCTCGTCTTCTATGTGGCCTGCCGTTTCGCCGTCGACCGTATAGGCGAATTGTGCCCCCAGCTTCTTCAGATCGACCTTGTCGACGCCGCGCCCGATCTCCTCATCGGTCGTGAACAGAAGCTTGATGGTGCCGTGGCGGATATCCGGATTGTCGACGAGATATTGCGCGGCTGCCACGATCTCGGCGAGGCCCGCCTTGTCATCGGCGCCGAGCAGCGTCGTACCATCCGAGGTGATGATGTCATTGCCGACCTGGTCGCGCAGAGTAGGGTGCTCGCCGACAAGGATGACCTGTTGCGGATCGCCGGGCAGGCGGATATCGCCGCCGTCGTAGTTCTTGAGGACCTGCGGCTTGACATTCGTGCCGGTGAAATCCGGCGCCGTGTCCATGTGGGAGCAGAAGCAGATCACGGGAACAGGCTTATCGACATTCGATGGAATGGTCGCATAGACATAGCCATGCTCGTCGAGATGTACGTCGGCAAGGCCGATCGCCAGCAACTCATCGACGAGGACGCGGCCAAGATTTTTCTGCTTTTCGGTGGAAGGCTGCGCGCTCGAGGTCGGGTCCGATTGCGTATCGATGACAACGTAACGAAGAAAACGATCGGTGACGGTATCGGTCATGAACCTGGCTCCAATGAATCACTCGGTTTTGCATAGAGCATTTCCGCTTTTCTTCGAATCGCGAAAAGGCTCCGTCCTCTTGTTTTCCGCAATTGCGGAGGCAAAACCGCTACGCACTTTTCCTGGAATTGTTTTAGCTATGGCCCCGCGCTAGCGCGGCGTCCGCATGAAAGAATGGCCGCTCCAGCACCATGCGGGAGCGGCCATATCACGCGATACGACTGTGACCGAAAGCCTTACTCGGCCGAAGTCAGCGTAACCGACGTACCGGTCGCAGCAAGGTTCAAGCCGAGCTGACCCGTCACGCTTACGGTTTGAAGATGGATCGAGCCGGAGGTGCCGCCAACGAGAATATTCGTGCCGACGCCGGCACCGACCGTCGCTTCAACGGTAGCGCCCTGATAGAGGCCGCTCAGAGAACCATGATGATAGCCGGCTGTCGGCGCGAAGACCAACCAGACAAGCCGGCTGCGGGTCGTAAAGCCGAGATCTACACCCATCTTCCTGATCGCACCGGTATAATGGTCGATGCGCTCGCGTCCGACCGTCGAATGGAAGGTGCAATCCACCTCCTTAGCCGAGCCGAGCACATAGCCGACACCGCCGCCGATCTCGCATTCGAGATAGCCGATTTTCACGCCGTTGCGCTGATCGGGTTCTTCTTCGCGATAGGTCGTCGGCATATCCGCCGCCCGTGCCACCGCCGCGCCTGCAACGATCAAAGATGCTGCTGAAAACGCCAGGGTCAAAATTTTTCTCATCTGTTTTCTCCTTGTCAGAGTATTATGGGTGGCAGGCACCCTCGTGGTCGAGCCGATAGAATCAACCCTTACTAAACGTACGTACGCGCAGAACGATCCCCAAAATAAGGCGGCTATCGTCATGATCCACTTCACAATATAGGGAACTGGATCCGCAGCGGCACCCCCGGACCATTTCACGTTTTGCAACCGACTGAGTCGCGCCGTATCAAATCGCCGTCCGGCCAGCGGATTTGCCTTCGCTGATCAGCCCGATTGCGGCAGCTTCTCCCTTGCCGCGAAGGCGTAGACATCCACCGGTTCGCCGAGACCCTTGAGAGGGAAGGAGCCGAGGCTTTCCATATCGCGCTGACATGCGGCCATATCGACGAATGCCTTCGACAGCAGTACCGGTCGCTTGACCTCCTTGGTCAACGATTCCAGCCGCGAGGCAATGTTGACGGCCGGCCCGATGACGGTGAAATCGAGACGGGTGCGGGAGCCGATATTGCCGTACATGACGTCGCCGACATGCACCCCGACGCCATAGCGCAGTATTTCGCGGCCATGCTTGCGGTTTTCTTCGTTGAGTGCTTCTACGGCCGCCTGCGCCTCGCTGATGGCAAGAAGAAGATTGTGACATGCATTGGGATCGCTCAATGGAAAGATCGCGAGCAATCCATCACCCATGAATTTGAGAATCTCACCGCCATGCTTCTCAATCGGCTCGACCATGGCATCGAAATAGCCGTTGAGCAGCTCGATGACGTCGTCCCGTGGCCACATATCGGAAATGGTGGTGAAATCTCTCAGGTCGCAGATGAGAATGGCCGCGCCGACCGTGGTGCCGCTGCCGCGCGTCGTCGCACCCGCAAGGATCTTCTCGCTCGCATGCGGCCCGACATAGGTGCGCAACAGCGTGCGGGCCATGATGTTCTTCAGCCGGATCTCGGTCACCATCGTCAGGGCCGGCAGCAAATCCTTCAGGAAAGTCATGTGCTGCTCGGTGAAGCCGCCGGGCGCATCCGAGGCGAAGGTGGCAATGTGCCGCTTGCCGAGCGTGTGGTAGATCGGCCAGGCAATATAGTCGGTCAGCCCTTCGTCATACATTTCCTTGTACAGCGGATAGGTCAGCTGATCCTTGCCGGAGACCTCCAGATTCTGCCGAACTTCGGCCGCGCCGTTGAAAATCTCGTTGATGGGACTTGCCAGAAACTGCGGCGTGTTCTCCACCCCATAGCTGAAGGTTGCGATATCGGCTTCCTTCATTCCGGTGCGCCAGAGGATTCGCGCGCCGAGCCATTGCGGATGCAGCGTCCGGAAATGCATGGTCGCTCTTGCCACCGGAATCCCAACCGCGCGCATCTTTTCGCAGAGTTCGACGAGAATGTTGTCGATGAAACGCTGGTCGCGGACATCGTTCATCAGCCAATCGAGAATCTTGCTTTGCTTTGTCGGCCAGTTGCCGCGATCGTCATATGGTGCTTCGGCAATTGCCTCGATGGAAGATTGCATTTCCTTATACCCCACAAATTCCGTTAGCTGCCATGGGCCTTCGACGCCATTCGATACTGAGCGTGACTATACGCGCCTCGCCAGCGGCCGGGAAACGGCAATCGCCTCTATTTCGCGATTTCGTAGATTATGTTTCAGGCTATGGCAGAAGAGGCTTGAATCGGCCATAGGCTTCATATGGTTCCGCAATTCCCGCAGTGCAATATCGAGAGGCAAAGCTATTGAGAGCATATCTGGCAGGCCCCGAAGTCTTTCTTCCCAATGCAAGGGAAATCCTCGATCGCAAGATCGCATTGGCTCGCAGCTACGGATTTATCCCCGTTTCGCCCGGTGATCTGGTAGCGCCGGAGACGGAGACACGCCGGGAGCGAGGTCTTGCCATCAGCGCGATCAACGAGACGCTGATGTCGAGCGCCGATCTCATCATCGCCAACCTGACGCCGTTTCGCGGTATCGCCGCGGATGTCGGCACAGCCTTCGAGCTCGGCTTCATGTGCGCACGCGGCTGCCCGGCATTCGCCTTTTCGAACTGCACCGAAAACCATTTCGAGCGTGTGAGCGGACTTTACAATGGCGACGTTCGTCTCGGTCCGGACGGACGCCATCGCGGTCCCGACGGAATGGCGCTGGAAAACTTCGACATGGCCGACAATCTGATGCTCGACGGCGGCGTTGCAGCACGTGACGGCATCATCATAACGCGCCAGGTCGCGGCGGATCAGCTTTTTCTGGATCTGACCGCGTTCGAGGAATGCCTTCGCGTCGCTGCCGGCAAATTGTTGAGGCAAGCCAACGGCACGGAATGCGCCGCCTCTTGACCGCTTCATTTTGCTGACTCAGCAAAAGCGGCGGAAGTTCCTTCGAACTTTACCAAGCCTCGAGAGCTTCATCGACAGAGCGCGCTCGCGCAGGCAGCTGCTCATACGCGGCAATATCCGGTTCCACGAACGCAGCCAGGCCGAGTGACGCAAGGATATCGCGCCCTTCCGGGTCCCGGTGTGCGCCGAGCAGAGCAGCACGAAGCGCAGCAGTGATTTCGGACGTTTGTTGTCGGGAGGCAACCAGCAGAGGGAAGGGCGCGGGCTTTGTCGTGGCGATGACCCGCAACGATGCGATCATGTCTGGCTCATGCATTTCCAGAAGCTGGTAGGCATAGGCATCGATCGCGCCGACATCGACGACGCCTGAGCGGATTGCCTCGATCACGCCACGCGGATTGAGGAGCGGACCGAAAGTCTCGCTCGCCGGCCGTCCGCCGGCAAGTGCCGTAAAGAATTCGCGTGGCGCATTGTAGCCCGACTGCGAGTCCCGCACCGTCCAGCCCCAGCGCGCGGTCACAAGATCGGCCCCTGCAAACGGCCTGTCGCGCGCGGCGACGACGTGACTGGCATAGACCGGCTGGCCGTTTGCCCAATCCGCCAGCGAAACAGGCGCTACAAGCGGCAGCGGACGCTCCGCTTTCGCAAGCCTGGAGAACGGAAAGCCGCACATGAAGACGGCGCCCATATCCGGGCGCGCCCATAGCTCGGAAAGCGGCGCCGGTGCGGCGTGGGCGATGACCTCGAGCCTGACATCAGATCGATCCGCCAGCCAATGAAAGAGGCGGTCCCAAAGCTCCGATATTTTCGGGCTCAGATTGTACATTCGCGAGCAGGCAATGACGGGGGCAGGGGTGAGAGACATCGTCATGCTCGTCACGCAAATCGAAGGCGTTGGCCGAGATTCATGCGCTTTGCTTTTTCGACCATCGCCGCGCCAAGCGCGACATCGGTCGTGCTGAGCCCGCGATGCCAGAAAAGAATGGTCTCGTCATCGCTTTCGCGGCCCGGCTTGGCGCCGCAAACGATCTGGCCGATCTCCGCATGCAGCGTGTCGGCTGTCACTTTGCCCTCGTCGACATGACGGCGCAGCGCGCCGAAGGGGCGACCAGGGCCGCATTGGCCCCAGTCATCGACCACGACCTTGTCCATGATATCGGTCAGGTCGAATTCGAGCGCGCTCATCGTGCCATAAGGCACGACGAAAGCGCCTTTCTTGACCCAAGCAGTCTTGAAGAGCGGCGTCGGCTCCGGCAGGCGGCTCGCCTCGATCATGATATCGGCGCCTTTCAGACAATCCTCCCAATTGTCCGTCACGATGATCTTCTTACCGAGATCCTTTTCCAGCCGTGCGGCGAAGGCATCGCGGCTTTCCGGACGGCGCGAATGCACGCGGATCTCGTCGAAATCGAAGATGTGATCGAGCAGCCGCACGTTCCAATAAGAGGTGCCCCGCGCGCCGATATGGCCGAGAATCCTGCTGTCCTTGCGGGCAAGATGGCGCGCGCCAATGGCGGTGACGGCGCCCGTGCGCATGTCGGTGATCGCGGTCGCATCGATGATGGCTCGCGGCATGCCGGTGTGCGGATCGAACAGATTGAGGACCGCCATTTCCGAGGGCAGGCCCTGCTTGTAATTGTCGACGAAATCGCCGACCACCTTGACGCCGGCATAGCCGAGCGGCTTCACATAACCGCGCAGCACGTTGAAATGCCCCTTGTCGGAACTCTCGGGCACGAGATGAACGCGAGGCTCGATGACGGTCTCGCCGCGCCCTTGCGCATTGAGCGCACTGGTCACGGCGTCAAGAATTTCATCGTTGGAAAGCGCCAGCGCCTTGGCGTCGATGGCATTGAGATAGTCGATCCAGATTTCCTGCATTACCGTTCTCCAGGCCTTGCACCGGCCATGCCGGTCTAACGAATGATCCAAGCCGCATGGGCGACCTGCGAAAAGCAAGGCAACGGGCATGGACCGCCTTGCCGCCATATCGATCAGGAAGCTGTTTCCATCACATCGGCGCTCTTAATGAACTCCGACAACTTCTGAAAATCCGGCCCCTGCGCACGATCCTCCTCCAGCGGAGGAACCAGTTCGCGCACCTTGCGATAGGCGCGCAACGTCCCGCCGCCAAGCTCGCTCACGATGCCGCGCAGATCAACGCCCTGGGCGGATGCGACAAGCTCGATGGCCACGAGATAGCGCAGCCGTTCGATCATGGCTTCTATCTTCGTCAGGACACTCGGCGCCATCGATGCCTGATCCTCGACACCGTCTGCAACCGGGATCGGCGTGAGCGACACCGGAATAGCCAGATGGCGTATCTCGGCTTCGAGCGCCGAGACCGTTTTCTGCACGGTGGCAAAACCCGTTCTGCTCTGCCCAAGCGGCGTCAGGAACCGCGGCAGTTCCGACATGCCTGGTGACATGATCTTCATGGTTCGATAGGCGGCCCCTGCCGCACAATGGGCGATGGCCTGGCCGAGCCGCTCCCAGGCCAGAACGAAGGCTGTCATGTCGAAATTGCCATGCGACAGGATAAGCCCTTCGTCGGCCAGCACGACAGGATTGTCGCCGGAGCTTGCGAGTTCGATCTCGGTCGCGGCGCGCGCATCGCCGATCGCATGGAGGAGGGCGCCCCATACCTGGGGAGCACAGCGATAGCTCAAAGGATCCTGCAGACGCCGCGCCGCACCTTCGATCAAAAGAGAACTTCCGGAAAGCAGCTCCCGCAGTCTCGCCGCCGTCTCGCGCTGGCCGAAGGCCGGCCTGGCCGCCAGTGCCCGGTCGTCGAAGGCAGAGACGTTCGCCCGGAAAGCCTCGAAGTTCAGGGCAACAGCCGCAAGCGACCAATCAAACAGCCGCTCGATATCCTCGATGCAGAGGCAGGCCTTGCCGACCGACAGGCTGTTGGCGACGACAAGGACATGGCCGTCCTTCGGCGCGATCGGCAGAGGTTTCAGGCCAGCCTTCAACAGAGCGTCCAATGCCGGCACGATCGTGCCATCCACTTCTGCCTCGCCATCGCCCAACAAGGCTCGTGCCATATGCGCCAGAGGCGCAAGATCGGCAGCACCGATCGAACCGAGCGATGGCACGACCGGATGAAAGCCCGCATTGAGCGCCTCAACGAGGCCGGCGAAAACCGGAAGCGACACGCCGGAGCCGCCAGCCGCCATGCCGGCAATGCGAGCGGCCATCATCGCCCTCACGGCTTCGCGCGGAAGCGCCGACCCAACTCCTACGGCACGAGCCTGCGGCACGCGCAATTGGAAGGCGATGAGGTCATCCGTGGCGAGGCGAGTATCAACGCCCGCGCCTAACGCTGTCGTCAAACCATAAACAGGCCGGTCGGCCGCCAGGTAGCGTTCAACGATAGCGCGGGCGGCGGCGATCTTGTCTTCGACGTCCTGAGAAATCGCGATCCTGGCGTTGCGTCGCGCGATTGCAGCAATATCGCTCACCGTCGGGGGTGCTCCGGTGAAGGATACGATATTGTCCGTCTTGCTCATTCCTGCCTGCCTCCAAGACGTGCGCTCGGTTTCCCGCAATCTTCGCCAGAACGCTCTTCCAGTCTATATTGGTCATCGAATTAGATAGACATCACGCATAGCACGGCGCATGACCAGCAACAGCCATATGGATTGACGAACACCGCTATCTCATTGCGAGGCAATATTGGGCGCGCGGAAAAGCTCAAGCAGCGCCGAGCGATCAAGCCAAAGGTCCCCTACGCAAGCAAGGTGATAGCGATGACACATCATCGCTATCACCTTGTTTTGAACGAAGCTTGGTTCGGTGACGAGTTAGCCGCCGATCATGAGCCGGACGACTTCCTCGTGATTGGTGTCGGCGATGTTGCGTTCGCCGGCCACGATCCCGCGCCGCAAGACGACGATGCGGTCGGAAACCGCGAAAATATCCTGCAGATTATGCGAGATGAAGATGACGCCGCGCCCCTGCGCCTTCAGCGATTTGATCAGGGCCACGACCTTGCGCTGTTCGGGCACACCGAGTGCGGCCGTCGGTTCGTCCATGACCAGAATGCGGGCATTCCAGTAAACCGCACGTCCGATCGCGACCGCCTGACGCTGACCGCCGGAGAAGTTGCTGACCGGCGCATCGAGCCGCTTCACATGGAAATCGAGCTCCGCCATGGTCTTGCGCGCCGCTTCTGCCATGGCCTTCCGATCGAGAACCGGTAGGAAACCAAAAAGCTTCTTCATCGGTTCGCGCCCAAGGAAGATGTTGGAGCCGATCGTCAGATTGTCGGCAAGCGCCAGATCCTGGTAGATCGTCTCGATGCCTTTCTCGCGCGCATCCTGCGGCGATGAGAAGGTGACCGGCTTGCCTTCGATCAGGATCTCGCCCGCAGTCGGCGGGTAGACGCCGGAGATCGCCTTGATCATCGTCGTCTTGCCCGCACCATTATCGCCGGCAAGTGCCACGACTTCGCCGGGCCGAACGACCATGGAGCAATTGTCGAGGGCACGCACCGCGCCGAAATAGCGCGAGAGATTGCGGACCTCGAGGAGGGGAGTTGCACTATTCATCCTGTTTCGCTCCGCTGAACCGGCGCTGTGCCTGGTCGATGAGCACCGAAATGATGATGACGATGCCGACGGCAATGAACTGCCAGAACGGCTCCACGTTCATGAAGACGAGGCCATACTGGATGACGGCGATGACGAGAGCACCGGCAATGGTGCCGATGATCGTGCCGGACCCGCCGAACAGGCTCGCGCCACCGATGACGACGGCGGCCACGCTATCGAGCAGCAGGGGTTCGCCGGCCTGGGCAGCGCCTGCGGTGAAACGAGCTGCATAAAGCGCACCACCCAGGCCTGCGCAGACAGCAGAGAGGATATAGAGCCGCAGCAGATGGGACTTGATGTCGATGCCGGCGCGGCGCGCGGCCTGCGCATTGGCGCCGATGGCATAATTATGCTGGCCGAAGCGGGTCTGGCTCAGCAAGTAATGCATGATCACCACGAAGACCAGCGTGACGATGACGAGATAGGGCACGCCGTAGAGCCGCCCGTTGCCGAGCTCGGCGAAATAGGAATTCTTGACCGGCACGGTGGTGCCGCCGGCAATCAGGAAGGCCGTGCCCCGGGCCACGCCGAACATGCCAAGCGTGCCGATAAACGGCGGAACTTTGAGACGGGAAATCAGCAGACCGTTGATGAAGCCGGGGACCGCGGCGGCGAGCATGGCAACGAGAATACCGAATACCATCGCTATCGGCAGAGGCATGTAGAGCCCGGCGATATTGGCGATATGCGCCGCAACGACGGCAGCAAGCCCCATGATGAAGCCGGTCGACAGATCGATGCCGCCGGAAATGATAACGAAGGTCTGTCCGATCGCCAGCAGCAGCGGCGCTACGGCGAAGATCGCGACGGACTGCCAGTTGAAGCTCGAGCCGATGAACGTGCCGCCGAAATCGATCCGTGCCCAGATTTCGAAAGTCACGATAAGTCCGGCAAGAAACAGCCACGCGCGCAATTGCGCGATGCGATTTAGGATGGTTTTTGCCTGGTCGCCGTGGTCCGCCTGCGGCGCCACGTGGTGATCCGCCTTGCGGACCTCTGCATTGTCGATTGTCATTGACTGTCCAAACTGAAGCGTTGAAGGCGCGAAGATCACGGCGCCGTTCGCTCTATCATCGTTGGATGATGTGCCTCGCCCTGTGGCGAGGCACAGACTAGCTCCGGATCAATCGGAGTAGATGAACTTCGCGACGTTCTTGTCGGTGACGTTCGATTTGTCGATGACCGTGAAGCCGGTGCCGATCGCCGTCGGGATCGAATTGCCGGTCAGGTGGGCGTAGGCTGCCATCACGCCGAAATAGCCGATTTCAGCCGGATGCTGTGCAATCGCCAGATCGACAAGGCCGGAGTTGATGTTGTCGACGATCGACGTCGGCGCATCGAAGGCGACCACACGGATCTTGCCCGTCTGACCGGCCTGCTGCACGCCGTTTGCGGCACCGAGGGCGGAGAATAGATTGGCCCCGAAGACACCATCGAGATCGGAGTTGCGGGCAA
Source organism: Rhizobium sp. BK289 (assembly GCF_014193575.1). NCBI lineage: Bacteria > Pseudomonadati > Pseudomonadota > Alphaproteobacteria > Hyphomicrobiales > Rhizobiaceae > Rhizobium > Rhizobium sp. BK289. The sequence goes on from NZ_JACHZO010000001.1 coordinate 713,753, forward strand.
AGACCGCCTGCAACTGCGATGCCGCCTTGTTGGCGTCGTCGTCGTTATACTGCGTCTCCAGAACGGTGATGTTCGGATATTTCTTCATTTCCTCCTTGAAGCCCTGCTCGCGCTGATCCGTAGTCGAGATGCCGGGCTTCACGTTGGAAACGTAGACCTTGCCCTTTTCGCCGACGGCTTTCGCCAGCGCGCGTGCGGCAATCGCACCGCCGAGCAGGTTGTCGGAAGCGATGTAGGACAGCGGAAAATCGGCATCGCCCTTGCCGGTCTGGTAGACGCCGGTGCCGATGAAGGTATCGACGGTGATGACCGGGATACCGGCATCCGCCGCCTTCTTGAGCGGCTGGATCAGCTGATCCTTGTCGGTCGGGGCGATGAGGATCGCGTCTGGCTTCTTGGCGATCACCGCGTCAAGAACCGGAACCTGCGTCACCGGATTGAAATCGGGGCCACCTTGAAACACAAGCGTCGCGCCGATGGCCTTGGCCGCGGCCTCGGCGCCCTTGCGCATGGTGATGTAAAAAGCATCCGTCGTCAGCCCCGGAATAAGGGCAATCGTAAATTTCTTGTCTGCAGCCCTGGCGGTGCCGGCAACAGCTGCAACACCCGTCGCGAGCGATGCCACGGCCGAGGCCTTCAGAAATGAGCGGCGCTCCATAATTTTCCTCCTCTTGAAGCCGAACCTCCCCTGTTCGGCACAGCGATAATCAGTGGGTTACCGCGACGCGTCAAGTAATTTTTTTCTGCAAGGAATTTCTTTTATCCAATTGATATAATTAAGTAATTCAATAGTGGCCGCAATATCATCATCCGCCGGGAGACATAGCGTCGCACGGCGTTCATCATTATTCCGCAGCCGAGCCGTCCATCCGGGCGGCGACCGATATCATTCGCGGTCGAACACGCGCCGAACCCAGGCTAGGATCGCGTCCATGTCCGGCTCTTTGGTCTGGTCGATCGTCATCACGGCACCGCAGCCCATCGGCTCGGCACGATCGGCAAGTACCATCAGCTCGGGCACATATTCGGCACCCGGATGGCCCGGCAACCGATCGTGCAGCCGACTGGCATAACGCTCGCCCGCAACCAATCCCGGCACCTTGCACCAAAGCTCGGCGACATCCCCGACTTTCGCAGCACCGATATAGTTTTCGAGCTGCGTTTTCGGCTGAAAACCGAACCAGGCATCGATGATGAAGGTCGAACCGGCCGGCGCCTCGGCGACGACGGACCAGATCGCTTGATAGCTCGCCTTTCCCAAAGTCCGGTTAAAGTCGCGATCGACCGGTCCGATATGCTGCAGGAACGGATTCTTGATGCCGTCGAGGGACAGGACCGGCCAACCGGTTCGATCGGACAAAGCCTTGGCAAGGCGGCTTTTACCGGAGGCCGGCACGCCGTTGACCAGGACGACCCGCTTTCCTCGTGACGACGGATCGGCAGTAAAAATCGACAGGCCAGCGCCGATGACGCCGGCATCGTCGGCAAGTTTCGCCGGCAATATTGGCGGGCAGAACCAGGGCGCTGTCGCCGGCAGGTCTGCAAGCGCACGCGCAGCGTCGCAGCCGAGCCCGCCACCAAGCAGGATGATTTCGGGATCCATCGTCGCCGCGATGTTGTCGAGCGCCGCCCGCAGAGGATTGGCCCATTGGCGCAAGACGCGCACCGCCGCGCCATTCCCCTCGGCTGCCATGCTGAAAATTTCCCCGATCGTCGCGACAGACAATCCTGCTTCGGCGATATGACGGCGCAATGCCGTTCCGGAACTGAAGGTCTCGACGCAGCCGCGCCTGCCGCAGGGGCAGGGTGGGCCATCCTGAGATACGCAGATGTGACCGAGCTGCCCGGCGGCCCTATGCCCGTGATAAATGCGCCCGGCATGGGCGACAGCGCCGCCGATGCCCGTTCCGATTGTCAACATCGCAACATTTTGAAAGCCCTTGGCGCCGCCGATCCGCATTTCGGCGATCAGCGCCATGCTGCAATCATTCTCGATGACGACGGGCTTTCCAAGTCCCGCCTCGAGCCGCGGCACGAAGTCGAGGCCGGCAAGATTGAGAATACCACCCGACAGGATTTCACGGCTGGCGATATCGACCCGTCCGGGTATGCCGACGCCGACCCCCAGGACTTCGGGAACATCGAGCGCACGCGCCATCGCGATGACGCGCTCCAATGCCAGCGTCGGATCGGTCGGGGTTCGTTCCGACAGCTTGCCAAGAATTTCGCCCTGGGCAGAGACGAGGGCAGCACGAATATTCGTGCCGCCAATATCGACGCCGATGGCAATATCAACCATTGGCGCGTTGCCTCTGGTCAGAATCGTCCGATCCAACCCGTTTGAAGTGTGTCGCGATGACGGCCTGGATTTCACGAAGCCTCGGCACCGCGATCGTCTCCAGTCGATCCTTCGTTACCGTGCGGTCGAGCGAGATGCAGTCCTTCCAAAGCGACCGGCCGGCGATGACGCCGGAAGCGCCGTTGCGCATGGCATCCTCAACCTGGGTGAGGAAGGTTGCGTGGTCGACACCGGCCGACAGCACCGCCCACGGCACGTCGCCCGCAAGACGCGTGACCTCGGCACAAGCTTCCGATGATCCAGGATAGGGGATCTTCAAGACTTTCGCGCCGAGATCGAGGCAAATCTTGCTGCCGCCGACGATCAGAGACGGCAGCTTCGCTCTATAATCGGCCTCGTCTTCGTCATCGAATTTGTACGTCAGGAATTCGACGACAAGCAGAAGATCTTCATGAGCGAAGTCTTCGATGCACTGCTTCAGAATCCGGATGTTATGGACATTCGCCGCTTCCCGATCCGAACGCAGGTAGACCATGATCTTACCGCCGGTTGCCCCCAACTGGCGCACGCGGCGCGCCGAAATGCCGGGGACCAATTTCGACAGACGATAGCCTTCCGGCGAGGTATCCCAACCGGAAGCGTCGAGCCCGATCAGCAGCGCGGTATCGCGCTGGAGGACGCGTTCGTCGACCAGCGCCGGCACGGCGCAGATCGGATCGACCAACACGCAGGACGCCTTGCTTGCCAGGAAGCGGGCTATATCGGCCTTGGTGTTCCCCAGCACCTGGTCGGAGATGGCCGCCTGTTCCGCCGGATCCTTGGCCAGGAGACTGCGCATGCCGCCGCGCTGGTCGCAGGCAATCACCATCATGGCACCATCGCTGCCGCAAATCTGCTGGTAGCCGCGCATCTCCGCTGTCGTCAATTTCGTCATATGATCCTTCCTCCAGCCGCTGAAAAAACGGCACCCGTCCGAGCACGCCTTCACCACTCCCCGAGAGAGGCATGCTCTTGAAATTGAGGGCTCCCATGCGCGGTATAAACGTTGCGAAACCGGCTGTTTTGAGCGATAACTCCCTCAAGTGCCGCATGTGTAACACATTGCAGAAAGGAATTTCAACCTGAATTCATCTCAATCGCAGGAGGCTGCGGCAAATCGCGCTTTGCTGCATACGGTCGCCAAACTGCACTACCAGTCCGACATGTCGCAGGTGGATATCGCCAGGAAGCTCGGCCTATCAACGGCGACGGTTTCCCGATTGCTGCAGCGGGCTCGGGCGGTCGGGATCGTCCGGATCGAAGTGATCGATCTCTCGCCCGCCGAGGATCTGAGCGCTGCGCTGATCGAGGGCCTGAAGCTGCGCGCGGCCGCGGTAATCGATACGCCGTCGTCAAACGTATTGAGCGCGCTTTCCGCACCGGTCGGCTCGCTTCTGCAGCAGGCGGGTCTGCGCTCCGGCTCGACGCTCGGCATCGGTTGGGGAAGGGCGGTACGCGAGGTGACATTGGCGGGCCTGCCGCAATTGCCCGGTATCGTCACGGTCGCGCTGAATGGCGGCATGCAGCAGGCAGCCCCGCACTTTCAGATCAACGAATTCGTCCGCCAGGCGGCAGCCCAGATGGGAGGCGTGCCGCATTTCCTGCATGCGCCCTACATTTCCTCGGCCGAACTCCGGGACGCAATTCTGGGCGACCCTACCGTGCAGCAGGTGACCTCCCTTTGGGACAGGCTGGATGCGGCAATTGTCGGTGTGGGACTGACACATGCGGCAAACCCTTCCGAAACGGCGTTGCCGGGAGAAAAGGCCTTGAGCCACGCGGCCGGAGACGTGCTGCGCCACTATGTTACCGAGACCGGCGAAATCCTGCATTGGGATGGAGAGGAGGGCATGATCGCAGCCTCGCCCGAACAATTGCGCAAGGTGCCGCTCTGTATTGCGGTCGCGGCGACCCCCGGCAAGGCAAGCGGCATCATCGGCGCGGCACGGTCGGGAATGATCAATGCGCTGGTGACGGACGCCAATACCGCGCAGGCCATTCTTGATTGTCTGTCATCCAATCAGAAAGCCGAGGATCGATCCTGATGTCTTTCGACGGCCGCTCCTTTGGCGCCTTCCTGTTCGACATGGACGGAACCGTCCTGAATTCGATTGCGGTCGCCGAACGGGTCTGGACCGCATGGGCGGAAAAACGCGGCATCGACGCCGTCAGTCTTCTGGCGACCGTTCACGGCCGCAAGGCGATCGAGACGATCACCCGGCTCAACCTGTCGGGGATCGACCCTGCCGAAGAAGTGAGGGTACTCACACAAGCCGAAATCGATGATGTCGCCGGCGTGGAGCCGATCGCGGGCGCCATCGCCTTTCTGAAAAACCTGCCATCGGATCGCTGGGCGATCGTCACTTCCGCGCCGCGGGAGTTGGCTAGAGTTCGCCTTGAGGCGGCCGGTATTCCCCGCCCACCGGTTCTGATTGCCGGGGAGGATGTGCACAATGGCAAGCCGGCGCCGGATTGCTTCATTCTGGCTGCAAGGATATTGGGGCAACCCATTGAAGATTGTCTTGTTTTTGAGGATGCACCTGCCGGCATAGAGGCAGCGGAGGCCTCAGGCGCTTCCGTGCTCGTCATCAGCGCCACCCATCGGGCGCCATTGCTCACGCGGCATCCGAGCATCGAAAGCTACGACCGCCTCGCTCTGGATATCGGCTCGGGCGGCGCTCTGCATCTGACGGGAAAGCTCACCTGAGTTCGACAGCGATCTGTTTCAGGCAGGCCCTGAGTTGCCGGCACAGCCTCTCATCGGAAATGCTATTTGCAAGCCGCATGATCCCCTTCCTCGGGCGGATTATGCCAGGCGAACATCACATCACTCCACGCAGCTCGACGTAAGCCCTTTTTCCCGAGGGTAGGTCGCCTTATCTCCATGCCAGAGGCAATAGGATCCAGGCGTAACGTGGTTTTTCATCCAGATCGGCTTTCATTCGGCATTGTCCTGCCGGCGCAGAAAAGAACCCTTACCGACGTGCGGTTCGATGATCAGCTCGGTGTTGCCGTTCAAGCGGACGTATTGGGTTTCGATGCCTTGTGGGTGAGGGACGTTCCCCTCAACAGCGAAAGCTATCCCGATCCGATCGGTCACGCCGATCCATGGGTTTTCCTCGGGGCGCTGGCGGCCTCCACATCCAGGATCGCCCTGGCAACGGGCGCGATCGTGCTGCCTCTGCGCCATCCGCTCCATATCGCCAAGGCCGCCCTTTCGATGGCATCCCTCTCGAAAGGACGATTCATCCTCGGTCTCGGCTCCGGAGACAGGCCGACCGAATACAGCGTGTTCGGAAAAGATATCGAAAACCGCAAGACGCTCTTCCAATCGCATTGGGAGCGTCTCGCCGCCGCTCTCAGCCCGGATCAGCAGATAATCGACGACGACGGTCGCCCGCGGGAAGAATTCGCCATAAGGCCCCACCTGCAGCAAGCGTCCGTTCCGATGGTGGCTGTGGGCTCATCGTCGCAATCCCTCGAATGGATCGCCAGGCATGCAACGGCCTGGATGACCTACTACCGCCCGCTATCGGTTCAGAAAGACCGGCTGGGGCTCTGGCATAATGCTCAGACAAAAGTCGCTACCGATTTCCGCGGCTTCGGCCAATCGATGGTTTTGGATCTGCTCGACAAATCCGACGCGCCGTATGAGGAGGTCAATCTCGGCGGCAGAACCGGCAGGCGGGGCCTGATCGAGACGCTATCGGCAATGCGCGAAGCCGGCATTCATCACGTCGCCTTCAACCTCATCGCACAGGGCAGGCCGCCCGGCGATGTCATGGAGGAGCTTGCTGCGGATATCCTGCCGGCCATGCGCTAGGGTCAGCGAATTGCTCTTGATGGTAGTGCCGAAGATAGGTGGCAATGGAAATCATGTCTATCGGATGCTGGCTTTCGCGGCCGCTGGTACCTATCTTTCCGAAGAAACCAAAAAGGGCCGCCTTTGCTTCTTGAAATTTCGATCGTTGTCGTTCTCACCCTCCTCAACGGCGTGCTTGCCATGTCGGAACTGGCGATCGTATCGTCACGGCCCGCCCGACTTAAGGTCCTTTCGGATCAAGGCAGCCGCGGCGCCGCAATGGCAATAAGGCTTTCCGAAGAGCCGGGCCGCTTTCTGTCCACGGTACAGATCGGCATTACGCTCGTCGGTGTCCTGTCCGGCGCCTTTTCGGGCGCCACCCTGGGCGCCCGGCTGTCGGGATGGCTTGCCGCGCAGGGCCTATCGACCGCGGTTGCCGATACCATCGGCGTCGGTTCCGTTGTCGTCGCCATCACCTACCTATCACTGATCATCGGAGAACTGGTGCCCAAGCAGGTGGCACTTCGGGCGCCTGAAGCCGTTGCCAGCAAGGTTGCCCCGGCCATGGTGTTCCTTTCTCGTGCGGCAGCACCGCTCGTCTGGCTTCTCGACATGTCGGGGAGGCTGGTCCTTCGCGCGCTCGGTCAGTCCGGCAAAGCCGCGGACGGCGTCAGCGACGAAGAAATCAAGACGGTTCTGGCCGAAGCGCAGAGCGCCGGCGTCATCGCGACGGAAGAACAGGCGATGATCTCGGGCGTCATGCGATTGGCCGACCGAACTGCCAGGGCGCTGATGACGCCGCGCCGCGATGTAGAGGTCATCGATATAGAAGACAGTTTCGATGAGATCCGCGAGCAGCTTCGCCGCACTGAAAAGGCGCGGCTGCCGTTGCGAAAGGACAGTTCCGACGAGATCGTCGGCGTTTTGACGACGCGTGACTTCTTCGATGCGCTGGCCTCCGGTGGCGCTGCCGATATTCCGGCGTTGGCAAAGCAGGTGCCGATCGTCTCGGATCTTTCCGGCGCGCTTGACGTTGTCAAGGCGCTGCGCGGCTCATCGTCGCACATGGTACTGGTCTACGACGAATATGGCCACTTCGAAGGCGTCATTACCTCGCGCGATATTCTCGAAGCCATTCTCGGAGCAGTGCGGGAAGAAGCCGATGCCGGCGGCGAACAGGCCATCGTCCGCCGTCATGATGGCAGCTATCTCGTGTCCGGATGGATGCCCATCGATGAATTCGCCGATTTCATGGATTTCAAGATCGAGGGCGATCGCGACTATCAGACCGTCGCAGGCTTCGTGCTGCAGGAACTGCGCCATCTTCCAGACGTTGGCGAAAGCTTCGCAAAAGACGGATGGCATTTCGAGGTGGTGGACCTCGACGGTCGCCGGATCGACAAGCTTCTGGTGAGTGCAGACAGCGTTGATCGGTAAGCCGATTATTGAAGCTTTATAGATGCTTTGCGCATGGACTGTCGATATCCGGCGGCAGGAAGTTCAGTTCCATAATGTATGTTATCTGTCATCAATCACAGATTGTCCAAGCAATAATTCACAACCGCTGACGATGTCGATATGCGGCAAAGTCCCGGCAGATCAGTTGACGTCGTGAAGCAATGTCGCAACGGGTTTCTGCGATGGCGCGGGAGCTTCATGTCGGGCTGAAATCGCGGATGTGAGAACAGCGATGATTGCTACGGCTATATAAGTGCTCGTCCCTTTCGGCTTGCGGTCAGATACGCAGTGCCTTGTCGATTCAAGCGGTCGTGAATGTTCAGACATCTTGGTCCTTTGTTTTGGAAGGCAGGAATTTAGGTGATCAGCGCTGCCTAATGAACCACCAGAATCGCGTGCCTCCCTTGCAAAAGGCGAATACCAAGTGTCCGAACACGCCTTGAAGTCATCCAGCGGATTTGAATGGCCGCGGCTCGTCCATGGCTGAGCATTGAGGGACAAGGCGAGCCCGACCCTGGGTCTTGGCCCGATACATGGCCTTATCGGCCTCCTCGTAGAGCGAGGCCGGCGTCGTTCCCGGCACTGCCCAAGCGATACCGACGGACGCGCCGAGGATGATTCCGTCACGAGCGTCCCACAGCATTTCCTGCGCAATACGGCTGGCAGCATGCTCAACATCCCCCACGGAGGCTCCGGTATAGATTACGGCGAACTCGTCGCCTCCGATTCTTGCCACCAGATCGGCGTGCTCGGCTGCGCCGGTCAGACGCCTTGCTGCCTCTACCAGGCAAGTATCTCCCATTCGGTGGCCCAGAGTATCGTTGACGCGCTTAAACCCATCGAGATCTATCAGCAGAAGAGCTGTGTTGGTGGCCGATCCCAATCCGCAAAGCATGTCGAGGCGTTCATGAAACCTGAACCTGTTAGGCAGTCCGGTCAGGTGATCAAAGTCTGCCCGGCGGCGAATCTCGTGCAGCATCATGACTTCTGCCGTGACGTCCTGCTTCAGGCCAAAGATGCGGACGGGAATGTCATCCTCGCATTCGACCGTCGCCGTGATCCTGATCCAGCGTCGATTGCCTTTGCAGGTGACGATCTCGGCATCGAGTGAGAAGCTGCCGCGCTGTTCGATGGCTGCATTTCGAAGCCGCGCAAGCTCCCTGGCTGCATCCGGCGAATAGAGCGCGACGATGTCATCGCGGACCAGGGGTGTTCCCGGTTGAAGATCGAACAGTTCGTAGACCATGTCCGTCCAGGAGAGCCGTTCATCCGGAAGGCTGCACTCCCACACTCCGATCCTGGCGGCCTTGGAACAGCGGTCGAAAACCTTTTTCAGATGGTGCACATCGTATGACGGATCGAGGCGATCGATGCCTGGTACATCGGGGTGGCTCCGCACTCTTCTCATCAGGGACGACAGCAGGCTCATATTCCCCGTTCCAGTCGTTGGCTTCCATAGGCTGCCACGGATTTGTTGACGCGCGGTTTATCGTAACGGGGGATGGACACGAATCCTAGTGGCTGGATCCAGCCTCCCCTCTCCTCTGTCTGGCAGATCCCTACAAATCCCTGCGGCGCCTTTCCGAGGCAGGCGCGCTGCCGTATGGCTGAGACATCACCAAGATGGCGAGACGTATCGGCCTCAGTGCCCATCCCGCGCTATCGCGTCCTTCGGGATCGTGTCGACCAGATTCTTCCGATGGAAAATGAAGAGCCCGGCGAGCACGATGACGACAGATCCAATGATGATCTGAGCATCCGGAATATCGCCGAAGAAAACAAAGCCCAGTATGATCGCCCAAAGGAGAAGACTGTACTGCAGCGGGGCCAGCAGCGAAGCCGGAGCAAGCTTCAACGATCGTGTAATCATCAAGTGTGCGCTGCCGGCAACGACTCCGAGCGCCAGCATGGCGCCGAAATCGAGTGCCGATGCCGCGCGCCAATTGCCGATGCTGAGCGTCAGACCGGCCGCAAGGGCGCCAACCGTCTGCCAGGCGACGAGCGTGGCATCGCTCGTCTGCCGCAGTCGCCGCCCGAGCACAAGCGTCATCGCGAATGCGAGACTGCCGCCGAGGCCGAAAAGCGATGGCCAGGAAAACATGGCCGCCGAAGGTCTGAGGGCAATCAATACCCCGAGGAAGCCGGCGAAAACGGCCAGCCAGCGCCGCCAGCCGATCTTCTCATCCAGGAAGAAATGCGAGATGGCGGCGACATAGATGGGGCCGGCCATATAGAAAGTCATGACATCGGCAAGCGGCAGATAGGCGACGGCGGCGTAGAAAAGACCGACATCGAGCGTTGTCATAGCCACCCGCAAGAGCTGCAGCGGCGGTTGCTCGAGGCGAAAGAGCGCGTCGCCACCCTGCCGTGCAATCATGGGTGCCAGGACGATAAACGAGCCGAGCGAGCGGATGACCAGAATCTGCCCGACGGAGAAACTCGCAACCAACCACTTGCCCATGGCATCGTTCAGCGAAAACATGAAATCGCCGACGAGCATCAGAAGCATGCCGGCAAGCACGAGATTGCCATTCGCCGCAGCCTTGCGAACGTTCATGTCTTTCATCCTTGCGAATCCTGTATTTCCTCCGCCTCGGCTTTAGCGGCTTTCGTCCCTGCTCCGCAAGGCAACCGACACACGTCAAGCTGAATAAGATCGGCATCCGGCGCGGCAGCAAGAACGAAATTCTAGCTACATCATCAAGCGCCAAGCTATGGCGCTTGCTTGGCATTGTGATTTTCTCCCACCATGCAGCGCGACGCCTCCCAATCCGCCCCTCTTGAGCGCCGATCCGGACGGCTTCGATCGGGCAATGTTTCACCGCCGCATGAATGCTCAGCTGACGAGATTCTTCTGGTTAAAGCTTCGATAAATATGCCTTTACGCTTTCGTTTATGACGGCCAAAATGGCCATCCGTTTTCATGGTTACATAACTGCTTGCCTCTATTGTCCGTTCACCACGTGAGAGAACATTGATGACACAGCGGCCGGGTAGATCGTCGAAGTCGGCGAATACAGATGCGAACGATGATGACCGGCATGTCCGTGAGCTGCTTGAATTGCTCCAGGCTCAGCATCTATCGCTCACCGAGCGTTACGAATGGCTCGAAGCGATGATCAATTACGTGCCCGACTATATCTACGCCAAGGATAGAGACGGCCGTTTCCTTTTTGCCAATCAGGCCATCGTTCTCAACAATGGCTTTACACATGTCACTGAACTGATCGGCCTCACGGACGCCGAAATTCATCCGATGGCCGACGCGCATAAGATCGAGGAAGTCGAGCGTCAGGTCATGGAAACGGGCGAAGCCGATCTCGGCGTGGAAGAGCGGCGCCTCAAGGGCGAAGGCTGGCTGATGATGTCGCGCGTGCCGTTGCGGGACAGAAACGGCAACATCATCGGTGTCGTCGGAGCCTCACGCGATATCTCCGCTCGCAAACGCGCCGAAGAACTGATGAGCGCACAAACGAAGCTCCTGCAGGATGTGGCGCGGGGCGTCGATCTTGACGAGCTTCTGAAGGATGCGCGATCCCTCCTCGAGCGGCTGCTCGACGGCCGGCAGATCGACTTTGTTCTCGACAGCAAGCAACCTGAATCCTTGGCCGGCGACATTCAGGAATTTCCGATCTTCTCGCGGGATGGCGGCAGACATGGGGCGCTGATAACGGAAACGATCGACGGCGACGAAGCCGGGCTCATGGAATTCCTCGCCGGCATAGCGCAGACGATTGGGATCGCTATCGATCGCCATCGGGACATCGCCCACATTGCCTATCTGGCCGAGCACGATGCCCTCACCGGCCTGCCCAATCGCATGCTGCTCGACCGCAAGCTCAGCGCTCTTCTGGAAAAAGCCTCGCGCAAGCAAAAGCCGCTGGCGGTTGCCTTTGTCGACCTGGATAACTTCAAGCTGGTGAACGATACACTCGGTCATGCAGCCGGAGACGAATTGCTGATGGCGGTCGCACAGCGCATATCGACCCAAGTCGGCCGCCGCGGCATCGTTGCGAGGATCGGCGGCGATGAATTCATCATCGTCCTGGAGGAATCCTCCGACACCGTATACGAGAGGCTCACCGCCATTCTCAAGGACATATCCAAGCCGCTGACGATCGACGGTGTCGAAATCCGCGTCGGCTGCAGCATCGGTGTGGCATGCGCCATGGAGCATGGCGAGACCGCCTCGGACCTGTTTGCAAGTGCCGATATGGCGCTCTATCGCGCCAAGGAAGCCGGACGCAATTCCATTCGATTGTTCACGCCGGCCATGGCGGAAGATGCCCGCAACAAGCTGATCCGCATCGAAGAGCTGCGGCGCGCAGTGGAGCGGGATGAATTCGTGCTGCATTACCAGCCGCAAAAGGAGATCCGCAGCGGCAGGGTGATCGGCGTCGAAGCGCTGGTGCGGTGGCAGCATCCTTCCGAGGGCTTCTTGCTTCCCGATGCTTTTATTCCGCTCGCCGAGGAAACGGGGCTCATCGTCCCGCTCGGTGAAATCGTTTTGCGCAAAGCCTGTCAGCAGGCCAGAGCATGGCGGGATCGCGGCCTGCCGGAGCTGCGTATCGGTGTGAACGTGTCGGCACGGCAATTTCTGGAGAGCTCGCTGACAAGCCAGGTTGCGTCGGCGCTGCAGGCGGCAGGCCTCGATCCGCAATGGCTCGAGCTTGAACTGACGGAGAGCCTGATCATGCGCGACGTCGAGGGAGCGATAGAGCGCATGCTTGAACTGAAGGCGCTGGGCGTCAGTCTCGCAATCGACGATTTCGGTACCGGATATTCAAGCCTGAGCACCCTCCGGCGTTTTCCGCTGTCCCGATTGAAGATCGACAGGTCGTTCATTGCCGATATTCCGGCCAAGCCCGGCGATATGGCAATTACCTCCGCCATCGTGTCGCTCGGCCGAACCCTCGAACTGGAAGTCGTGGCCGAAGGCGTGGAGACCGAAGAACAGGCCCGCTTCCTCGAAGGGGCCGGATGCGAGCTTCTCCAGGGCTATCTGTTTGCCCGGCCCCTTCCCTCTTCCGAGGTGGAAAGCCTGCTTGCCGGGATGATCGCCAAGGCCGAATAACGAAGCTGACGCTTGGCATTTACAGCATAGGGCTGCGCTTCAGGGTAACGTCACGATCTCGATCCAGTTGGCGCCAGCATTGACCGGATATCGACCGACCGGCGTGAGCACGCCGCTTGCCTGATCGATGGCATAGACCGACAGCCTGTCGGATTTCTCGCCGGAGGCGACAAGGAAGCGGCCCGATGGATCGATGCGAATGCCGCGCGGCTGCTGCTCGGTGGGGTAATTCGTGACATAGGTCAACTTCCCCTCGCCTGCGGCCACTTGGAAGAGCGCGATCCTGCTGGTGGTTCGCTCGGTCGTATAGAGGAACTGTCCGTTCGACGTGATACCGATATCGGCAGCCCATACCTTCGGCTTGCCGTCATCGGCCTGAACCGCAACCGGCGCGGTTGCGTTGAACGCTGCCGGGGCCGGCGGGGCAATGCCCGGAAAAAGCCCGGCATCATCAGGAACGGATTTCACGCTTTCGACCTCGCTCAACGTGCCTTTGGCCGTATCGAGAGCATAGTGGATAACGTGGCCCGTCAATTCGGTCAGAACGTAGACGGATTTGTTATCCGGCGAGACGATGATGTGGCGCGGACCGAAGCCCGGCTTTGTCGCGATCTCGGGCGGATCGTTCGCCTCCAGCATGCCGGTCTCCGGATTGAGCACGAATTGCAGCACGACATCGGAGCCGAGATTGGTTGCAAAGACATATCTGCCGGTACGGTCGCTTACGATGGAGTGCGCGTTGCGGCCGGTCAGGATCATCTGCCTGATACCATCGGTCACGAGCCCATCCCTGCCGATCGGCAGTACGGCGATCTTGTTGCCGCCATAAGACGCGGTGAACAGTAAACGGCCCGACGGGCCGGTGGAGACATAAGGCATGCTGTCGGGCAAGGCGGCGACGGCTTCCTGGCTGAGTTTGCCGGTGGCAGGATCGATCGCCAGCGTCAGCACGCGATATGGCTGCGAACGGATGACAGCATAGAGGTGTTTCTTATCGGCGCTGACGGTCATCGGCATGACCATCTTGCCCGCATCGAAGCTCGACACTCGCTTAAGCGACCCGGTTTTCGCGTCCATGCTGTAAGTGTCGATCGCTCCGGCCGTCGCTGCCGAAACGTAAACGAATGTCCTTGCAGAAGGGTTGCCGGCACTTGAAAGCATGGACGTCATTGCCAGCGCCGATGCGGTAAGTCCAAAGGATGTCTCCGTCACGCGTCTCCTCCCTCCAATACGGATCCTCGTTATCGCAAACCATCGCTCAAGTCCTGGCCACCGTCACTCCGCTGAGGCGACGATCTTTTCTAGCACAGCCATTTCCTCCGGCGTCAGATCCGTCAACGGTGGCCTGACCGGGCCGGGATCCTTGCCGACGATACGCAGGCCCGCCTTGATGATGGAGACGGCGTAACCCTTCTTACGGTTGCGCAGGGTTACGAGCGGGAAGAAGAAGCTCCGGAGAATATGGTCGACCGTTGCCTGATCTCCGACGCGCAGTGCGGCATAGAAGCGCTGCGCCAGAGCCGGAACGAAATTGAAGACCGCGGAAGAATAGGTCGTGACGCCGGCCGCGAAATAGGCTTGGGCGTAGACCTCATGTGTCGGCATGCCGCCGACGTAGACCAGACGATCCTTGAGGGTCGTGGTGATCTCAATCACCTTGTCGACATCGCCGATCCCATCCTTGTAGCCGATAAGGTTGGGGCATTCGTCGGCGAGCCGAGCCAAACTATCTGCGCTGAGCACCGCATTGTCGCGATTGTAGACGATGACACCGATGCCGACGGACTGGCAGACCGCCTTTACATGGGCGATCAGGCCTGCCTGCTCGGAAAGCATGAGATATGGCGGCAGAAGCAAGAGGCCGTCGGCGCCGGCCTTTTCCGCGGCCTTGGCGATTTCGACGGCAAGCGACGTTCCGTAACCCGCCCCCGAGATGATCGGCGTCTTGCCGGCCGACGCTTTGGCTGCGCGCACGACCTGCGGGATTTCCGAGGGGTTCAAGGAAAAGAACTCGCCCGTTCCGCCGGCTGCGAAGAGTGCTGCGGCGTCGAATCCAGCCAGCCATTCGATATGGCTGCGATACTTCGCCTCGTCGAATGTCAGGTTCTGATCGAAATGCGTGACCGGGAACGACAGCAGGCCGCTGCCAACCGCCTTTTTCAGCTCAATCGGGTTCATCGTGGAATCCTGTCTTCGTTCAACTGGCAACAAGGTTCAGGCCTGCTCGAGCGCCTGAACGAGCGCCGCGATATAGCCATAGCAAAAGGCGAAGGCGACGCCGGTCGGATCACGGCCGCTGATCGTCGGGACATGATCCGGCATCAGCATGTACCGATACCCGACCTCCTTATACACCTTGGCGGAGCGGACCATGTCCATGTCGCCCTCGTCGGGGAAGGTCTCCATGAAGGACAGCTTGCCGCCCCTGATATTGCGGAAATGGACGTTGAAGATTTTATCGCGGCTGCCGAACCAGCGGATGATATCGTCGATCTCCTCGCGCGGATTGTCGAGCATCTCGCCGATCGATCCCTGGCAGAAGTTCAGCCCGTGATAGGGGCTTTCGCGCATGAGGACAAATTTCTTCAAACCCTCCACTGAGCCGAGTACGCGCGTGACGCCGCGATAGCCCGGTGGCGTGTAAGGATCATGGGGATGGCAGGCAAGACGGACGCGATTACCTTCCGCTACGGGGATAACCCGCTCAAGGAAATAATCGATGCGCTCCCAGTTTTCGTCTTCCGACAAAACCCCCGCAAGACCTGGCGCCGCGTCATGATCCGCCTTGTCCCAGCGGAAGCTCGCATTCATCGAGCCCCCACGCCCCCGTTCTTCCGGTGTGCGCGGAATACCGATGAGATTTAAATTGTATTTTACTGCCGGAATGCCGGCCGTGGCCACATCCTCGATCAGCTTGCAGACCGCGTCTATCTGGCGATCGCGATCAGGCCCGGCGAGAAGGATATCGGGATAGGACGCTTTTTCGATCGGCTGCGACGGCAACGGAAGCTGGATCATGTCCAGAATCAATCCGAAGCTTTCTATCTTGTCGCGATGACGTTCCAGGTCGGACAGCGTCCAGCTCACTGGCTTTCCCGGCGGATCGGCGCAAATGTGCTTCACCCCTAATTGCGCAAACACCCGATAGTCATCGTCGTCCCGCGCGTCGACCTGCGTTCCTACATACACCCGCAATGTCTCCGTTTGATCTCACACAATATCATATGACATAATATGAGTTATATATGGAGTCGAGCCCTATTCCTGTTGCTGATCGGCGAGGAAGCGATAGCGGCGTTGACTGGCCATCATATGCGACCGCATCGCCTGGCGCGCGCGTTCGGGATCCTGATCCGCAATAGCCGCCAGAATCTCGACATGTTCGGCATGAACTTTCTCGAGATAAGCGCGATCATTGGCTTCCGGCAGCGTCGGAAACTGGCCCCTCGGGATCGTGCGGGCACCGAAATGCATGAGAACATCCACATAGAATCGATTGTTCGTGGCGGCGGCTATGGCCATATGAAATTCATAATCCGCCTCGACCGTCGGCAGCCCTTGGTCGATCAGCATTGCCATCTTGCGATTGGCCGCAGCGATCGCCGCTTCCTGCGCGGCAGTTCTTCGATAAGCGGCAATCGCCGCCGCCTCCCCCTCTGCCGCCATGCGAAACTCCAGCAATTCAAGGGTTTCCGGGATGCTTTTGATTTCCACTGGCGTCAGCGCCAATCCGCCGCGCGCCGTCTGTTCCGCAACGAAGACACCCTTGCCTTGAACCGGCTTGACGAGCCCGGCGGCACGCAGATCGGCAATCGCTTCGCGCACGACGGTACGGCTGACACCAAACGCCGCCTCCAACTGTGGTTCCGTCGGCAATTGATCCCCCACCTTCAATTTGCCCGTTTCGATCTGCGCTCGCAGTTGATCGATCACCTGTTGCGCCAGCCTTTGTCGACCCCGGCCCATCGCCGTCATTCTTAGATCCCCAATCCGGTTGCCGCCAACTGATCCGACCGGTCAGCCAAGCCTCTGATCTTCGATAATCATAATACGACATATAGATGTCATAATACGTATCTAGAATAATCTAAAGAGGAATTAGAATGAAGAACTTTTCGAAGCCCGCATTCGCCGGGATTGCGATAGGGAAGCGAGTTTCCTTTGACTCCGGTCGCCTTAGATCTCCCAATCTGAAGCATAACCTCTCCCCCGGAGACGCGACGCGAGTTCCAGCTTGACCTCGACCGTCTTTCGCAGCCTTGCGGCAAGCGCGCCGGACAGGTTGTCACCATCGATCCAGTCTCTCTCCGTCGCATAAACGACGTAGGGATTGATCACGCATTTGAAATCGAGCATCAGCGACATCGCCAGATTTCCGTAAGCCATGTAGCTGTGAGGAAGCCCGCCGGAGCAGACGAACGTGACGATCTGGTCGAACCAGGCGGATTTTCGACCGCCCGCACCTGTCGCGCCGGTAAGTTCGATCAGGCTCTTGGCAGCGCTGCCGACCGACCAATTGTAAATGGGTACGGCCAGCAGCACGCCATCCGTATCGCGAATTGCGCGATAAAGCCTGTCGTATGAAGGATGCCCATAGCAGTTCAAATTGTCGAATACCGGCAACTCGATGTCCCGAAGATCGATAAATTCGACCTCGGACCGCCTCTCCCGCAACAGCTTCTCCGCTTGACGAGCGATCCGGCGGCTGCGGCTTTCCGGATCCATGCTGCAGGACAGGATGGTGATTTTCGATGGATGCATCTCTGTCTCACTCCGTCGCCAACGATATCACCTGGAGCTGCGCTGCATCGCAAGATTAGGCGGATTCTCCCCGCCTACAACCAACTTTTTTGCGCAATCGCTATAGCCCACGCAGGCTGCTTACGGATGCGGCTTCGGAGGCGTCATCCTATCTATCGCCGTTTCGGAGCCTTCTCGCGGTCTCGGATGGCATTTCTCCAAAGGCGCGATGATAGAGCGCCGCAAAACGGCCCAAATGGGAAAATCCCCAATCGCGCGCGATCCCGGCGACAGGCCGTGCCGATCCGCAGTCCAGCAGCGCTCTGCGAACGCCCTGCAGACGGATCATCCTCAGATAGTCGAGGGGTGTCATGTTCTTGAACTGCTGAAAGGCAGCCTGAACCGACCGCACGCTCGTTCCTGCCTCACGCGCGATTTCGGCGATCCGGATATCGGCGCCGACATTGGCATGCATATATTCGATCGCGCGCTTCAACTGTTTCGGCATCGCCGGCGAAACCGGCCTGCGCAATTGCGCCGAATAGTTATGCGGCACCACCTCCAGCAGCGCGATCATCATCGCCTGCAACAGACATTCGCTGAACACCGGGGAAGAGCGGTCCGCATCATCGACCGTCAGATCATGCCAGATCAAATTTCCGAGCGCCGCAATCTGCGCGCCTCTTTGCGTCGTGAGATCGACGGTGCCGCCCATTTCCAGGTCGTCGAGAACGGGGCCGTCCAGCAATTCGCTTAGCTGACGGATCATTGCCGATTTTTCGAAGGCCATGCCCATATGGCCGCGCCGCTCTTCCAGTGTCAGCTTTTCAAACGACGACATATCTGCAAGCAGGCCCTTGCCTGCTTCCGACAGCAGCTGTCGCCCTCCTGCATCGATCAGCATTTTGCCCATGGTTGGGAGATAAAAACCATAGGCATCAGGACCTCCCGAAAGCATCACGCTCATTCCGGAGTGGCATTTGCCGTTCCATACGCTACTGGAGCCGACCGTATAATGCCGGTCCTCCACCGAAATCGAAGCGCCTCGTTGAAGTGGCTCGACAACGGCAGGAAACAGGGTCCTCGCATAATGCGCCGTCATCTCTTCGGCATCGGCGTTATCAATTTTGAATACCGATTGAGTAACGTACGTCAAAAATTTCCCTCAAATGCGTACGATGAGAGGCATTCCCTTGGAATTTCTCAAAGCGTGCGGCAGCGGCCCGTTATTCATATTATCCGCAAATAATTTTAGACGAGATATGAACCGAACGCACTACCCAAGAAACATTAGTCCGAATTAAAGGCATACAACCGCGGTTAGTACTTTGAACGTTTGGCGGGAACGATCGTCATTTCATAAGATGATTGCGATATCTCGTTTCTTTATTTCACATATAAAAGAAATCACTTATGCGGTGCGGAGTTTAATTCTTTCAATGTTAAAGGAACGCCTCGGTAACGAGGTCAGGAACAGGAGGCCTTGACGGAATGTTATCGATAACATAGCCTCCCTTCATCGACGCTTTGGGAGGAGCAGGATGGACAACGGAAAGCTGCTCGAATTTTCCGATATCACCAAGGAATTTGGCGGAACGCGCGCGCTGTCGAACGTATCTCTCGACCTGCAGCGGGGCGAAATTCTCGCGCTTCTAGGAGAGAATGGCGCGGGCAAATCGACGCTCATCAAGACATTGGCTGGCATCTACAAGCCGGATGGCGGGCAGATCCTGTTTCGCGGCAAGCCCTATCATCATCGCCCACCCCAACCCAACCAGCGCCAGCCCGTCGCCTTCATCCATCAGGATCTCGGACTGATCGAATGGATGACGGTGGGCGAAAATGTCGGTCTCGCCCAGGGCTATTCTCTGCGCGGCCGCTTGATCGACTGGCGGGCGACCGAGCGGCGCACCGCGGAAGCGCTAAAACTCGTCGGCTGCGATTTCGATCCGTCGACCCGCGTCCAGGAGCTGACGCGCACCGAGAAATCGCTTGTGGCAATCGCCCGCGCACTCGCTGTCGAAGCCGACGTGCTGGTGCTTGACGAACCCACGGCCAGCCTGCCCGCCGATGAGGTCGAGAAGCTCTTTGCCGCCATCCGCCCGCTGAAAGAGCGCGGCGTGGCGATGATCTATGTCTCGCATCGTCTCGACGAGATCTTCCGTATTGCCGACCGGGTTGCCGTGCTGCGCGATGGTCAGCTGGTGGGCCAGAAGCCAGTCTCCGAGACGACGCCGGATGAACTCATCCGCATGATCGTCGGGCGCAAGGCGGACCAACTGTTCGTCAAGGCAGAAAGAAGCGCTGGGGCCGCCATCGTTTCCGTAAAAGAGCTCACCTGCCGCGGCGCAGGTCCTGTATCCTTCGATATCCGACAGGGCGAATTGCTCGGTCTCGTCGGCCTGCGCGGCGCCGGTCAGGAATTGATCGGACGCGCGCTGTTCGGTTGCGAACCATCGCAGGGCAGCGTTCGCTTGAATGGGACGGCACCCGATCTTTCCAGCACCGTCGCCGCGATGGCTTCGGGTATCGGGCTAATCGCCAGGGATCGGACGGAAGAGTCCGTCGCCATGTCGCTCAGCCTGCGCGAAAACACGTTCCTCAATCCGGGCGCTTCGGGGCGCAGTTTGTGTTCGTTCCTGTCCCCGCGCCGCGAAGCCGAAGCCGCCTATTCTCTCGGTAGCCGTGTCGGCCTCAGGCCTAACGATCAGAGCCTTGCCATCGAAGCCCTATCCGGCGGCAATCAGCAGAAGGTGGTCGTAGGACGGTGGCTGGCCACCGGACGCAAATTGCTGATCGCCGAGGATCCGACCGCAGGCGTCGACGTCGGCGCCAAGGCCGACATCTATCGGCTGATCGCCGAGGCCGTCGAGGCCGGCCTTGCCGTTCTTGTCGTCTCCACCGATTTCGAGGAAATCGCTCATATCTGCCATCGTGCCCTGGTGTTTTCGCGCGGGAGGATCGTGCGCGAACTCAGCGGTGCCGACCTTACAACGCCGGCGGTCATCGCCGCCGCATCTGCATCCGAAGCGGCCTGAACCGGAGGAGAACACCATGCAATCGATCGAATCCAACGCGCTCGAGCCGACCCGCGCCGAGCTTTCGGCCATGAGCCTCGGCCAGAAGATCCAGCGCCTGCTGCCCGTCTATGGCCTCGTCATCCTGACGATCTTCCTGATCCTGCTCTTCTCCATTCTGCTGCCGCAGACATTCCCGACGATGCTCAACCTGCGTTCGATCATTTCGGACAAGACCATCATCGCCATCCTGTCGCTGGCGGCAATGATCCCGATGGCGGCGGGCCGCATCGATCTGACCATCGGCTACGGCATCGTCCTCTGGCATGTGCTGGCGATCAGCCTTCAGACGATGTTCGGGCTGCCTTGGCCGGTTGCCGTCCTGATCGTCATCGCACTTGGCGCACTGACCGGCTTCCTGAATGGCCTGCTGGTAGAGATCGCCAAGATCGACAGCTTCATCGCCACGCTCGGCACCGGCACGGTCCTTTACGCCATCGCGCTCTGGCATACGGGCGGCCGGCAGGTTGTGGGCATGCTGCCGCAAGGGTTTTATGCGCTGAACGGCACCATGGTCTTTGGCCTGCCGATCACCGGCATCTATGTCCTGGCACTTGCCTTCGTCATGTGGATCGTCCTCGAGTACCTGCCGATCGGCCGCTACATCTATGCGATCGGCGCCAACCCGAAGGCGGCCGCGCTCAACGGCATTCCCGTCCGCCGCTTCGTCATCGGCGCCTTCGTCACCTCGGGAACGCTTGCAGCCATCGCCGGTGTTCTGCTTGCCTCCAAGCTGCGCATCGGCCAAGCGAGCGTCGGGCTTGAATATCTGCTGCCTGCATTGGTCGGCGCATTCCTCGGATCAACCACCATCAAGCCCGGTCGCGTCAACGTCTGGGGCACGATGATCGGCGTCATCATTCTGGCAGTCGGCATTGCCGGCATCCAGCAATTCGGTGGCTCCTTCTATGTCGAGCCCCTGTTCAACGGCGTCACCCTGCTCGTCGCGATCGGCATTGCCGGTTACGCCCAGCGCCGCCGCAGCCATGCAGGGCGCATGGCCCCGGCTCAGGCGCCGCAACTTTCCGCCAAGCCGGCGGAGAAATGAAGATCATCTGAAGTTCGAATGTCCAAAGGGAGGAGAAGACATGAACCGTAGACAATTCCTGCAGGCGACGACAGCGATGCTGGTGCTATGCGCCAGCCAGGCCTATGCCGATCCGCTGGCGGATGCGAAGGCCGTCGTCGACAAATACGCAACCCCGGTCACCAAATGGGACGGCCCCACGACAGGTCCGAAGGCACAGGCCGGCAAGACGATCGTCGTGCTCGCGGGCGATCTCAAGAATGGCGGTATTCTCGGCGTCAGCAACGGTGTCGAGGAAGCGGCGAAGGCGATCGGCTGGGAAGTGAAGGTTCTGGATGGTGCGGGTTCCATCGGCGGGCGAACGGCCGCCTTCGGTCAGGCGATAGCGCTGCAGCCCGCCGGCATCATCATCGATGGCTTCGATGCCGTCGAACAGGCTCCGGCACTAGAACAGGCAAAGGCCGCGAAGATCCCTCTGGTCGCCTGGCATGCCGGCCCGACCATCGGCCCCGACGACAAGAATGGCCTCTTTGCCAATGTCAGCACTGACGCCATGGAAGTCTCGAAGGCGGCCGCCGATTGGGCCTTCGTCGATGCCAAAGGCAAGCCGGGCGTCATCATCTTCACCGACTCCACCTATGCGATCGCCATCGCCAAAGCGGACAGGATGAAGCAGGAGATCGAGCGGCTGGGCGGCAAGGTGCTCGAATATGTCGATACGCCGATTGCCGAGACATCGCAGCGCATGCCGCAGCTCACGACATCCCTCCTTCAGAAATACGGTGACAGCTGGACGCATTCGCTTGCGATCAACGACCTCTATTTCGATTTCATGGGTCCATCGCTCGCCTCCGCCGGCAAGAGCGGCACCGATGCGCCGATCAATGTCGCTGCCGGTGACGGTTCGCAATCGGCCTATGAGCGCATCCGCGCCGGTCAATTCCAGAAGGTCACGGTTGCCGAACCTCTTAATCTCCAGGGCTGGCAATTGGTCGATGAACTCAATCGTGCCTTCGCCGGCGAAAAATGGTCCGGCTATCTCTCGCCGCTGCATGTCGTGACGGCAGACAATATCCAGTCCGATGGTGGCCCGAAGAACACCTTCGATCCGGATAACGGCTACAAGGACCAATACAAGAAAATCTGGGGTAAGTGATCCCGGCCAAAAGATGTGGCGCGGTCTACGGCCGCGCCATGTCATTCAGAAAAAGGCTAATTTCTATCGGCTGCTGTCGCGCGCAATCAGTTCGGGTGAGATCCTGACATCAGCGCCTTGATTGCCATCAAGAATATCGAGGATCAACGCTGCCGTCCGCTCGCCGATTTCACGTGCGAAGGCGTTGATCGTCGTCAAGGTCGGCACGCAGACCTCGCCGATTTCATAATTGCCGAAACCGCCGATGGAAAAGCGCTCAGGCACCGGAATCCCGAGCCGCCGGCATTCGGTCAGCGCACCATAGGCGGCAAGATCCGAGACACAGACGACCGCTTCCGTATCGGGATAGAGCTCGATCAGCTTCGCCATGGCATTGGCGCCTTCCCGCATAGAGATCGGCGGCGATCCGGCTGCGATCAGCCTCGTGGCGTCGAGCCCATGCGCCTGCATGGCAGCAATGAAGCCGAGTCTGCGTTCGCTGCCGCGCGAATCCCGCTGGACATCACCACCGATGAAGGCGATGCGGCGACAGCCGAGCGCGACGAAATGATCGACCATATCGCGCATGACGGCCCTATTGGAAAAGCCGACATAGTGGCCGATCGGATCGGTCGGGATATCCCAGGTCTCGATCACGGGGATCGCAATAGTCTGCAGAAGTTTGCGCGCCCGCTGCGTATGTGTGCCGCCGGTCACGACGATCGCCTGCGGCTTGCGGCGCAGCAGCTGCTCGATCAGCCGCTCCTCCTCTTCGACATCGTAGTTCGTATAACCAAGCAGGATCTGCATGTCGCGCTTGGACAAGGTGTCCGAGAGGCCGCCGACCGTATCTGCGAAGTTGGCATTGTTGATGGAAGGAATGGTAACGGCGACGAAGCCGGACTTTTGCGAACGCAGGTTGGACGCTGTGCTGTCGAAGACATAGCCCAGCTCCTCCGCCGTTTTCAGGATCGCCTCGCGCGTCTCCGGACTAACCAGGCTATCGGCCTTGAAGGCACGCGACACGGTCATGGGAGAAACTCCCATGACGCGGGCTATGTCTGCCATGGTCGGCGTTTTGCGATCGTTACTCATCAATGGCCTATGTTATCGTTACCATCAGAGTAATATGCCTCTTCCCAGAATAGCAAGAGGCGCTTTCAGCTACCCCGCCATGCGCACACGTCACCACCGGTGCCGCGCATCGGAAAGCGTCCTGTGATGAGAGTCTAAAGCTCGAACTCATGGGCGAGCGTCACATGATGATGAATGCGTCCTTCGAAAAAGCGCGAGAGAACCGCTTCCGTCGCCGCACGTGCCTCGGTGCGTACCGGGCTTGCAAGAGCTTTCCCCACGGCAGCCATATCCGGATAGTTCACGGCCAAGATCATCGGGAACTCCGGAGCGCCTTCATCGCGCGCCTCGGCAAAGGTCACCCGCACGTCGAGAGCGCCGGGAAACTGCTTCCACTTCGGCAGGATGGTTTCCATGACGGCCGTTCGAAACGCCTCCGCCTCCCCTTCCCTGATCTTGCCTTCGAATAATGCGTATCGGGTAATCATCCGGCGATCTCCTTGTTCGGCCCCTTGAAGAATTCCATCAGTGCCGCCTGATCCTCGCCGCCAAGCCCGGAAGCCGTCAGCATGCGGTGTATCTCGGCACACACCGCCGTCAGTGGCATGGCGGTATTGGTCCTGCGCGCGAGATCCTGAGCACCGTTCAGATCCTTGACCATATTGTCGATGCGGCCGGTGCGGCGATAATCCTTGCTGACGTAGCGCGGCATATATTCCTGCAGGATGGCGCTGTCGGCCCGCCCGCCCTTCAGCGCCTGCGGGATTTTCGCGGCATCGACGCCGGCATCGAGCGCCAGTTGCGTCGCTTCGGCGACCGCGAGGAAATTCAACGCACAAAGTACCTGATTGATGAGCTTCGTCGTCTGGCCCGCACCGACGGGACCCATATGCGTGTAGTTCGAAGCCACATGGCGCAGGACTTGATGCGCATCCGCGACATCCCGCTCGCTGCCTCCGGCCATCAGCGTCAATTGTCCGATCAGGGCCTTCGGCGCTCCACCGGACAGCGGGCTGTCCACCCATCGCAATCCCTTTTCCGCAGCCTCTGCTGCAAGAGCCTTGGTTGCATCGGGATCGATCGACGACATATCGATGATCAGCGTGCCTGCTCTTGCACCTGCGGCAACGCCTTCGGGCCCGAATACCGCGGCATGGATGATCTTCGGCGAATTGAGGCTGAGGACGACGAAATCGGAAACGGCTGCCGCCGCGGCTGCGCTGGCGGCTGCCGTGGCGCCTTTTGCGGTCAGAGCCCCGACCTTATCCTTGTCGAGATCGAAAACCGTCAGCCGATTGCCGGTTTCCGCCAGGCGGGCGCCGATCGCGCCGCCCATTGCACCGGCGCCGATCAGCGCCACCTTGCTGCTCATGATTGATCCTCCTCCAATGCAATTAAGATGGCCGCCACGACTTGATCCAGCGGCTGATCGATATCGACCGTGATCGCCTGCTCGTCGGCGCCCGGCGGCTCGAGCGCGGCAAATTGACTGTCGAGCAAGGCCGACGGCATGAAGTGATCCTGCCTTGCCTGCATGCGTTTCAGGATGGTTTCCCTCGTTCCGGCGAGATGAATGAAGGAAACCGGCGCGGCGACGACCTCGCGGATCCGATCGCGATAAATGCGCTTCAGCGCCGAACATCCGATCAATGCCGTATCCTGCGTCAAAGCCAGGTATTGACCGACCTTGTCGAGCCAAGGCCAACGATCGGCGTCGGTCAACGGAATGCCGGCGCTCATCTTGGCGACATTGGCCGATGGATGAAGATCATCGCCATCGACATAGATGCCTCCAAGGCGCGTTGCGCTCGCCGAGCCAACCGACGACTTGCCGCAGCCGCTGACGCCCATGATGACGAAGCGGCGCGGCAAAGCGCCATCAGAGCGAAGCTGTGATGCCGCCGTCGACATAGAGCACATGACCATTGACGAAGGAGGACGCATCGGAAGCAAGGAAGATACAGGCGCCGACCAGTTCTTCGACGCGGCCCCAGCGGCCGGCAGGCGTGCGCTTTTCAAGCCATGCCGAGAAATCGGCGTCGGCAACGAGGGCCGCATTCAACGGCGTGTCGAAATAGCCGGGCGCGATGGCGTTGCATTGCAGCCCGTACTTCGCCCAATCCGTCGCCATGCCCTTCGTCAGATTGCCGACGGCGCCCTTGGTTGCGGTGTACGGCGCAATCGAGGGCCGCGCCAGCGCCGTCTGCACGCTCGCGATGTTGATGATCTTTCCGGCGCCGCGCTTGATCATATGACGGGCGACCGCCTGGCCGACATTGAAGACGCTGGAGATGTTGGTGCGCAGAAGCCGCTCGAAAGCGTCAGCGGGAAAATCCTCAAGCGGCGTGCGAAACTGCATGCCGGCATTGTTGACGAGGATATCGATCGCACCCGTCTCCGCTTCGAAGGCATCGATAGCCTGCCGCGCGGCCTCATGATCGGTGGCATCGAATGCCAGCTGATACACCTTGCCCTCGAAGTTTTCGGCCGCCTTGGCGAGCTTCTCCTTGTCGCGGCCGTTGAGAACCGGTTCGGCGCCTGCTGCCGCCAATCCTTTCGCCAGCGCAAGCCCGATGCCTTGGGAAGAGCCCGTGACCAGGGCACGCCGCCCTTTCAGATCGAAGAGGCTAAGAGACATCGTTTCCTCCGTTTTTTATCTCGACAATGATTGCCTTCCCCGTTTATGTTATCGATAACATTCTATGTCAAGGGAGGACATGAAAGATGGACAAGCCGTCAATTCTGCAGATTGGCCCCTATCCGCAATGGGATCAAGAACCGCTCGATGCGGCATTTCAGGTTCATCGCTATTTCGAGGCCGGCGACAAGGCGAAACTGCTTGCCGACGTCGGACCATCGATCAGGGGCATTGCCACACGCGGGGAACTCGGCGCCAACCGGGCGATGATCGAGGCCTGTCCGAATCTCGAGGTCATTTCGGTCTATGGCGTGGGCTTCGATGCCGTCGACCTGCAGGCCTGCCGCGAGCGCGGCATTCGCGTCACCAACACACCCGACGTCCTGACCAATGATGTCGCGGATCTGGGGATTGCCATGATGCTCTGCCTGTCGCGCGGCATGATTGGTGCCGAAACCTGGGTGCGCGATGGCAGCTGGGCACAAAAGGGGCTCTACCCCCTCAAGCGGCGCGTCTGGGGTAGGCGTGCTGGCGTGCTCGGCCTCGGCCGCATCGGCTTTGAAGTCGCCAAGCGCCTGAAGGGTTTCGATATGCAGATCGCCTATTCCGACGTTGAAGCAAAACCATATGCATCGGACTTAACCTTCGTGGCCGATGGTGCCGAATTGGCGCGACAGTCGGATTTTCTATTCGTGACGCTCGCCGCTTCCGCCGCGACCCGGCACATCGTCGGCCGTAAAGTGATCGAGGCGCTCGGCCCGGAAGGCATGTTGATCAACATTTCCCGGGCCTCCAATATAGACGAAGAAGCGCTGCTCGACGCATTGGAGGCCGGCAAGCTCGGATCGGCCGCGCTCGATGTCTTCGAAGGCGAGCCGAAGCTCAATCCGCGTTTCCTGGCGCTGAACAACGTGCTGCTGCAGCCCCACCATGCCTCCGGCACCGTGGAGACGCGCAAGGCGATGGGGCAGCTGCTGCGCGACAATCTGGCAGCCCACTTCGCCGGCCAGGCTCTGCCAACACCCGTTCTTTGAGGAGGAAAAGATGAAAGCCATCGTCGCTCACGCCGCCAAGGACGTGCGGATCGAGGATCGTCCGGAGGAAGAACCAGGCGCGGGAGAAGTGAAGCTGAAGCTCGCAACCGGTGGCGTCTGCGGCAGCGACCTGCACTACTATCATCACGGCGGCTTCGGCACCGTGCGCCTGAAGGAGCCGATGATCCTCGGCCACGAAGTCAGCGCCACCGTCATCGCTCTCGGCTCCGGCGTGCAGGGCCTTGAGGTCGGACAGCTCGTTGCCGTCTCCCCTTCCCGCCCGTGCCGAACCTGCCGCTACTGCCTGGAGGGATTGCCCAACCAATGCCTCAACATGCGCTTTTATGGCAGCGCCATGCCCTTCCCGCATATCCAGGGCGCATTTCGCGAGACGCTCGTCGCCGACGCCATCCAATGCGTGCCGGCTGATGGCCTGACGCCGGGCGAAGCGGCGATGGCGGAGCCGCTGGCCGTCACGCTCCATGCCACGCGACGCGCGGGCGAGATGCTCGGCAAGCGCGTTCTCGTCACTGGCTGCGGCCCGATCGGCGTCCTGTCGATCCTTGCCGCGCGCCGGGCGGGTGCTGGCGAGATCGTGGCCACCGATCTTTCCGATTTCACCCTATCGCTTGCCAAGCAGGCCGGCGCCGACAGGATCATCAATACGAAGAATGAGCCGGAAGCTCTAGCCGCATATTCCGCCGACAAGGGCACCTTCGATGTCCTGTACGAATGCTCGGGAGCCGCTGCCGCACTGGTCGGCGGTATTGCAGCGCTTCGCCCGCGCGGCATCATCGTGCAGCTCGGTCTCGGCGGCGATATGAGCCTGCCGATGATGGCGATTACCGCCAAGGAATTGGAGCTGCGCGGCTCCTTTCGCTTCCATGAGGAGTTTGCGGTCGGCGTCGATCTGATGCGCAAGCGTCTTATCGATGTGCGGCCGCTCATCACGCATACCGTGCCGCTTGCCGAGGCGATCAGCGCCTTCGAGATCGCCTCGGATCGAAGCAAGGCGATGAAGGCGCAGATCGTCTTCGCCTGATCGTTTGCGATTGTGCGACCTCCCTTGGATCGGCGAGATCCGAGGGAGGCGTCATCCTGTTAATCGAGATCGGCGCCGATTGCCTTGAGGGCAGCGCGTGCCACCTGCTCGTCCTGTTCGCCGGAACCCGATCCGACGCCGATGCCGCCGACAAGCACGCCTGAAACGCGGATCGGCAAGCCGCCGCGCAGGCCCGTCATCCCGCCATGCGTGGCAATCGCCAGCGGCACCCTGGCATGCTCCGGCAAGGAGTGGCTTGGCGCACCGATGGAGGCGGCGGTCTGCGCCTTGGCCGCGGCACTTTTCAGCGACTGGAAGCGTGAACCATGCATGCGGAACGAGCCCAGCGTCACGCCGGACTGATCGACGATAACGATACATTGTGGCTGCCCCATCTCGGTGGCAGCGGCGATGGCCGCCGTCAACAGTGTCATTACGCCTTCGTCGCTCAAGACACTCGACGTCAGAACATGGCTCATGCAACTATCCTCCCGCTTGCGGACTCAATTTAGTATGTTATCGATAACACGTCGGTCTCCAGATGTAACCTTATGGGAGGTATTGTCACAATGTCGTTCTTCGAGATCATCGATCCGGCCTTCGGGAAATTCATCCTCGGCAACGCCCCCGTCAAGCAGATCGCCACCGGGTTCGACTGGGTGGAAGGGCCTGTCTGGTTCGGGGATCTGAATTGCCTGCTCTTTTCCGACATTCCCAATAATCGCATCATGCGCTGGGTACCGGGCGTCGGCGTCAGCGTCTTTCGCGAGCCTTCGAATTTTTCGAATGGTCATACGCGCGACCGGCAGGGTCGGCTCGTCAGTTGCGAGCATGGCGGCAGGCGGGTGACGCGTACCGAATATGACGGATCGATCACGGTCGTTGCGGACAGCTATCAGGGCAAGCGGCTGAACTCGCCGAATGACGTGATCGTTGCCTCGGACGGCGCCATCTGGTTCAGCGATCCGCATTATGGCATTGCGACGGACTATGAAGGTCATAGGAGCGAGCAGGAATTGCCCTGCAATGTCTATCGTGTCGACCCCTCCGGCACGGTCACCGCCGTCCTGACGGATTTCAATTGCCCGAATGGACTGGCATTCAGCCCCGACGAGAAAAAGCTCTATGTTGCCGATACCGGCCGCATGCACGGCAGCGACCCGCAGCACATTCGCGTCTTCAATGTCGGCGAAAACTGGCAGTTGTCCGGCGGCGAAGTGTTTCACGCGATTTCACCGGGTTGCGCCGATGGCATGCGCCTCGACAGCGACGGCAATCTCTGGTCTTCAGCTGCCGATGGTGTGCATTGCATCGCGCCCGATGGTCATCTTATGGGCAAAATCCTGGTGCCGGAGACCGTCTCCAATCTATGCTTCGGCGGCCGTGGCAGGCACAAGCTCTTCATCACGGCGACAACCAGTGTCTATGCGATCTCGCTCAATCGGAGCGGAGCGCTCTGACGGCAGGCGCAACGCGTTGCGAAAAACGAGAGTGGGAACGCTCGAAACAGGCAAAACCAAGTCGATACTATCAGCGCAAATCGATCCGCGGCACGGAGGGCGTGGCTACGTGCGCAATCGGTGCAATGTTGGCCGATGCAAGATTGGCCGACAAGGCAAGCGCCTGCCTGCGGGCAGCATCATGAAGCAGGTTTTCCATCCTGGAGACGGATATGCGATCTGCGCGCATGACCTGGCGGATCAGCGGATCTTTGAGAACTTCGGCGATCGTCAAGTCCCTATGGGTCATGGTTACCTCCTGTTCGCTGGAGCAGAAGATAAACAGTTTAATTAGCAGCGCGATGTCAAAAGACGGACAAAAACAAGGCAGTTCGTTCGATTTTGTTACAGAATAATTGCAAAACGAAAGGTGAAACATATTCCCAAACCGCAACAGGACCCTAGTTGTCGGTTGTAGAAAGGTCGATCGGTGGCGATCGGCCTGGATGGGAGGTCCGTTTGCTCCGCGAAGGTGCAACGTTTTTGCAATAATTTAGGATATAATTTTGCAACTTTTGCGTTTATCATCGCGCGGTGCCGGGGCTCTGCAGTTTAAACATCAACGATCGGCCGCGCCATGTATTCAGATCAGACCACAGAAGATGAGCGCCTCATCTATCATGCAGATCTTCTCAGTCAGCTTTCCAATCCCAAACGCCTCGAGGTTTGCATTCATCTCTCACGCCAGGAAGAGGATGTGAACAGCCTGGCCAAGAAGCTGGGAATATCGCAATCGGCGCTAAGCCAGCATCTGACGCGACTGCATCATTCCGGTATCGTAAAGGTGCGCCGCCAGGCGCAA
This sequence comes from Rhizobium sp. BK289, assembly GCF_014193575.1. Classification (NCBI taxonomy): domain Bacteria; kingdom Pseudomonadati; phylum Pseudomonadota; class Alphaproteobacteria; order Hyphomicrobiales; family Rhizobiaceae; genus Rhizobium; species Rhizobium sp. BK289. Next base: position 744,493 of record NZ_JACHZO010000001.1, read on the forward strand.
TTCAGATATTATACCTGCGATCACCCCGGCGTTCACCAAATCCTGAAGACATTGTCGAAGCTGTTCGATGCCGAACTCGGGCCAATGTCGCCGGACGCCGAAGACAAGGATGCTCAAGGCAAGAAGTCGTGATGGCAGCTTGTCGCCCTTAAGGCTGCAAGGCTCAAGGGTGAGGAATGGCCAAAGCGCAACGGCTCAAACGCCGCGCTTGTTGCCCCAAATCAGCACGTGCAATTGCGGCAACACTCTCGCTTCGAACCATCGGTCGCTGCTGACCTTGTCCACGAGCCAGCGCATGCGCTCGACGATGCCCTCGATATCGACGATAGCATCATCGGCTTCCGGCGGTGGCGGCGTGTGATTGCCGGGTTGCAGATAAAGCGGCAATTCGGGATAGCGCGATGCGGCCTCCCGCGCATAGGCGTAATCGACGTCGTCGAACACGACGATCTTCAGCGCGACCTGCGGCTTGCCAGCCGCCATGCGCAGACAGTCGTCGAATGCGCCCCAATCCGTTGCCATGCCGCTCGACGGCGGCTTCGGGCTCAGCACCAGCACATCCAGTTCGGCGAACCAATCCTTCGCCAGGCTCCCCTGCGTTTCCAACGCGAAACGATAGCCTTCGCCATGACCACGCGCGATCAGCGGGCCGAGGGGTTGGATTGCGGGATTGCCGCCGGAAAGCGATATCGTCAACGGCTTGCCGCCGGAAAGCCGCGTCACGTCCGACCAGATCTCATCAACCGACATCGGCAGCCACTGATCGCGATACTCGCTATCGACTGCGTGCAGCGTATCGCACCAGGAACAGCGGTAGTCGCAGCCGCCGGTGCGCACGAAGATCGTCGGAAGGCCGATCAGAATACCCTCGCCCTGGATCGTCGGCCCGAAGATCTCGCTGACGCGAATGCGCACTTCGCTCATGGCCGGTATTCCGCCCAGGTCTTCGGCGTCTCGCTGACGCGCACCGCCGATGTCTCGGGCAAGCGGGACTTGCACCAGTCGTAGAAATGCTTGGCCAGATATTCCGAAGTGACGCGGTCGTGGCCGAGCACGTCGTTGAGATGACGATGATCGAATTCACTGTCGATATAGCGCTTCAGCGGCTGCAGTTCATGATAGTCGCGCACAAAGCCGTTTGCGTCGAGCTCGGCGGCGGAAAGCTCCACCACGACGATGTAGTTATGCCCATGCATGCGCGCGCACTGATGGTCGTCAGGAAGATGCGAGAGCTGATGCGAGGCGGAGAAGTGAAACTCCTTGGTGATGCGGAACATCACTTTACCTCCGCCGCGACGAAACCCGACGTCGCCGATACCCAGAAATCCGGGTCTTCATAATCGGTGGGATCCGCGATGCCGGCGATATGGAAGGCTTCGCGCCGCTCGACGCAGGTGCCGCAACGGCCGCAATGGCGTTCGCCGCCCTTGTAACAGGACCAAGTCTCGGCAAAGGGTGTTTGATGCCGAGCGCCATCCGTGACGATATCCGCTTTCGAGATGGTCACATAGGGTGCGTAGAGGGAAACGTTTGCATAACCATCGAGTGCGTGGTTCTGCATCTGCTGAAATGCATCGATGAAACCGGGACGGCAATCCGGATAGATGAAATGGTCGCCGCCATGAACGGCAACGGCAACCGCATCCGCCTTCTGCGCGGCCGCGAGCCCGAAGGCGATCGCGAGCATGATAGCGTTGCGGTTCGGTACGACCGTCGCCTTCATGGTTTCTTCGGCATAATGCCCGTCCGGCACGTCGACGTCATCGGTCAGCGCCGATCCGGTGAGATGTCTGCCGATTCCGGTGATATCGATGATCTGGTGAGGGACGCCAAGGCGCGCTGCGCAAGCAGCGGCAAAGTCGAGTTCCTTGCGATGCCGCTGGCCGTAGTCGAAGGAGACGAGGCCGATAAGCTGGTGTTCGGCTGCGACCTTATGGGCGAGCGAAACGGAGTCCAATCCGCCGGAGCAGATGACGATAGTCTTCATAAAACAGGATCCCTTGTTTTGACCGGGTGGGCTGCGACCGGATTTCTTGGCTCTTTCGAAGCCATGGCGGGTCTGTAGCAGCAGAACTCGGAGGAAACAAGGCACCGATAATATTTCACGACAACACGCCGGCGAATGCCGGCGCGCTGGTGGCAATTGCCAGGGAGTTAGCTGACGCCGGCAAATTGGCCGGAGATATTCAGGTCCGGATAGTAATCGGCGGGCTTGCCTCCAACAGTCTGGCCGCCGGTGAGGCCGCCTTGGACCTCCGGCCCGAAGAACGAATAGGGAAAGCTCGGCTGCAAGGCGCTGATCTCGTCGAGACGGCGGCGCAGCTCTAACGGTATCGTGAAGTCCAAGGCGCCAAGATTGTCGTTCAATTGCTCAAGCTTCGTGGCGCCGACGATGATGGAGGCTATTCCGGGTTGAGTCATCGCCCAGTTGACCGCCACCTGCGCCATGCTGCGCCCAAGTTCTGCCGCCACCTTCTCCAACTCGGCAACGATGGCCCAGTTGCGATCGGTAAATTTTTGAAAACCGGGATTGGTGGTGCCGCGGACCGTCTCAAGCCGGCCCGCCGTCTCTCCCTCGCCGCTGGGGCGATATTTGCCGCTCAAGAGGCCGCTTGCCAAAGGGCTCCAGGCCATGATCCCCGCGCCATAGCGTGTGCCGAACGGCACGAACTCGTTCTCGATATTGCGCTCAGCCAGTGAATATTCGAGCTGCAGCGCCGAAATCGGCTCATAGCCGCGATGCTCGGCAACTGCCTGGGCACGGCTGGCGTACCAGGCGGGCACATCGGACAGGCCGACATGAAGTACCTTGCCGGAGCGAACGAGATCGTCGAAGGTGCGCATCACCTCCTCCGGCGGGGTCAGGCGATCCCAGCAATGCAGGAGATAAAGATCGATGTGATCCGTATTGAGCCGCTTCAACGAGCCTTCGACGGCCCGAAGTATGTTCTTGCGGCCATTGCCGGCCGCGTTCGGCGTACGGGCGGTCAGGTTCATGGTGAACTTGGTTGCGATCACCGCATCATCGCGCAAGCCCCGTTCGGCGATGAATTCGCCAAGCCACGTTTCCGACGTGCCGCCCGTATAGGCATCGGCCGTATCGAAGAAATTGCCGCCGGCATCGACATAAGCATTGAAGATGGCGCGTGCCGCCGCCTTGTCCGAACCCCAGCCCCATTCCGTGCCGAACGTCATGGTGCCAAGGGCAAGCCGCGTCACTTTCAGGCCGCTGTTGCCAAGTGTGTAAAACTCCATGCTCATCTGTATGCTCCTCTTTGACACCAGTCCGAGTTCGATGATCGAATGAATGGGCTGTAATTTGTGATGCATCCAATTTCGCTGCTTTTTGGTCATTCGATAAGACCATTCAATTTGCATGCATTATGCGATATCATGCATGAATGGACCGGGATCTGCTGCCACATCTGCCTATTATCGCCGCGGTTGCACTCCGGGGTGGATTCGCGGCGGCTGCCAGTGAGCTGGGAATGAGCGCATCGGCCGTCAGCCATGCAGTGCGGCTGGTGGAGGAAAGGCTCGGACAGCCGCTTTTTGCCCGCACGACGCGCAGCGTGGCGTTGACCGAGGCAGGCAGGAGCCTGATTGGCACCATCACCCCGGCGCTGCAGGACATCCATGAGCGCATCGAGCGCATAAAGGCCGTCAAGGGAAGGCCAAGCGGCCTCTTGCGCATCAATGCGTCGCGCGTTTGCCTGCCGCTTGCGCTCACCCGCGTAATAGCCGCCATGGCCGAGCGCTATCCGGAAGTCGAGATCGAGGTCTTCTCCGATGAGCGGCTGACCGACATCGTCGCCGAGGGTTTCGATGCCGGCATACGCATCGGCGAAATGATTGCACAGGACATGGTGGCCGTGCGCCTCACCCCGCCTTTCCGATCGGTCATCGTCGCTTCCCCCGGCTACATCGCACGTTTCGGCCGCCCGAATACGGTTTCCGATCTTTCCAACCATAATTGCATTGGCTATCGCCTCATGCGTTCCGGCGGTCTCTATCAATGGGAATTCATCGAGAACGGGCAGGATGTAGCGGTTGCGGTGAGCGGCCAGGCCATCGTCACGGAATCGCATTCGGCAATCGAACTGGCATTGGCCGGCGTGGGGCTGGCCTATGTCTTCGAACCGCTGGTGCAGCCGGAAATCCAATCCGGCAGGCTTGTTCAGCTTTTGAGCGACTATGCCGTCACCGAGGCCGGCCTTTTCCTTTACTTCCCGCGTCGCGCCGAGCTGGCGCCAAAGCTCCGGGCCTTCATCGACACGGTGCGGCAGATCGGCCGCGAGTCGCCCGCTCGTTAGGCGGGAGCGCTTTTCAGCCTCAGCCCTTCCAGGGAATAGTCAGATTGCGCAGGTATTGTACCGAATGCGCACCAAACGGATGGTTCTGCCTCTATCGAGGTGAATTGACGTTGCCGTTTTTGATGACACCCGGCAGTCATAGACGGAAGGCTCGCCAAGAATCCGATTAAGAAGTTTCGCGGCCTCCATCCATCGGCTCCCCAAGTTTGATGGGCGGTTTCACGGTCAAGACATGAGGAACCAGTGCAAGACAGCCCTAAAGGAAAACTCCCCAGTCCCATCGATGTAGAAGTTGGCAAGCGCATCCGCGCGCAACGGCGCCTGCTAGGCATGAGCCAATCGGCATTGGCCGAAAAGCTGGATCTGACGTTCCAGCAAGTGCAGAAATATGAGAAAGGCACCAACCGCGTCGGCGCAAGTCGCCTTCAACGCGTGGCGGAGAGCCTCGGCGTTCCGATCTCGCATTTCTTCGACAATCCGACATCGGACGGCCATGCTTCGACGCATGAGGCGCACGCGCTCAAGAACGACCTCGTCAGGTTCCTTTCATCCGAAGAGGGCGTCGAACTCAACCGCGCCTTTGCAAAGATCAAGGATGCAAGGACACGTCAAAAGATCGTGGGCCTGATCAAATCGCTTACCCTGGCCTAGATCGTTCTTATGTCCTTGGCGATCGCGGTCCCTGTCGTCAGCTCGTAATGCGTGGTGTGCGAATGACTTTCAGGAACAGGGCGTTCATGGCGTCGGAAATGCCCTGTGTCGGGCTGACTTCGAAGTAGAGGCCAGGCGAGGCGCAGTTCTGCAGATTGGTCCCGATCTGCGATTGGAAGGGTGCGATCCATTGATTGTACCAGCCGTTGGTCGGCAGGGGAAAATAGGTCGTGTAGAGGATGGCGATCTTGATGTTCTGATTCTTCAGCGGCTGGCAGAAGGCAGTGGCGAGCGGCTCCTGGCAACGCCCGTTCGTGGTTGGCTTGGTGCAGGTGGTGGGCTTGTTGCTGTCGCCGACGCCGTCAGTGACAAGAAAAAGAACCTTCTGACGATCGGAACCGGTTTTACCGCTGCCGCCGTTGCCGATGATCGGCGCGAGCTGCGTCAGCATCGTATCGAAACTCGTATCCTGGTCGTTGTTATAGCCTTGTTTGGGAACAGCCATCAGGTCTACCGCACTGGTGGCTTTGCTGACCTGCGCCATATCGGATAAGAGCGGCGATACATTGGTCAAGCCAATTTGCGTGGCGTCAGGACCGAACGTATAGACGGCCATTCTGTATTGATCGGATGTTACTCGGTTCCTCACGGCAGTATCGGTCAGAGACTGCGTCGCCTGACGAACGACGTCGATACGCGTATTGATCTTCAGTACATTCTTCGCAAGATTGTAATAATCGTTCGTTGAATTTTGAATATGGCACGCAAAGGCGCAGCTATCCGGCGTGTTTGTCACCATCTTTTGAATATCGCCCAGGGTAGCGCCAATACCCATGGAAGGCGTATTGTCCAGCAACATGTAGAAATCCATGAAATTCGCCGTCTGATACTGCGCGGATGCCGAACCGCTGACGGGAATGGATGTCTTGCCGATGACCTGACTGAGCGTAGTCGGCACGTTCGTAGAAAAATTGACCGTCGAAGAGACGATATTGCCGGTGCGCGTCACCGCAGCGCTGACGTTGACTGATATGGCCTGAAGATCGCTGGATGTTTGGCCGAAGAAGAGCTTGTTGGCATCATCCTGACCGATCGTGACGGTGCCGTCCTTCGTCATGGCCATGGCAGCCGCGACTGCCGGGGATGAATCTGCGATTGCGCCGACTGCGGCTGCATCCGCAGCGTTTTGCAATTCCGTCCTGACGAGCATGGCATTGGTGACATCAAGCGCCAAGCCGCCTGCCGCGATCAGCGGAACAGCGACCAGGGCAGTCGTCATCCCAAAGTTGCCCGATCTCTCCGCGAGCAATTTTCGCAAAAGCCTATGCATTGCATCGAACGACTGCGAGCGAATCCAGAATTTCCTCAGCAAGCAAGCTCTCTATTATAAAAGTTGCATTCTCAAAATATTCACCAATTTTAAGTATTATCATTTTCAGATATACTAATTAATAGTATCACATGGAAATATTGAAATTCCGATAAAAGCTATATCTCTATTTTATATTGTTAACTTCCACGGAAAATTTACCAAAGCCCGAACTATGTTTGCGAAACCACCTGACGGAAGAACGAAATAAAAATCTCTTTTGTCCGGAAATGATGCCCGCTTGAACTGCAATCGGTGGCTCCGCGAAAAAGTAGTATAGCCAAGGTTGAAAACCCGGGTAGAGCTGATCGTGGAATAACGCCCCTGTTGCAGTCTTGATGAAAATATCTTTACCCGATTTTCAGTGTTCACCCGCGAAAGCAGTCGCGTTGATTTTAGACGGGCGCTCTGGTTGAGGGCTCCCCTCACCTATTGACCATAATTGGGATTTTTTGCGTGCGCGTTCTTTCCTGCATTTTCACGGAACACAATCTGTGGCTTGTCCTTCTTGCAGCATTTGTCTGCGTCAGCGGCGGATGGATTACGTTCGGCCTGCTGCGGCAAGCGGGAAAGACGCGCGAACTTCAACGGGGCGGATGGATTTTCCTGACAGCCGTCGCGGCAGGCTCCTCGATCTGGTGCACGCATTTTATCGCCATGCTGGCCTATCAGGTCGAGGCGCCGGTCACCTTCGATCCGATCCTCACCATGGCCTCCTTTCTCCTGGCCGTGATCGGCTGTGCCTTCGGTTTCGCAATCGCCCTGTCCAGCCTGCCGCGGGTGGCGCCGGAATTTGGAGGTGCCATCGTCGGCCTTGCGATCGTCGCCATGCATTACACCGGTATGATGGCCTATCACGTCGATGGCATTGTTGAGTGGAACGAGGGTTATGTCGTCGCCTCCGTCGTGCTTTCGGTGATCTTCGCTGCGCTGGCCCATCATCAGGCGATCCGCCGTCCCTGGCATTTTTCGGGATTTGCGGCACTTATCCTCTTCGTCGTTGCCATCGTGTCGCTTCACTTTACGGCGATGACAGCCGTATCGGTCACACCGCTGGCAACCGGCGCGGGACTTGCTGATTCCTATGCGCTGAAGGCCATGGCCGTGGCGGTTGCCGGCGGCGGGCTCATCATTATCGGCACGGGCGTCGCAAGCTATATGATCGATGAGCGCGCCTCGCGTGAATCCATCCAGAAGCTCCAGCATATGGCACTGAATGATCTGCTGACCGGCCTGCCCAATCGCGGCAGCTTCGCCGATTATCTTCAGGGCGAAATGCAGCATGCCGAAGAAGACGGCGCAAAGCTTGCCGTGATCGGCATCGATCTCGACCGCTTCAAGGAAATCAACGACCTGCGCGGCCACAAGGCCGGCGATCAGGCCCTCAAGGCAATCGGTCGGCGGCTTGCGCGTCTCGTCAAGGATGGAGAGTTCGTCGCGCGTGTCGGCGGCGACGAGTTCGCAGCAGCCAAGCGGTTCCGGAGCCAAAGCGAGCTTCTGGATTTCGTGGCTCGCCTGGAAAAGACCCTGTTCGAGCCCATCCGCATCGATGATTTCGAAACGGCGACCGGCGCGAGCATCGGCGTCGCCATCTATCCAGATGACGGCATCGATCAGGAGCGCCTGGTCAGCAATGCCGATCTCGCCATGTACCGCGCCAAGGCCGATGTCGGTCGTGCGGTCTGCTTCTACGAGTCCAAGATGGACGAGGCGGCGCGCGCCCGGCACACGCTGGCGCAGGATCTGCGACGCGCCGTCGAGTTGGATCAACTCGAACTGCATTATCAGGTACAGACCTCGGTCAGCACCGGCGAGATCTGCGGCTATGAGGTTCTGGTCCGCTGGCATCATCCTGAGCACGGCGCCGTGCCACCCTCGGAATTCATTCCGATCGCGGAAGAAAGCGGCACGATCCTTATCATCGGCGAATGGGTGCTGCGCACCGCCTGCAAGGAGGCTGCATCATGGGACAAGCCCTACAAGATCGCCGTCAATCTCTCGCCGGTACAATTCGCCCACGCGGATCTTGCCCGGCTGGTTCACTCGATCCTTCTCGAAACCGGCCTGTCGCCGACGCGGCTGGAGCTGGAAATCACCGAGTCCACCATCATCGCCGACAAGAGCCGCACCCTGCATGTGCTGCGGCAGATTCGGGCGCTCGGCGTCACCATTGCCATCGATGATTTCGGAACCGGATATTCGTCGCTCGACACACTGCGCTCGTTCCCATTCGACAAGATCCAGCTCGACCGGTCCTTCATGAACGAAGTGGACCAGAGCATACAGGCAAAGGCGATCGTTCGCGCCGTGCTGACACTCGGCAAGAGCCTCGAGATTCCGGTTTTGGCGGAGGGCGTGGAAACCGATCACCAGCTGGAAATCCTGCGCGTTGAAGGCTGCGACGAAGCGCAGGGCTTCTTTCTTGGCCGCCCAAAGCCCGTCGCACAGATCTTTCAAATGACGGCGGCCGACCAGGACGAAGCATCACAATTTTCCGGCCGCGTCCCGCCACAACGCATGCGTCGCCGTTAGCAATATTCTGGATGTAACGGCATGCGAGCCGATCGTCCGGAGCGCATGTCTTGCGCTCCATCGCTATCCCGGAGCTACACGACGCCGCGCGGCAACGTCAAATCGAACGATCGCCGGTTTCGCCGATCCATTCATCTGCGAGCTCGATCGCCACGGCGGAGCGTATATCGGCGGCATTGGCGGCAGCAAGGAGCTCGTAGCGGCCGGCGGGCGCGCGGAAGGTCTTCGTTGCCTCATCGAAATAGCTGAGGTCACGAAACCGTACGACCAGCGACGCCGTGCCCGTTTCGCCGGGCGCCAATCGCAGCTTGGCAAAGGCACGCAGCTCCTTTTCCGGGCGTTCGATCAGGGAATCGATTGCCCGCACATAAAGCTGCACGAGTTCCGAACCCGTTCTCTCGCCAATATTGGTGACGTCGATCGTAACCACGATGCCGTCTAGGCCCATCTGCGTTGCCGAGGCTTTTGCCTTGTCCCAGGAAAAGCGTGTGTAGCCGATACCGAAGCCGAAAGGAAACAGAGGTTCGATACCGCGCGTATCATGATGACGGTAGCCCACGAAAACGTCTTCGGCGTATCGCACATGCCCGTCCTTTCCGGGATAAACCTGCGGATCTCCAACCATGGCGCAATTGTGCGACAGGCGCTTCGGGAAAGTCTGCGGCAGGCGGCCGCCGGGCTCGACATCGCCGAACAGCACGTCGGCAACGGCATGCCCCAACTCCTGGCCGGGATACCACATTTGCAACACGGCCCTGACCTTGTCGATCCAGGGCATTTCGATGGGACCGCCGGTCTGCAATACGACGACGACGTTGGCGTTGACGGCCGCCACGCGCTCAATCAATTCCTCCTGCCGGCCAGGCAGGCGCATATCGGGCAAATCGAGCCCCTCGGTATCCCACTCGCCGTCACGACCGACAAAGAGCAGGGCGATATTCGCATCCTCGGCCTTTGCGACAGCATCCAGCATATCGGCTTCACCGAGCGGCTTTTCGACGCCGAAACGGACCGCCGTCAGGTTGATCCCCTCCTCGCTCGTCGCCGGCGAACAATATTCGACGATTATCTGGTATCGCTGGCCGGCCTCAAGATGAACAGCCTGCCGCTGCTCGACATTGGCCGTGCCGAAATAATTGTCGCCGCGCGACCAGCCGTCATGGCCATTCACGACGAGCTTGCCGTCGACATAAAGCCTGGCGAGGCCCGCGTTGGTCATGCCGAATAGATGCTCGCCGCTTTCCGTCGGAATGTAGGAAGCTATCATGCGGGCGGAGAAATCGCTGGGATCGAGTTCCGAAGACGGCAGCTCGAACCAGAAGAACTCGCCCTTGTTTGCCGTTTCGCTTGCCATTACCGGGCCGGCGAGATCGCGGCCCTTGAAATATTCCACCCGCATCTCGCCGGAAAAGACGTTGATCAGCCGATTGTTGCGGCAGGCTGCTGCATAATGAATGCTGTTGGCATTCGACAGCGCCTCGCGGATACCCTCAAGCGGGCTGACTTTATAATGCGCGGCAATCTGGGCGCTGCCGCCGCCCATGACGCGGGCTTCGGCCGCATTCGGTCCGATGACTGCCAGATGCCCGAGCCCTGCTTTCCGCAGAGGAAGAATGCCGTCATTCTTCAAAAGGACTGCACCTTCGGCGCCGAGCTGACGGATCAGAGCCCTGTCCTCCGGTAAATCCAGCGCATGCTCGCTCAAATCGGGTGCCTTTTCAAAAGCGCCTACACGCTCGAGCAGCATCAAAATGCGGCGAGCGGCTTGGCGCACCGTCTCCGCCTTGACCTCGCCGTTGCGCACAGCCGCCACAAGCTTGTCGCCGCGGTCGCGCGTCGGGCCCGGCATTTCCAGATCGAGTCCTGCATTGACCGTTGGCGCCGTCGAATGCGAGCCGAACCAGTCGGACATGACGATGCCGTCGAAGCCCCATTCTTCCCGCAGAACCTTGGTCAACAGCCAGGGATGCTCGCTGGTATAGGTGCCGTTCAGCCTGTTATAGGAGGACATGACCGCCATCACCCCCGCCTTTTTCACCGCTTGTTCGAAGGGCGGCAGATAGATTTCGCGAAGCGCTCGCTCACCGATATCCGACGACATCGTCTGCCGCTCGATCTCGGATTCATTGCCAGCGAAATGCTTGATGGTGGCGGCGATACCCTGGCTCTGCACGCCCTGGATATAGGCGACGGCGAGTTCGGCCGTCAGCACTGGATCTTCCGAATAGCATTCGAAATTGCGGCCATTCAGGCCTGACCGGTGAATATTGACCGTTGGCGCCAGGAGTACCGATGCACCCTTGCTCCTGGCCTGACCAGCGAGCGCCACGCCCATGCGCTGGACGAGCGCCGGATTCCATGTGGCGCCAAGCGCAATGGCGACGGGAAAGCAGGCGGCGTTGACGCCGGCAACCAGCGAGCCCGCACCGCGCGCGCCGTTCGGGCCATCCGTGACCTTGATCTTCGGAACACCAAGACGCTCGACCGGCACCGTGGTCCAGAAGTCGGCGCCCGACAGCAGCGAAACCTGCTCTTCAAGCGTCATCCGGTCGAGAATATCGTCAATCATAAAACCTCCCGAACTATGGCTGGTCGCTTCCTCGCCACGGATTGGCGGAGTTTCGCGTTTAGCACAAACAAATCATAAACGCGCCTGATGATCTTCTGCTAGTCTGATATGTTGATGAAATCACATATCTTTTCTCGTCCTCGGTCAACGTCATAACAGCCAGAGATCATAAATTCTGCGGCTGGATCGGACGCCTTCGTCCGCACAACGGCCAAAAGAACCGGTTCGCTAAAATGCGAATAATCTTCTTTCGAATAAATTTGACCGCATCGGATTTCATGAGCCCAGTTCATGGAGCCGAGTATGCGTTCGTTCCTAGTCGCTGCAAGCTTTCTCTTTGTTACCGGTCTGTTGTTTTCGACGGCCACAACTGCGAAACCTGTGGCAAACATCACTACCGTGCACCCGCACCAGTTCGCCCGTGTGGTGGCGGATGCAAGCGTGCCGGTCGGCTGGACCAGCTTCTGCAAGGCTCAGCCCGCCGAATGCGAAGCTGACCGGAAGAGCGAAGAAGCCGTTGCCATCGACAGCCAGCTCAAGGGGCAGCTGCAGCAGATCAACAGCCTGGTCAATCGCGAAATCCAGGGCATCGGCGATAACGACCATTACGGCATCTACAAGCTCGGCATTATCAACTGGTGGACCTATCCGGACGACGGCGCCGGCAACTGCAATGACTATGTCCTGCTGAAGAAGAAACTGCTCGTGGAGGCCGGCTGGCCGCGCTCGGCCCTTCTGCTGACGGTCGTTCTGGACACGCATAATGAAGGACATCTCGTGTTGATGGCCCGCACGAATGACGGCGACCTGATCCTGGATAATCTCACCGATACGATCAAAGCCTGGGACGCCACGGGCTATACCTTCATCAAGCGCCAGTCTGCCGATGATCCGAACAAGTGGGTTCGGCTTGAATCAGGCCGCACGCCCGAAGAGCTCGCAATGATCAGCAAGGCGCTGGCCGCTCATTCGCAGTGATTGGCAGACCAATAGGTATCGACAAGGCTTTTGCCGTCCTGGTCCAGAATGGCGAAATCCCCTGGGATGATCACGAAGAAACGTTGACCAATCTTGGGACTTCCGGCGTCATCACCCGCTGAAGGGTCGATCCGCCCGCAAACGACGAAGCCGGGCATTCGTTCGCTTGGTTTGGCCGCCAATATGTGAATGGCAGCGGGCGGCACATCTATTCGTCGCGCGACCGCCGCCCTGGCCAGGTCTGGTGCATCGGCCATCGTCGGCACTGCATCACCCGGCGCGGCCGCAAGCAGAATGCTGCCTGCCATGACGAGATGTTTCACCAGCATTCTCCCGCACCCAGAATGACGCGGCTGCAACCCGTTGCGGTGAGATCGCCGCAGGTCTCTACAGCCGCCAGCTGCTCTGCGGAAAGTTTATTGTGATTCGCGGGGCGGCAGAAGAAGCCGCGCTTGTCTTCGCATCTCGATCGCGTATGAAGATTGTCCCCGTGCCGGGGAACATTTTGAAAGTCATCTTGCGAATGCGAACACGCCTGTCGACACTCCCGGCACTCGGTTTCCTTTTTGTCCTCGCCCTGACGAATGCCTGCTTCGCGTATGAGCTCGTGCGCGTTCCTCCGGGCAATCGCGACAATGTTCAGCCCCCCATACCCAACACCTCGGTGCTGCGGGCCAAGGCGTTCAACACGACCTATGAGGAAAAATACCAGAAGATCGTCGGCGTGCTGCGTGAGGACGAGAACCTGATGGCTTCGATCAAGAAGGCCGCGGCAGCCTATCAGATCGATCCTATCCATATTGTCGGCGCGCTTGTCGGCGAACATACCTACAACATCACCATCGTGAACAGGGTGAAATCCTATTACATCAAGGCGCTTGCCTATTCGCAATCCGACTTCAAGTTCGCCTACAAGGACGTGACCGTCCAGACTTTCCTGAAGAAGCCGGAATTCGCCCATTGCGATGCCTTCACGGGTAGCGCCGAACTCTGGGAATGCCGTGACGAAACCTGGGACGAGAATTTTCGCGGCAAGATCATCGACGGCGTCACCTATGAGAACATGACCTTCCAGCGCGCCTTCTTCCAGCCGTTCTTCGCGGGCCAGACCTTCGGTCTCGGCCAGATCAGCCCGCTGACCGCGCTCGAGGTCACCGATCTGGTGCATGCCACCAGCGGTTTGCCGAAACTGTCTGTCGACGACCCTCAGGCAATCTACCGAGATATCATGGACCCCGATCGCAGCGTGATCTATATCGCCGCGATCGTCAGGGACGCGATCGATGCCTATCGCGCCCAAGGTTTCGACATCACCGGCAATCCCGGTTTGACGGCAACGCTCTATAATGTCGGGCAGCCGCGACGCCGCGCACTTGCCTTGCGGCAGGCAGCGGATGCTTCAGGCGGCAAGAAGCTGCCGGAAGAGAATTATTATGGCTGGCTGGTAAACGACCGGCTGCCGGAACTGCGCGGCTTGCTGGGAGAGCGGTAATCGCGGGAGAGGTCTCGCAAAGTTCTCGAATCTGATCGCATCGGATAGCTCACGCGAGCAGGGTGACGCGGCCGTTGGCGATCTTGTTTTCGACCCAGAGCCTCTCGCTCTGCCAATCGTGCCGCTTCCATCCTTCCCAGCTGAAGCCGCACAGTTTGACGTCCCAATCGGACAGCGGAAACTTCGCCAGCGCATAACCGATGCCGAGGAAACCCGTGCTGGGAAAGACTTCGCGCATCCGAGGCCTGGCAATGCCGAGCTCGTTACAGCTGTCAACATAGGTCTGTGGCGGCATGATGCGGATTTCCTTGCCGACATTGCCCATCCGTTCGATCGCCTGCATCGTCCAATCGGCCTTCTGGCCCCGCAGGCGCTGAAATATGTTGGGGCGCGGATGATATTTGCGAATGATGTTCGGATGATAAGCCAGCATCAGCACCTTGGCTGCCTTCAGTGCCGCATTGTCCAGGAAGCCGGGATCGAGCAGCCGCCGATACAGGATCTTGCTCGACGCGGCCATCATGATCATATCGGTGCGCTCGCCGCTCATGCCCCCGGCAAGGTTCGGCTCGTTGAAGCGCATCACGAATTGCGCGTCGTCCACGACCCCTGAGAGATCGCGCTCGAGCTCAGCATTCCCAACGATGATTGCAGTCTTGCGCGCCAATGCGGTTGTCCAGCGAAATACGGCCGTGAATTAGCAATGCCGTCTGACAGAGCCCTGAAACATTGATGATGCGGAACTGAAATCAAATTTGAACTGTTTGCCAAATACGCACGTTTACCGCCCCCGCCGGCCAACGATAAGAAGAGAGGCCTTCTGGCAGAACTCGCCAAAGCTCCGTAAACTGTCGCTTTCAATGCCGGGGCTAGTTCGGGTGGACAGTTTATGAAGCAAACGGATCGCATGAACTCGGCGTCCAACATCTGGGAGGCTGATCCATGGGATGCTTCCGACAAGCTGGCGGATTTACAATTCGCCGGATTTGAGGACAGGGCAGCCAAGGCAATTAGCTGGGCTTCGATACTCGATGCCGGCCAGTCGGTATTCGGCACCGAAATAGGAGACCTTCGCGGATCAGATGTTGAATTTTATGCGACCTGCGACGGTGAAGACATGCTTTTGATGCGGCTGATGTGGCATGGGTTTCCCGATCCCCCCGAATGGAGGTTGGCGACGCGACCCAGCAACAGAAATGATCTCCCTTGGGCCTCGTGGGGTTATTTTGCCGACTTACCGGAAAGATGGCGAATACCGAATATGTAAGCGGCATCACTCCAGTAATCCCGCATGAATACGCCGAAAGATAAACCAGCCTTCTTCGCCAAGCCTACAGGAAATACCGGAACTTCAACGGCAGCAGCGCCGTACCGATCGCGCTGGCATCGCCCTGCGTTTCGCTGAGAACCAGCCGCGGCCCATGCGGCGCAACGCCATAACGGTGCGGGCGTTGCGAGGGCAGGTTCACGCGCTCGATCATCATCCGTCCGAGGGCCGGCGGCAGCTGGCCGCCGAAGACGATCGACTGCGGATCGATTACTGCGGTCAGCGTGGCAATCAGGCGATCGAGCATCGGCATGGTTTCGGAAAGCCAGCTCTCCACGCCCGGCCAGGAAGGATCGAAGGCTTGCTTCAGTTCCTCAACCGAGCCTATCTCGATACCGTTCTCGCGCAATCTGCGGATAAGATATTGCAGAGCTGGCCGTCGCGGCGCCTCATCCGGGTTGTAGATGACGCTGAACTCGCCTGCATTGCCGTGGAAACCGAAATAAGGCCTGCCCTCAAGAACAAGACCGCCGCCAAATCCGTAGTTGAAAGACAGATATGCGAAGGTCGGGCACCAGCGCCCGACGCCACGCAGGCTTTCGCCGATAGCGCCGGTCGTCGCATTGTTTTCCAGCCAAACCGGAAGTCGGAACACATCCTCGAGCTCCGGCTGCAGATCGATCAGCGACCAGTCCCGCAAAGGTTCCGGCGCATTGAAATGACGATCATCGCCGACGAAGAAGCCGGACATGGCGAAGCCGAGGCCGATAAGGCTTTCGCGCGGTATTTCGCATCGCGTCAGGATCGAGTTCAGTTTTCGGGCAAGCGCAGTCAGCGTCGCCTTGCGGTCACCAGGCACTCCCTGAAGCGTCTCCTGACCGACAATATCGCAGCCGAAATCGGCAACCGACAGTATTACGGCGTCGGTATTGACGGAAATGCCGATCGAGTAAGCAGCCTGCCTTGCCAATTCGATCGTCGGGCTCGGTTGCCCGCGCGTGCCCTTGAGAGGCGCACCGGCGCGGAGCAGACCCCGCGCCATCAAGGTTTCGACCAGGCGGTGTACCGACTGTTGTGTCAGATTGGTGTGGGCCGTTATGGTCGCGCGCGGGATCGGCTCATGCCGGCGAACGATATCGAGGATGAGGCGTTCGTTTCCGCTTGCCAGTGGGGATTTCTCAAGCACTGTCATGACTGCGATTCCAACCCCTTTGAACTCGCCTTCCCTCTTATATCCATGCCCGCAATCCGGCCCGTCCAACATATTCGAGGCAGCCGTCATAAATATTACACTTTATGTGTATTAATAGCCATGGAGGCGACCGGTGCCAATGAGCATCGCGTCGGCGCGCAGCCAACGGCGTCTGCATTCCATGACGGACATCACGCGGCACATACCGTCAGAACGATCACGAAAGCCACTCCCCATGCATACTGCCGCCTCGCCCTCGCCCCGTCTTTCGGATATTTATGATCTCCTGTCCCGGGCCAATTCCGACATTCTGACGATCGCGCATCGCGGTCTTTGGTCGGCGGCGCCGGAAAATTCGCTGGCATCAATCCGCGCTGCTGCCGAACTTGGTGTTGAATTCGTCGAAATCGATACGCAGACAACAGCCGACGGCCATCTTGTCGTCATTCACGACAAGACGCTGGACCGCACCACGTCGGCCAAAGGTGTCGTTGACGCAAGCACGTTCGAGACGGTCCGTGACGCGCGGCTGCGCGCCGGCGCGGGTGGGCAAACCGCTCACGTGACGGATGAGCGTGTGCCGACGCTCGAGGAAGCACTTGAAGAGGCGCGCGGGCGCGTCTTCGTCAATATCGACACGAAGTTTCCGCATGAATTGCCGCTGGTCATTGACACCGTTCGACGCCTCGGCGCCGAGGATCACGTCATCATCAAATCGGATGTCGAGCCGCAGAGCGACAACTTCCCGGTTCTCAATGCCGATTGGTTCGGCTCTATTCCGCATATGCCGATGTTTCCGGTCCGTCCCGGGAAGTTCATCGAGGACCTGCGGGCAATCGAAGCACTGCGTGCGCCGGTGATCGAGGTGAAGTTTACCGACATCGCAGATCTCATCGCGGGCCGCGACGAGCTGGAACGCCAGAACATCAGACTGTGGGTCAATACGCTCGACGTCTCCTACAATCTCGACTTCAATGATAGCCGCGCGCTTGAAGACCCCGAAGGCGTCTGGGGAACGCTTATCGCCGCCGGCGTCGGCGCGATCCAGACCGACACGAATGTCGAATTCAAACGCTGGCTGGCGGGCCGTTAAGCCTGAGCAGATAAAATAACGCTAGTCGCAACCGGCGCCGACCAAGCCGAGCCCTACCTGCGCGAGATAGGTCTCCAAGGTCTCCATATCGCCGCTCGCGACAATGGCACCAATGTAGCCATCCGGACGTACCAGTATCCAATCGCCGGCGGCAGGGGCATAGGCGTCACGGAAGTGACCTTCGTCATCGAACATATCACCCTTCGAACCGAATATGTGAATATGCATGCCCCGACGCGGAGGCACGGCCCCTCGCTCTACCTCATAGCCGAGCAACGTCCAGTGCGCCCCTTTCAACAAATCGAACAGCCGAATGCTTTGGCCGGCTGCACCACGGATCGGTGCATCCGGCGCACGGTCGCCGGCAAGGAGACCGCCAATCCGGCTTGGCTGCTCCAGCGCAAGCGAGGATTCGGGATAACCGATATCGAGTTGATGGACCTCGCGGCCACGACGCATGTCGCCACGCTTTAAGGCATCGAGAAGTTTTGTCGCCAGGCCGAGCATTGCTGCGGCGACCGGCCTGCGTTCCTCTTCATAGGTGTCGAGCAGTGTCTCGGGCGCACCGTCGGCGACCGCGGCCAGCTTCCAGCCCAGATTATAGGCATCCTGAATGCTGGTGTTGAGGCCTTGACCACCAGTCGGCGGATGAATGTGAGCGGCATCGCCGGCGAGGAACACGCGACCAACGCGGTAGCGATCGGCCAACCGTGCATTCATGCTGTATGCCGATGCCCAGGACACGGATTGGATATGAATATCATTGCGATTGGTGCGCTCCGCCACCATGGCTGCCAGCCCTTCGACGGAAAGATCGATATCGCCTTCGAGAGGGATCGGGCCTTGAATCTGAAACATCCCAGTCCCGGCGAGCGGACAAAATGCTATCTGCCGCGCCATGTTTCCTTCATTGAAACGATGCCAGGCGTCGCGAGTGAGACCTGTCAGCACGACATCAGCCACGATGGCACGCACACCCAGGGTCTTGCCCGGGAAATCGATGCCAAGCACATGGCGCACGAAGCTGCGGCCACCATCGGCGCCAACGAGCCAGCGCACGCGCAAGATCTCGTCGCCGGCCGTGCCCGCAACATGCGCCGTCACACCATCCGCGTCCTGTCCGAAGCCGACCAGTTCCCGGCCGAATTCGGGTCGATGACCCAGTTCCTCCAGGCGTTCGCGCATCAGGCCTTCGGTCAGAAACTGAGGCACCATCAGCGGAAGATGGTAAGGCTCGGAGGCCGTCGGGGGCTCATGCGTCATCGCGTCGGAGTCGACATAGCTGCCGTCATCGCGATGTCGCCGTTCGGGCGGATACGATCCGCCGATCGCGACGAGCCTGTCGAGGATACCGAGATCTTCGAATATTTCCTGCGTTCGCGGCTGAATGCCCTTGCCGCGCGAGCCGTGGAACGGGCCACCCATCTTCTCGATCAGGCGGAAGGAAATGCCTCTTCGCGCCAGGTCGATCGCCAGCGCCAGACCGGCTGCGCCCGCACCGCAAATCAGCACATCGGCTGCAAATTCCTCTGTCATTTCGCCCTCAATATGTGTAATATGCACATATTAAGAGAGACATGAGCGGGCGTCAATGAAAAAGGTGCAAAATACACGTATTAGCGCTCAACTGCGTGAGCTTCATAGTGCGCTGATCGAAATCGTCGGCGTCATGAACCGGCCTCAGCGTGACGAAGCGATGGTTCGCGAGGCGGGGATATCGCTCGACCGTGCCCTATTCCCGCTGCTTGTTCTGGTGGAGAGGCTCGGCCCCATCGGAGTTGTCGAACTGGCCGACCGCGTGGGACGCGACTACACCACCGTCAGCCGACAGGTTGCCAAGCTGGAGAGCCTCGGGCTGGTCGACCGCCAGGAAAGCACACAAGACCGCCGCATTCGCGAGGCCGTCATTACCGGCCAAGGAAAGGCAATGACTGATCGTGTCGACGCGGCGCGTGAGAGAATTGGTCTGGCGATTTTCGCCAATTGGGACGAACGGGATATCGAAGACCTGGTGCGGCTCATGCGCAAATTCGCTGATGACATCAAAGACGACGCACCGGGCGCGCCCAGATAGCCTTCGATAACAGACGTGCGAGGATCGCCTAGATACGGACAAGCCCGGCCGATCGGAAGGATCGCCGGGCTTGTCTGCGTCTTGGGACTGGCTTAACGGGCGTTGTACTTCGCATCGACCTCGTTGATGGCCTTGACGTTGCCGGCCGAGCGGCCGTTTTCGTCGAAGGTCTGCGCCAGGAAAGCGTCGGCGATGGCCTTGGCAAGTTCGGTGCCGATGACGCGAGCGCCCATGGTGATGATCTGGGCGTTATTTGAAAGAGCTGCACGTTCTGCCGAATAGGTGTCGTGGGTCAGCGCCGCACGGATGCCCGGCACCTTGTTGGCCGAGATGCAGACGCCGATGCCGGTGCCGCAGACAAGGATCGCCTTGTCATAGGTGCCGTCGATGACGCCGGAAGCCACGCGGTCAGCGAGATTGGCATAAAATGCATCGGGACCTTCATCAGTGCGCGACACTTCGCTCACCTCGAAACGATCCTTCAGATGGTCGGCAAGAACCTTGGCGAGGCCCTCGCCGGCGCTGTCTCCAGCAATAGCAAGCTTCATGAGATGTCTCCTCAGAGTTTGGCGGCGCACTTGGCGAGGATGTCGAGATAGCCTTCGACGTTCCAGGCTGAGCGGCCGATGAAGAGCCCGTCTACGTTCGGGCAGGATATGAGTTCTTCGCAGTTTTGCGGATTGACCGATCCGCCGTAGAGGCACGGAATTTTGCGGCCGAGCATATCCTGCGCGACCGCGACGATCTCGGCCTGGCGTGCATCGGCATAGGAGGGTTCGGCCGGAATCCCCTTTTCGCCGATCGCCCAGACCGGCTCATAGGCCAGCAGGATTTCAGCCTGCTTCTGGGCGTCGGAGAGCTTCGATAGCGCGCCGATAACCTGCTCGCTCAGGATCTCGGTTGCACGACCGCTTTCGCGATCTTGCAGCGTCTCGCCGATGCAGATGAGCGGGATCAACCCATGACGGACGGCCGCCTCGGTCTTCAATCCGACGGTCTCATTGGTCTCGCCGAAATGCTCGCGACGCTCGGAGTGGCCGAGTTCGACGATGTCGAGATTGCAATCGTTCAACATCAGCGGCGAAATCTCACCCGTCCATGCACCCTGGTCGGCCCAATGCATGTTCTGGGCGCCGACCTTGACGGAGCTGCCCAAAAGGATCGACTTGACCTCACGCACCGCAGTGAACGGCGGAATGATGAAACGCTGGATGCGGGCATCGCGCAAGGTATCGGCAGCGCGCAGGGCCTCGGCGAAAGCACGCGCCTCGGCCAGCGTCTTGTTCATCTTCCAGCTCGTGCCGATCCAATAGCGAGGCTTGTCTGTCATGTCATATCCTGGTTCGAGGCAATGGTGAGGGTGATACCGTCCCGGCGGAATTGCGCGAGAATGGCGTCGTCCGGCGCGTGATCGGTAATCACGGCGTCGAAATCGGTAAGGTCGGCCATCACATGCAGGGCCGTGTGCCCGATGCGCTGATGGCTGACGAGCAGACAGCTCCTGGTCGCCGACGCAATCATCGCCCGCTTCGTGCGCACGACGTTATCGTCCATATGATAGGCGAGCCTGCCGGAAACGGCCGGCGTCGACAGGAAGGCGATATCGGCCCGCAGGCGCGACAGTGCTTCCTCGGTGACGACGCCGAGAAAGGCATTGAACTTGGCGGAATAGACGCCGCCGAGCGCGATCAGGGTAATGCCGCTTTCGTTCTTCATGCGGTCTATGATCGCGGCGTTGTTGGTGATCAGCGTCAGCGGCCGTTTCTGCAGCAGCATCTCGCCAAGAACGGCCGCCATCGAGCCGTCATTGATCATGACGGTCATGCCGGGCTCGACAAGATCGAGTGCTGCGCGCGCCATCGCCAGCTTTTCGTCATGGCCTTGACGCTCGCGGAAGCGAAAATCACTTTCGAACTGTGTCCCGGCATCGATGGTCGCCCCGCCGCGAACCTTGCGCAACACACCGGCCTGCTCGAGATCATCGAGATCGCGATGGATCGTCATCTTCGACACGGTAAAGCGGTCGGCCAGATCGTCGAGATCGACGGTCTTGTGCTCGATGAGCAGATTGATGATCGATTGCTGACGCTCTTCCCGTTTCACTTTACACTCCGGCCACCAGTCCGAAAGGAACTAGAGAAAATATAACATCCAAATCTCACAATTCAACATTTTATTTGTTACGTTGAGATGATTTTATGTTTCCGTGCAGATCGCAATGGCTCAGGCTTTCAGCAGCGCCTTCGCCGTTTTCTCATCGGTAATCAGCCCATAGAGACAGCGGCTCTTGAGGACGGCGCGAATGGCTTCGACCTTGGGCAATCCACCGGACAATGCGACCAGCCGCTCGCCCTTCGTCCGCGGCAAGGAGGCGGACAACGTGCGCGCCGTCAGCGTTGTCTCGAGGATTTTGCCATCGACATCGAAGAAATGACCCAGAATTTCGCCGACGCCGCCGGCCGCGGTGATCTCCCTGATCTCCTTCGGCTCGACCATGCCGGATAAGACCAGTTGTGCGTCTGTATCGACCGTACCGAGACCGACGAGCTTGAGATCGGCGCCGTTTGCGAGATCGAAGACTTCCTTGACGCCGCGCTGGGCGAGCAGCACGTCACGGTCTTCGCGCGTATTGGCGAAGAAAGGCACCGGCATCACATGCGACTGCATGCCGGTCTTTTCGGCGATGCGATGCATCACGTCATAGGGATTGGCCGCATAGTTTCGGGTCAGACCACCGAGCAGCGAGACGAAACGCAGATCCTTGCCACTGACGCGCGACAGGTGATGAACCGCGGAAGAGAGTGTCCGCCCGTGACCGAGGCCGATGACCTTGTTGTTGCCGCTCTCGATTTCGCGCCGCAGAAAGCCGGCTCCTGCCTGGCCGAGCGCGCGAAACTCGAAGCCTTCTTCACCGAGGTCGGGCGCGACCTCGCAATATTGCAGGCCGAAACGTGCCGAAAGCTGCGTTTCAAGCTCGACGCATTCGACGATATCGCCGTCGATCGTCACCTTGACGACGCCCTCGGCGACCGCGCGCGCGATCAGGCGATGCGCTTTCACCGAGGGAACGCCGAGACGTTTTGCCACCTCGGACTGCGTCAGCCCGCCGGCATAGTGCAACCAGGCCGCCCGCACGGCGAGCGAAGCATCCGCATCCGTCATCAACCGTTCCCTTTCATTTCGTCACGCATGGCCCCTCGCCTGCTTTTTATCTGACCATGCCCCCGAATCCACAGTCCTCTCGCAAGGATAAGCTCAGGTGGAATCGAGACTCGGCCATTCCGGCAGCTAGATATGCAAGTCGCCGGCACCGGTGTCGATATGAGGCGCCCAAAAGGCGATGCTTTCGGCAATCTGCGAGATGACCTGGCGATCGTTGGGCTCACGCTCCTTGAACGACAGTTCCAGGCAGATTTCGTTGTCCTTGGCACCACCTTCGGCAAATGCCTTCAACAGCGGTTCCGGCTGGATGCGGCCCTTGGCATTGAATTCCGCAGTGAAGGGGCGATGGCCGCCCTTATCCATCAGGCTCTGCTTGATGTGAATGATCGGAGACACCTTCGGCACGACACGCGCCCAGGCATAGGGATCATAATCGTCGGGATTGGACGAGGTGACATCGCCATGATCGATATCGGCCATCATCCACATCGGAATGGCGAACGGCGCCTTCGTTAGTCTGTCCTGCAGGGAAAGGCAGGCATTGATCGTCTCGCCGAATTCGCGGCCGATGCTCATCGGCTCCCAGAAGATGTAGGAGAGGCCGGCAGCCCGTGCGTGTTCGGCCACCTCGCCCCAACAATCGATCGCGATCTCGATCAATTCCTGGCGGCGGACCGGATCGTCATAATCCTTGTAGGTGAAGATCGCGAACTGCGTACCGACGGAATGACCGCCGAGATCGGCAGTGATATCGGCAAAGGTCTTGAACCAGTCGATATAATAGCGGCGAACATCCTTGTCCGGATGGCCGAAATGATTGAGACGGCCGTAGGGGCCGGTCATGCCCGACGTGACGCGAACGCCGGTGCGCTTCAGTGCCGCCTGCATATCGCGCGTCAGGCGGCGAATGACCGGCGCCTGCCAGCTCGGATTGATGAATTCGTGCGTCAGCTGCAGATCGCGGATGCGCAGGTCACGCGCAACCGTCTCGATCAGGTCGGCCGGCTCGGCAAAGCGATTGACAAGCGGGTTGGTGTTGAGTGAAAGCGTCAAGGGCATGCGTATTCTCCGGCAAGATCTGGTGGTTCAGGCGGCCAGCGCCAGTTCGGCATCGAACCAGGCGGCGAAAGCCGCCTTTTCCTCAGCCGTCATGCGCAGACCTTCCTTGGTGCGTCGCATCAGGACGTCGTCGGGCGCCTGGGCCCATTCGGAAGCGACGAGATAGCGGACTTCGGCCTCATAGAGATTGCCGCCAAAATGCCTGCCGAGGTCCGCCAGCGACGTGGCACTGCCGACGATCTGCCTGCTGCGGGCGCCATAGAGATGGCCGTAGTGATTGACGAGCGCACGTGGCATCCAGGGATAGGCCGCCCGCAGCGTATCGGCGAAGGCGACGTAATCGGCATTCGGGATTTCGCCGCCCGGAAGCGTGGCGCCCCGCGTCCAGTCGCCGCCCATCTTCGGAAAGAATTTTGCAAGCCGCTGCATTGCGTGTTCCGAGAGCTTGCGGAACGTCGTGATCTTGCCGCCGAAGACGCTCAAGAGCGGCGCACCGCCGGTCTCGTCGAGATCGAAGACGTAATCGCGCGTCACGGCCGAAGGGTTGCCTTTGCCATCATCGAACAGCGGGCGGACGCCGGAGAAGCTTTCAAGCACGTCAGACCTGCGCAGCTTCTCCTTGAAGTAGCGATTGACCGCCGTGATCAGGTAATCGATTTCCTTCTCGTCGGCCGTTACTTCTTCCGGCTTGCCGTCATAGGGAATATCCGTCGTGCCGATCAGCGCCTTGTCACCTTCATAGGGGTTGATGAAGATGACGCGCTTGTCGTGGTTCTGGACGAGATAGGCCTGCTGGCCAGCCCAGAATTTCGGGACGATGATGTGGCTGCCCTTGACGAGCCGGACGCTGCGCTGGCTGTTTGAGCCGACGACACGGCCGATAACGTCATTGACCCAGGGGCCGGCGGCATTCACCAGCACACGGGCGCGAACGGTCCGCACTTCGCCGGAACGCTGGTCGCGCGTCTGGACGACCCAGTTGCCCTGATCGCGTCGCGCGCTGACGCAAGCTGTGCGCGTCAGGATCTGTGCGCCCTTGGCGGAGGCATCGAGAGCGTTGAGAACGACGAGCCGGGCATCATCGACCCAACAGTCGGAATATTCGAAACCCTTCGAATATTGGTCGAGGATCGGAGCGCCTTCCGGATCGCGATGAAGATCGAGCGACCGCGTGCCCGGCAGCTTCTTGCGGCCACCGAGATGATCGTAGAGGAACAGGCCGAGGCGAACGAGCCAGGCCGGACGATCCGTCGGGCTGTGCGGCAGCACGAAGCGCATCGGCCAGATGATATGGCTTGCCGAGCTCAACAGCACTTCGCGTTCGATCAACGCTTCGCGCACCAGACGGAATTCGTAATATTCAAGGTAGCGCAGGCCGCCATGCACCAGCTTGCCGGAGCGCGAAGAGGTGCCCTCTGCCAGATCGCCCTTCTCGCACATGACAACCGAAAGACCCCGGCCGGCCGCGTCGCGGGCGATGCCGGCACCATTGATGCCTCCACCGATCACGAAAAGATCAAAGATTTCCGGTTCCATCATGTCATGCTCCTTCGGATACCCTCGTTCGAATGCCCTTGTTCGAATGTTCCGGGCATCATCAAATCAATCTTCCTGGGCGACGCTCTCGCCGGCCGGCAACGAGGCTAGCGCTCGGCCAGCTTGTCCCAGGCAGGCGCAATCGCCTGCCGCACGTCCTTGTAGGCATCGAACAAACGGTCGTAGCGCTCAACGTTTTCCGGATCCGGCGCCTCTGCCGCCCCGAGCAACGGCGTCACCCAATCGGCAATGCAGCTATCCATGTCCTGATAGGCGCCGATGGCGACGGCGGCCATCATCGCGACACCGGCCGCACCCGCCTCTTCCCGGTCCGAAATACGCACCGGCGCCTTGACGGCGGCAGAGAGCGAACCGCGCAGCGCATGCGAACGCGCGGCTCCTCCGGTGATGCGCAGTTCTGAGGGCATGTCGCCCATAGCGGTGTAACAGTCTCGCGTTGCCATACCGAGCCCTTCGACCACGGCCCTCAGCATGTCGGCAAAGCCATGCCGCGTCGAAAGCCCGGTGAAGCCGGCGCGCGCATGCGCATTGACGAAGGGACCGCGCTCGCCCGCCTCGGAAATATAGGGGTGATAGAGAAGGTTCGTCGGACGTGCCTCGGCAAACCAGGCATCGATGCGTGGAATGAGATCCGAATAGGAGACCTTGTTGCCGCCCGCGGACATCAGATCGGCTGCGATCTCCAGGATCCAGTCGATATTGATGGTCGCACCCATATTGGTCTGGACCTGCGTGACGATACCGGGAATCGGCAGGGCGATCACGTAGCCGGTACCCTCGTCGTTGAGCTGAACATCGCGCACGGCCTTGGCGCGCATATGCACGCCCGTCGATCCGATCGTCGAGCAGGCCGCATTCAGGCCGCCGGTGCGAATGCCGGCGCCGAGCGCGGTCATGACCATATCGACATAGCCGAGGCAGACCGGCGTTCCGGCAAGCAGCCCGGCAGCCTTGGCCGCCACCTCCGTCAGGGGATGACTAATCTCTGTTCCATCGAGAATATCGGGCAGAAGAAAACGCCGGCGGGCGAGCCCGAGCGCATCGATGACAACAGGATCATACTGGCGATTGCGGAAATTACCAAAGGTGAAACTCGCCTCAGACGGATCGGTCGCCCGTACGCCGGTGAGGTTCAGATAGAGCCAGTCCTTGCAGTGCAAGGCGGTTTCAGCCCGATCGAGCAGCTCGGGCATGAAACGGTCCATATGGGCGAGCTGCGCACCTTGCTGGCAGGTATTGAGACCCGTGCCGGTCGCCTCGAAACGCGCGCGGTTGCCAGCCATGGCGCTCAGCCGCGTCACCGTCGATGCGGCCCGCGCATCGAGCCATAGCCAGGCATCGCCGACCGGAGCATTGCAGGAACCCACAAGCCATGTTCCGTCACCCTGGCCTGTGACCGCGATCGCGGCCGTTCGGGCGGCAAGATGCTCGACCTTCTCGCCAAGGCCGCGCAACGCACTGACGCAATCCGACCATGTTTGGTCGAGCGACTGCGTGACCGAACCGTCTTCCCCCGTCGCATAGCGATTTCGCACCGACGCGGAAGCGATCTGCTTGCCGGACAATTCGAAGGCAACCGCCTTCAGAACGGAGGTACCTGCATCGATGCCGATGATGATCCCGTCACCCTTAGGCATTGCGCGCCGGCTCCACCATCATGCGCCCCACGATAGGGACTTTGGCGTACATCACGAACATCTTCATTCCTCCCACACGATCACGAGCACAGCTCTGCCAACTCGCGCGCATCGCCGCCACGTCCAAGCCCACGGGAGCAGCGTGAACGGCCATTCTGCACACTCGACACTCCGAGCACCCGCATCCGACGCAATGGCGATCCATCGGACAACGCATATCTTATAACACAAAGATATCACTGCATCAGTAAAATTTTTCTGGTCTTGTAATTTTTTTCATATAAAATGAGCGCTGTCAATTCCACAAGCGCCTACAGCAAGAACCGCGAATGGGAGGAAATTCGCACGCCGGCAATCGACAGGCGACGACAGGGCTTTTACCGAATCATCACGGATGAGGTTCCATTATGATTTTTATAATCACATAGTTAGCAAAATTTCTTTACAGGAATTCGATCTGAGAAATCCCGCGATAAAAGCCTTGAATAGCGCACGCCAAGCGGAAGTTGCGGTTCATCTGAGAAAGAAAACATTGGAGTGCAGGAAGGCGCATGACAGATACAACATGCCAAACCACAGTTGACAGGTCTGGGAATTTATAACATACAAAACGAAGTTATTAACATACTTATATCACAATTGTCGCATACATGCGATGCTTGTGAAGCTGAATTGGGTAACTGGAGGAGACAGCTGCCCGCATGCTGAGGAGGCTCCTGATGTTGAATTTCCATTCCGACAGCGCAAGCCGAACGGAGCACCTACAAGCCCCGAATCCGAGGCGCGGCTTCCGCTAACCGGATCACGGCGCCTTTTTCCCCTCTCCATCAGGCAATCCGGCTGATATGCCGAAGGTCGTTTGAACATGAATACGCAGATTCAATACGCAACCGCCAAACAGGCGGGCTCCAAGTTCAAAATCGCGGCTGGTGTCGCCGCCGTGGCAATCGTGCTCGGCGCCATCGCGGCCGATACCAAAGTCGTCAAGATCGGCTCCGAACATGACGTACGCGAACAAGGTTTCCAGCCAGAGACTTATGGCGCTGCCGAATTCCCGAAGGTGCAGGCGGATGTCGAGAAGCGCGCCGTCGATGCCGTGACGCTCGCCAATGCAGTTCTGGCCGACAAGAAGGCGGCCGGCACAAAATACGGCGTTGCCACCACCACCGGACCCGTTCTTCCCGTTTCTCTGACCGGCACCTTTGGCGAGCGCAAGGCCAATCTCAACGAGTTCAAGGTCGACGGCCTGCCTGACGGTGTCACCATCCGGGTACAAACAGGCCCCGCGATCAATGGCACCGATCTTCGCGATGCCACGGGCAAGATCGAATTCGGGCAATTCACCAACCAGATCGAATATCAGGACGCCGGTTCCGCCATCAACAACGAGATGAAGAAGGCGACCCTCGGCAGCCTGGACCCCGAAAAGCTCACGGGTAAGACGGCAACTGTCATCGGCGTTTTCAAGCTCATCAATCCGAAGAACTGGCTCGTCACCCCGGTAAAGGTCGACGTGAAATGAGCCAGGTCCAGCACAATGGCGCAACCACCGGCGAAGTCGTTCTCGCCGCCCGCAACGTCGCGAAATCCTATGGCAGCGTCCATGCGCTGAAGGGCGTCAATTTCGACATTCGCCGCGGCGAAGTGACCACGCTCTTCGGCGAGAACGGCGCCGGCAAATCGACGCTGATGAAGATCCTGTCCGGCGTCATCCAGCCGACCTCGGGAGATATCATCCTCGATGGCCACCCGATCAGCTTTGCGTCATCGACGCATGCGCGCGCCTGCGGCATTTCCATCATCCACCAGGAATTGAGCCTGGCACCCAATCTCAGTGTCCGCGACAACATCTTCATGGGTCGTGAGATCATGAAGAACGGCGTGGTCGATTTTGCCGAGGAAGAGCGCCAGACCCGGGCGCTCATGGAGGAGCTGGAAGAAAACATCGATCCGATGACACCGGTCGAGGATCTTCGCCTCGGCCAGCAGCAGATCGTCGAGATCGCGCGGGCGCTATCGGTCAATTCCCGCATCCTGATCATGGACGAGCCCACCTCGGCATTGAGCGCCAGCGAAGTCGAAGTCCTCTTCAAGGTCATTCGCGACCTGACGAACCGTGGCGTCTCGATCGTCTATATCTCGCATCACCTGGAAGAGGCGCTGCAGATCACACACCATGCCGTCGTGCTGCGCGACGGTAATATGACGGCCTATGCCGAGCGCAAGGACATCGATCTCGAATGGATCGTGCGCAACATGGTCGGCGACAACTTCGACCTCGGCAGCCCGCCGACCGGCCACAAAATAGGCGATGTGGCGCTGACGATCGACAATCTCACCGTGCCAGGCCCTTCGGGTGCTGCCTACAACGCCGTCGACCGCATGTCGCTTGCAGTCCGCGCAGGCGAGATCGTCTGCATCTACGGGCTGATGGGCGCCGGGCGCACCGAACTGCTGGAATGCGTGGCGGGACGCCTGCGATCGAGCGGCGGTCGTGTGCTGCTCGGCAATACCGACGTCGGCGGTCTCAGCATCGCCGGCCGCATCGCGCAAGGCCTGGTGCTGGTGCCGGAAGACCGGCAGCGCGACGGCCTCGTGCAGACGATGACCGTCGGCTCGAACCTGTCGCTTGCCAGCATCGGCACTTTCACCAAGGGTCTTTTCACCTCGGGCGGCCGCGAGCGGTCGCTGGTGAACGACTCCATCCGCAAGGTGCACATCAAGACCGATGGCGGCGAGGCCGCAATCGGTTCTCTGTCCGGCGGCAACCAGCAGAAGGTCGTCATCGGCAAGATGCTGGCGACCAAGCCGAGAGTGATCCTGCTCGACGAGCCGAGCCGCGGCATCGACATCGGCGCGAAGGCCGAAGTCTTCAAGCTGCTTGCCGAGCGCGCCAAGGAAGGTCTCGCAGTGATCTATTCGACGTCGGAAGTCGCCGAATGCCTCAGCATCGCCCACCGCATCATCGTGATGCACCGCGGCAAGATTTCCGCCGAATTCGGACCCGACGTCACCAAAGAGAAGATCATGGCCGCCTCCGGCGAAGCAGTGGTCGCGCACTAGCCGCATTCATGGAGCACTGATTATGTCAGTCACGAACATCACAGAAAAGAAACCAATTTCGAACGGACAGCGGCGGAATTTCAGTCTCGTGCGGCTGATCCTGGAAGGGCGCGCCTTCTTCGCGCTGATCGTCATCATCGCGGTCTTCTCCTTCCTGTCGCCCTATTACTTCTCGCTCAGCAATTTCCTGACGATGGCCTCACATGTCGCGATCTTCGGCATCCTCGCCATCGGCATGCTGCTCGTCATCCTCAACGGCGGCATCGACCTTTCGGTCGGCTCGACCCTTGGTCTTGCCGGCTGTATCGCCGGTTTCCTGATGCAAGGTGTCACGCTGTCTAGTTTCGGCGTCATTCTCTATCCCCCGGTTTGGGCCGTCGTCGTGCTGACCTGCGCGCTAGGCGCGGTGGTCGGCGCCGTCAACGGCGTGCTCATTGCTTACCTGCGCGTCCCGGCCTTCGTCGCGTCGCTCGGCGTGCTCTATGTCGCCCGCGGCATCGCACTGCTGATGACCAACGGCCTCACCTACAACAATCTCGGCGGCCGTCCCGAACTCGGCAATACCGGCTTCGACTGGCTTGGCTTCAACCGCCTCGCCGGCATCCCGATCGGCGTCATCGTGCTTGCCGTGCTTGCGATCATCTGCGGTCTCGTTCTCAGCCGCACCGCCTTCGGCCGCTGGCTCTACGCTTCCGGCGGCAATGAGCGCGCCGCCGATCTTTCCGGCGTTCCGGTCAAGCGTGTCAAGATCATCGTCTATGTCCTGTCGGGCGTCTGCGCGGCCATCGCCGGCCTTGTCCTGTCCTCGCAGCTGACGTCCGCCGGCCCAACCGCCGGCACCACCTACGAACTGACGGCGATCGCCGCCGTCGTCATCGGCGGTGCCGCCTTGACGGGCGGCCGTGGCACGGTGCGCGGCACCATGCTCGGCGCCTTCGTCATCGGCTTCCTGTCCGATGGCCTCGTCATCATCGGCGTGTCGGCCTATTGGCAGACAGTCTTTACCGGCGCGGTCATCGTGCTCGCCGTGCTCATGAACAGCATCCAGTACGGACGCCGGACCAAGTCCGGCTGACGCCCGCACGAACTTGTCACCGATCGGTGAAGAGTGCCGATCGGGGAGAGAACCGCCGGTTCGCCGGCATCACCAGAGCTCATCAAAAGGGAGAGAGACTAATGTTCAAAAAAGCTTTGCGTACCGTCATGGCAGCAGTTGCCGTGGCACCGCTTCTGACGGGAGCAGCATGGGCTGCCGGCCAGATGACGGTCATCGTCAACGATCCATCCAATCCCTACTGGCTGACGGAAGGCAATGTCGCCAAGGCGACCGCCGAAAAGCTCGGCTATACGGCAACGGTTAGCGCTCACAAGGGCGATACCAACACCGAGAGCAACCTGATCGATACGGCAATCACCAACAAGTCGGTTGCCATCATTCTCGATCCCGCCAATGCCGACGGCTCCGTCGGCGCGGTCAAGAAGGCCGTTGCGGCCGGCATCCCGGTTTTCCTGGTCAACGCTGAAATCAACCAGGAAGGCCTCGCCAAGGCTCAGCTCGTCTCCAACAATGCCCAGGGTGCCGCTATCGGCGCTCAGCAGTGGGTCGAAGCCGTTGGCGACAAGGGCAATTACGCCGAACTCTTCGGCGCTCCTTCGGACAACAACGCCGCAACCCGCTCGAACGGCTACGAAACCGTTCTGACCCAGTATCCCGACCTGAAGAAGGTTGCCAAGGAAGTTGCCAACTGGGACCGCACCCAGGGCCACAACAAGATGCAGTCGATCCTGCAGGCGCATCCGGACATCACCGGCGTAATCTCCGGCAATGACGAAATGGCACTCGGCGCGATTGCCGCACTCAAGGAAGCCGGCAAGCTCGCCAACGTCAAGGTCGGCGGCTTCGACGGCTCGCCTGATGCTGTTGCCGCCATCAAGGCCGGTGAATTGCAGTACACCGTCCTGCAGCCGGTCGCCACTTTCTCGGCAGAAGCCGTCAAGCAGGCCGATAGCTTCATCAAGACCGGCAAGACCGGTGCCACCAGCGAAAAGCAACTCTTCGACTGCATCCTGATCACCAAGGACAATGTCGACAAGTACACGGCACCCTTCGTTCTGTCCGAATAATGCGATCGGGGGCGCTGGAAGCCGGCGCTCCCACCCTTTGACCGCCATCGGCGACACTCTGCCAGAACATCAGGCAGGACTTGCAGAATTGCCAGCAGCGAATTGCTTTTTATGCCTTTTCCCATAGCATGGCATTCGCTGCGGCAAGGAACATCCGCAAGGCTCAGCGCTAGAGGCCGACGTGACAGATAAGACAAGCCCCGTATCATTCCTGCAAGATGAACTGCCGAGCGACAGCCGGCATTCCCGTCAGATCGCCCGGCGCCAGATGATCGCCGAAGCCGTGATGGCGGAAGGCTCCATGCGGATCGAGGATCTGACCGAGCGCTTCGGCATCAGCCTGATGACGGCGCATCGCGATGTCGACGAGCTGGTCAGCCGGGGCCTTTTTCGAAAGACGCGCGGCATCGTTTCCGCCGCTGCCACCAGCCTCATCGAATCCAGCGACGTCTACCGCGCCAATCGGCAGGCCAGCGAAAAAAAGATGATCGCGGCTGCCGCAATGCAATTCATCGAGCCCGGTCAGGCGGTCTTTCTCGACGATTCCACCACTGTCCTGCAGATGGCTTCGTTGCTGCCCACCAAGGTGCCGCTGACGGCGATCACCAATTCGCTGACACTGATGAACGCCCTGAAGGACATGCATGACGTGACGCTTCTGGCGCTCGGGGGGCAATATTATAATTGGTGCAACGCCTTCATGGGCCGCATGACGATCAACGAGATCAATCGTTTGCGAGCCGATGTCACCTTCATCTCGATGTCAGCCATCATCGACGATGTCGTTTTCCATCAGTCACCCGAGATCGTCGATATCAAGCGCGCAATGTTCGACAGCGCCGCCAAGCGCATCTTGCTAATGGATCATACGAAATTCGAACGGCGGGCGCTGCATAGTTTCGCACATCTGAGTGAATTCGATGTCGTCATCGTCGACGAGAAGACACCCGCCCCGCACCTGGAGCGCATGCGCAACAAGAACATCAATGTGGTCGTCGCCAAAGGCGACGAGAAGCGATCCTGACGATCCGGCCCATGCCGCCGGCCCAGGGATCGTTCACGATCAGGAGTATCGAGAATGCCGAGTCTGCTCGGAATTGACAGCGGCTTGACCGTCACCAAGGCCGTCATCTTCGACGTCGATGGAACGCCGCTTGCAGTCGCCCGCCGCCGCGTAACCCAGTTCATGCCGAAAGCCCGCCATGTCGAACGCGACATGGACGAACTCTGGGCCCGGACGGCCGACGCCATTGCCGAGGCGATCAAGCTCAGCAACCGTCCTGCCAGCGATATTCAGGCGATTGCCGCCACCGCTCATGGCGATGGCATCTATCTGCTGGACAAGACAAGAAAGCCGCTCGGACGCGCCATCCTCTCTCTCGACAGCCGCGCCGGATCAATCGTGGAACAATGGCTGAAAAGCCCGCTCGCCGACGAAGCCCTGACACTCACAGGCCAGATGCCACACGTCTCGGCGCCATCGGCGCTGCTTGCCTGTATCAGGGCCAATGAGCCTGAGCGATTCGCAGCGATAGGACATATTCTAAGCTGCAAGGACTGGCTCCGCTTTTGCCTGACTGGCGTTGCCGGTACCGACCGTACCGAAGCAAGCACCTCCTTCACCAATGTCTCGACACAGGATTATTCCCCGGATGCGCTGAAGCTCTTCGGCGTTGCCGAGGTGACGGGCGCCTTGCCGCCTGTCTCGCGATCCGACGAAATTGTAGGATACGTGACCGAAGCCGTCGCGAAGCGGACGGGCCTTGCCGAAGGCACGCCTGTCGTTGCCGGCCTGCATGATGTCACCGCCTCTGCGCTTGGGGCCGGCGGCTACGCAGCCGGCGTCGTCGCCGTCATAGCCGGCACCTATTCGATCAACGAAACGCTTTCCTCAGAACCGCGCGTCGACGGCCGCTGGTTCTGCCGGAACGCCATCGCGCCGGGGCAATGGAACAACATGTCGATTTCGCCCGCGTCATCGGCGAATTATGAATGGTTCCTGGACAAGCTCTGTGCCAGCGAAATTGCAAGCGCCGAGGCAGCGGGCCAGTCGATCCACGCCGTGCTCGGCCCCGAGATCGAGGCAGCGTTCAACCGGCCGTCGAGCGCGCTCTTCCACCCCTATCTCTTCGGCTCGCCCTTTGGTGCCGATGCCAGCGCCAGTTTCTTCGGACTTGGTGGCTGGCATGATCGCGGCGACATGCTGCGAGCGGTTCTCGAAGGCATCGCCTTCAACCACAAGATTCACGTCGATGCCTTAAGTGACGGTTTTTCCTTCGATCAGGCAAGATTGGCGGGCGGCGTGTCACGCAATCCGATGGTCGTACAGATGTTCGCCGACATTTTCGCCATGCCCGTCACCGTGACGGAAACCGATGAAGCTGCGGCCTGGGGTGCTGCCCTTTGCGCCGGCGCCGGTATCGGTGTCTACGCTACCCCGCAGAGCGATCCGCGCGATGTCGGCAAAATCGCCAGGACCTATCACCCGGACCCGGCCCGTAGCGCCGATTATCGTATCCGTTACGAGCTTTTTCGCGACATCGCCGAAGCAATGACACCGCTCTGGCCGCGGATCGGCAATCTCGCAACCCAGCACTCCCAAGGCTAAACCTAAATTGCACCGCGCAGGCAGCATCTGTCGCGGCAGTTCACCAGGACAATGATGTTATGACCGATATGGCCGCCGATCTGAAACAACGCTTCTCTCAACTTCAAGACGGAGATGTCGATGTTGTCATCCTCGGCGCCGGAGTCAACGGTGCCGGCCTGTTTCGCGATCTGTCGCTGCAGGGCATAAACTGCCTGATCGTCGATAAATCAGATTTCGGCTCGGGAACGAGTGCAGCGCCATCCAGGCTGATCCATGGTGGCCTGAAATATCTGGAAACCGGCGAATTCGGCCTGGTTGCGCAATCGGCGCTTGAGCGAAACCTTCTGCTCAAGAACGCGCCGCATTGCGTCGAAGCACTGCCGACCTTCGTGCCGATCTTCTCATGGACACGCGGCATCTGGGCAGCCCTCCGCACGCTGACGGGCTCGGCCACCGCCCCGCGCAGCCGTGGTGCCTTGCTTATCAAGATCGGGCTTGCGCTCTATGACTTCTTCGGTTCGCGC
Organism: Rhizobium sp. BK289; assembly: GCF_014193575.1. NCBI lineage: Bacteria > Pseudomonadati > Pseudomonadota > Alphaproteobacteria > Hyphomicrobiales > Rhizobiaceae > Rhizobium > Rhizobium sp. BK289. Next base: position 779,739 of record NZ_JACHZO010000001.1, read on the forward strand.
AACCGTGTCATGCCGCGCCACCGGTTCCTTTTAAAGCGCCGGGCGCTGAAGGAAATGCCGCATGTGACACCCGAGATCGTGGCGGGCGGCATCTATTACGACGCCAAGATCAGCCGGCCGGAACGGCTGGTCTATGAGTTGGTCAACGACGGACTGGAGGCGAACAAGGCTTCATTGGCGACAAATTCGACCCGGCTCGTTTCTGCTGCCGATGGCGTGCTGACCTTCCAGCGCGCGGACGGCTATGCTTTTTCGGTCAAGCCGAAGCTCGTCGTCAATGCCGCAGGCCCCTGGATCGATCACGTCAACGCCGCTCTCGGCGCACCGGCCCATCTGATCGGCGGCACCAAGGGATCGCATATCCTGCTCGACCATCCGGAGCTGGTGCGCAGCCTGAACGGCCATATGATCTATTTCGAAGCCGATGACGGCCGTATCTGCCTTGTCTACGGCTATCTCGGCCAGGCGCTTGTGGGATCGACCGACATCCCTTGCGACGATCCCGACAATGTCCGCTGCGAAGAGCCGGAGATCGATTATTTCCTCGACAGCGTCAGGTCGCTGCTTCCGAGCCTTCGCTTCGACCGCGATCAAGTGACCTACAGCTATAGCGGTATCCGCCCCCTACCCGCCTCGGACGCCTCTTCGCCGGGCCTGATCAGCCGCGATCACTCCGCACCGGTCTTCGAGCCGCAGGCCGGACGTCCCTTCCCCATCATCTCTCTGGTCGGCGGCAAATGGACCACATTCCGCGGCTTTGCCGAGGAAGTGGCCGATATCGTGCTGGCACGCCTTCAGCGTGGCCGCAAGACATCCACGGAGCGTCTTGCGATCGGCGGCGGCCGGGATTTTCCGGTCAATTCCAATGAGCGGGCGAGCTGGATCCGATCGGTCGCCGCAAAGACCGGGGCCGAGGCAAGCAGAGTGGATGAGTTGCTCGGCCGATACGGCACGACGGCAGCGGCAATCCTCGCCTATCCTTCAACCTATAGCGACAGTCAGCGCATCAGCGGCGCGCAACGTCATAGCGCGCTCGAGATCGATTGGATCGCCCGGCAGGAGATGGTCGTTCATTTGTCAGATATCGTCTTCCGCCGCACGACCATGGCGATCGAGGGCCTGCTGACCATCCAGGGTTTACGGGAAATCGGCGCGATCGCCGCAGCCGCCCTGCAGTGGGATGCGCAGCGACTGGCCAAGGAGATCGACGATGTCGTTGTATCGCTATCGAAATTCCACGGCCAGACGCTGAGCGAAGACAGCGTGCGCCGGGCGGCAGGCCCGGCTATGCGCTGATCATCTGGCTCAGGAGAAAACCGGATCGAGTGAGCCGGACGTGTAGCGCCTGGCCATCTCGGTGACGGTCAACGGCCGGATGCGCAAGGCGTGTCCGGCTGTTCCGAACTGCTCGAACCGCTCCTTGCAGAGCTTCGTCAACGCCGCCATGGCCGGCTTCATATATTTGCGGGGATCGAACTCGCTTGGATCCTCCTGCAGCACCCGGCGGATCTGGCCCGTCATCGCCATGCGGCCATCGGTGTCGATGTTGATCTTGCGCACGCCGTTCTTGATGCCGCGCTGGATTTCTTCGACCGGCACGCCCCAGGTCGGCTTCATCCGGCCGCCATATCTGTTGATGATCTCCTGCAACTCCTCAGGAACCGAGGAGGAACCATGCATGACGAGATGCGTATTGGGCAGCTTGCGGTGGATCTCCTCGATCACGTTCATCGCCAGCACCGAGCCATCCGGCTTGCGCGTGAACTTATAGGCACCATGCGAGGTTCCCATGGCGATCGCCAGCGCATCGACCTTGGTCTCGCGCACGAATTTGACCGCCTCGTCCGGGTTGGTGAGCAACTGGTCGTGGGAGAGCTTGCCTTCGGCGCCATGACCGTCTTCAGCCTCGCCCATGCCGGTCTCCAGCGAGCCGAGCACGCCAAGCTCGCCCTCAACGGAAATGCCACCGAGATGCGCCATGTCAGTCACCGTCTTTGTCACGCCGACATTATAGTCCCAATCGGCCGGGGTCTTGGCATCCGCCTTCAGCGAACCATCCATCATCACCGACGTGAAGCCAGCCTGGATCGCCGTCATGCAGCTCGAAGGATCATTGCCGTGATCGAGATGCACGCAAACGGGAATATGCGGATAGATCTCGACGACGGCATCCATTATGTGCTTCAGCATGATGTCGTTGGCATAGGCCCTGGCACCTCTCGACGCCTGCATGATCACCGGCGCATCGACGCCATCGGCCGCTTCCATGATGGCGAGCGCCTGTTCCATATTGTTGATATTGAAAGCGGGAACGCCGTAGCCGTTTTCAGCGGCGTGATCGAGCAATTGCCTTAAGGTGATACGTGCCATTCAATTCTCCCCTGGCCCTGATGGGCGGTCAAAATCGCGCGGACAACGCCGGTGAGCGGTTACAGAAACAGAATGCCGTCGATACCCGACCTCGTCTCCAAGGATTAACAAACCAGCGCTCCTGCCGCGCCAGCATTCATAACAAATAAAAATAACAAAATCACAGTTTTTATGACATTTTTTTGTGACTCCATAAGAAAATTGCCTTGGATTATGGCGGCCCATTTCGAATTCCGCGAAGATAGATCACTCGATCTCCCGCCGCGAACTCAAGCCGCGACTGGATTCCGCCTGCGCCGCCCTCACTTCAAACGGCGACGTTCCGTCATTTGCTTATCGATATAAAAAACATTTGACGACTGATGGCCTAGCTGTTTTCTATGGATAAAAAACAAACGCTGACTGGACTGGTGAATATTGGCACTCTCCCATCCAGCGTTATCAATCAACATCGAAGGTAGGAGCAGCCTGGCGTGAGCTCGCGGATCATTCAATTCGGCACCAGCCGGTTTCTGCAGGCCCATGCGGCATTCTTCGTGCATGAGGCAAGACAATCAGGCCAGGATGTCGGCCCCATCACCGTCGTTCAGGTTTCCGGCGCCAGCAGCCGCAGCGGCCGCGTCGGCGCCTTTGGCAATGCGGAAGGATATCCGGTCATCATTCGCGGCATGGAGGGCGGGCAGCCCGTCGATCGCACCGTGCAAGTGACCAGCGTCGATCATGGTCTCTCCGCCCTCGAACACTGGGACGAATTATCGAAGCTCTTTGCCGAGGAAGCCGAATTCGTCATCTCCAATACCGGCGATACCGGCTACCAGACATGGCCGGAGGAAGATGGTTTCGGCGCGGCTCGTCAGGTGCCGCGCTCCTTCCCAGCCAAGCTAGCCGCGCTGCTTGTCAAGCGCTGGCAGATATCGGCTCGCCCCCTGGTCATTCTTCCCTGCGAGCTGGTGACAGGCAATGGCCGCATCCTGAAGCAGGCGGTGATCGACTGCGCCAAGCTCAACGCTTTACCGGCGGAGTTCTTCACCTGGCTCGACGAGCATGTCGCCTTTGCCGAGACCCTGGTCGACCGTATCGTTTCCGAACCGATAGAGCCGATCGGCGCCGTTGCCGAACCCTATGCGCTGTGGGCAATCAAGCGCGCCCCGGGCGTCCGCCTGCCATGCAATCATCCGAGCATCGTGCTGACCGACGATCTTGAGCCCTACGAGCGCCTGAAGCTGCATATCCTCAATCTCGGCCATACCGTCCTTGCCGAAATCTGGCAACGCGAAAACCGGCCGGCGGACGAGACGGTGCGCGCCATACTGGCCGACAGGGAAATACGCGCAAGGCTGGATGCGCTCTATCAGAACGAAGTGCTGCCCGGCTTTGCCGCAAACGGCCTGGGTGATGATGCGAAAGCCTATGTGGCAACAACGCTCGACCGCTTCCTCAATCCCTTTCTGGACCATCGCATCGCCGACATCGCTCAGCACCACGGCGAGAAAGTGGCTCGCCGCATTCGCACCTTCCTGGACTGGGCGGACAAGGCAGACGAGCCCTTGGATGCGCCTGTGCTTAAAGAAATCACCGCCCGCTATAGCCCGATTGAAGCGGCGCCATAGGGTGCGGCAAGCGCTCGAAATAGGCGCAGGCGCCGCGAAGCAATGATGAATGAACCGAGGACTGTCGGCTCGCCGTTTTGGGAAAGTCGGCAAGCATACATTTAACACCAGCGGCCGGCATCGCCAGCCTTTCGAGAGTGCATTACCATGAAGACATTGATCTGCAACGAACCCGGCCGGCTCACTCTGATCGAGCGCGATGTTCCGACGCCCGACGAAGGCGAGGTGCTGGTGCGCATCAGACGCGTCGGCATTTGCGGCACGGATTTCCACATCTATCAGGGCAAGCATCCCTTTCTCGAATATCCGCGCGTCATGGGGCATGAGCTATCCGGCACGGTGGAGGATGCAAATGGTTCGAGCCGCCTCAAGAAGGGAGAAAATGTCTATATCGTTCCCTATCTTGCCTGCGGCAAATGCATTGCCTGCCGACGCGGCGTGACCAATGCCTGCCAAAACATCGCCGTGCTTGGCGTACATCGTGATGGCGGCATGACCGAATTCCTCTGCGTTCCCGAGCGGAATGTCATCTCCGCCGGCAAGGCCTCGCTGGAGGAGGCTGCGATGATCGAGTTCCTGGCGATCGGCGCCCATGGCGTCAAGCGTGGCGGCATCACCGCCGCCGACCGAGTGCTCGTCGTCGGCTCAGGCCCGATCGGCATGTCCGCCATCATCTTCGCTAAGGCACGCGGCGCCGACGTCACCGTCATGGATGTCCGCGAAGACCGATTGGATTTCACCACCGCTGCGCTCGGCGCCGATCGGACACTCATTGCCAATGACGAAGCCGAAGCCCATGCAAAACGCCTCACCGACGGCGATTTCTTCGACGTCGTCATCGACGCAACCGGCAACACCAAGGCCATGCAACGCGGCTTCGGCTTCGTCGCCCACGGTGGCCGCTACGTCCTCGTCAGCGTCGTGCGCGACGACATAACCTTCTCCGACCCGGAATTCCACAAACGCGAAACCACCCTCTTCGCCAGCCGCAATGCGCAACCGGACGATTTCGCCGAGGTCGTGAAGCAAATGGAAAACGGCCGGGTGCCAACGAAAGCATTGAACACGCATCGGGGTTCGCTTGATGATGCGCCGACGTTGTTCAACGAGTGGCTGCGGCCTGAGATGGGAGTGATCAAGGCCATAATCGAGGTCTAAATGCTGCTGCTTGGTGGGCTGGTTTTCACCGTTCCAGACGTAATGATGTTGACGCCAATGTTTCACGACAACAAAGCACTGCTTCGCTTCATGACATTTGGCTCGGTGGATGGTCCACAATCAACACTCTCAGGACGCTTTTTACGATACCAAGAGCCTCTTTGACGATGAGCTTTTCAGCTTGAAGCAGGAAAAAGCACTGAATAGGCTACGGCGGGCAGTGATATCGACTTTGCACCTGTGCGCGATGGCTTCGATGCGGAGCGCGAACATAACGGCAGAATCAAAAGAAACGCCATGGTGTAACGGGCTTTCGTTGTGGATCAGCTTGAAAACATCTCGATCGGCTATGATAGCTCGAAAAAGCCGCTTCTCTTTCTGATCCATTAGACCAATAAACCAGATCTCTATTTTCGAGTTTCGAGGCTTTTCGGCCAAGTCACGTCTGGAAGTGTCTCGGTGGTTGATGCCGTTACAGTGGCAAAATGCTACCAACAGACAACCGGAAGGCGGATTGTCACCTATGATGGGATCAAACCACAGCGGTCGAGCGACAGGCCGTCACGCTCGTATTGATTGACGAACTGGAGATAGCGCACGAAAATCTGGTGGCATTTTTGGCGGCAAAGCCCAAGTGTGCCGATCAGTCGCGCGAACTGATGCCTGAGGGCGAGTTCGGCGAGCTCTCCGTTGACATTCCGCTCGAAGAATCCGTGGGGTGCGCCTCAAAGGGTCTAGAAAAAAAGCGGCGGCGGGACAAATACCTAATTTCACCGTCATTACATCGTCATACGAGAGGCCAAAAAACCGTATACTCGCCTGCGTATTGTTGCCTATAATCCTGTGGATTGGCCCCGCGTCGAAAGCAATCTGATAAAGTGTTGAAATCTCTCAAGTGGCGGCGGTAGCCACCTTGCCAGCTTCTCGGCAACCCATACGCTTCGACAGTCTGCTGAAGTACGATTTGGCGAGCAGATACTCAAGGCATTGCCCCTGCAGTCACAAAAGAAAGTCCGACGACCAGAGTTTCTTGTCGGATGACCTTCGCTCGCCATTGTCGCTATCAAGCGACAAGGAAATGGACCAACCCAAAAGTAGTTCTTCCAGCCCGGTATTCAGTCGCTTTCATCCGTAGTTCGAAATGTCGAATCGGTGACAGCGGGTCCAGTGCGGGCCACGACAGGGCTGGGAACCGCGACGATCCGAACGTTTGCTCGAACGCGACCACATGTTCCTAGAAATTAAACAGGTTGGAACTCTTCAGTGCAACTTCATGACTGCCCGCGAAAAAATGCTCGCTCGTCGCATCATGCTAACGCTTCTGCCAATCTTCGGCGTCTTAAGCATTTTCGCGCTTTTTACGCTGTCCATGATCGGGTAGGTGCAGATTTAAGAACATCTAATTGCGGCAAAGCGTCATTAAATCCGTCGGCTAAACGCCGTTTTGGGGATAGCAGGGTGACGCTTTGCAAAGCTTTGGATGCTAAGATGGTCTATTGCCTTGCAAGGCGGCCTCTGACGGCACCTAAAGGCAACGGCATGGCTCTCGCTATACCTTCTCCAGCATCAACAGCTCGTCCAACCTCTGCCGCCTACGGATCAATCGGTGGGCAGCGCCGTCTATAAGCACCTCGGGTGCATAGAGGCGGCTGTTGTAGTTCGATGACATTGTCGCCCCGTAAGCGCCGGCGCCGTGGAATAGGAGATAGTCGCCGACATGGGCTTCCGGGAGATCGCGGGTCTCGACCGTGCCGGTGTCCGTCTGCGTGAAGACATCGCCGGATTCGCACAAGGGACCGGCAACGACGGTCGGGAAAATTTTGCCTGCAGCATTGCGAGGTGCCTTGCCCGGGATCACCGATATCTCGTGATAGCTGCCATACATGGCCGGTCGGGCAAGGTCGCTGAAGCCGGCATCAACAAGCACGAAGCGATTGCGGCCCATCATCTTCACCGCCCTCACTTCCGCCAGCAATACGCCGGAATCCGCGGTCAGGAAGCGCCCGGGCTCGATCTCCAGCCGGATCGGATGGCCGAAATGCGTTTCGATCTCTCGGCGGGCCGCATCCCAGAGCGAGAAATAGTGAGCGGGATCGATCTCCTCCTCACCCTCTTTGTAGGGCACGGAAAGACCACCGCCGGCCGAGATCGCCTCGATATCGACATCAAGCGCACGACAGAAGCCGACCATCGCACCGCAGACACGCTGCAGGTGCCCGTAATCGACGCCGGAGCCGATATGCATATGCAGGCCGACCAGTGTCAGGGAATATTGACGCGTCAGGGCCACGGCCTCGTGCAATTGCTCGAACCAGATGCCGTGCTTGCTGCTTTCGCCACCGGTATTGGTCTTCTTGCTATGGCCATGTCCGAAACCGGGATTGATGCGCAGCCAGACCCTATGGCCCGGTGAGCGCTCGCCGAGCTGATGCAGCATGTCGATGGAGCCGATATTCACTTCGACCTTGTCGGCAACGACGCGATCAAGGGTTGGCCTGTCGAAGACATCGGCGGTGAAGACCAGCTCCGCCGCGCCCGAGGCGCTGCCGGCAGCAAAGCCGGCCCGCATCGCCCGCTCGATCTCGCCGAGCGAGACGGCATCGACATGCACACCCTCCCTGCGCATTTCCTTCAGGATATGAATGTTGGAACAGGCCTTTTGCGCAAAGCGAATGACGTCAAAAGCGGAGAGTTGCGCGATGCGTCGGCGAATTGCGGCAGCGTCGTAGATCCAAAGCGGCGTTCCATATTCGGCGGCAAGCGCGCTTAACGTTTCATTGGAAGGGATGGTCATCTTGTCTCGATCGGGTCAGGGCGGGAATAGATCAACAATGAATAATAATATGGGCGGAGCGGCAGTGCCACTCCACCAGCCTTGCGATGTCAAGGTAAAGAGCCCGCCTAGCGTCTCGTTGCCAAAAGCGCCTGCTCGAGATCGGCAATGACGTCCTTTGCCGCGTGCAGCCCGACATTCAGGCGGATCGTGCGGTCGCTGACGCCGAAGCGCGCGAAAACATTGGTCTCCGGCGAAATGCTGAGCGCTGCCTTTGCCGGCACCACCAGGCTTTCCGGCCCACCCCAGCTGACGCCGATGCGGATAAGGCGTAGCGCGTCGACGAAATCGGCAACGTCGATACGCTCGGAAACCTCGAAGGAAAACAACGCCCCGAAACCACTGAAGGTGCGCTTTCCGGGATGATCGCCGAGTGCCGGATGCATGACATTGGTGACGTCCCCCTGCGCCTGCAGCCAGGATGCCACCTCCAGACCGGCTTCGTGATGATGGCGCATGCGGAATGGCAGGGTCTCGAGATTGCGCAGGACAAGCCACGCTTCGAAAGGAGCGAGCTTCGCACCCGTATAGGGGTAAATTTCGCTGTTGATCCGGTCGATATGCACCTTGGAGCCTACGACGAGACCAGCCACGGTATCGCTCTGTCCGCCAAGATATTTCGAGGCGGCGTGGATGACGATATCGATGCCGACGGAGAGCGGCTTCTGGTAGAGCGGCGTTGCCCAGGAATTGTCGACCATGGTCACGACGCCATGACGGCGCGCCGCCTCCGCGATGGCGGTCAGATCCTGCAGCTCGAAAACCATCGAGGTCGGGTTTTCAAGATAGGCAAGCTTGGCGCCCCGAAGCGCTGCGATCATCGCCTCGGTATCCGTGCCGTCGACATAGTCGACGACGACGCCGAAGCGCTTCAGGACCTTTTCGAAGAAGCGGAAGGCATCGCTATAAACGTGCCGTACGGTGACTATACGGTCGCCGGGTCCGACGAAAGCGAGAACCGCGGCAGCAATTGCACCCATGCCGCTCGAAAAGGCACGTGCCTCTTCCGCGCCTTCCATCTCGGCGATCTTGCGCTCCAGAAGCCGCACGGTCGGATTGTCGCCGCGCGAATAGATCGGCTTCTTCGAACGGCCGGCGAACACGTCCTCCAGCTCCTTATAGCTATCGAACAGAAAGAGCGACGTCTGGTAGATCGGCGGTACTGCCGCGTCGAACGGATCGTCGCGCGGCGGCATCAGCGCATCTGGAATGGCGTGTCTGTAGGCATCGAATCTCGGCGTCTCGTTCATGGCATTCCTCTAGGGTCAGGGTTGAAGTGTCGATTGGCCGGCGAGGCTTGGTACATCCACCGGCAGAATGGCGAGCCATTCCCGCCGGGCGACGAAAAGGCCAAGAACGGCGGCGAGGATGGCGGCGGCTGCAGGTGCTGCGGAAACACCGTCAAAACCCATCCAAGGCGGCAGCAGAAGAAGAAGCGGGATTAGCAGATAGCCTTGCGGCGCGAGCCCGACCAGGGCGGACAAGCCGGCCCTGCCCCGCGATTGCAGCATCACCAGCAGTACGGATTGAAAGGCTGCCAGCGGGAAGACCGGAAAGAGTGCTCGCAGCCACGGCACTGCCTCTTCGACGACCTGCAAACTATCGGTGAACAGGTGTGCGATCGGTTCCGCCGCCAGGAACAGCAAGATGGAATAGAGCAATGCGACCGGTATCGTCACAGCCAGCATGAACCGGATGACAGCTTTCAGGCGCTCGGCATCGCCCGCGCCAAAGGCATGACTGACGACACCCTGGGCGCCCAGGCAGAAGCCGAACAACGGAAGCTGCCCCAGAGTCATCAGGCGGATGGCGATCGCAGTCGCGGCCACACCCGTGTCGCCGCCTTGAACCGCGGCCTCCCGCATCAGGACGAGAAAACCAAAGCCGGTCATGATGCTGGCGGCGGCGGCGGGAATGCCGATCCTCGCGATCGGCTGCAACAGCTGCCAACGTATCAGGCCGGCGGTGATGCCAACCGTTCCCCACTTGCGGGCAAAGTAGACAAGATAGCAGGCGAGTGCAGCAATGGACGAAACGACGGTCGCCAGTGCCGCGCCGGAGGCACCAAGCTTGAAGAGGAAAATGAAAATTGGATCCAGGGCGGCGTTCAGGGCGAAGCTGGCAATCAGCACGATCATCGAGAAGCGTGAATTGCCTTCGGCAATCGCGATGAAATCGCAGACTGCCTGCGAAAGCCCGAGCGTTACGCCGAAGGCGAGCAGCCGCCCATAGTCCAGCCCCGGGGCAAGAAGATTGTCGCTTGGGCCGAGTGCACCGACGAAATCGGGCAGCCCGAGATAAATCGGTATGGAGAGGGCTATGCCGAGCGGGATCGTTGCCGCGAGCGCGGTTGTGGCAACCGAGGAAGCGGCTTTCAGATCGCCTTCGCCGAGATGGCGCGCCAAAAGCGTGGCAAGTCCGATGCCAAGCCCCTGCCCAGCCGCCGCGACAAGCAGGAACAGCGGCATGACCAGGCTGATGCCAGCCAGCACATCCGGTCCCAGCGCGCCGAGAAAGATCGCATTGATCGCATGATGGCCGGCGCTGGCGGCCAATCCCGCCACCGCCGGCAAAGCGACCGCCAGAACGAGCCGCATGATGCGCGGATCGTTCATATCGACGGCTGCCTTCATCGCGCTGCATCTCGCGGCAGCGAACCCAGAACAGGCCGGCCATCCTCGCTGGAAAGGCCGGTGAGATCGGGCGACAGCAACCGATCCATAAAGAAGCGTTCGCGCAAAAGCATGACCAGAAGCGCCTTCTTGTGCGGGAACTGGATGTGCTTGACCTTGGCAAAACCCGAACGGTCGAGATTGCGGATCTGCTGAGCATGATGATGGATCGGCTCGCCGACGATGCGCCGGGTGCGCGGATCGGCGAGAAACATGTAATGCATCAGCGATGGCAGCCAGGCGCTGACGAAGGCCTTTCCGCGGAAATCATCCTCGCCGATGGCCACATGCCAGCCGCGGTCATAGCCGTCGGCGTCGTAATGCGGTCCGATCCGGTCTTCCTTCGCCCAATAGAGTTCGAAGTAACCGAAGGGCACACCGCCAAACGTTCCGATCAGCGGCAGAGTGCGCGGATCGGCAAGGCGGCCCGCGATGAAATCCCGGTGATAGGAAAGATCACCACTATCTTCCCATATCGCGGCGACCCTCGGGTCGTTCATCCAGCGATGGAAATGCGGAAGATCGGCCTCGACATCGGCGACATGGAAGCCAAGCTGCGTGTTCAGCCAGGGAATGAAGCGGTTATATACGGAACCGACGGGCTTCGGCGGCCTTTGCGGATGAAGGACATTGTTTGTCAGGACCGGTACTTCCGGATAGGCAGCGGCTCCGCTTCCAATCCAGGGTCTTGCCTGCTGAAAGAAAGATTCGGGGCGCACGATCAAGCGATCGCCGCGACGCTCGATCGCGCCCGCTTCTGTGAGGCGCTTCGCAAGGCCGCCGTCCGCAAGCTCGATCTCGAAGCAAACCAGGTGCGGATTGCATATGAGAATAGCTTCCAAGACGGCGTTGATGATATCCTCACCGGAAGCAGGCGAAGCGGCTGAAGATATGGTGTCAAAGACCAACAGATTGGCGGCGGGCCTCGAGAGAAAGCCCGAGGCGACCTCAAGGCCATCTTGCTCGACGCGGAAACTGCCGGATAGCTGCCCCGGCGACACGATGAGGGGCTGAACACAAGCGCGTGCATGGCTTGCGAACCCCGCTGCCGGCAGGCGCAAATCAAATGATCGCTCCGCCGCCTTTTCGCCCCTCAATGCCACGGAAGCATCCATATTTCTCTCCATATTTCGAAAACCGCACACTCTCTAAAGCGGCAAGCCGTACAGGCGTTCATTCCGCAGTGACGAACGGCGTCAGACAGAATTCAAAATATTTTCCGAAAATATTTTTTGAGATTCCTCTGAATTTCGCCATCGGCCGTTCGTCATGCAGCTACAACAAGGTAATTTCCGAAACATCGGAACTTACAGACACAAGAAAGTCAGCATAAGCGGCAAGTTAAACTCAATGTCTATTTCAAGACATTGTTATGCATACGCTATTGTATTCAGAATGGCCGGATATGTATTCAGAAATATTGACGGAGAGCGGCGAAGAAATGACCATTCATAATCGGAATGCCAAGGCAATGAATGACTCCGATTACCTCGCAAAATGCTCGCTGTCACCGACGCAATCGCGCATCTGGCTTCTGTCCGAGACGGGTAACGAAGCCGTCTATGGCCGGCAAATACTCGCCGTCACCTTCCCTCCAATCTCTCTCGTTTTGGCGCATCAGGCTCTTGCAATGCTTTCGCGCCAGCATCCCCTCATCACATCGGAATTCGAGGCTCGGCCGGGCGGCACCGTTCAGCAGATCCTGAGGAACGATCGCACGGTCGATATCATCGAGACGGAACTGACTACCGGTGGCGATCTGAACGCGGCGCTGACCGCAGTCGCGACCACCGAACAGGCCCGCCCGATCGATCTGACGAAAGGCAATCCGGCGCGCTTCATTCTCGCCGTGCAGAACGGCCAGGCGGTTGGTGCCGTATTTTCGCTGCATGCCATCCTTGCCGATGCGGTGACGCTGGATTTGCTGGCAACGGATTTCCTTTGCTATATCGACAGCGGCCGGCCGGCCGGCATCGCCGAAACCACATTGGCCGACGCAGCATCGTGGATGACCGGCAATGGCGCACCGCGCAATCCGCCACCGGAGCTGATCGACTTCTGGTTCCAGCGGCTGACAGGGCAGGAGAATATCGCATCGCTGCCGCCACAGACGTCGACGGGGAAGAATATAGTCGACGAGGCGTGGTTCGAGCATCTGCTTGAAGTGCCTGTGACGGGGCGGCTTATCCGGACGCCGGCCACCGCAGAAATCTCCCGAGATCTTCTCGCCGCGCTCGCGATCGCCCTTCGCCGGCATTCGGGCTACGGCACGCAAAGGATCGGCCTCGTCACTCGGCCGGAAAGTCAGACGGTCGCAGCACGCAGTGAGGATGTGCTGATCCTCACGACAGACCTCAACGGCGCCATGACGCTTCACGAGGTCCGTAAGGCATTTGCAGAGGAAATCGAGACCGCCGCCCAACAGGCCCTGCCCTTCGAAGCGCTTGCCGATGCCCTGCTGCGCCGGGATGAGCTGTTCGACACGACCGGCCTCGTCAAGACGCTTCTCGATGTGCGACCTGCCCTGCGCTTCATGAAAGCAACGCCCGATGGCATGGCAAGCCACAGCGTCATGGAGCCCCGGGCGCGCCGCGACGCCGAACTGGTCATCACCGTTTCCCCGGCACACAGTGGAACGTTGCGCATCGGCTTCGGTTTCGATCCGCAAAAGCATGACCGAGAGCAAATCCTCCGCTTTGCCGACGATCTCGCCATCGCGCTAGTGCGGCTGAACACCAGTCCGGACGAGCAGATCAAGCATGTTCCGTTCGTTTCGCCTGAAGAACTGGACAAGCTCTCGGCGCCCTATCCCGACGCGCCGGAACCGGACGATGGCACGCCGATCCATGAGGTCATCTCCGCGCAGGCGAAACGACGACCGAATGCCTTCGCCGTGGCCCAGGGCGAAAAATCGGTAACGCATGGTGAGCTCGAGGCAGCCTCCAATCGGCTGGCCCACCGCCTGATGGCGCTGGGTATAGGCCCAGAGAAGCGCGTCGCCATCGCACTCGAGAAGTCCATCGACGCCATCATCGCCATTCTGGCCGTTCTGAAGTCGGGCGGGGCATTCACACCGGTCGAGCCCGATCACCCGGAAGCGCGCAATCGTCATATTCTGACGGCGCCGGGGCTCTCGCTGGTCATTTCGCGCGCTCGCCATATCGCAAACCTTCCAAGCGACATTGCGACCCCCTTCCTCAATCTCGACGCCGTCGACCTTTCCTCGGAAGGCAGCGAGGCGCCTGCTACCGTCATTGCGCCACAGCAGCTTGCCTACGTGATCTACACCTCGGGCTCGACAGGTGTGCCGAAGGGCGTCGTGGTCGAGCATGGCCCGCTGGCGCATCATTGCAAGGCGACCCTGCGCATCTACGAGATGAGCGAGGAGTCCTGCGAATATCCCGTTCTTCCCTTTACCTCCGACGGCGGTCATGAGCGCTGGATGGTGCCGCTGATGGCGGGCGGCGGGGTGGTGCTGACACCAGACAAGCTTGCCACGCCCGAAGATGCCTTCGCGATGATGAAGCGCCATGGCGTCAACAATGCCAGCCTGCCCACGAGCTATGTACGCGGCCTTGCCGAATATGCCGGCGAGAACAGCGAGATACCCCGACTGCGGCTCTATTCCTTCGGCGGTGAAGCCTTGTCGCAGGCGGTGTTCGACATGATCACCGAGAACCTGAAGGCACAGCTGCTGATCAACGGCTATGGTCCGACCGAAACGATCATGACGCCGATGATCTGGAAGATCCCTGCTGGAACCCGCTTCGAGGGGACTGTCGCACCGATCGGGCGCGGCGTCGGCCATCGTCGCATCTATGTGCTCGATGCCGATCTTGCGCCCGTTCCGGTCGGCGTGATCGGTGAGATCTATATCGGCGGCAGCGGCCTGGCACGCGGCTATCTCGGTCAGCCGGAGCTGACGGCGGAACGCTTCATTCCGGATCCTTTCACACCGGGCGGACGACTGTACAAATCCGGCGACCTCGGCCGCTGGCGGGAAGACGGCATCGTCGAATTCGCCGGCCGCGTCGATCATCAGATCAAATTGCGGGGCTTCCGCATCGAGCCGGGCGAGATCGAAGCCGTGCTGCGCTCTGACCAGCGTGTCGCAGAGGCCGTCATCCTGCTGCACAATGAAGGCGGTCGCAGCTCGCTTGTCGCCTATGTGGTGCCGCGCGAAGGCGAAAGCTTGAGCGTGACGGAGCTGCGACGTACCGCCATGACGGCCCTGCCCGATTATATGGTGCCGCAAACGATCATGCTGATCGACAAGCTGCCGATGGGACCGAACAGCAAGCTGGACCGCGCCGCCCTGCCGACACCGCGCATCGAACGCGAGATGGCGCTACCTGCCAATGACAAGGAAAAGGCGATCCTCGACACCTGGAAGGAAATCCTCGACATCGGCGACATCGGGGTTACGGAGAATTTCTTCGATATTGGCGGCCAATCGCTGGCAGCCGTGCGCATCGTCTCGCGCCTGAAGATGCGCCATCCCGAATGGCCGCTGACGATCGCCGATATGTTCAATCATCCCACCGTGCGCGATCTTGCGCTCGCGATCGATGGCAATCGCGACGAGGCCGGCGTCGACGTGGTCTATCTTCGGCGAAATGGTGACCGGCCGGTGCTTTATTGCTTCCCGGGGCTTCTCGTCAGCACGCGCGAATATATGCGCCTCGTCGACTACCTCGGCCCGGAACAACCCGCAACGGGGTTCATCTGCTACTCGCTGACCGAGACCAAGACGCTGAGCACCCGCGTCGAAGATATCACGGCGCGCTACGCCGAGGCTGTGCGCAGGAAAGCCAAAGGTCGCCCCTGCGCCTTTCTCGGCTGGTCGTGGGGCGGACTGCTCGCCTATGAGGCCGCGCGTCAGCTCGGCAATGACATCGACCTGCGCATGATCGGCATGGTCGATGTCTGCGACATGGACGAGGAATTCACCGTCGGCATCATGCCGCGCTTCGAAGACGGTATTCGCGATCGCACCCATGCTGCCGTGCAGAGCTGGCTTGCCACCACACCGATGCGCGAGGACTGGAAGAGGCTTTTCGCCGCCATGAACGAGGAGGTTTACGAACAGTTCCTCCACCATGTCGTCAAGCATAATGTCAAACTGCCGACGGACGGTCCCGATATCGGTTCCGAGGAGCATACGTTCTGGATCCTCATCGACAATGCGATGATCTTCCGAAACTATCGCCTTCAGCAATCCGATTTCCGCATCCACGCGTTTGCGGCTGAGGATTCCCTTACACGCGCCCTCAATGTCATCGACTGGCGGCGCTATTCGCAAAACGCCACGGCCTCGGAGATCGTCACCGGCACAAACCACCTGACGATCATCGGCAAGACGCCCTTTCACCAGCGATTTGCGCGACGGCTCGATCACGCTTTTGCACCCGCGCCCCTTCCTGCGGGCATCATCAAGTAATCCCTCTCTCGATATCGTTCTGGAGCTGCATCATGACATCGCACGTGCTCGACCTCGCCGGGGCCGGAATTGGTCCGTTCAACCTCAGCCTCGCCGCCCAGCTCGACTCCGTCCCGGAACTCGCGGTCCGCTTCTTCGAGCGGCGCCCATCCTTCGCTTGGCATCCGGGGATGATGCTGCCGGGCGCCGAGATGCAGACGTCCATCCTCAAGGATCTGGTGACCGCGACCAATCCGACAAGCCCCTGGAGCTTTCTCTCCTATCTTGTTGCTCATAAACGCTTTTATCAGTTTCTTAATGCAGAATACGAAGCCGTTCCGCGCAAGGAATTCGCCGATTATCTTGGATGGGTGGCACGCGGACTGACCTCGCTTCGCTTCGGCGCAAGCGTGCGCGAAGTCCATGCCAATGATGGCTTCTTTTCCATCACGACCGACGATGACGCCATCGGCGCCCGCAATCTTTCCGTCGGCGTCGGCAAGGTCCCGGCTCGTCCAGCCTGGGCCGAGCAGCTATCGAGATCCATGACCTTCCACAGCAGCGAAGCGACGCAGCGCCTCGGCGACGTGAAGGCTCCGCGTGTCGCCGTTATTGGCGGCGGCCAGAGTGGGGCCGAGATCCTCGATGCCCTTCTGGATCTGAATGCCGTTTCGACGTTTCACTGGATCAGCCGCCGGCCGAATTTCGAGCCGCTCGATGCCACGCCCTTTACCAATGAACTGTTCACGCCTGGCTATATGGAACGCTTCCATGGGCTGCCCGAGGAGCTACGCCTCACTCATACGCGCCGGCAGGTGCTGGCGAGCGACGGCGTTTCCGCCTCCACATTGAAAAAGCTCTATCGCCGCCTCTATGAGCGCAAGCTCGATACCGCAGGCGGCGCGGATCATGGCATCTCTCTGCGTCCCTTCCGAAACGTCGTCGCGGCCGAGCAGGATGGCCCCGAAATACGGCTGACCATGCGCAACGGCTTCGACGACAGTATCGAAACGCTTGTTGTCGATATGATCGTCCTTGCGACCGGCTATCGCTTCGTGCTTCCGGAATTTCTGCACTCGCTCGAAAACCGCATCGAACTGAGCTCCATCGGCGAGCCGGTGCTGGAAAGCGACTTCTCGCTGGCATGGGACGGCCCGCGTGAAAACCGCATTTTCGTTCTCAATGCCGGCCGCCATAGCCACGGCATCGCGGAACCGCAGCTCAGCCTGGCTGCGTGGCGCAGCGCCGTCATCGCCAATACCCTTCTCGGCCGTCAGCATTTCAATATCGGCCAGCTCGATCCTATCGTTCAGTGGGAAACGAAGGGGCATTCGTCGGAAATCGCCTCTCATATGGGACAGGCGGCAGAATAAAGTGCCTCCCCTCCGAGAGAGAGAAAGCGTCGCGCAGGTCGAGCTTCACAGCCTGCATCTGCGCGACCGAGTTGATGTCCCGGACTGGATATTAAGTGAACAGGAAAGACACCGAGCGGCGGCATTCCGATCGGCCGAAGCGCGGCGTCTTTTTGTTGCCGGACGGTTCCTTTGTCGCCGCATCCTCGGCGATCTGCTCGGCTGCGCGCCACAGGCGCTCTCCATTGCGATTACACAGTCGGGCAGGCCCTACCTGTCCGATTTTTCCGATATCGACTTCAATATTTCGCATGTGCGGGACCGAGTGGCTCTCGCGATCTGTCGCGGCGGCCTGATCGGCATCGATATCGAACGCGTCGATGCATTTTCGGAAGAGGAGGCCGGCGAAATCATGCCGATGATCCTTTCCGAATACGAGTTCGATCAAGTTCGTCAGTTGGACGGGCAATATCGCCGCGATGCTCTTCTCGCCCGCTGGGTTCAGAAGGAGGCTGCCCTGAAATGCCTTGGCCGGGGCTTCCTCGCCGACCCGCGATGCGTGACGCTCTCACCCGATTATGCAACTTTTGGCAGCAAAAGCCAGCTATCAAGCGAGCCGATTTTCATCAATTCCGGCCGGGTCGGCGACGGAGAAATTGGGGATTTCCAATGGGCAATCGCGACATCGAGGCTCGTGACAGAGCCGCAATGGCGGCATCACATAAACGGGATTTCCTTATAGATCGCATTGGAAAGTTGAAATAGAATCAGGCGCATACGCCATGATTTAGGAGATGCTGCACTTTTCCACTCCGCTATCTTGACTATCATTGTCATGTTTTATAGGTTCCCTCTCAAAAAGAGGGGCACACAGAAATGCAACTTTGGATTTCAGCGAGAGCCCGACATGATTGCCAACCATTCGCAGTCGACTTCCAATGAGCAACTCCAAACAGCACTTCACGCCTACCCGAAACTTCTCTCCGTCGCGCGCAGGATCACGGGCTCCATGACCACGGCCGAGGATGTCGTGCAGGAGGTTCTCCTGCAGCTGGTCTCAAAGCCGCTGGGAGAAGACATAGCGGCGCCTGCGTCCTATGTGATGCGCATGGTGCGCAATCTGGCCACCGATTATATGCGGCGGCAGCAATATGAACGCGGCCTGTTCGTCGAGGAAGAGGTCGGGGGCAATACCTCGGCCTATGGAAGCCCTGAAGAACATCTCCATGAGGCCCAAGCCTACAAGGCCTTTCGCTGCACGGTCGAAGCCATGCCTGCCAGAACCCGCAAGTTCTACGAGGAGCACTATTTCGACGACATTCCCCAGAACATCATCGCCAAGGAGGCAGGCGTATCCTGCGCCCTCGTCTGCGGCCTTCTGCGGGAGGCGCATTCGCGTTGCCTTGCCGCCATCTCGCTTGAAGCCGATCATGATTGTGCCGCCACCAGCAACCACCGCCGCCACCGATCCGCACGGGTTCGGGAAATGCGCGCCTGATGGGAATACACCGCCATCTTCTGCCAACAACGCTCAACCGACAGGTAAGGAAAAGTAGATGCAGGAAGCTATCGAGATAACCGAATCCAAAGGTGCCATCTGTCGTGACATCATGTCGGAGCTTACGGAGTGGTTCACCGACCCCAATGTCGTCGAAGCCTGCGCAGGAGCTGTGGAAACCCTGCCGATGTTCGGCTGCGTCGAGACAGACACCGTCTCCGGTTTCGTTTCGTTGCGTGCGCATCCGCCGGCTGCCATGGAGATCCTGGTGATTGCGACGCGACGCCAATACCATCGCAGCGGCGTCGGCAAGCGATTGCTGGCGGCAGCCGAGACATTCGCGCGATCTTCCGATTGCAAGCTCTTGACGGTGAAGACGCTTGCGCCGCGCGGCAGAGACGAACCGCAATATGAAAAGACACGCGCCTTTTATGACAGGAACGGCTTCATCCGCGCCGAAATATTCCCGACGCTCTGGCGCGAGAGCGATCCATGTCTTTTCTTCGTCAAACCATTGATTCCAATCAATTAACTAAACCGCCCCAGCGGCAGTCGACATGTCAGCGAGCCGCCGGGCTTCAGCAGGAACGATAATGAAAGACGAAACTAGCGCCCGAAACGATCAGCGTCATGCAACGGTTTTCAAGACGGAAGGCCTGCGTTTCGAGGTCGATGGCAAAACCATTCTTCACCCGCTCGATATCAGCTTCAATGCCGGCGAGATTTCCGGTCTGATCGGTCACAACGGCTCGGGCAAATCCACGCTGATCAAGTTGCTGGCCCGGCAGATCCAGCCGACGGGCGGCCGCATTCTATTCGACGGCGTAGCCGCCGGCTCCTACGACATGCGTGCTTTCGCGCGCGCCGTCGCCTATCTGCCGCAGGACACCACATCGGCTGCCGGCATGAAGGTCGAGGAGCTTGTCGCCTGCGGGCGCTATCCCTGGCACGGAGCGCTCGGCCGTTTCAGCGATCGCGACCGGGAAAAGGTGGAGACGGCAATGAAGCTGACGCATGTCGATACGCTTGCGGGGCGGATGGTGGATACACTCTCCGGCGGCGAGCGCCAGCGCGTCTGGATCGCGATGCTGGTCGCCCAGGATAGCCGCTGCCTGCTGCTGGACGAGCCGACCTCGGCGCTCGACATCGCCCATCAGATGGAAATTCTCGGGCTTGTGCGGGAGCTTTGCCGGACGAAGGAATTGAGCGTTATTCTCGTCCTGCACGACATCAATGTCGCGGCGCATTTCTGCGATCATCTTCATGCGTTGAAGCAAGGACGCCTGATTGCCGCGGGGCCTTCGCCAAGCCTCATGAAAGCCGAGACACTGCATACGATCTATGGCACCAATATGGGCGTCACGGCCCACCCCGTGCATGGAACGCCGCTCGCCTATGTCATCTGAACGTCGCTTCGAGACTCTGGCATTATCCCGTCGCGCGTTGTTTCTTGCCGCCGCTGCACTTTGTGCCGTTCCGCGGGCGGGAATGGCGGCCGAAGCGATATCAGGCCCGATCGTCTCTCTGGATTATGGTCTGGCCTCGACACTGCTTGCGCTCGGCGTCACACCGGCCGCTATCGCCTCGCTTGCCGATTGGAATACTTGGGTCGTCGAGCCGAAAATGCCTGATGGCGTCATCGACCTCGGCACCACCAGCGAGATCAATCTCGAGGTCCTCGCCAGTATCAAGCCGGCACTGATCCTGACGACGCCCTATCTCGCCCCCCTGAAGCCGCGGCTGGAAGCGATCGCGCCGGTCATGGAACTGACGATCTATGCCGAGGGCGGCGAGGCACTGCAGCGCTCCATCACGGCGACGCGATTGCTTGCCGACGCCATCGGCCGTCGGCCACAAGCAGAAGATTTCCTCGCCCGGTCCGAGCAATTCTTCGACGATTGCGCAAACCGGGTGAAGAAGCTCAACCCGCCGCCTCTGGCGCTGATCAATTTCGTCGACCAGCGCCACGCCCGCATCTATTGCGGCGACGGCCTCTACCAGAACGTCATGACCAGGATCGGCCTGAAGAATGCATGGACCGGACCGGGAGACTATTGGGGCTTTGAAGCGATCGGCCTGGAGCAATTGGCAACGCTCGACCAAAGCCTGAGGCTGATCGCATTCGAGCCGCTGCTTCCGCCCAACGTGCTCGACAACCTGCAGGATAGTCCGCTGTGGACCAGCCTCCCCTTTGTGCGTGCTGGGCGCGTCTCGGTGCTGCCAGGCACCTTGATGTTCGGCATGGTGCAGGAAGCGGAGCGTTTCGCGCGTATCCTGCTCGATCATCTGGAAACATTCGCATGACCCGCATCGAAGCGAACAATATCCTCGGCGCTCCGGCTGTGGCGCTGACACTGCTGGCGCTCGCCGGACTCCTTTCCTGGCATCAGCTGGCACCTGATCTCGCACGGCTGACCGAGCAGGAAGCAGGTAATGATCCGCAGCGTCTGCTGCTGCTCTATTCGACGCTGCCGAGAATCGCGACGGCGTTGCTGGCCGGCGCCGCGCTTTCGCTGTCGGGAAGCCTGTTGCAGCAGGTGCTGCGCAATCCGCTGGCCTCCCCCTCGACGCTCGGCATTTCCGCGGGTGCCAATCTCGCGCTCGTCACCGTCATGCTCGCCTTTCCCGCTCTGCAGGGCCTCAGCCGCGATGCTGTCGCCCTGTTCGGGAGTACTGCCGCCGCGGCTATTGTTTTTCTCATCGGCGCGAGACGCGGCTTCTCGCCCTTGGCACTCGTCCTTGCCGGACTGATCGTCGGCGTCTGGAGCGGCGCACTGGCCGCCATTCTCGTCTTGATGAACGATCGCTATCTCTCCGGCCTCTTCATCTGGGGCGCCGGATCGCTGGCACAGCAAAGCTGGACCATTCCGCTGTCTCTCCTCCCGAAAATCGCTGTCCTCTCCGGAGCTGCCCTGTTGATGGCGCAACCGCTGTCACTCATGGAGCTCGGCGATAGCGGCGCTAGCGGACTTGGCCTGTCGGTGAAGCGCACGCGCATCGCCGCCGTCTGCATTGCGATCGCGCTTGCCGCTATCGTCACCAGCGCGGTCGGCGTCATCGGCTTCATCGGTTTGATCGCGCCGCGGATCGCCCAGCTTGCCGGCGCCCGGCAGATGAAGAGCCAGCTCGTTTGGTCCCCCCTCATCGGAGCCGGCCTATTGCTGTTGACGGATGAAGCACTGGTGCTCCTTTCCGGGGCATCCTCGACCTTCCTTCCGACAGGCGCCATCACAGCCCTGCTCGGCGCGCCGCTGCTGCTTCTGATGCTGCCGCGCCTGAAGACAGTGCAGCGCAACATTGCGCATCCATCGCAGGATGCGAACCATGCCATTCGAACATCGAAAGCGCTGCTGGTTGCTTCAGTTCCGGCGCTCGTCCTTCTGCTGGCCGGTGCGGTCTTCTTCGGGCGCGCACCGGACGGTGCATGGACTCTCCTCACCTATATGCATTGGCCCGACGTGCTGCCCTATCGGCTGCCGCGCATCGCCGGTGCTTTTGCGGCCGGCACGATGCTGGGCGTGGTCGGCACTATCCTGCAGCGGCTGAGCGGCAACGAGATGGCAAGCCCCGAGGTGCTGGGCATTTCCGCGGGCGCCACCTTGGGCGTCACTGCCGCGCTCTTTCTCCTGCCAGCTCCTGGCATTGCCGCGCAACTCGGCTTCGGCGGTATCGGCGCTTTCACCGTTCTCGTTGCCATTTTCCTTTTCGGCATCCGATCCGGTTTCGCACCCGAGCGTGTCCTTTTAACGGGGATCGCGCTCGGAGCCATGCTCGATGCCTTCATCAGCGTGCTCGCCGCAGGCGGCGATCCACGTGCGATGATCGTCATGCAATGGATGAGCGGATCGACTTATCTTGTCGACACGCCAAAGGCAATTTCCGCAACTGCGGCTGCGATAATGGGCCTTGCGCTTGCCTTCCTCGCCCATCGCTGGCTCGATCTGCTGCCGCTCGGGCCGCAGGCAGCACAAGCGATCGGTATCCGCGTCAATCTCGCCCGCGCTAGCCTCTTTGCGCTGGCAGCAACCATGACCGCCGCCGCCACCCTCGTCCTCGGCCCCTTAAGCTTCATCGGCCTCATGGGCCCGCATCTGGCGCGCGAGCTCGGATTGCGCCGCGCCACACCCCAACTCGCCGGCGCCGCCCTTGCCGGCGGCGGCCTCACGGTGCTTGCAGACTGGTTCGGCAGAATGATCGCATTTCCCTATCAAATGCCCGCCGGCCTCATCTCGGCACTCGTGGGGGCGCCGCTGCTGCTGGTGATGCTGATGAAGCGATCAAAATGATCGCTTCATTCTTTAAATTCGATCCAACTCACATGTAAGCTTTGTAAGATCTCAACGATGGTATGACCTTCTGTAGAAGCTATGCCATTGTCCAACGCAACCGATTTGCAAGTTGAAAGCTGGCTGCAATCCCGCTTAGAGAGGCGCCGGAAAACTCCAACCACGTTGGCGCAGAAAGCCGACCTTGGCTGAGTTATCAATCTGTTCCGCCTCATCCTTGCCCAGTCCAGAGCCGGTGGAGCACGGCGAAAAAGGACAGTGGATGCTCAAAATCTTGGCCGCTTCTATAGAATGCAGTTAGCAGTAAGCGACAAATCTCGCCGAATTGGTAGGTACATCAGGCGCCGCGAAAAAACGCGCGCCTATTACGCAACGTTACCACCTGTACCTCAACGACGCCGTGACGTTTCTCCCCTGGCCGAGATAGCAATAACCCTCATTGCAAACCGTCAGGCGGCGATTGACGATGTTGCGGAGGTCGACGGAGGCGGTCAGGCCTTTGTATTTCTGGTCGATTGCGCCGAAGTCGTAGGAGAGTGCTGCGTCCAGATAGAAGCTTGCGTCGTTCTTGGCGGTGTTGGCAGTGCTGGTATAGGTCTCGCCGGTGTAGCGGACACCGGCGCCGACGGTGAGGCCCTTTGCTGCCGAATCTTCCTGGAAGGTATAGTTCGACCACAGGCTGGCGATGCTCTTGGGCGTCACTGCGGGCGCATTGCCGGCATCGTCACCACGGGTGATTTCGGAATGGTTGTATGAGTAGGCGGCAATCACATCCCAGCCGTCGCTGATAGTCGTCTTGGCTTCCAGCTCGATGCCCTTGTTGGTCACCTCGCCGAGCGAGGCATAGATGCCCGTTAGCGGATCGACCAGAACGGGCTTGTTCTTCTCGGCGAGATGATAGGCGACGGCCGAGAGCAGAATGTCGGTGCCTGGCGGCTGGTATTTCACGCCCAGTTCATACTGTTCGCCCTTGGTCGGATCGAGGATGCTGCCCGATGCGGATCGCTGGGTAACCGGGTTGAAGGAGGTCGAATAGCTGGTGAAGGGCGCAATGCCGTTGTCGAAGAGATAGAGGGCGCCGGCCTGGTACGAAAATGCATTCTTGTCGAGGCGGTCACCAGTGGTCGTATCAGTGGAGACGATAGTGGTGTCGGTCGACTGCTTGACCCATGTCTGGCGCCCGCCGAGCGTGAAGCGCCACTTGTCGACTTCGATCTGATCCATGGCGTAGGCGCCGAACTGCTGCAGGCTGCCATCGACCCGGCTGAGATTATAGGCCGGCGTCGGACCCGATACTCCGTAGGTAGGGTTGTTGATATCGAAGTCATAGGCGGGGCTGGTCGTTCCATCCATCCCATATGCGAACGAATCGTTCATGCGGGTATAGTCGAGACCGAACAGCATGGTATGGGCAGCAGGGCCGGTATCGAATTTGGATTCAAGCTGGTTGTCGACCTGGAAGACATTCATCTTGTCGCCGATCGCGGTCGCGCCGCGCTGCGCAACGTCGCCGATCCAGCTGTAAGTGCTGAGATAACGCGACTTCAGATCAAGATGCGAGAAGCGAAGGTTCTGACGGAAGGTGAAGCCGCCATCGAATTCGTGCTCGAACTGATAGCCGACCTGCTGCTGCTGAGTCTTTTGATAGTCATAGTCCGGATCGCTGTCGCGGAGATTGAGAACATTACCGTCCGGACCGGTCAGTGCGCCGACATTGGCGTCGGTCTCGGTGGACTGCGCTGATCCATAGACCGTAAATTTCGTCGCATCGTCAGGCTTCCAGGTGAAGGAAGGTTGGATGAAATAGCGGTCGTCGGCGATATCGAAATTGGTGTCGCCCTTTCGCGCCAGGCCGACGATCCGGTACAGCATGGTGTCGTCATCCTTGCTGACCGGCCCGCCGAAATCGAACATCGTCTGGGCGCGATCCGACGTTCCCCAGAGAACCCCGACCTCCCTGATCGTTTCTTCCGTCGGCAGCTTCGAGATCTTGTTGACGATACCACCAGGCGATCCGGCGCCATAGAGCACCGATACCGGCCCCTTGATCACTTCAACCCGATCGAGCGCATAGGAATCGGTTCGGAACATCCCGTAATTCATGTAGGGCTGCCGCAATCCGTCGCGGTAGTCGCCATTAGTGGTGACGTCGTTACCGCGAATATAGATCTGGTCAAAACGCGGATCGAAGCCGTACGAGCCGGTCTGGACGCCGGCAGAATAGCGAACCGCTTCGATGATATCCTGCGCGCCTCGTTCTTCCATCTCCTTTTTGGTTATGACCGAAACGGAGCGTGGCGTTTCAACCAGAGGCGTACTGATCTTGGTGGCGCCTTGGCTTTTCTTTGCCGCTATCGTCGTATTGTCGCTTGCATCGCTCGACTGACCGCTGACGACGATCGGCGCTAGCTTGGTCGCGTTGCCGCTGTCCGCATTGGAATCCTGCGCAAAGGCATTTCCGCCCAGCGCAAGCGCAGTGGCAAGTGCTGTAGCACTGCCCGTAAGGTGGAATCTCCGACGCGTCAAGTTATTGATATAATTATACGATCCCTGCTTCATATTCCCTTTTCGCCTGCCCGTTCCTGAAAAAAGATGGCGCAAACTAGTTCGCGGGTGCAGCCGGCGTCAAGAATACATGAGTTATTAAGTCATCTTTTTTTCTGAATTCCGAATCCTTGTTGCAAAATGGCCTGCCTGGTCCACGGCCGGCAGAAAATGCACAACCATAATTTGCATTGCCACTTCATTTGAGTGGCTTGTCAGATTGCGTCTCCGATAATATGAGGGATAAAATCATCTTTTCGTCGGGACGCCGCGCAATTCGATGTTCCAAATATTCGGTCAGCCGGAGAAATCATGTCCGAACCGTCATTACCTGAAACAGCCGGTGTCCAGGCACCCGTTACGCTTGGCGGCTGCACGTTTGCCGATCTGACGTTTGAGAATGCCGATCAGCCGCACAGGATTTTTCTTTATCGCCCCAGCAAGCCGGCGCCGCCGGAGGGATGGCCGGTCCTCTATCTGACGGATGGCAACGCCTGCTTTGCCACCTCCGTCGATGCGCTGAAGGTGCAGGCGAGCTACCCGAATGGGACCAATGTCGGCGAAGGCGTCATCGTCGCCATCGGCTATCCCACGGACGAGCCGTATGATCCGCTTCGCCGCTCCTGGGATCTAAGCCCACCGCCGGGCCGGGTTTATCCACCATTTTTTCCAGACACACCCGACGTGAGGACAGGCGGAGGGAAGCATTTCCTGACGCTGATCGAAAACGAACTGAAACCCTGGGTCGAAGAGCAGGTTCCGATCGACCGATCGCGTCAGATACTTTTCGGCCATTCATTCGGTGGCCTTTTCGTGCTCTACGCGCTGATGACGAAACCAACTGCTTTCAGCAGCTGGATTTCGGCAAGCCCCGCGATCTACTGGGAAGACGCTGCCATTCTTTCGACCGAGAGTGCATTCCTAGATAAGTATCACGACGCTATCGATATCGAACTGCACCTCTCCGCCGGCCAGTATGAAGGCGAGACTCTTGCGCCCTTCCACAAGGGTACGCCGGAAGAACAAAAGCGGTTGGAACGCGCAAAGGACACGCGCACGGTGGAACTCGCCCGCGAGATGGCGCACAGATGGGCTAAGCTGACCTCATCCACAGGAGCTATAAGCTTTGAGGAATACGCCGGAGAGAACCATATGTCGGTGCTTCCGGTCGCTTTGAACCGGGCTGTACAGATCGCATTTCGCAGGATGAAATAGTTAGAAAATTCATCCGCTTGCCACTTGCGGCTTCACCGCATTCTTCAGCAACGTCGCCTGCTCGCGTAGCCGGCGCGACAGGCGTATTCGGCGCGGATTTCCCGTCATTTCGGAGAGTCGATCAAGCAAAATTAACCCCTGGTTAACCATAATCACCTTTCTTTGCTATATTGAATACAAGGGCTTGATTCTAAAGAGCGTCGCGCAATTTGCGATGAATGCGACCACACACGATTGCCGCGATCCCGAGATGCATTTTTCAAAAGCGATAGCGTTGATAATATTGGCTTGCCTCGGTGCCGGATGCACGACAACCGGCCAGGTTCGCCAGTCGATCGGCGTGGAAACCATTGCCGCCGACAAGGCGCTGGCCTTTCCGCCTCCGGGCGGACCGGCGATTGTCAATGTGGTGGAGCGCAGGCGCGCGAAAGATGTCGAGCAGACAATCTCGCTCTACACCTCATCTTCAGTTCCCGGCCAGAATTTTCTCAAGGTTCAGTTTCTCGGCATAACCGGCTCGAATCCCGGGCTCGGGAGCAGGCCCTTCGAGACGGTCAGCGAGGGCGCGATCGCGCGTGAAATGGCGGCTGCAATCCCCGGCGTGCGGCTCTCTCGCTCGGCGATATTCGTCCAGAACAGCTACGGTCCCTTTGGCTATGCCTCCGGCCAAAGCAGGGCCGGCGATACCTGTCTCTATGCCTGGCAGCAGGTGAAGGCCGGCTTTGCCCCCTCGCAGGAGCAACGCAATTTCGGCATGGTGCAGGTGCGCATCCGGCTCTGCGACGCCCATGCGACCGAACGCCAGCTCTTGAGCACCGTCTATGGCTATACGATCGCCGGCCATTTTGCCGGTGCCGCGTTGAACCCCTTCGGCGGGCCGCGCGGAGCCGATGCAGTTCTGGGCAAGCCGGGCGAACTGGTCTATCCCGATGCGACGACCTATCGTGCGGCGCCGATCGGCATCGGCTACCAGAACCGCCCCGCACCAGCGCGCACCGTTGTCATCCGCCGCCCGGCCGCGGTGCAGCCGCAGCCGCCGGTCCAGCCAACCCTGCCGCCAATGATCGGACCGCGGGTACCCTTGCCCGACGGACAAGGTGTGCCGCCACAGACGAATGGTGCAAGCGGGCCAACCTCGATCGGGCAGCCGCCGTCAATCAATACGGCAAGCAATATCGTCGTGCCTTTACCCGACTGTAACGGAGAAGCTGGCATATCCCAGGAGTGCCGCTAGCAGGCGGAACGGCTTAGGGACGCCAGGATGGCGTCTGGCAATACCTTTGAAGGGACACCGATGCACACAGCACGCAGCATCTTGATATGGGCCGTGATAGCGCTATGCGGCATCGTGCTGATCACATTGCCGGTCAACCTTCAAACCCAGCTGATTGCCGGCACGGTGGTCGTTACCATCATGGCCATCATCAAGGTTCTCAAGCGTCAGGGAACATGGCGCCTGGTCGCCCTCGCCTTCGGCACCGCCATCGTGCTGCGCTATGTCTATTGGCGCACCTCCTACACGCTGCCGCCGGTCAACCAGCTGGAAAACTTCATCCCGGGCCTGCTGCTTTATCTCGCCGAAATGTACAACGTCGCGATGCTGATGCTCAGCCTCTTCATCGTCGCGACACCCCTGCCCCCGCGTACCGCACGCGCGGCAAAGACACAGAACTTCCCGACGGTGGACGTCTTCGTACCATCCTATAATGAAGACACCAACCTGCTTGCCAATACGCTCGCCTCGGCCAAGGCGATGGACTATCCGCCCGACAAGCTCAGGGTTTGGCTGTTGGACGACGGTGGTACCGCGCAAAAGCGCAACTCGACGAAGGTTCTGGAATCACAGGCTGCGATCGCACGCCACAATGAGCTCAAGCAGCTGTGCGACGATCTGGAAGTCGAATATCTGACACGCGAGCGCAACGAACATGCAAAGGCCGGCAATCTCAACAACGGGCTGGAGCATTCGAACGGCGAATTGATTGCCGTCTTCGACGCCGACCACGCGCCCGCTCGCGATTTTCTACGCGAAACGGTCGGATATTTCGAGGACGATCCAAAGCTCTTCCTCGTGCAGACGCCACATTTCTTCATCAATCCGGATCCGCTGGAGCGCAACCTGCGCACCTTCGACAACATGCCGAGCGAGAACGAGATGTTCTACGGCATCATTCAGCGCGGCCTGGACAAATGGAATGCGGCCTTTTTCTGCGGGTCCGCCGCCGTGCTCAGCCGCCGGGCGCTGGAATCGCAAAATGGCTTCAGCGGCATCAGCATCACCGAGGATTGCGAAACCGCGCTTGCCCTGCACGGGGCCGGCTGGAACAGCATTTATGTCGACAAGCCCCTTATTGCCGGCCTGCAGCCGGCGACCTTTGCAAGCTTCATCGGCCAGCGCAGCCGCTGGGCGCAGGGCATGATGCAGATCCTGCGCTTCCGCTTTCCTCTCCTGAAGCGCGGCCTGACGCTGCCGCAGCGCCTCTGCTACATGTCGTCGACGCTCTTTTGGCTCTTTCCGTTCCCGCGCGTCATTTTCCTGTTCGCGCCGCTCTTCTATCTGTTCTTCGACCTCGAGATCTTTACGGCGTCGGGCAGCGAGTTCCTCGCCTATACGCTTGCCTACATGCTCGTGAACCTGATGATGCAGAATTATCTCTACGGCTCGTTCCGCTGGCCATGGATTTCCGAGCTCTATGAATATGTCCAGACGGTGCATCTATTGCCTGCCGTCGTTTCGGTCATGCTCAATCCGCGCAAGCCGACCTTCAAGGTCACTGCCAAGGACGAATCGATCGCCGTCAGCCGGCTCTCGGAGATCAGCCGTCCGTTTTTCGTCATCTTCGCCGTTCAGATCATCGCGCTGGCGGTCACCATATACCGCGTCTATGCGGAACCTTATAAGGCGGATGTCACGCTCGTCGTCGGTGGTTGGAACCTCATCAACCTTATCCTGTCCGGCTGCGCACTTGGCGTCGTCTCGGAACGCGGGGAGCGCGCCTCCTCGCGGCGCGTCAGGGTGGATCGGCGCAGCGAATTCGGGACCGACGGCAACTGGAACTCCGCATCCATCGAGGATGTTTCCGTCCATGGCGCCAGGCTGAACGTCTTCAACAGGGGGATGGAACCGATCAAGGTCGGTTCGGAAGCCACCATTCGCTTCCAGCCCTATAGTGGCGCCGACATGGTGACCTTGTCGGTCGTGATCCGCAATATCGAACAAACGGGCGATATCACGGCCGTTGGATGCCAGTATGTTCCGAAGGGCGCGGCCGACCATCGCCTGATCGCCGATCTCGTCTTCGCCAATTCCGACCAATGGACGAAGTTCCAGCAAGCGCGACGGCGCAATCCCGGCATCATCCGGGGAACGATCTGGTTCCTGAGCCTGTCGTTCTATCAGACCAGTCGCGGTTTGATCTACCTTTTCAGGGGCGTCGGCTCGGATCGCACCCAGCAGCGGCAGGAGGCGAAGGCGAGAAGCTGATGAACCGTATCCTGTCCACCCTTATCCTTCCTGCTCTTGCTATTCTCCTTGTTCTCTGGGGCCCTGCGGCCGCGCAGGCGCAGACCGCCCCCTTCGACATGTCGGGCGAGCGGCCCAAAGACGCATCGCCGACGGTGCCGCAGATCACTACACCCCGCACGACAGTACCACAGGCCGAACGGCCCAAGACGACGGCGCCTTCAGCCGCAATTCCTCCGGCCGTTGTACCTAAGGCCATTGCTCCACCGGTTACCCAGCCCCTGGTCGTGGCGCCGCCCGCCGCCATGCCGCAAACCGCTGCGCCGCAGGCCACAACGCCCGCCGCCCCGGCGCAGACAAGCCCACAGACAATGCCGAAGGCAAAACCGGCAGCCGCTGTCGCACCCACGCCATTTCGGCGTTATGTCGTTCCCTTCGCCAAATTGCGATTGGAGGGGGAGGCCGATCGCAGGTCCTGGTCGATCTATCTGACGCCGGAACAGGCAGCCGCACCGGCGAGATTGAGCTTTGCCTATCAGAACGCCGTCGTCGTTGCTCCGGAGGCATCGCAGCTTACCGTCCTCTTGAACGATCGCGTAGTCCACCAACAGCAGATCGGCTCTTCCGACAGTGAATCGGATGTCACGTTCGACATCCCGCGCGGGCTCCTGCAACCCGGCGCCAATCTGCTGATCTTCGAGGCGGCGCAACGCCACCGCGTCGATTGCGATATCCCCTCGACCTACGAGCTCTGGTCGGACATCGATCCCGCGAGAACCTATCTGAGCTTCGCCAGCAGTGAGGCGGAAAAATTGTCGACGACCGATGCAATCCGCGCGATCGGCGTCGACGGAGCCGGCAAGACGCAGTTCAATCTTGTCGTGCCGGCGCTCGCACAACCCGGAACGACCAAGCCGATCCTCCGTCTCGCACAGGGCCTTGCACTCCTTAGCGGCATGCCGAACGAGATCTTCTCGTTCGATACGGACGCACTGCCCCCGCCCGGTTCCGGCAAAATGGCTGTTATCGTCGGCACGCCGGCGGAATTGCAACCGATCTTTGCCGTTCCGGCCTCGGCGCAGAATGGAGCTCTGGCGACGTTTGCGACCGATCCGCGCAGCGGTCAGCAGCTTTTGCTTATCAGCGGTCCATCCTGGCAGGCGATTTCCTCTGCGATCGATATGGTGGTTTCTCCGACCGACCGAGATCCCGATACCCGCCGGGATGTGCTGGTGACGCAACGATGGTCGGCTCCGGATGCGCCGCTGATCTACTCCGGCGCCAGCCTTTCCTTCGAGCAGCTGGGCATCAAGACCACCGAATTCTCAGGGCGGCGCTTCCACACCAGCTTCAATGTGGCAATTCCATCCGATTTCTATGCCAACGCCTATGGGGAAGCCACCATCCTGCTTGACGCAGCCTACGCCAGGGATGTGCGGCCGGGCAGCCATATCGACGTCTACGTCAACGGCAGCATCGCCACGACCAAGCCGATCACGGCGACCGGAGGCGGCATCTTCCGGCAGTTGCCCGTCCGCATCACCATGCGCCATTTCAAGCCGGGCCTGAACACAATCACACTGGAAGCCATATTGCTCGCAGACGAGGATCGAGCCTGTACGCCTGCGGCAACATCGAGCACGACACCGCGTTTTGCATTGTTCGATACCAGCCAGTTCCGCGTGCCGGATTTTGCAAGGGTCGCACAGCGGCCCAACCTTGCCGCGTTTGCCGGTACCGGCTATCCCTACAATCGCAGCAGTGAACCGACCGCACTCTTCATCGACCGGGCGGATGCCGACACGCTATCTGCGGCCGCGACACTCCTCGGTCGAATGGCGCTCGTTGCCGGACATCCCATCGGCGTGGACCCGACGGTCTCCTCAAACACCGTCGGGTCCAGCAATGCGCTGTTCATCGGCTCCGTCTCGCAACTGCCCTCGACGGTCCTCACGCAAATGAACATCGCCTCATCGACCCAGGTGGCATGGCGCCCGCCAGCCCCGGGGCAGACCGGCACGCCGGAGGCTTCCGTGACGATCGCCGATTGGCGCTCCCGTATCAGCGGCGGACTGCTGCAGGGGCAGATGGAACATTTCCAGCAATGGATGCATCGCAATTTCGATATCACGCTGAGCTCGCTGCGCTTCATGCCCAGCTCGGAGCAGGTGTTCACGCCATCGAACGCCAACAGCCTTCTGATCGCCCAGGAGGCAAATCCGACCAATGATGCAACCTGGACCGCCGTGACCGCACCGAGCGCCCAAGACCTGCGCTCCGGTGTCGAGGCAATGACCATGCAGAGCACCTGGCCTGAGATCAGCGGTCGCATCACCGTCTATTCCGGCAAGACCGGAAAGATCGATACGGTCCCTATCAGCCGCTTCACCTTTGTCACAACCCAGCCCTGGTCGCTGACAAACTATCGATTGATCGCTGCAAACTGGCTTTCCAGCAACATCCTGTCCTACGCACTTCTTTTTGTAGCCGCCTCTTTTCTGCTCGGCGTCAGCACGGCGAGCGTCCTTTCCAAGATCGGCAGGCGTGAATGAGAGGCTGGCGCTCCCTTCTTGCGATCTGCACCGCAACCGCCCTGATGGTGGCCCAACCGGTCGCCGCTCAGCGCGCAGCGATCGATGCGCAAGCCTGGGCTGCCTATAAAGCGAAGTTTCTCGATCAGAACGGCCGTATCATCGACAATGGCAATAATGGTGTCAGCCACAGCGAAGGGCAAGGCTACGGTCTCCTTCTTGCCTATCTTGCCAATAGCCAGGCTGATTTCGAGCAGATCTGGTATTTTACCCGCACGGAACTCCTGCTCCGCGACGATGGTCTCGCCGTCTGGAAATGGGATCCGGCGGTCACACCTCACGTCACCGACACGAATGACGCCTCCGATGGCGACCTGTTGATCGCCTATGCCCTGGCGCTTGCGGGATCGGCCTGGGACAGGAAGGATTACCTGCAGGCGGCGGCGAATATGGCCAAGGCAATTCTCTCGCATGTAGTCGTCAATTCCGGAGGGCGGACGCTGCTCATCCCGGGTGTGGATGGGTATCTGCCGCCTGGGCGCAAGGATGGCCCCGTCATCAATCCGTCCTACTGGATCTTCGAAGCGTTTCCCGTCATGGCCCTGCTGGCGCCTTCCGATCGCTGGCGGAAGCTGAGCGACGATGGTCTGGCCCTGCTGCACACGATACAGTTCGGCCCACGCAAGCTCCCGGCCGATTGGATCAGCCTGAGGGCCAAGCCGGAGCCCGCCGACGGCTTCGAGGCGGAATTCGGCTATAATGCCGTCAGGATCCCGCTCTACCTGGCGCGAGCTGGCATAGACGACAAAGCCCTGCTCACGCGTCTGCGGCAAGGCATGAGTGTCGAGGGAGATGTGCCGGCGACGATCGACCTTACAACCGGCAAGCCGAAGGACCTGCTTTCCGATCCCGGTTATGAAATTGTTAACCATGTTGTGGCGTGTGTGGTGAACGGAACAAAACTGCCAGCTTCGGTCAGGCAGTTCGCACCATCGCTTTACTATCCAGCCACCTTGCAACTGCTGAGCCTGGCTTTCATCGCGGAGAAACACCCGGAGTGTTTATAAAGTCCACCTTGATCATGGCTTTCATGGCCGTCGCCATGGCGGGGTTCACGCTCGCGACGAAGGATCATGACTCGCCTGAGGACAAGATCAGGCTGGCAAAATCCAGTCGCCTGGAACCGCAGATCGCGCTCGCTGGGGAGATGGCGCGGGGCGACACCCCCGAACAGCCTGTCGACCTGCGGGCGCTTGCCGATCACATACAGGCAAACGCGCCTTCTGCGGTTCTCTCCGAGCCTTCGAGCACGCAGCAGGCGGGCTCGGCCGAACCGGACGTCGTCGCACAGACCACGCCGCCATCGCAATCACAGCCGCAGCCATCCTCGCAGCAACAGGGCGAGGCTCAACCAGGCAGTAACCCGCCCAAGGTGGATGAAAGCGCATTGCGCTATTTTGCCAGCCGTGGCGACAAGGCAAGGCTACAGGCCGAGATCTCGCGCCTGCAGGCGCTCTATCCCAATTGGACGCCGCCCGCCGATCCGCTGGCCGTCCCGCAAAATGGCGACAAGCAGCTCGAGGCCATGTGGCAGCTCTATTCGGAGGGCCGCTATGCAGAGGTGCGCAAGGCCATTGCCGATCGCCAGACGGCCGAAACCGGCTGGCAGCCGCCCACTGATCTCCTTGAGCGCCTCGAGATAGCGGAAGCCCGCACCCGCCTTGTCAACGCCTCCGACCTCAAGCAATACGCGACCGTGATCGCCGTCGGCGCCAATACGCCAAGCCTGCTGACCTGCAGCGACATCGACATCCTCTGGCGCGTTGCCGAAGCCTTCATCCGCACGGATCGCGCCGCGCGCGGCCAGGATGCCTACAAATATATTCTAAAGACCTGCACCAACCCGCAGGAAAGAATTGCCACCATTCAGAAGGCCGCGAGCCTGCTGTCGTATCAACCGATGCAGGAGCTGCTGGCGCTTGAAAAACCCGACGGCAATGGTGGGCGGGAGTTCGACAGCATAAGGATCGATCTTGCCCGCCGTTTCGTGGCCCAGGGCAATGAAGACCCGAAGCTGACCATTGCACAGGATTATCTGTCTCAGGTCGAGCGTATCGCCCGCAGCCAGGGCCTGGCATCGGATGATGCGCTCCTCGGCTGGTACTATCTGCGGCGCAGCAACTACGGCGATGCGGAACAATGGTTCAAAGCAGCACATGAGAAAAAGGATTCCGCAACGATCTCGCAGGGCCTGGCACTGGTTCTGATCGCCGATCACAAGCCGCAGGAAGCCGAAGACGTCATGTACAAATGGCGCAACGAATCCAAGGATGCGATGGCGACGTATCTCGCTGCGACCGCCAATCTGATGGCCTTGCAACCGCCCGCCAATCTTGGCGAGGACGTGCTGCAGCGTGTTGCCGCTGAGATCGTGAAGGAGAAATATGTGCCGACGGCGCAGCAATTCGGCTGGTATGCCCGCACGCTCAATCAGCCGCAGGCGGCCGCCCGCTGGTTCGAGACGGCGCTGCGCTGGAAACCGGATGACGAACCTTCCGCCTATGGCCTCGCAATCACACGCGATCAGTTGAATGACCGGCAGGGTGTCGCCGAGATCCAACGGCTTTGGGCCGGCCGCTCGCAGCGCATCGCCGTTCTCGGTGAGCCGGCGCCGCGCGCACCTGCCTCGGCACCATTGCCCTCTCCCAACCAGGCGGCGCAGACAATACAGCAGGCATCACCGCAAGGAACGTCCCAGACAACACAACAGGGTAGCCCGCAATATACAGCGCCGGTCACTCCTCAAGCGGCGACTCAAGCCCCCATGGCGCAATCTAACGTCAACGCGCCGAATGCCACGCAGCCGCTCACGCCTGCTCGTCGAGCCCCGTCCGTCGACTATGCCGAACCGACACCCCGCACGAGAACGGCTGCGCGCGCAGCGCGACAGCCGTCCGGATGCGCGACCACAACCAATGCAGAGCTGCTCACACCGGCCAATGCCTTGTCGCGCGGCTGGTGCCTGATGAACCTCAATCGGCCGATGGAGGCGGTGGAAGCCTTCGGCGTCGCGTTGAACAATGCCGATCCCAAATCCCGGGAAGAGGCCGCCTATGGCCAGAGCCTCGCCTATCTCCGCGCCGGCCTCGCCAACAATGCGGCCGTTGCCGCGACCAAGGCCTCGATGAGCCACCAACGTGCCGCCGAACTGCAGGTGGCGATACTCTCCGATCGGGCATTGTCAGCCTTCTCGGGCAAACGCTATCACGAGACGCTGCTCTATCTCGACCAGCGCGCGCAACTGCAACAGGAGCGGGTCGATCTCATGGTGCTACGCGGATACTGCTATCTCAATCTCAAAATGTACGACGACGCCGAACGCATCTTCACCGCCGTCGCCGCCACCGGCAACCGCGACGGCAGCCGCGGACTTAGAGACCTCATGCTCGCCAAGCATCCGCAGCCGGGGGGGGATTATTGAGGCCAGCGGTATCACCAGCCCCACTGGCAAGCACAAACAAGTGCGCCTTCACGGCACCTGCGCCCCGGTCGCCGTCGTGTAGATCCGATAAAGCGATTGCGTCGCAGTGATAAACAGCTGATTGCGGCGCGGACCACCGAAAGTCAGATTGGCGACCGTCTGGGGTATTTTGATCTTGCCGATCAGGGTGCCGTCAGGCGCGACGCAGTGGATGCCGTCGCCGGCACTGGTCCAGATGTTGCCATCGATATCGGCGCGGAAACCGTCCGGTATGCCGGTATCGATGTTGCAGAAGACCCGGCCGTTTGCGAGTTTCTTCCCATCGACGACATCGAAGACGCGGATGTGGCGCGGGGCGCTGATGTCGTGGCTGGCGGCGGAGTCGGCAACATAGAGCTTCGTCTCGTCGGGAGAAAATGCCAGGCCGTTCGGCTGGCGGAAATCGTCGACGACGACGTCCAATTCGCCTGTCAACGGATGAAGCCTGTAGACGTTGCGGGTCGCCTGCTCTGGCTCCGCCTTGTAGCCCTCGTAGTTCGACAGGATGCCATAGGTCGGATCGGTGAACCAGATGGATCCGTCGGAACGAACGATCACGTCGTTCGGCGAATTCAGGCGCTTGCCCTTGTAGCTGTCGGCAAGCACCGTGATCGAACCGTTGATTTCCGTGCGTGTGACCCGGCGGCCACCATGTTCGCAGGATATCAATCGCCCCTGCCGGTCGCGCGTGTTGCCGTTGGCGAAATTCGACGGCGCGCGGAAGATCGAGACGCCGCCGCCCGGCACCCAGCGCAGCATGCGCTCATTGGGAATGTCGCTCCAGATCAGGCATCCGGTATCGGCAAACCAGACAGGTCCTTCCGCCCAGCGGCAGTCCGAATAAAGCTCCTCCAGCCCGGCACTTGGAACAATGAGGTTCCGGAAACGGGTATCGTAGATTTCGTAAAGGGACGAGGAGTCGTTCGACATTTGATTGTCCTAAAACTGCTGGAGAACAGTGTCAGCGCCCGCCGATGGGGCGGCCGCCTGCAACGAGAATGACGGCAATGATGATGAGGCCGGTCAGAATGAGCCTCGGCCCGGCGCCGAAGCCGTAGGTGTTCAGCATCGAGACCACCAGGAACATGAAAAGCGACGCGCCCCATATGCCCGGCACGTTCGAATCGCCGCCGGCGACCGCCGTTCCGCCGATGATAACGACGGCGATCGACATCAGCAGATATTCGGCCCCCATGTTCAAAGCGGCGCCGCCGGAAAAACTCGCGAGCAGATAGCCGCAGATCGAGGCGAGCACAGCGCAAAGCACATAGGTTGCAAGCCGTGTTCCGTCGACAGGAATGCCCGCCATGCGCGCCGCGAACATGCTCTGCCCGATTGCCGATATCCAGCGGCCATAGATCGTCCGCTCCAAAAGCACCCAGGCAACGACCGAGAGCAGAAGAGCGACAATCGCGACATTCGGCACACCGAGGAAACCGGACGTGGTGAAATCGGCCAGTTGATCCGGCGGCTTGATGCGCAGGCCGCGATTGCTCCAGATGGCGGTCGACTGGACGATGAAGCTCATCGAGAGTGTCGCGATGATGGGCGGGATGCGCAAAAGCTTGATCAGGGCATAATTGCCGATACCGATGCCAAGGCCAATGAGGATCGACACCAAGAGACCGGGCACGATCATGCCGTCCTCGACATTCATCAGCTTGAGCGCGACCGTGCCGGCAAGCGTCATCGTGGCAGGTACCGACAGATCGATATTGCCCGGTCCGAGCGTAATGACGAACATCTGGCCGATGCCGACGATCACGGAAAAAGCGGCGAAGGTCAGCGCTGCCTGCGAGAGGCCGATGGAGCTCGCGCCGCCCGTGAAGAGCACGGTGACGAGCCAAACGATGATGGTGGCGAAGAAGGACCAGATCCAGGGCTTCCGGCCAAGCACGCGAAAAGCGATCATGATTGTTTCTCCCGCTTTTCAACGCGGTTGAGCAAGAGCCGTAGCGCCAGCACGATGATCAGGATGGCGCCCTGGGCACCGATTTGCCAATCCGGCGAGATCCGCAGAAACGACAGGAACGAACCTGCCAAGGTCAGGGTCAGTGCACCGATTACGGCCCCTATCGGGGAAACGCGGCCGCCTATGAATTCCCCGCCTCCAAGGATGACGCCGGCAATCGACAGAAGCGTATAGCGCAACGCGATATTTGCATCCGCCGAGGTGGTAAGCCCGACCAGCGCGATGCCCGATAGCACCGCAAAGAGGCCGGCCAGCCCATAGGCTGCCGCACGCAGGGCGACGACGGACCAGCCGGCCCGCTCAAGCGAACGTTGATTGCCGCCGACGCCACGGATCAGCACGCCGAAGGAAGAGCGCATGACGATCAGGTGGGACATCAGCGCGATGACGACGCTCGCAACGATCGCCATAGGAACCAACGGTGGCTTCGAGGTCATCAGCCAGCGGGCCCAGTCGGGCGCCGTGCCACCCGGCGCGGGAAGCAGCAGCACCGCAAAGCCGCCCCAGACGAAGCTCATGCCGAGGGTGACGACGATCGACGGCAGGTCCCTGACATAGATGATCACCCCTATGATGGCGTAAACGGCGATTGCCGCGGCGAGAATGAGGATGCCCAGGAGCGGTGACGAATGAAGATAGGTCGCCGCCACGCAAGCGGTGAAGCTGACGAATGTTCCCATCGACAGATCGAGATCGTTCACCGACATGATCATCATCTGGGCGATCGTCGCGAGCGCAATCGGGACGGCGAGATTGAAGAGCAGATTGAGCCCGATATAGCTCATGGCCCGCGGCTGGAGATAGAAGACCGCGATCAGCAAGACAGCAAGCGACAGCGCGGGGATAAGCAGGCGCAAGGTGGTGGACGATGGACGGATCATGCGCCCTCTCCGGCAAAGGACGCTGCCAGCACGTTTTCCTCCGTGATTTCCTCTCCGACCAGTTCCGCAACGATGACGCCGTCTCGAAAGACATAGGCACGGTCGCAAAGGCGGATTTCATCCATTTCAGTGGAGTACCAGATGAAGGTCCGGCCGGCTGAAGCCTCATCGTTCAGGATGCGATAGACCTCCTGCTTGGTACCGATATCCACACCGCGCATGGGATCATCCATCAGCACGATCGGTGCCGTCGTCGCAAGCGCGCGGGCAAACAGGACCTTTTGCTGATTGCCGCCGGACAATGACAGGATGCCGTTTTCCATCGTTGGCGTGCGGATTTCGATGCGACCCTTCCATTCGGCTCCGAGGCTTTTCTCACTCTCCTTGTTGACGAGCGACATCTTCGAGAGATCACCGAGCGATGCGATGCTCAGGTTCTTCAAGATGCTCCACAGAGGAAAGGTTCCGTTCAGGCTGCGATCGCCGGCGACGAAGGTAATATTCTCCCGCCTGCCCGGCAGCCAATTGC
This sequence comes from Rhizobium sp. BK289, assembly GCF_014193575.1. NCBI lineage: Bacteria > Pseudomonadati > Pseudomonadota > Alphaproteobacteria > Hyphomicrobiales > Rhizobiaceae > Rhizobium > Rhizobium sp. BK289. The sequence continues at coordinate 819,592 of NZ_JACHZO010000001.1, forward strand.
CCGACAAGGAGCGATGGAGATCGAGCAGCATGTCGGTTTGGCCATGACCGGCAAGTCCGGCAAGTCCGACAACCTCCCCCTTTCGGACCTCGAAGGTCAGGCCCCTGCCCCTGCGCGACGGCAAGGTGAGGATGGGAGGTGTAGCGGTACGCTCCTCATTCCCGTGCTTGCGGTCTTGTTCCTTGACGACGCTGCCCATGGCCTGGACAAGGCTTCGGACATTAAAGTCCTGGGCGGCGCGATCGGCGACGACGCGGCCATCCTTCATGACGAGAATGCGGCTCGCCGTCGAAAGAATCTCGCCGAGAATATGCGAGATCAGCATCACCGCGCCGCCTGCCTGCACGAATGCCCGCACATAGGTCATCAATTGCTCGGCCAATCCGGCATCCAGCGATGAGGTCGGCTCGTCGAGAATAACCAGCTTCGGCTTCTGACCGACGGTGCAGAAGGTGATCGCAATCTCCACCATCTGCCGTTCGGCGATGGAAAGCTCACCGACGCTGCGCATAACATCGATCTTGTGGCCGGCAAAAATCTCGTCGAGCTTGGCGCGTACGATCCCAGCCGCCTGCCGGCGCCAGTTCCAGCCGGAAAGACCGTGATGAACGACCCGCATGTTCTCGACAACGGTCAGATTGGGAGCAAGAGACAGCTCCTGAAAGACACAACGAATGCCGTATGCCCGTGCGGCATTGATGCCGTGCGCCTTGTCGTTGCCGTCGTAGGTAATCGTTCCCTCATGCGGGTTAAGACCGCCATTGATGACGTTGACGATCGTCGACTTGCCGGCACCGTTGTGACCGACAAGGCCGATGCATTCGCCGGCGTGAATGGTCAGATCGGCACCATCGAGCGCCTTCACCGCGCCGAAATGCACCTTGATGCCTCTCGCCGAGACGACGGCATGCGGCTCGGTGTCTTCCTTCATCGAACTATTGTCTTTGACTGCAATCATGGATCGTCCGGCCGGGCGTTGTATCCAACCGGCGCCGCCCTCTATCGGCGGCACCGGCCTTCATTTGCTTGTCGATATGGATTACTTCGCTGCGGCGATGACCTTCTTGGCGTCATCGAGCGTGTATTCGACATTGGCGACGCCTCCCGCCTGCGTGGTGGCCAGGCTGGCTTCGAGATTGTCCTGATCGATGCGCAGGAACGGCACGACCAGATCTTTCTTCACTTGCTGACCGTCGAGGATCTGCTGCGCCACCCAGAAGGCAAGCGTCGAAACGCCGGGGGCGATCGAGACGGACATGGTTTCATAACCACTGGCATCCTTCTCCTTCTTCCACCAGGCAAGCTCGTCCTGACGATTGCCCATGACGATCGTCGGCATAGGGCGCTTGGCAGCGGCGAATGCCTGTGCAGCACCGTAGCCGTCGCCGCCCTGCGTCACGACCGCGGCAATATCCGGAAGGCTCGGCAGGATGCCGGCGACGGCGCGCTGCGCGACGTCCTGCGCCCAGTCGCCGTGCACGGAGCCGACGATTTTGAACTGCGGATATTTGGCGGCAGCCGCATGGATACCGGCGGAAATCTCGTCATCGACGGAAACGCCGGCAAGGCCTCGAATTTCGAGGACGTTGCCGCCCTTGGGCATCTTCTTGGCGAGATACTCGATCTGGCTGGCGCCCATGCCCTTGAAGTCGACGGCGATGCGCCAGGCGCAGGGTTCGGTGACGATGCCATCGAAGGAAACGACGACGATCTTGGCATCGCAGGCTTCCTTGATCGCACCGTTCAGCGCCGTCGGCGACGCGGCGTCGATGACGATCGCGTCATAGCCCTGCAGGATCATGTTCTGAATCTGCGCTGCCTGTTCGGTTGCCTGATTTTCCGCCGTCGTAAACGGATCGGCGGCAGCCACCACGCCGGCTTTCACGGCTTCGCCCGTGACTTTCTGCCAGCTGGTCAGCATGGCCTGGCGCCAGGAATTGCCGGCGTAATTGTTCGACAACGCAATTTTCTTGGATGATGTATCAGCAAAAGCGGAACCCGGCACGGCAACGCAGGCGATGACGGCGGATGCCAGCAGCATCTTGGCAATATTCATATTTTCCTCCCAATGAGCCCGTACTTCCTCTTCCAGGCCAAGATTTTCGAGCGCGCTCCTCAACGAACGACCGAAAATAATATTTGCACTGAAGGTTCCCCTGTCAGTACAAACAGGATGTCCGAGATTGTTTCGATTGTACAGGCGCTTAAGCTGCGGGACCTTGCGGGATCCCGCAGAAAAAATGCGCAAGCCCGCAGGACGAACGGCTCGGATCGGCGCTTAATAGCGTCGGAAATCCTTATGCTGCGATCGACCGGAGGAGAAGCGGTCGACGCATTGCCTGGGAGGGCGTGCCTTGCGCGATCTGGCGCCGCAATCGGTCTTCGACCACTATCTCAACATATCGAGGCTACTCGCCGGCCAGCTCGACTTTCACTCCGTCATCCGAGCAGTCGCAGCCGAAATCAGCCACGTGATCCCGCACGATCATCTCGACGTCTGTATCCTGCTGGTGGACGAGCAATTTCACACGGCCTACGAGAGCGGGCTCGAAACCGATTGGGGACGCCGGTTTCCGGCGCCGGTCAGCAACAGCCCCATCCGCACGCTTCTCTGGGGCGAGAGCGATTATCTGCTGACCGACGATGCCTGGAGCGACCCGCAGTTCCATTTCCAGGGCGCTTTTTCACACCCGATCTTTCACCAATCGCTGCATAGCCGCGTGCACGTACCACTGAAAGTACAGGGGCACGTTATCGGCGCGCTTTCCTGCTCGAGCCATCAGACCGGCTTCTACACCATGCAGCATGTCGAAAGCGCCCGCGTCATTGCCGATCTGCTGGCACCCCATTTCTTCGCCATCCGTGCCGCCGACCAGGCTAAGCTCTCGGCCATCGTCGAAGCCGAAGCCCGCGCCCGCGAAGAAGGTCTTCGCCTCGGTGCCCTGAAATTGACTGAGGCATTGGAGGCCGAGCGGCAACGTATCGGCATGGATTTGCACGATCAGATTCTGGCCGATCTGACCCGCCTCTCCCGCCGGCTGGAGAGGCTTGCCAGCCAGCCCGATGTCACCGGTGAGGCTCTTGAACCGCTTTTTCGCGGTTTGCAGCATAGCATGCACGATCTTCGCCAGATCATCGAGGAGGCCAAGCCCTCGGTCCTTCAGCTGTTCGGCTTTGCGCAAGCGGTGGAAAACCATCTTGAGCGGTCGATTCAGGAGAGCGGCGCCACTTTGGCCTGGACGCTGAAAGACGAGACCGGCGGCGCCATCGACTGCCTCGAACAGCCAGTTTCCATTGCCCTTTTCCGCATCGCGCAGGAGGCCATCAATAACGCCATACGCCATGCCCATGCCAGCAACATTGATGTTCACCTGAAAGCGGCCGGGGGCGCGGTGACCATTGACGTCACGGATGACGGTCTTGGACTTGGAAATGCCCGCAGGCCGTCAGGTGGCGGCATCGAAAATATGCGGACCCGCGCGCGGCTGATCTCGGCACGCTTTGCGATCAAACCGGCCGGCGCATCCGGAGGAACATTGGTCAGCGTCACCCTGCCCGCCAAGGCGCAGCCGGTGGGAGGAGCCGCGGCATGAAGGTTCTGATCATCGAGGACGATCCGCTTCATCGCTCCTATCTCAACGAAGCAATCCGAGCCGCACTTCCCGAATGCGATGGCGTGCTGGAAGCCGAAAACGGCAACAGCGGCGAACGGCTGGCGCGGGATTGCAAATCTGCCCATATCGTCATGGATCTGCAGATGAGCCAGCGCAACGGCATCGAGGCGGCGCGCACCATATGGAAGGAGCGGCCGGAGACGCGTATCCTCTTCTGGTCGAACTATTCCGATGAAGCCTATGTTCGCGGCGTCTCCCGCATCGTGCCGGCCGGTGCCGTCTATGGCTATGTTTTGAAATCGGCTTCAGATGACAGGTTGAAGCTGGCGCTGCGCAGCATCTTCATCGAGAGCCAGTGCGTGATCGACCGCGAAGTGCGTGGCATGCAGCAAAGAAGCCTTGGAAATGTCAACGGCTTCACCGAAGCCGAATATGAGATCCTGGTCGATATCGCACTGGGATTGACCGACCGCGCCATTGCCCAAAGGCGCAATCTCTCAGTGCGCAGCGTTCAAAATCGATTACAGCAGCTCTACATCAAGCTCGGGGTCTATCAGCCGCTCGGCAATCAGGACGACGACAGCCGTTTCAACCTAAGAGCCCGCGCCGTGGCCGTGGCGTTTCTCAGAAAGCTGCTCAATCATAGTGCTCTGGAGCGGGCGGAAACCGATCTTACCGGCTGGCTCGCCCGCCAGCCCCACGATTGAGTGACAGAATTTGCCGCCGGCGTCGATCACGCTTGACGTCTTCTACCGAATAATTGTCTATTGCTAGCAATAGACATTAATCCAACCATACGGAATTTCTCATGTCCGCCGTTTCGCCTGTCATCCTGCTCAATCCCATCGACGATGTCGCGGTTGCCCGCGTGATGATCCGCGCCGGCAGCGCCACCGGCATCGACGGCTTGATTGCTGCAGACCAGATCCCGCGCGGCCACAAGGTTGCAGTCCGCGACATCCAGTCGGGCCAGGAAATCCGCAAATTCGGCCAGCCGATCGGCGTTGCGACGCAGTTCATTCCGGCCGGCGGCCATGTCCATCTGCAGAACCTGGCAGTCATCGAATCCGAACACCCCTACCAGTTCAGCGTCGATATCGAAGAGACGGGCATGCTGCCGCGCGAGGACTGTCGGACCTTCATGGGCTTCGATCGCGGAGCAGGCGGTGTCGGCACGCGCAACTTTATCGGCATCATCACCACGGTGAACTGCTCTGCGACCGTCTCAAAATATATCGCCGAGCATTTCAATCGCACCGGAGGCCTGGACGGCTTCGACAATGTCGACGGCGTGGTGGCACTGACCCATGGCGGCGGTTGCGCCATCAATACCCAGTCTGAAGGCTATCGCTATCTCGCCCGCACCCTGCAGGGTTACGCCCGTCATCCGAATTTCGGCGGCATCCTGATGATCGGCCTTGGCTGCGAAACCAATCAGATCGCGCCCATTCTCGAACATTACAAGCTCGAGGAAGGAAACCGGCTGCGCACCATGACGATCCAGGATCTCGGCGGTACCCGCAAAACGATCGCGGCTGCTTCGGAAATGATCAAGGACATGTTGCCCGAGGTGAACTCAGCCAAGCGCACCGTTCAGCCCCTCTCGGGCATCAAGCTCGCCCTGGAATGCGGTGGCTCCGATGGCTATTCGGGAATTTCGGCCAATCCGGCGCTCGGCTATGCCTCCGATCTTCTCGTGCGCAATGGCGGTACATCGGTTCTGGCGGAAACGCCGGAGATCTATGGCGCGGAACATCTGCTGACGCGCAGAGCGGTCACGCCCGCAGTCGCCGAAAAGCTGCTCTCCAGAATTGATTGGTGGCGCGATTATACCCGCCGCAACGGCGCGGAACTCAACAACAACCCATCCTACGGCAACAAGCTCGGCGGATTGACGACCATCCTCGAAAAGTCGCTCGGTGCGGTCGCCAAGGGCGGCTCCATGCCGCTGAAGGCCGTCTACGAATATTCGGAGATCGTCGATGAACCCGGCTTCGTCTTCATGGATACCCCCGGCTACGATCCCGTTGCCGTCACCGGCCAGGTGGCCGGCGGCTGCAATGTGATCTGCTTTACCACCGGCCGGGGATCGGTGTCCGGATTCAAACCGGCACCCTGCGTCAAGATCGCCACCAACACCGAGATGTACAACCATATGCGCGAGGATATGGATATCAACTGCGGTGACATCGTCAGCGGCGACGACACGATCGAGGCGGCCGGCGAACGGATCTTCGAGGAAATCATCGCTGTCGCCTCCGGCAAGAAGACGCTGAGCGAAACCTTCGACTATGGCGACAATGAATTCGTTCCCTGGCAGGTCGGCGCCATTACCTGACGCCGTCAAAATCAGGTGATGAAGCTGTATTCGTCCGGCTGGTAGTGCTCGCGGATATAGGCGGCACGCGCCTGCACATTAGGCTGCGAATTGCTTATGTGATCGCGCATGGCTTTCCGCAGCCCTTGTTCGTCGCGCTTTTGCACCATCTCGAACACGCCGATATGTTCCGCAAGAAACGGCTCATGGTCCGGCCTCTTGATGCGACTACCGACGATGTGCTTGCTCAACGTCAGGATACAATGCGTCCGCTTCAGAATATTCAGGAATTCCTTGTTCGGACAGGCCTGCAGGCTGCGCAGATGAAGATCGAGCTCGAGTTCGTACATTGTCGAGGCCGTGACATCGGGATAATCCGCAAGCGCCTGCGACAGCCGCGCAAGCATCGCCTCGACGTGGTCGCTGGAAAGTCCATCCAAGGCGCTGGCGAGCGCCACCGGCTCGATCTGCTCGCGAACCTCATATAGGTCGCGGATGCGCTGAGCGTCGAGCGGTACGATCGACCAGCGAAAATTGTCGTCCTTCTCGGTAATGCCGAGCGTCTCGAGCTTTAGCAGCACATCGCGCGCCACCCCGCGCCCGACGCCGAAATGCCGCGCCAATTCGTTTTCATTGATGCGATAACGACCGAAGACGGAGCGATGGACGACGATGCGCTCGACATCTTCATAAAGCGCCTGCCAGGCAAATGCGGGCCTGCCGCTGTTTTCATCAAGCAAGTTGCCGAGATAATTGTCGAGCTTAACCCGTTTCGGCGGTGTTCCCGGCACCCCGACAATAAAGCCTCGGCCATCGAACCGGGCGATAAGACCATCCTCAAGCAGCAGCTGCAGCGCCTGGCGCACCGGCGCGCGGCTGCTGCCGACCAGGCCGGCAAGTGCCGCCTCCGTCACCACAAGTCCATCCGGCACGGCTCCCGCCAAGATCTCGGCCTTCAATCGCCCGTGAAGCTCCTCATAGAGCCTGGTCTTGCGCAGACCGCTGCTCTCCAAATGCGATACGCTCATATCGTTCCATGTTTCATCAAACGGACTACCATCATCGCTATCCACATTGCCTATTCAAAAAGGGAACGGCAATCCAATAGAGGCGCCGCCCGCTCCAAGCGGATCAAATCGTGCGAATTCGAGAGCCGAGGCCGACATCGGGCACTTCAAGGGCATCAAGCCGAGCGTTAGCGGATGCGCGCGGATCGTCGGTCACAATACGATCTTCGTCGACGATCGTTATCCCTTGGCGTATGGTTTCCAGATCAAGTAGAAGGGCTTGATCAGGCGAGGCATTAGATGAAATCCGGCAAGCATGAATTGAAGCATGGTCCTTTGAAGGTCGGATTTATTCTCGCGCGATCGTTTACCCTTTCCGCCTTCGCGCTGTTTATCGATACGCTAAGACTGGCGAGCGATGAGGCCGATAAGTCCGGCAGGGTCCTGGCCGACTGGCAGGTGTTGGGTAGCACACGGCATCTCATCACCTCCAGCTGCGGGGTTCAGGTCGCACCGACATCGGACTTTATCGAGCCGCGGGAGTTTGACTACATCGTCGTGGTCGGTGGACTTTTGAACACGGACATCACGATAGACAATCAGACCGCCGATTATTTGAAGAAGGCCGCGGCTCAAAAAATCCCGCTCATCGGCGTTTGCACCGGCACCTTCATTCTGGCGCGCCTCGGCCTGATGAAAACACACCAGACCTGCGTCAGCTGGCTGCACTACCAGGCCTATCGAGAGCAATTTCCCGACAATCCGGTTCGTTCCGACCGCCTGTTCAATCTCGATCGCAGCCGCGGATCGTGTGCCGGCGGAAGCAGCGCTGCCGATATGGCGGCCTTCCTTGTCAGACGGCATATCAGCAGGGATGCCGAACGAAATGCTCTAGAAGTGCTGCAGATCGAGCGGGCTCGATCCGGCCTGGATATCCAGCCGCGCAAGCCGCTCGCCATCGAATGCCAGGACCCGCGTCTGAAAGCCGTGCTCATCACCATGGAAAGCCATATCGAGGACGTCGTGCCGACCGAAGATCTTGCCGCGTCCGTCGGCCTGTCTCGGCGACAACTCGAGCGCCTATTCCTGGAGGAAATGAAGACGTCTCCCGGAGCTGTCTACACGCGCATTCGCATGGAGCGCGCCAAGCAACTGGTTCTTCAGACGCAGGCGCCGCTCATCGAAATTGCACTTGAAGTGGGCTTTGACAGTGCGTCGCACTTTGCCAGATTGTTCCGAAGGCTATTTGGGCAATCACCGACGGAGCTACGCCGCGCACAGGCATAAGATGCCTGTGGCGTTCTCGTGGCGACATCTGCTGAAGGCGGAGATCCGATATGTCCGTGCGCATCAAGCGAATTTATGAACCTGCAGACAAGCATGACGGCAAGCGTATCCTTGTCGACCGATTATGGCCCCGCGGCATAGCCAAGAGCGATGCCCATATCGACGTCTGGCTGAAGGACGTCGCACCAAGCGCTGATCTGCGGCGGTGGTTCGCTCACGATCCGAACAAATGGAACGAGTTTCGCCATCGCTATCAGGATGAACTCAAGAAGAACGCCAAAGCGGTGGATCAGCTTAAAGACGAGATCGGACAATCGACTGCGACGCTTCTTTACGGTGCGAAAGACAGCGAGCACAATCACGCCATCGTGCTCGTGGATTTCATCACCAAAGACTAACACTACTTTGGCAGATTAACCGGTCATTTACGATGATGGGCCATCTTGGGCACTTTCACAGGGGTGCGCGAGATGTCGGAACTGGATGTTGCGCTGGCAGATTGGCTGAAGCCGTTCGTCGAGAAGCTTGGTCACAAGAAGCGGCGGCAGATGTGCCCGGTCTATATTTCGGGCCTCATCGGACCTGGCGATCGCAAGAGTATCGAGCCGATGGCGGAACGTCTGGCACCTGATCGCTACGACCGCCTACATCATTTCATCTCGGATGGGATTTGGGATGCCGG